>NZ_CP112866.1:0-656500 GCF_026410085.1 Pseudomonas quebecensis
CCCTTCACTGAAAAGTCTAGGAGATCGGTATGTCCAGTAACAACCCGCAAACCCTTGAATGGCAAGCCTTGAGCAGTGATCACCACCTGGCGCCGTTCAGCGACTTCAAGCAATTGAAAGAGAAAGGCCCGCGCATCATCACCAAAGCCCACGGCGTGTACCTGTGGGACAGCGAAGGCAACAAGATCCTCGACGGCATGGCCGGCCTGTGGTGCGTGGCGATCGGTTACGGTCGCGATGAACTGGCCGACGCCGCCGCCAAACAGATGAAAGAGCTGCCGTACTACAACCTGTTCTTCCAGACCGCTCACCCGCCGGTGCTGGAACTGGCCAAAGCCATTTCCGACATCGCGCCGGCCGGAATGAACCACGTGTTCTTCACCGGTTCCGGCTCCGAAGGCAACGACACCATGTTGCGCATGGTCCGCCACTACTGGGCGATCAAGGGCCAGCCGAACAAGAAAACCATCATCAGCCGCAAAAATGGCTACCACGGGTCCACTGTGGCCGGCGCCAGCCTGGGCGGCATGACCTATATGCACGAGCAGGGCGACTTGCCGATCCCGGGCATTGTCCATATCGCCCAGCCGTACTGGTTCGGCGAAGGCGGCGACATGAGCCCCGAAGAGTTCGGTGTGTGGGCCGCCAACCAGCTTGAAGAAAAGATCCTGGAAGTGGGCGTGGATAACGTCGGTGCGTTTATTGCCGAACCGATCCAGGGCGCCGGCGGTGTGATCGTGCCGCCCGAGACCTACTGGCCGCGCATCAAAGAGATTCTGGCCAAGTACGACATTCTGTTTATCGCCGACGAAGTGATCTGCGGCTTCGGACGTACCGGCGAGTGGTTCGGTAGCGATTTCTATGGCCTCAAGCCGCACATGATGACCATCGCCAAGGGCCTGACCTCGGGGTACATCCCCATGGGTGGCCTGATCGTGCGCGATGACGTGGTGGCCGTGCTCAACGAAGGCGGCGATTTCAACCATGGCTTCACCTACTCCGGTCACCCGGTGGCGGCGGCGGTGGCGTTGGAAAACATCCGCATCATGCGCGATGAACAGATTGTTAAACGTGTGCATGACGAAACGGCACCCTATTTGCAGAAACGTCTGAGGGAGCTGGCGGATCACCCTCTGGTGGGTGAAGTGCGTGGCGTCGGCATGCTCGGTGCGATTGAACTGGTGCAGGACAAGGCCACGCGCAAGCGTTACGAGGGCAGGGGTGCAGGCATGATCTGCCGCACGTTCTGCTTCGAAAATGGCCTGATCATGCGCGCCGTGGGCGACACCATGATCATTTCGCCGCCACTGGTGATCAGCAAGGCGGAAATCGACGAACTGGTCACCAAGGCTCGCCAGTGCCTGGACCTGACTTTGGCGGCATTGCAGGGCTAAATGCTAGGCTCAGTGCGCAGTGCACCGAGCGGTTATAAATGTAGGGGCTTTGGTTGAAAGCCGGCCCCTGAACTTGCCAGACTGTCGCCCTGTTGTGTTGCCCTTTGGCTGGGCTGCGGAACATACATAGCGTGTGGCCCAAAAAAGAAAAATTGGAGCATTACCAAATGAAGGCATTAGGTTTGAAGAACGCGGGCAAGACCCTCCTCGCCTTGTCCCTGATGGGCGCGATGGCGGGCGCGGCACAGGCGGACGATAAAGTGCTGCACGTCTACAACTGGTCCGATTACATCGCACCGGACACCATCGCCAACTTCGAAAAAGAGTCGGGCATCAAAGTGGTGTACGACGTGTTCGACAGCAACGAAACCCTGGAGGCCAAGTTGCTGGCCGGCAAGTCCGGGTATGACATCGTCGTACCGTCGAACAACTTCCTGGCCAAGCAGATCAAGGCCGGCGTTTATCAGGAGCTGGACAAGTCCAAGCTGTCCAACTACGACAACCTGAACAAGTCCCTGCTCAAGGCCGTGTCGGTCAGTGACCCGGACAACAAGCACGCCTTCCCTTACATGTGGGGCTCGATCGGCATCGGCTACAACCCGGAGAAGGTCAAGGCTGCGCTGGGCGTGGACAAGATCGACTCGTGGGACACGCTGCTCAAGCCTGAAAACATCGCCAAGCTCAAAAGCTGCGGCGTGAGCTTCCTCGATTCGCCAACCGAAATGCTGCCGGTCGCACTGCATTACCTGGGCCTGCCGACGGACACCCAGAAAAAAGACGACCTGAAGAAAGCCGAAGAGCTGTTCCTGAAGATCCGTCCTTCGATCGGCTACTTCCACTCCTCCAAGTACATCTCCGACCTGGCCAACGGCAACATCTGCGTGGCCGTCGGTTACTCGGGTGACATCCAGCAGGCCAAGTCCCGCGCGGCTGAAGCCGGTGGCAAGGTCAAGGTGGCGTACGACATTCCTAAGGAAGGCGCCGGCAGTTTCTATGACATGGTCGCCATCCCTAAAGACGCCGAAAACGTCGACGCGGCCTACAAGTTCATGAACTACCTGCTCAAGCCGGATGTCATGGCGGCTATCACCAACAGCGTGCGTTTCCCCAATGGTAACGAGAAGGCGACCGCACTGGTCGACAAGGACATTACCAGCGACCCGGGCATCTACCCATCGGCGGATGTGCAGGCCAAGCTCTATGCCATTGCCGACCTGCCGGCCGCGACCCAGCGTGAAATGACCCGCAGCTGGACCAAGATCAAGTCGGGCAAGTAAGCCTTAAAACCTGTGGGAGGGGGCTGGTCCCCTCCCGCACATTAATTAAATGACAGAAAGTTTTGCCGGATCGGTTTATCGAGGGTAAGTTGCGCGCCGGTTTTGTTGCCGGGCAACAACTTTGGGCCCAACTATTTAAGAGGACCTCCACTTGCCAATTTCTTTATTCAGCAAAGCCATGCTGGCGGCTGCAGGCATCACGCTGAGTGTCAGCGTGCAGGCTGCACCGACCGTGCATATTTATAACTGGTCGGATTACATCGGCACCGACACCCTGGTCAATTTCGAAAAAGCCAGCGGCATCAAGCCTGTGTATGACGTGTTCGATTCCAATGAAACCCTGGAAGGCAAGTTGCTGGCCGGTCATACCGGTTACGACGTGGTGGTGCCGTCCAACCACTTCCTCGGCAAGCAGATCAAGGCCGGGGCGTTCCAGAAGCTCGACAAGTCACTGTTGACCCATTACGCCAACCTCGACCCGGCACTGCTCAAGCGCCTGGAAAAGAACGACCCCGGCAACCAGTACGCCGTACCGTACCTGTGGGGCACCAATGGCATCGGTTACAACGTCGACAAAGTCAAAGAAGTGCTGGGCGTCGACCATATCGACTCCTGGGCCGTGCTGTTTGAACCGGAAAACATGAAAAAACTCGCCACCTGTGGCGTGTCGTTCATGGATTCGGCGGACGAAATGCTGCCGGCGGTGCTCAACTATATGGGGCTGAACCCTAACAGCACCAACCCCGAGGATTACAAGAAGGCCGAGGAAAAGCTGCTGAAAGTGCGGCCCTACGTGACCTATTTCCATTCGTCCAAATACATCTCGGACCTGGCCAACGGCAATATCTGCGTGGCTGCCGGGTTCTCCGGCGATGTGTTCCAGGCCAAGGCGCGTGCCAGCGATGCCGGCAAAGGCGTGAACATCGCTTACGTGATTCCCAAAGAGGGCGGCAACCTGTGGTTCGACGTACTGGCCATCCCCAAGGATGCCACCAACGTCAAGGAAGCCCACGCCTTCATCAACTATTTGCTGCAGCCTGAGGTCATCGCCCAGGTCAGCGACGTCGTCGGTTACGCCAACCCTAACCCAGGGGCGGACAAACTGATGGAGCAATCGATACGCACTGACGAAGCGGTTTACCCACCGCAGGCGGTTCTTGACCGCACGTTCGTCAACTTCGAGCTACCCCCGAAGGTGCAACGTTTAATGACCCGTAGCTGGACCAAGATCAAGACGGGCAAGTAAGGCTCAAACTATCCTGGGTTCGCCCGCCTCGGGCGAACCGCACTCTGTTTTTTTGGGAGTTTCGTAAATGGCAGTTGCCTCCGGCGCCTACAAGAAAGCCCTCGAGGGCGACCAGACACCGAAGAAGGTGCTGGTCAAAATCGACCGGGTCACGAAGAAGTTCGACGAGACGATTGCCGTGGACGATGTGTCCCTGGAAATCAAGAAAGGCGAGATCTTCGCCTTGCTCGGCGGTTCGGGTTCGGGCAAGTCCACCTTGCTGAGAATGCTCGCAGGTTTCGAGCGTCCGACCGAGGGCCGCATTTACCTCGACGGTGTGGACATCACCGACATGCCGCCCTACGAGCGGCCGATCAACATGATGTTCCAGTCCTACGCCTTGTTCCCGCACATGACCGTGGCGCAGAACATTGCGTTCGGCCTGCAGCAGGACAAGATCCCCAAGGCCGAGGTCGACGCCCGCGTGGCCGAGATGCTCAAGCTCGTGCAGATGAGCCAGTACGCCAAGCGTAAGCCGCACCAATTGTCCGGTGGTCAGCGCCAACGCGTGGCCCTGGCCCGCTCCCTGGCCAAACGCCCGAAACTGCTGCTGCTCGACGAGCCGATGGGCGCCCTCGATAAGAAACTGCGTTCGCAGATGCAGCTGGAACTGGTGGAAATCATCGAGCGCGTCGGCGTGACCTGTGTGATGGTGACCCACGACCAAGAAGAGGCCATGACCATGGCCGAGCGCATCGCGATCATGCACCTGGGCTGGATCGCGCAGATCGGCAGCCCGATCGACATCTACGAAACGCCTACCAGCCGCCTGGTGTGCGAGTTCATCGGCAGCGTCAACATCTTCGACACCCAGGTCGTGGATGATGCCGAGGGTCACGCCGTACTCAAGTGCGCCGACCTGGACCGCGATATCTACGTAGGCTACGGCATCGCCACGGCGGTGGAAGACAAGTCGGTGACGTATGCCATCCGCCCGGAAAAACTGCTGGTCACTACCCAGATGCCGACCTGCGAACACAACTGGTCCAGCGGCAAGGTGCACGACATCGCCTACCTGGGCGGCCACTCGGTGTTCTACGTCGAGCTGCCCAGCGGCAAGCTGGTGCAATCGTTCGTGGCCAACGCCGAGCGCCGTGGCCAGCGTCCGACCTGGGGTGACCAGGTCTACGTGTGGTGGGAAGACGACAGCGGCGTGGTACTGCGCTCATGAACATGAAGAAGTTCAAGCGGCGCTTGCACCGCATCGTCCCCAGCGGCAAGCAGGTGGTCATCGGGATTCCGTTCCTGTGGCTGTTCCTGTTCTTCGCCCTGCCTTTTTTTATCGTCCTGAAAATCAGCTTTGCCGAAGCCGATGTCGCGATCCCGCCGTACACCGAGATCTATACCTACGTTGAGCAGAAGCTGCAGGTGGTGCTCAACCTGGCCAACTACAGCCTGCTGGCAGGCGATGAGTTGTACATCTCGGCATACCTGGGCTCGCTGAAAATGGCGTTCTTCAGCACCCTGCTGTGCCTGCTGATCGGCTACCCGATGGCCTATGCCATTGCCACCGCGCGCAAAGAAATGCAGACCGTGCTGGTCCTGCTGATCATGATGCCGACCTGGACGGCGATCCTGATCCGCGTCTATGCCTGGATGGGCATCCTCAGCAATAACGGTCTGCTCAATGGCTTCCTGATGTCCATGGGGTTGATCAACGAGCCGCTGCAGATCCTCAACACCAACATTGCGGTGTATATCGGCGTGGTTTATTCCTACCTGCCGTTCATGATCCTGCCGCTGTATGCCAACCTGGTGAAGCACGACCAGAGCCTGCTGGAAGCCGCGTCGGACCTCGGGTCGAGCACCTTCAACAGTTTCTGGAAGATCACCGTGCCGCTGTCCAAGAACGGCATTATCGCCGGCTGCATGCTGGTGTTCATCCCGGTGGTGGGCGAGTTCGTGATCCCGGAACTGCTGGGCGGCCCGGAAACCCTGATGATCGGTAAAGTGCTGTGGCAGGAATTCTTCAATAACCGTGACTGGCCTGTGGCTTCTGCACTGGCGGTGGTGATGCTGGCGATCCTGATCGTGCCGATCATCCTGTTCAACCGCAGCCAAGCCAAAGAGATGGAGGGCAAGATATGAAGCGCTTCAGTTTCTCAAGCTTCATGCTGGTGGCGGGGTTGCTGTTCATCTACCTGCCGATGCTGATTCTGGTGATCTACTCGTTCAACGAATCCAAGCTGGTGACGGTGTGGGGCGGTTGGTCGATCAAGTGGTATGTGGGCCTGCTGGACAACACCCAGTTGATGGGCTCGGTGGCGCGCTCCCTGGAAATCGCCTGCTACACGGCGGTGGCCGCGGTGGCGCTGGGTACGTTGGCGGCGTTTGTGCTGACGCGTATCAGCCAGTTCAAAGGCCGCACGCTGTTCGGCGGCCTGGTGACCGCGCCGTTGGTGATGCCGGAAGTGATCACCGGTCTGTCGCTGTTGCTGCTGTTCGTGGCCATGGCCCAGATGATCGGCTGGCCTCAGGAGCGTGGCATCGTCACCATCTGGATCGCTCACACCACGTTCTGTGCTGCGTATGTGGCGGTGGTGGTGTCGGCGCGTTTGCGTGAGCTGGACCTGTCGATCGAAGAGGCGGCGATGGACCTGGGCGCGCGGCCGTGGAAAGTGTTCTTCCTGATCACCATCCCGATGATTGCGCCGTCATTGGCGGCGGGCGGCATGATGTCGTTTGCGTTGTCCCTGGACGACCTGGTTTTGGCCAGCTTCGTGTCGGGCCCGGGCTCGACCACCTTGCCGATGGAAGTGTTCTCGGCCGTGCGCCTGGGGGTTAAACCCGAGATCAACGCGGTGGCCAGCCTGATTCTGCTGGCGGTGTCGCTGGTGACCTTCCTGGTGTGGTTCTTCAGCCGCCGTGCCGAAGAGATGCGCAAGAAAGCCATTCAGCAAGCCATCGAAGAAGCCGCCGCCGATGGCTGGCAGCAACCGGACAAGCGCCGCGCTCCGGCGCCGGTCTAAATGTGTGAGGGGGCTTGCTCCCGATGGCGGTGGGTCAGTCAACAGATGCAGTGACTGGCACGCAGCCATCGGGGGCAAGCCCCCTCCCACAGTCTTGACCGCATTCCAGATTGGCTATGCAGTCCAAGGCGACTTGCGAATCACCTCGACAAAGTTCATCGGCTTGAACCCTGGCTCCTGATCCACCAGTACATCCGTCTTCACGTTGCCAAACGTGGTCTGCGGGCGATGGCGCAAGCCGTCGGCAAAGGCGCAGATGATGCACTCCTTGAATCCTTCACCGCGTGGATGCGCATGCACCACGGCTTCGCGCTGCACGCTGCTGAACGCGGCGTAGTCCATGCCCAGCACGTCCATTTCGACGCCGGCGGTCACCAACGCCACGGTCGGACGCAAATGTTGCGGTATGCCGGGCGTGGTGTGCAGGGCGATGGACAGCCATACCTGTTCGATATCGTCATCGCTCAGCCCATACGGCTTCAGGAAGGCGGCGGCAGCGTTGGCGCCGTCCACTTCGAAACGCTCGTTGTCGCTGCGATGACCTGCCACCAGGCCCAGGTCATGAAACATGGCGCCGACGTAGAGCAGCTCGGGGTTGTAGGCCAGTTGCTTGCGTTCACCGCTCAGTGCGCCGAACAGAAAGACCCGACGGGAGTGGTGATAGAGCAGGTCGGATTCGACGTCGCGGATATATTCGGTGGTGGCCTTGGCCAGCGCGCTGTTCGGGATTTTGATGCCGGCAATGGTAGTGGTCATGGTAGCTCTCCTGTGGAAAGCCCACAGTCTGGTCGCGCACCCGCGAAGCGACCATGGCGACGGGGATGCGATCCCGGCCAAAGTGCCGTCACTTCGTGCCAAGGGTATACGCCGTCAATGGGGGCGCTGGCTTGCCCGCGATAGCATCACCTCGGTATACCTGATGGGCCTGGTCGTCTGTATCGCAGGCAAGTCAGCCCCACAGGGTTTTGCGCCAGCCCCAGCTATAAGGTTTACCCATGCACAAGACCGTCGCGATCCTGATTTTCCCCGGCGTCCAGTCACTGGATGTGACCGGCCCCATGGATGTGTTCTGCGAAGCCAACCGCTTTCTGCCGCCCCAGGATCATTACCGGATAGAGGTCATCGGGCTGGACCACGGCACCATGGTCGCCTCCAACGGCTTGGCATTGCAGGCCCACCGGCATTACAGCGAGGCCCTGCAGGACTATGATCTGCTGCTGGTCGCTGGAGGCCCGCAACTGCCGTTCGAAGATTTCGGCTCGGCGTTCGATGACTGGCTACGGGGTGCAACCGCCAGGGCGCAACGCTTCGGTTCTGTCTGCAACGGCGCCTTTATGCTGGCGCGCGCTGGATTGCTGGAGGGCAAAACCGTCACTACCCACTGGAACGATGCTGCCGACCTGGCGCGTCTGTGCCCGTCGGCCCAGGTCGAGGTTGACCGCCTCTACGTACAGGACGGCAATCTCTATACCTCGGCGGGCGTCACGGCAGGCATCGACTTGTCGCTGTACCTGCTGGCCCAGGATCACGGCCCGGAAGTCGCGTTGAGCGTGGCCAAGCGCTTGGTGGTGTTCACCCAGCGCTCCGGCGGGCAGTCGCAATTCAGCCCGTTCCTTGCGCCCCACGCCGAACCCACGTCGGCGGTGGCGCAGGTGCAACTGTATGTATTGGCGAACCTGACCGGCGACCTGACCATCGCCGACCTGGCCAAGGCGGCCAATATGAGTGCGCGCAATTTCTCCCGGGTGTTTGCCCGTGAGGCCCGCATCACGCCGGCGGAATTCGTCGAAAGGGCACGGGTGGACGCGGCGCGAGTGATGCTCGAAAGCACCCGCGCGCCGCTCAAGACCGTGGCTTATCGATGCGGCTTTCGCGATGCCCAGCACATGCGCAGCGTGTTCAACCGCCGGTTGGGCGTGACGCCGCATCAGTTCCGGCTCAACTTTGCGGCGCCGGTATAGACGCGCCACTGCAGCGACACTGTGTGAGCGGGCCAGCCCCTGCCACGGTTTTTGCGCTGCAGGCCGTTATCGAGCGGGCAGCAGCTTCAGCGTGCCACGGGTGTTGGCCGTGACTTCCTCATCACTCAAATGCGCCTGCTCGTAACCGCCTTCGATATAGGTCTCGGCCTGGTCGCCATAGTGCTTGTCGAACGGTACGCCGCTTTGCCCCACGGGGTTGATGGTCAGCGCGTGGGCGACGTCGGCGAAGTCGATCAGGCGGCGCGTGGACGGGCCATACGTGACCGGCCAGGGCGCGGGTCCGATGGCGGCGGATTGGTTGTTCGGCACTTCGTGGGTGCCGGGAGCGGGGAATGGGCCGACGTTGAACAGCCTGTCCAACGGCTTCTGTTGGCCCAGCGGATGGCCATGGGTCAGCGTATGCGCCTTGCCCCACTGCCATTGGCTCGGATCGTCGCCGAACGTGGCCTGCAGGTGGGCGAGGCTGTTGTCCCATGCACGTTTGACGACGGCGGCGCGCTGGCCGTCCCACCAAGGTGAGTCCGCATCGGCGGCCAGGCGTGGCAGGGCCGCGTCGATGATGCGGGTGCCGAGCAGGGTCTTGAACATCGCATCGCCGAGCTTGGGGTGGAACGCGGCGTCGGCGAGGTTGAACAGGAACTGGTTGAACAGCGTGGCGCTGATGGAATCCAGCGGGTAGTCGCCTTTCCAGTTGGCCAGTTGACCCACCAACTTGAGTTGCGCCGGGTCCGTGACCACTTCACGCAATACCGGCAGCAGCGGTGCCAGCAGGCGCGGGCCGAAGGCGGTGGTGGTGCCCAGTTGCAAGGCCTGGCTGTTGGTCACGTCCCACTTCACGCGGGCGTCGCTCAGCTGGGCGTTCAGCTGCTGGCCACGGTCGGCCAGGTTGTAATAACCGGGGATCTCCATGCCGGTGGGCGACGCCGGCTGGGCGTTGGCCGAGACCACATAGCCGCGCGCCGGGTTTTCTTCCTGAGGGTTGGCATTGAACGGGTAGAAACCCAGTTTGTCGGCCTGGGCGGTGCTGCCGTCGAGGATAAACCCAGGGTTCACGCCTGCCGGGCGAATCGGTAACTGCGCCGCCGCCCACCAGCCGATATCGCCCTTGGCATTGGCCCATACGATATTCAAGCCGGGTGCCGAGACCTTGGCGGCGGCGGCGCGCGCCTTCGCCAACGTGTCGGCGCGGTTGAGCTGGTAGAAGCCTTCAAGGATCGGGTTCTGCGTGTCGAGAAACGCCCACCACATCGCAATCGGTGTTTTGCCGCCCGCCTCGCCGAGCACGTCATTGACGATCGGGCCATGGGGCGACTGGCGCAGGGTGAAGGTGACCGGCGCCTGGCCCTTTACCGCGATCTGCTGCTCGCTGCGGGTCATGTCGACCCACTGGCCCTGGTACCAGACCTGATTGGGATTATCCGGGTTGACCTTCTCGGCGATCAGGTCGAGGTCGTCGTTCTGGAACATGGTCAGGCTCCAACCGAAATTCAGGTTGTGCCCGAGGAACGCCATCGGCACCAGTGCGTTGTGATAGCCATACAGCTCAAAACCCGGCGCGGATAATTGCGCCTCATACCACACCGACGGCACCGAAAAACGAATATGCGGGTCACCCGCCAGCAACGGTTTGCCGCTGCGCGTGCGGCTGCCGCTGATGGCCCAGGCGTTGCTGCCTTCGAGCTGCGGCAGGCCGTTGTCCGCCAAAGCCTGGTCGCTCAGGGCTGCGAGGGCGCCGAGGGCCTGCCAGTCGCTGGCGGCCAGGTTAAGGGCACCCTTGGGTTGCCAGTCGAGGTCGAAGACTTTCAGGTAGTCGCTGCCCAACTGGTCGCGGATGTAAGTCAGCAACGGCTCGGTACGAAACGCGGCGGCAAAACTGTAGGCCATGTACCCGGCGACGCTGATGGTGTCCTCGGCGGTAAAGGGCCGCTTGGGAATGCCCAGCACGTCGAACTCCATCGGGCTGGGGTGGCTGTCCTGATACTGGTTGATTCCATCCAGATAGGCTTGCAGCGCCTTCCAGTGCGCCGATTCATGATCCAGCTGCGTCACATACGTCGCGGCGCGGTCGCGGATGCGCAGGCTGCGGAACAGTTTGTCGGTGTCGACCACCTTGGGGCCCAGCACTTCGGCGAGTTCGCCACGGGCCAGGCGACGCATGATCTCCATCTGGAACAGCCGGTCCTGGGCGTGCACATAGCCCAGGGCGCGATACAGATCGGTTTCGTTCTCGGCTCGGGTATGCGGCACGCCGCGGTCGTCATAGCGCACCGTGACCGAACTTTGCAGGTTGGCCAGCTCTACCGTGCCCTGGCGCGTGGGCTGTTTGCTGTAGACATACCAACCGACGGCAAGGGCGAGCAGCACCGCCAGAGCCGCCAGCGTCTGCAGGACGCGCTTCATGAACATTCCTTACCCAAAGTGGGAGTGATGGCCTACGGACCGGTAGACCACGAACAATAGCAGCCCACCGCCAGGGTGTGCGTGGCATTCACCTCGCGCCCGGCTGCCAGGGCCTGCAGGATCGGCTCGATAAAACTGTTGCCGGCATTGCACGTCAGGCCTTCGCTGTACGGTCCGAAATACGCGAGTTTGCCGCTTCGATCCCAAATGCCCACGGCCGGGCTGGCCGGCACCTGGTCGGCACCGGGCAGGGCGGTGAGGATCTTCATCCGGCTCAGGTTGTCCGGCAATTGGCCGTGGCTGCCGGCTTTTTGCAAGGCATAGAACTCGACGCCCAAGGGCGCATAGGCCTCGATCAGCTCCCCCAGGTGCTGCTGGTTGATCACGTTGCACGGGCAGGCCGGGTCCCAGAAATGCACCAGACGGATCGGGCCGGGGCCGCTGAGTTCGGCGGGCAGTTGCAGCGCATCGCCGGAAAATACGGCGGTGTGCTCGCTGAACGCGCGCAGGTAGCGGCCCTGGAACCAGTCATACGCCGCCCACAGCAAGCCGGTGCAAATGAGCAGGATCAGGGCGGCGAACAAGGTAGTACGGTGGGGCTGTCGCATTCGGATCTATCCTCGCAGGTCGCGTAGCTTGCCATGCTTGCCCTGACAGATGAATATCGCTGCTCGATAGTGTGAGTCTGGAACCCTTTATGCCCGTCACCTTTGACCCCGATCATCTGCGCGACAGCTTGCGCCCCTTGTCGGATGCGCAACCGCTCAGCGCCGAGGCGCGGGTGTACCAGCGCTTCTACGGGCTGGACCTGGCCGCGCGCAAAGTGCCGGCGGTAAGTCGCCTGGGGCGCTTCGAGGTGGACGGATTCGACGTTGTGGCGCAAGTGTGGTGGCCGCCGGTGCCGGTGGCGACGATGTTCATGTTCCACGGCTTCTACGACCACATGGGGCTGTACCGCAACGTGGTGGGCTGGGCGCTGGACCAGGGTTTTGTGGTGATCGCCTGCGATCTGCCGGGGCATGGATTGTCCAGCGGCGCGCGTGCCAGCATCGGTGATTTCGCGGTGTATCAGAATGTGGTCCAGGCACTGTTCACCGAGGCCGAATCGCTGCAATTACCCACGCCATGGCACCTGTTCGGGCAAAGCACCGGCGGCGCTATCGTCGTTGACCATCTGCTGCATCACGGCGCCGACAGCCCGGCGCAGGGCAAGGTCTTGCTGTTGTCACCGCTGGTGCGTCCACGGGCGTGGGGCTGGTCCCAGGTCAGCTATTACCTGTTGCGGCCGTTCGTCAAAGGCATTGCGCGGCGGTTCAGCGACAACTCCAACGACCCGGCCTTCAAGCCGTTCCTGGAAGCCGATCCACTGCAGCCACGGCAACTGCCAACCGCCTGGGTGGGCGCCCTGGCGCGCTGGATCAAGCGCATCGAAGCCGCCCCGCGCAGCACGCGGCGGCCGGTGATTGTGCAGGGTGAGGAAGACATGACGGTGGACTGGCAACACAACCTGCAAGTGCTGCGCGGCAAGTTCGACCGGCCCGAGGTGCTGATGCTGCCGCGTGGCCGGCATCATCTGGCGAATGAGATTCCTGAGATTCGCGAAGAGTACTTCCGGTATTTGACGGACCATCTGAAATAACACGGTGCCAATGCGGGAGGGGGGCAAGCCCCTCCACGTTTTCTACTGCGCCAGGCTTGAGGTGCTCTGGCCGACTGCCAGACCTGCGCGAATCGCCGCCAGCGCCGCCTGGTAATACGCCTTACCTTCCGGTGACTCCGCAAACGTTGCGAACTCTTCCAGCTCCGGGTCGGATAAATCCCGATAGACGTACAGCAGAGTGTTGTTCAGGTCTTTGTCTATTTGTTGCATCAGCCGCTCACGCTGGCCATTCAGCATGCCTTGGGCCTGACCGCCGCCCAGCAGGCCAGGGATCATCTGGCTGAGGCTGTCGGCCGCCACACCGGCAATCGCCAGGCTGACCTCCGCGCCGGCTTCGCGGGCGGGCAGGGCTTGGGCCAGGTGGCCGATGATCAGGCTGCGGGTGGCGTCGGCCTGGATTTTCGGCAGGCCCTGGGCGTTTTTAGCCAACTGATCGCGGCGGGTGGCCAGCAACTCGGCAGCGACGATCTTGCGCCCCAAGGGTGACTGAAAGAACGCCAGCGCCGGCGCCGGGTCCGCCAGGTGCTTGCGCAACTGCGCTTCGGCGCGCTGATCCATGGCCTGGGCGGCGAAGCGCTGGTTGCTGTTATCCACCAGCGCCTGATACACCGCCGGCGGCAGGCTGTTGCGGTAGCGCTGCTGGGCGGCGGCGAGGGCATCATTGAAATGCGCACGTTGTTCGGCCCAGCCGGCGACCTTGTACAACTGGTCATGGCCGTCTGCCCAGGCGGGCAAAACGCAGAACATCAGCAAGGAAAAAAACAAACGACGCATATGGACTCCTGTCAGTCGGCCACTATTGTCCGTGTCGGGCGTAGGATTTGTCGAGAAATCCTGTCGGTCACTTGAACTAATCTATGTTCAGACGCTCGGCGGCTCTGTCGGATTCACAGGCGTATGGATACTATGCGCGCCATGCAAATACCCTTCGATCATCCCCTGCTGCAACGCATTGTCGACGACCTGGCCGAAAAAGGCTGGTCGCAGCAGAATGGCTTCCTGCCCCAGGCTCTGACCCTGGAACTGGCGGCTGAGTGCCGTAAACGTGCGGCCGAGGGCGAATTAGCACCCGCGGCGGTAGGACGCGGGCCGGCACAGGAGATCCGCGAAGGCATTCGCGGCGACCATATCCAATGGTTGGAAGAGGGCGATGCGCCAGTCTGCGACGCCTACATGGCGGTGATGGACAGCCTGCGCCTGGCGATGAACCGGGGGCTCTTCCTCGGCCTGGAAGATTTCGAAAGTCATTTCGCGATGTACCCGCCGGGGGCGTTTTACCTCAAGCATCTGGACCGTTTTCGCGATGATGACCGGCGCATGGTCTCGGCGGTGATCTACCTGAATGACGCCTGGCTGCCCGAACATGGCGGCCAGTTGCGCATGTACCTCAAGAATGGCGTCGAATACGATGTGGTGCCCACCGGCGGCAGCCTGGTGGTATTCCTGTCGGGCGAAGTGCCCCACGAAGTCATGCCTGCCTCGCGCGAACGGCTGTCCCTCACCGGCTGGTTTCGCCGGCGGGGCAACGAGCCGTTTTAACCATGCACAAGATACTGATCAGCCGCTGCCTGCTGGGCCACAAAGTGCGCTACGACGGCAGCGCCAGCGGGCCGTTCGACCAACTGGCCGCGTGGCAGGCTGAGGGACGGGTGGTTGCGATTTGCCCGGAAGTGGCGGGCGGTTTGCCGACGCCCAGGCCTTCTGCCGAAATCCCCGGTGGTCAGGGCGTCGACGTGTGGGAGGGCCGTGCCAAAGTGCTGACGGCCGAGGGCGAAGACTTCAGCGCCGCCTTCATGGACGGCGCGCGCCAGGCCCTGGCCCTGGTGCAGCAGCACGATATCCGCATTGCTGTGCTCAAGGCCAATAGCCCGTCGTGCGGCAATCTGCTGACCTATGACGGTACCTTCGCCGGGGTAAAGGTCAGTGGCGAGGGCGTAACGGCGGCGCTGCTCAAGCGTCATGGCGTGCAGGTATTCAGTGAGCTGGAGCTGCCGGAGGCGGCACAGGCGTTGACGCGCCTGTAGGGGCGTCGGCCTCGAACCATTTTTGCGACAGCGTCTTCAATCGGCCATCGTCCTTCATCCGCTTCAACGCCCCGTCCACACTCGTCTTGAACGCCGGGTTGCCCTTCTGGAACGGTATCGCCAGTTCAGGCTTCTCGTGATAGGCCTCACTGAAATCGAACTGATCCTCAAGCTCGGCAGTCTTAGCGATATGGTTGATGGCCACGTCGTATTTGCCGGTTGCTACACCGGGTAGCATGTCGGCGTCATCGGTGGTGATGAACGAGGCGCGCACATCCATTTCCTTCGCCAGCAGTTCACCCAGCTCCACTTCAAAACCGGTGGGCTTGTCGCCTTCCTTGAAGTTGTAGGGCGGGTTATTGGCTTCAAGGGCGATGCGCAGCTCACCACGATCATTGACGTCGTCGATCAGTTCGGCATGAGCCAAAGGGCTCAGAAGGGGAAGCAGCAGTAACAGGCCAGGCGAAAAGCGCATGGTCACTCCTAGAAAATTCGAATGTGCGAGGCGCCGTTCAGCATCGCTTTGCTATGGTGTTGAGTGCCTTGGACAGCAATTTGTCGCGAAGTTGTCACAACCCTGCAGATTTCATAAAGAAGTGGAGAAGCGAATGAAAGCCCTTTTGTCCCGTGCAACGATTGCCAGCCTGTTGCTGGGTGCCTCGATGTTGGCCAGCGCCGCCGACCTGCCGCGCACGCCGGCGCCTGAAGGTGCCGAAGTGTTTATCGTCTCGCCGAAGGATGGCGCGACCGTCGACAAAACCTTCACCGTCAAATTCGGCGTGAAAAACCTGGACCTGGAGCCGATCGACAAGCAAGTGCCTAACGCCGGCCACCATCACCTGCTGGTTGACCAGGATGTGACGGCGCTTAAGGCCGCCGACGCGATCCCTGCCACCGCGACCTCGATCCACTTCGGCAAGGCGCAAACCGAAACCGAGCTGACCCTGACCCCAGGCAAGCACACCTTGCAACTGGTGGCAGGCGACAACGTGCATCGCCAGTTCGAGCCAACGGTCTCCTCGAAAGTCATCACCGTTAACGTCAAGTAAGCGTTCTGCGGACAAAAAAATGGGAGACCCCTGCGGGTCTCCCATTTTTTGTGCAGCGGTTAAAGCCTTAGAACAACACGCGGCTACGAATCGTGCCGTTGATGTGCTGCAGCTTCTCTTGCGCCAGGTCCGAGTACTCGGCGTCGACGTCGATTACCACGTAGCCGACCTTCTCGTTGGTCTGCAGGAACTGACCGGAAATGTTGATGCCGTTTTCCGCGAAGACCTTGTTGATCTCGCTCATCACACCCGGAATGTTCTGGTGGATGTGCAGCAGGCGGTGCTTGCCAGGGTGAGCCGGCAGGGCCACTTCCGGGAAGTTGACGGACGAGACCGACGTACCGTTGTCGCTGTACTTGACCAGCTTCTCGGCCACTTCCAGACCGATGTTGGCCTGGGCTTCAGCGGTGGAACCGCCGATGTGCGGAGTCAGGATCACATTGTCCAGGCCACGCAGCGGGCTTTCGAAAATGTCATCATTGGAGCGCGGCTCAACCGGGAATACGTCGATGGCGGCGCCGATCAGGTGCTTGTCCTTGATCGCATCGGCCAGGGCGTCCAGTTCGACCACGGTACCGCGCGCGGCGTTGATCAGGATGCCGCCTTTCTTGATGGCGCGGATTTCCTTCTCACCGATCATCCACTGGGTCTCAGCGGTTTCCGGTACGTGCAGGGTCACGATGTCGGACATGCCCAGCAGTTCGGTCAGGCTCGACACCTGCGTGGCGTTGCCCAATGGCAGCTTGGTCAGGGTGTCGTAGAAGAACACCTGCATGCCCAGGCCTTCGGCCAATACCGAAAGCTGCGTGCCGATCGAGCCGTAACCGACGATACCCAGCTTCTTGCCGCGGATTTCGAAGGAGTTGGCCGCGCTCTTGATCCAGCCGCCACGGTGGCAGGAAGCGTTCTTCTCAGGGATACCGCGCAGCAGCAGGATGGCCTCGGCCAGCACCAGCTCCGCCACGGAGCGGGTGTTGGAATACGGTGCGTTGAACACCGCGATACCGCGCTCGCGCGCTGCGTTGAGGTCGACCTGGTTGGTGCCGATGCAGAAGCAGCCGACCGCCACGAGCTTCTTGGCGTGATCGAAGATTTCTTCGGTCAGCTGAGTGCGTGAGCGAATGCCGATAAAGTGCGCGTCGGCGATCTTTTCCTTGAGCTGGGCTTCCGGCAGAGAACTGGTGATGTACTCAATGCTGGTGTACCCGGCGGCTTTCAGAACGTCGACAGCCGATGGGTGGACGCCTTCCAGAAGAAGGAACTTGATCTTGCTCTTATCGAGAGAAGTCTTGCTCATCTGCGTAAACCTGTATCCCGGAGAAAAATGGCAGGGAGTCGGATCACTTAAGCTGACCCGGACGGCAGGAAAGCCGTCACCGCAGAAACGCCCTTGGGCTCTGTCCTGCGGGGGCGGTATGCTAGCATACGCGCCCCGCTAAACACCTATTCCTGCGACGTGAAGCGTTCTCAGGATGACCATGAATTGTTCGAGAGTTCTGTCGATGACCCATCCTGCCCTGATTGATGAGCTGAAGACCCTGGTTGAGCCCGGCAAAGTGCTGACCGACGCCGACTCCCTGGAGGCTTACGGCAAGGATTGGACCAAGCATTTCGCTCCGGCACCCATGGCTATCGCGTTTCCCAAGACCATCGAGCAGGTGCAGGCCATTGTCCGTTGGGCCAACGAGCGCCAGGTGGCGCTGGTGCCGTCGGGCGGGCGTACCGGCCTGTCGGCGGCAGCGGTTGCGGCCAATGGCGAGGTGGTGGTGTCGTTTGACTATATGAACCAGATTCTCGACGTGAACCTCACCGACCGCACTGCCGTGTGCCAGCCGGGCGTGGTCACCAAGCAACTGCAGAATGTCGCCGAAGAAAACGGCCTGTATTACCCGGTGGACTTCGCATCGTCCGGTTCCAGCCAGATTGGCGGCAATATCGGCACCAATGCCGGCGGGATCAAGGTGATTCGCTACGGCATGACCCGTAACTGGGTAGCGGGCATGAAAGTCGTCACCGGCAAGGGCGACGTGCTGGAACTGAACCGCGACCTGATCAAGAACGCCACCGGCTACGACATGCGCCAGTTGTTCATCGGTGCCGAAGGCACGCTGGGGTTTGTGGTCGAAGCGACCATGCGCCTGGACCGCGCGCCGAAGAACCTCACCGCCATGGTGTTGGGCACCACCGACTTCGATTCGATCATGCCGGTGCTGCACGCGTTTCAGGGCAAGCTCGACCTGACTGCCTTTGAGTTCTTCTCCGACAAAGCCCTGGCCAAAGTCCTCGGCCGTGGTGACGTACCGGCGCCGTTCGACACCGAGTGCCCGTTCTACGCACTGCTGGAATTCGAAGCCACCACCGAAGAAGTCGCCAACCATGCCCTGGAGACCTTCGAGCACTGTGTCGAGCAGGGTTGGGTGCTGGACGGGGTGATGAGCCAGAGCGAAACCCAGTTGCACAACCTGTGGAAGCTGCGCGAGTACATCTCCGAGACCATTTCCCACTGGACGCCGTACAAGAACGATATTTCGGTGACGGTTTCCAAAGTGCCGGCGTTCCTGAGCGAAATCGACGCCATTGTCGGCGAACATTACCCGGATTTCGAAATCGTCTGGTTTGGCCACATCGGTGACGGCAACCTGCACCTGAACATCCTCAAGCCGGAAAACCTGAGCAAGGACGAGTTCTTCGCCAAATGCGCCACTGTGAACAAGTGGGTGTTCGAAACCGTTCAGAAGTACAACGGCTCGATCTCCGCCGAGCACGGCGTGGGCATGACCAAGCGCGATTACCTGACCTACAGCCGCTCGCCGGTTGAAATCGAATACATGAAGGCCGTCAAGGCCGTGTTCGACCCGAACGGGATCATGAACCCGGGCAAAATCTTCGCTGTTTAACCGCCCCTCAAGGAGTCGTTTCATGAGCTACCAGCACAAGTATGTCGACGGCACCCACATCCACTTCCCGGTGGGCAAGGTGGTGTGCATCGGGCGTAACTACGCCGAACATGCCAAGGAACTGGACAACCCGGTACCGACCGAGCCGTTGTTGTTCATCAAACCGGGCAGTTGCGTGGTGCCGCTGGAAGGCGGTTTCGCCATTCCTGCCGAGCGCGGTTCGGTGCACTACGAGGCGGAAATCGCGGTGCTGATCGGTAAGCCGCTGTCGGCCAAGCCAAGCCGTGAGGAAGTGCTGGACGCCATCTCCGGTTTCGCGCCGGCGCTGGACCTGACCCTGCGCGACAAGCAGGCCGAACTCAAGGCCAAGGGCCTGCCGTGGGAAGTCGCCAAGTCATTCGACGGCGCGGCGGTGATTGCGCCGTTCGTGGTCGACAGTACCTTCCCTGACCTGACCGACATTGGCATTCGCTTGACCATCAACGACGAAGTGCGTCAGGACGGCAGCAGCGCGCAGATGCTCAACCCGATCGTGCCGATGATCCAGTACATGGCCGGCTGCTTCTCGCTGCAGGCAGGAGACGTGATCCTCACCGGTACTCCGGCCGGCGTCGGGCCGTTGAATGCAGGTGATGAGCTGGTGTTGGAATTGCCGAACGTGAGTCGCTTCGAAAGCGTCGTTCGCTGAACGAAAGGGTGGGAGGGGTTTGCCCCTCCCACATAGCGGCTTTTGCATTTTTTTCACACGCAATCCGGATAATCCTCAACCTCCAGCACGCGAGCCCATTGATCCTGTGCTAACCCCTAAAGCTCATCTGCAGGAAAAGCGCTCAATGGCCGTGCCTCTGCCCTCTGCACCATCCAAGTCCCGTTCCCGTTTCGCCCTGCGCTGGTATTCCTGGCTGTTCCTGGCCGGGGCGGTGGTGTATGGCGTGGCGTGGCTGATGCATTGGGACGATCGCGGCGTACTGTGGGTGCTGGAACGGTTCGAAAGCCCTGCCGAGCGCAAGGAAAGCGTATGGCTGCCCGACTACCAGGCGATTATCGACGCCAAGGTGCTGCCGGGCCTGGAGAAGGACGAAGCCTCGGACATTACCTACAATCCGCAGACCAAAACCCTGTTTTCCGTGATGGGTAAAAACCCGTTTCTTGTCGAGCTGAGCCTGCAAGGCGACGTGCTGCGCAAGATGCCGCTCAACGGCTGGGACAACCCCGAAGGCGTTGCGATGATGGAGAACGGCCTGATGGCGATTGTCGACGAGCGCCAGCATACGCTCAGCATCGTCAAGGTCGAGGCCGCCACGCAACAGTTGACCAAAGCCGACTTCAAGAGCTATGACCTGGGCCCTTCCAAGGACCAGAACAAAGCGTTTGAGGCCGTGACCTGGGACAAGCATAACCAGCAGATAGTGTTGGGCGAGGAGCGCCCGCCGGCGTTGTTCACCTGGAAAAGCGACGGCGCCCAGCTCTTGACCGGCGCTAAACAAAAGCTGGCGAGTAAAGAGTTGGACATGCGCAACCTCTCGGCCCTGGCCGTCGACCCGCGTACGGGCCATCTGCTGGTGCTGTCGGCCGATTCTCATTTGTTGCTGGAGTTGGATGAAAAGGGCGAGCAAGTCAGCTTCATGACCTTGCTCGGTGGCTTCAACGGCCTCAAGGACACCATTCCACGGGCTGAAGGGGTCACCCTCGACGAGGACGGCAACCTCTACGTGGTCAGTGAGCCGAACCTGTTCTATCGTTTTGAAAAGCAGAAGTAGCTGGCGAATTACGTCGGATATTTCTCTTTCAGCGGCATTCGCCAGACACTGTGGCGCGTTTAAGTTTAAATTCAGACCGGCGTGATATTCATTCGCCACTTTTGACTTTGAGCTTGCCCGATGCGTCGATTAGCCCGCCCTAAACCTCTTCTTCTCCTGCTTACGCTGGTCATCGTGATCGGCGCCGTCGCTGTTGCCCAGAACTTCCGTTTGTTCGAGCGCGCCTGGTTCAACTGGCAGGCGTGGCGCCAGCCCACTCAGGCGCAATCCATCGGCCTGGCCGATTACCGCGTGGTCCTGGAGGCTCAGGTGATCGAGGGGCTCAACGACGACGTATCGGCGCTGACCTATGACCCGGTGCGCAAAAGCCTGTTTACCGTGACCAATAAAAACGCCGAGCTGATCGAGCTGTCCCTGGAGGGCAGGATTGTGCGGCGCATTCCTCTGATCGGGTTTGGCGATGCCGAAGCGGTGGAATTTATCAGTGAAAATATTTACGTCATCAGCGACGAGCGCCAGCAACGGCTGATCAAGGTGCACGTGGACGACGACACCCAATTCCTCGATGCCGCCGATGCCGAGCAAATGACTCTGGGCGTGCATGTCGGCGGCAACAAAGGCTTCGAAGGCCTGGCTTATGATTCGGTGGGCAAGCGCCTGTTCGTCGCCAAGGAGCGCGACCCGATGCTGATCTACGAGGTGCACGGCTTTCCCCATTTCAAACCGGAAAAAACCTACTCGGTGCACGTGATCAACAACCCCAAGCGCGATGCCGGGTTGTTTGTGCGCGACCTGTCGAGCCTGCAGTACGACGAGCGCAGCGGGCATTTACTGGCGCTGTCGGATGAGTCGTTCCTGGTGTTGGAACTGGACATCGACGGTCGCCCGCTGAGCAGCCTGTCTCTGCTCAGCGGGCGCCATGGCCTGAGCAAACGTGTGCCACAGGCCGAAGGTATCGCCATGGATGACGACGGGGCGTTGTACCTGGTCAGTGAGCCGAACCTGTTCTACGTGTTCAAAAAGCCCTGATCAGAACAGCCATTGCACACCCAGCGAATAGCCGGTCTGGCTGCCTTCGTCGTGGCCCAGCCGGCTGTTGACCTCGGCATACACCCCCAACTGCGGAGTGATCGCCAGCTGGCTGCCCAGTTGCGCGCGACCAAAATGCTTATCCACCGCGCCCAGCCGTGCCGTGCGCGCCTGGTCATCGGCCCGGGCGGTCAGTTGCAGGTTGTCCAGGCGGCCGTCGGCCAATTCCGAGACCCAGGCTATGTCGCCGTAGGGCATCAGGCTCAGGCCGCGGGGCAGGCCAACCATGCCACGTACGCGCCAGCCCAGGCTGGCTTCCAGGGAGTCGAAGGACTGCTCTTCATACTCCAGTGCAGTACGCAGATTCTGTTTTTCGTGGAATTGATCGATGCGCGAGTGGCTGTAATCCAGGCCGGCGAACGGACCGCTCTTGATCGCGCCGAGGTCAAAGTCGTACCCACCCAGCACCCTTGCGCCGAGCGTTAACGCATCGGTGCTGCCGGTCAGCTGTTGATTGAGCAGGATCGGCCCGCCATTGGCCTGAATCAGCAGGTTGCGCCGGCTGTCGAAGCGGGCGTGGCCTATGCTCAGATCGCCGGCCAGCCAGGTCGGCCCGCCATCGTTGAGCAGCGCGTAGGCGGCGGCCTGCCAGGTATCGCTGTCGAGCTTGCCGCGATGTTCCAGTTTGTCGCGACCGTTGAGGTAGCTGAGGCTGGCGCCGATGTTCAGGCTGGGGGTGAGTTGGTAATCGCCCAGTGCGTGCAGGCCCACGCGCCGCGCTTCGGGGTTGGGCGCCGTGTCGAAACCGCTGTCGGGGTTGTATTCGCCGTCCACACCGATCTCGCCGTCAAAGCTGCCGATCTCGCGGCTGGCCGACTGCAAGGTCAGCCAGCGGCGGTCATGCAGGCGCACCATCGCCTGGTGCTGGCGCTGCAGGTTGTCCTGCATATTGCGCGCGACGGCGCCGCCGGAGGCGGTCGAAGCCAGCAGATCGGCTTTGGTCAGCTCAAGCACCAGGCGGCTGAGCAGGCGTGAATAGTCGCGCAGGCGCTGGTCGATGCGCGCCTGGCCGAAGGCATCCGTGAGCACGGCTTTGTTGTCTTCGGCAGGGTCGTGCCAGGTCGAACCGCCAGGGATTGCGGGGTTGTCGGTCTGGGTGTAGCCGTCCAGGTCGCCCAGTTCCCAGTTGGTGGCTTCTATATAGAGAATCGGCACATTCAGCGCCTCGAACGCTTCGCCGTCGCTGCAGCAGCCGGTGCCTTTGGGGTATTGCGGGTCCAGGCCGGGGTTGGTGAACAGGGGAATGTTCAATTCCCTGGCGATCTGGAATGTGTGCTCGCGCAACGCCGTCAGGGCGGGGTTGGCGGTGCTGTTCTGGCCGGCGTGGGCGTACATCATGTCGCCGGTGATCAGGCTGTCGAGGTTGATCATCGCCAGCATATTCGCGCGCTGGCTGGCGCTCAGCGAATCGACGAAAGCCCGAGAGCCGCGCAAGCCTTCTTCTTCCGCGCCGAAACCGACAACCTGCAGGCCGTTTTCCAGCTGCAGACCGCCCAGGTTCTTCGCCACTTCGGTCAGTACGCTGGCGCCGGAACCGTTGTCGTCCAAGCCTTGCAGGGTCGGGCGGCCGAAGTAAGTGTCGAAATGCGCGCCAATCACCACGTACTGCGGCCGGGTGCCGGCGGCGTAGGCCACTACGTTCTGCGAGGCGCGACTGCCGCCGCTCCAGGTGAAATCCTGGCGACCGATGCTGTAGGCCGCGCCCATCTGGCTTTGCATCCAATCGGCCGCGCCGGCGAAATTGGCCGTGCCACGATAACGGCCGGGGTAATCGTTGATCAGTTTTTCCAGGGTGGTATTGGCGTGCTCGCCGTATTCATAGGCTGAGGTTTGCAGGGACAGCAGGGCGCAGGTCGCGCCGATCGCGAAGGCGAGGGGCTTTATCACAGGGTCTTCCTTGAAGTGACGGAGTTGTTGAGCCCAGACCCTTTGCACAATGTGCGCCTCATTCCCTGGGCGATTGTGAATTGGCGCATTGTTAAACGGCGGGGTCGCGTGGCTGTAAGTTGTAACGGATTTGATACCAGCGACGGTATTGAATGTCGTGACTTGGCGCACGATTTTGGAGAGGGGTGCTGCGAAAGGTAGCGTTTTTGTTACATGGACACGGGCTGTGGGAGGAGGCTGGCTCCGCCCCACAGTCAACCGATGCTTAAGCCTTGAGGGTCTTCACACCTTCGGGCGTGCCCAGCAGCAACACATCCGCCGGCCGCGCGGCGAACAGGCCGTTGGTGACTACGCCGACGATGGCGTTGATCCGGGTTTCCAGCTCGACCGGGTTGGTGATCTGCATGTTGAACACATCGAGGATGATGTTGCCGTTGTCGGTCAACACGCCTTCGCGGTACACCGGGTCGCCGCCCAGCTTCACCAGTTCGCGGGCTACGTGGCTGCGGGCCATGGGGATAACTTCCACCGGCAGCGGGAATGTGCCGAGCACCGGCACCAGTTTGCTGGCATCGGCGATGCAGATGAAGGTCTTGGCCACGGCCGCGACGATCTTCTCGCGGGTCAGGGCTGCGCCGCCGCCTTTGATCAGGTGCAGGTGCTCGTCGCTTTCATCGGCGCCATCGATGTAGAACTCCAGGTCGCTCACGGTATTGAGCTCATACACCGGAATGCCGTGGCCCTTGAGGCGCGCGGCGGTGGCTTCGGAGCTGGCCACGGCGCCGTCGAACGCGCCCTTGTGCTGGGCCAGCGCATCGATAAAGCAGTTGGCGGTGGAGCCGGTGCCGACGCCGACGATGCTCTTGTCGTCGAGTTTGGGAAGGATTAAATCGACGGCGGCCTGGGCCACTGCCTGTTTGAGTTGATCCTGGGTCATGCGGGCTCCGGAACGGGCGGGGAGTGATCGAGGGCGGCGAGTATACCCCAACAAAACCTCGGGATTCGTGTGGTCGTACGGCTAAAAGCCGGGTTAGACTCCTTGGCCCTGCCCAACCCGCCCAGTGATGCTTTCCGATGCTTGAACAGTACGTCAAAAAGATCCTCACCTCGCGCGTCTACGACGTGGCCGTAGAAACCCCGTTGCAGACCGCCCGCCAGCTCTCCGAGCGCTTGGGCAACAAGGTCTGGCTCAAGCGGGAAGACTTGCAGCCGGTGTTCTCGTTCAAGATTCGCGGCGCCTACAACAAGCTGACCCAACTGAGCGCCGAAGAACGTGCGCGCGGTGTGGTCACCGCCTCGGCGGGTAACCACGCCCAGGGCCTGGCCCTGGCGGCGAAAGTGCTGGGGGTCAAGGCCACTATCGTGATGCCCAAGACCACCCCGGAGATCAAGGTTGAAGGCGTACGCTCGCGCGGCGGTAAAGTGGTATTGCACGGCGATTCGTTTCCGGAAGCCCTGGCCTATTCGCTCAAGCTGGTCGACGAAAAAGGCTACGTCTACATTCACCCCTACGACGATCCGCACACCATTGCCGGGCAGGGCACCGTGGCGATGGAGATCCTGCGCCAGCACCCTGGCCCGCTGGATGCGATTTTCGTCCCGGTGGGCGGCGGCGGCCTGATCGCCGGTATCGCGGCATACGTGAAATACCTGCGCCCGGAAATCAAGATCATCGGCGTCGAGCCGGATGACTCCAACTGCCTGCAAGCCGCGATGGCAGCGGGCGAGCGCGTGGTGCTGCCGACCGTGGGCCTGTTTGCCGATGGCGTGGCGGTGGCGCAGATCGGTCAGCACACGTTCGAAATCTGCAAGGACTATGTGGATGAAGTGATCACCGTGAGCACTGACGAAATCTGCGCGGCGATCAAGGACATCTACGATGACACCCGCTCCATCACCGAGCCGGCCGGCGCGCTGGGCGTGGCGGGCATCAAGAAATACGTGGAAACCCGTGGCGTCAGTGGCCAGACCCTGGTGGCCATTGATTCCGGCGCCAACGTCAACTTCGACCGCCTGCGTCACGTGGCCGAGCGCGCCGAGTTGGGTGAAGGCCGCGAAGCCATTATCGCCGTGACCATTCCCGAACAGCCGGGCAGCTTCAAGGCGTTCTGCGAGGCCGTGGGCAAGCGCCAGATCACCGAATTCAACTACCGCTACCACACCGGCAGCGAGGCGCACATCTTTGTCGGCGTGCAGACCCACCCGGACAGCGACCCGCGCAGCGCATTGATCGCCAGCCTCACCCAGCAGGGTTTTCCGGTGCTGGACCTGACCGAGAACGAACTGGCCAAGTTGCACATCCGCCATATGGTCGGCGGGCATGCGGCCAAGGTCAGCGACGAAATGGTCCTGCGTTTCGAGTTTCCGGAACGGCCGGGGGCGTTGTTCAACTTTCTCAATAAACTGGGCGGTCGCTGGAACATCTCGATGTTCCACTATCGCAACCATGGCGCGGCCGATGGTCGTGTGGTCGCCGGCCTGCAAGTACCGGCGGACGAACGTCACCTGGTTCCGGCGGCCCTGGCGCAAATCGGCTACCCGTACTGGGATGAAAGCGATAACCCGGCCTACACACTGTTCCTCGGTTGAGCGACTACGCTGATTGGGCGACCTTTAAGGAAGACGATCCATGGATACCCTGATCACCCTCAAGACTGTCCACATCGCCGCCACTGTGGTGCTGCTGCTGTGTGGCCTGGGCCTGGCGCTGCTGGCCTGGCGCAACCGCAGCGCCGGCCCGGCCGTCGTCGTCCGGCGCCCCTGGGCGTTCGTGTGGTTGCTGATGGGAGTCTGCCTGCTCAGCATGCCGTTTACCGGCTGGTGGCTGGTGCACTTGGTGGGCTGGCCACTGGGGCAGACGTGGATACTGGGTTCCAGCCTGCTCTACACCGTGGCGGCGCTGGCCTGGTTCTGGCTGGTGGCGCGCCTCAACCGGCTGCGCAAAGGCGAGGGCGGCAGCCTGAATTTCACCCTGGTGCTGGCGGTGGTCAGCCTGGTGGGGTTTGTGGCGATTGCTGGGTTGATGGGGGCCAAGCCGGTTTAACGCTTGGGCCGTGTCGCCTGCATCGGGGGCAAGCCCCTCCCACACGGACTCGGTCAAATGTGGGAGGGGGCTTGCCCCCGATAAGCACCCTCAGCTACGCAGGGTAATCACCGGCCAACCCCGCTTCTCGGCTTCGGCGCGTAAATTGGGGTCCGGGTCGACCGCCACCGGGTTCTCCACTTGCTCCAACAGCGGCAAGTCGTTCATCGAGTCGCTATAGAAGTAACTGCCTTCCAGGCTATGCCCGGTCTCCTCCAGCCAACGATTCAAACGCGTGACCTTGCCTTCCCGGAAACACGGCACGTCCGTGCTGCGTCCGGTATAGCGGCCGTTTTCCATCTCGCATTCAGTGGCGATCAGGGTGTCTACGCCCAGGCGTGCGGCAATCGGCGCGGTGACGAAGCGGTTGGTGGCGGTGATGATCACCAGCTTGTCGCCGGCTTCGCGGTGCTTGGCCAGCAGTTCTGAGGCTCGTGGCAGCATGATCGGCTCGATGCAGTCGCGCATATAGTCGTTATGCCATTCGTCCAGCTGGGCCATCTCGGTGCGGCCGAGGATCTCCAGGCAAAAGTTCAGGTAGGCGGCGTTGTCCAGGCGGCCGGCCAGGTAATCCTGATAGAACTCGTCGTTGCGGGCCTTATAGGCCACCGCGTCGAGAATCCCGCGTTCGCACAGGTAATCGCCCCACGCATGGTCGCTGTCACCGCCAAGCAGGGTGTTGTCCAAGTCGAATAAAGCCAGGCGCATTGCAGTTACTCGCTGAAATGTCTGTAAAAAGGCGTCCAGAATACGGTCTTTTCACAAGAGTGCACATAAGCTAAGAAGCCTCGTTGCCGCTTGCGCAAGCTTTGTGGAACAATGCGGCGACATGCGTTTGCGAGGTTGTTGCCGTGATCGACCCCGATGGTTTCCGTCCTAATGTCGGGATTATTCTTACGAATGATGCCGGACAGGTGCTATGGGCTCGCCGAATCAACCAAGATGCCTGGCAGTTTCCTCAGGGCGGAATCAACCCCGACGAAACCCCTGAAGACGCCTTGTACCGTGAGTTGAACGAAGAAGTCGGCCTTGAGCGTGAAGATGTGCAGATTTTGGCCTGTACCCGTGGCTGGTTGCGCTATCGTTTGCCGCAACGCCTGGTGCGTACCCACAGCCAACCGCTGTGCATCGGCCAGAAGCAGAAATGGTTTCTCCTGCGCCTGATCTCCAACGAGCAGCGGGTGCGGATGGATTTGACCGGTAAACCGGAGTTCGATGGCTGGCGCTGGGTCAGTTATTGGTACCCGTTGGGCCAGGTGGTGACATTCAAGCGCGAAGTTTATCGTCGCGCTCTCAAAGAGCTTGCCCCGCGCCTTTTAGCGCGCGACTGACGACGGAGTTCGACCCCGAGCCATGCTCAATACGCTGCGCAAGATCGTCCAGGAAGTTAACTCCGCCAAGGATCTCAAGGCGGCGTTGGGGATTATTGTGTTGCGCGTCAAGGAAGCCATGGGCAGCCAGGTCTGCTCGGTTTACCTGCTGGATCCAGAGACCAACCGTTTTGTGCTGATGGCCACCGAGGGCTTGAACAAGCGCTCCATCGGCAAGGTCAGCATGGCGCCCAATGAAGGTCTGGTTGGCCTGGTAGGGACGCGTGAAGAACCCCTGAACCTTGAAAACGCGGCCGATCACCCGCGTTATCGTTACTTTGCCGAAACCGGCGAAGAGCGCTACGCCTCGTTCCTTGGGGCGCCGATCATCCACCACCGCCGCGTTGTCGGCGTGCTGGTCATCCAACAGAAAGAACGCCGCCAGTTCGACGAGGGTGAAGAAGCCTTCCTCGTGACCATGAGCGCGCAACTGGCCGGGGTTATCGCCCACGCCGAGGCCACCGGCTCCATCCGTGGCCTGGGTCGCCAGGGCAAGGGCATCCAGGAAGCCAAGTTCGTCGGCGTGCCGGGCTCGCCAGGCGCCGCCGTGGGTACCGCGGTGGTCATGCTGCCGCCGGCCGATCTCGACGTGGTGCCGGACAAGACCATCAGCGACATAGACGCTGAAATCAAACTGTTCAAGACCGCCCTCGAAGGCGTGCGCGCCGACATGCGCAACCTGTCGAACAAACTGGCCACCCAACTGCGCCCCGAAGAGCGCGCGTTGTTCGAGGTGTACCAGATGATGCTTGACGACGCGTCCCTCGGGAACGAAGTCAAGACCGTGATCAAGACCGGCCAGTGGGCCCAGGGCGCCTTGCGCCAGGTGGTCAGCGATCACGTCAACCGTTTTGAAATGATGGACGACGCCTACCTGCGCGAGCGCGCCTCGGATGTGCGCGATCTGGGTCGCCGTCTGCTGGCCTATCTGCAGGAAGACCGCAGCACCAACCTGGTCTACCCCGACAACACCATCCTGATCAGTGAAGAACTGACCGCCACCATGCTCGGCGAAGTGCCCGAAGGCAAACTGGTGGGCCTGGTGTCGGTACTCGGTTCGGGTAACTCCCACGTCGCGATCCTGGCCCGCGCCATGGGCATTCCGACAGTGATGGGCCTGGTGGACCTGCCGTATTCCAAGGTCGACGGCATCGATATGATCGTCGACGGCCATCGCGGTGAAGTCTTTACCAACCCCAGCGAAGTACTGCGCAAGCAATATGCCGAGGTGGTGGAAGAAGAGAAGCAGCTGGCGCTGGGCCTCGATTCGTTGCGTGAGTTGCCGTGCGTAACACTCGACGGTCACCGCGTGCCTTTGCTGGTCAACACCGGCCTGCTGGCCGATGTGGCCCGCGCGCAGCAGCGAGGCGCCGAAGGCGTGGGTCTGTACCGCACCGAAGTGCCGTTCATGATCAACCAGCGTTTCCCGAGCGAGAAGGAACAGCTGGCGATCTATCGCGAGCAGTTGTCGGCCTTCCACCCGCTGCCGGTGACCATGCGCAGCCTGGACATTGGCGGCGACAAATCGCTGTCGTACTTCCCGATCAAGGAAGACAACCCGTTCCTGGGCTGGCGCGGTATCCGCGTGACCCTCGACCATCCCGAGATTTTCCTGGTACAGACCCGCGCCATGCTCAAGGCCAGCGAGGGCCTGAACAACCTGCGCATCCTGTTGCCGATGATTTCCGGCACCCATGAGCTGGAAGAAGCGTTGCACCTGATCCACCGGGCCTGGGGTGAAGTGCGCGACGAAGGCGCCGACGTGCCGATGCCGCCGATTGGGGTGATGATCGAAATCCCGGCGGCCGTATACCAGGCCAAGGAGCTGGCGCGGCAGGTGGACTTCCTGTCGGTGGGCTCCAACGACCTGACTCAGTACTTGCTGGCCGTGGACCGCAACAACCCCCGAGTGGCCGACCTGTACGACTACCTGCACCCGGCGGTGCTGCAAGCCCTGCAACATGTGGTGCGCGACGCCCACGCCGAAGGCAAACCGGTGAGTATCTGCGGTGAAATGGCCGGCGACCCGGCGGCGGCGGTGTTGTTGATGGCGATGGGCTTTGACAGTCTGTCGATGAACGCCACCAACCTGCCGAAAGTGAAGTGGCTGCTGCGCCAGGTCAACCTGAGCATGGCCAAGGATCTGCTGGCGGAGGTGATGACCATCGACAACCCGCAAGTTATCCACAGCTCGCTGCAATTGGCCCTGAAAAACCTGGGCCTGACGCGGATGATCAATCCGGCGTCTGCCAAGACCTTATAACTGATCGTTCCCACGCGTGGGAACGATCATGCCGCTAAATTCTGAGCTCTACTTCACCCAGTCGCCCACCCAGCGGCCCAAAACTACGCTCCACCATCCGCCGCGTCCCATCGGCATTCACAATCAGCGCCGTACTGGCTCGGGTCCCATAAGCAGGGCTGGCGATAAACACGCTGGATAACAGGCTTTCAGTCGCCAACCCCACGCCGGTATCCGGTAACTCGGCAAACGGCGCCGTCTGCGGGTCGCTTAAAATCCCCAGCAACGTTTCCGGCTGCGGGTCTGCCAACACCTCGCTCAACGCCGCCTTGGCCTTGAGCAACTTCGGCCACGGTGTATCCAGCCCGGCATTTGAAAGCCCATAGACCCCGGCTTCCAGTTGCGTTGGCTCAGTGTGGTTGGCGTTGTAGTGCCACAACTCATCCCGCGTGCCCACCAGCAGGTTAAACCCGGCGTATTCAATCGATCTGCCGTTAACATCGGCCAAATATTCATCAATCGGTAGCGAACCACTGAGAAACCGCGCCACCAGTTCCCCACGGGACCTGCGTGCGGGCGGCTGGTACGGGTCGCGAATATTGGTCAGGGCCGCAAACCTGCCTTCGGCGCTGATCCCCAGCCAGGTGCCGCCGGCTTCCTGATCGCGGCCGGCGTACACATGGGGCATATCCGGCCACTGCGCCAGCGGCAGCGTGGGGCGGGCATAGAACTCATCACGGTTGGCCGCGACGATCAACGGCTGGGCGTGGCCCGGCCGCCAGGCGAAAACAATCAGGCACATCAGGCGATCCCTTTTGTGTTTTTTGTCACTCTACTGACTCAAGCAGAGGCGTTCCATCGTATCCAGTTGGGTCGCATGCCTTCCATCCGTTAACATGCCGGACTTGTTTCGAGGGCTCCCATGGAATTTCTACTGTATCTGGTGCTCGGCGCCTGTGCGGGTGTGCTCGCCGGGCTGTTCGGCGTGGGAGGCGGGATCATCATCGTGCCGGTGCTGGTGTTCAGCTTCACCTTGCAGGGCTTCGACCCGCAGGTACTGACGCACCTGGCCGTGGGCACGTCCCTGGCGACCATCATCTTTACCTCGGTCAACGCTGTGCGCGAGCACCATCGGCGTGGCGCGGTGCGCTGGCCGATCTTCGTGTGGATGACCGTGGGCATCCTGATCGGCGCCGGCTTCGGTGCGCTGACCGCCGAAGCGATTTCCGGGCCGCACCTGCAGAAGATCATCGGCGTATTTGCCCTGCTGGTGGCACTGCAACTGGCCCTGGACATGAAGCCGAAGGCCAGCCGAACGGTGCCGGGCAAGGTTGGGCTGACCCTCGCCGGCACTGTTATTGGCTGGGCCTCGGCGATTTTCGGAATTGGCGGCGGCTCGCTGACCGTGCCGTTTCTGACCTGGCGCAGCGTGCCGATGCAGCAGGCGGTAGCTACTTCGTCGGCCTGCGGCCTGCCGATTGCGCTGGCCAGTGCATTAAGTTTCATGATTCTGGGCTGGCACGACCCGCTGTTACCCGCTCATAGTCTGGGCTTCGTGTATTTGCCGGCGCTGTTGGGCATTGCCCTGACGAGCATGGTATTTGCGCGCTTCGGTGCACGGTTGGCGCATCGCTTGTCGCCGCGTTTGCTCAAGCGTCTGTTCGCCGGTTTGCTGTTTTGTGTCGGTTTGAATTTTTTGCTGTAACGCACGCTTAATCGCGCCCGGGCATGGTCCGGTCGCCATAACGAATGATTTAACGAGGAGTCGCAATGCTGCCTTACCCGCAGATCGACCCGGTGGCCCTGGCCATCGGTCCGCTGAAAATCCACTGGTACGGCTTGATGTACCTGATCGGCATCGGCGGCGCCTGGCTGCTGGCGTCCCGGCGCCTGAACCGTTTCGACCCGACCTGGACCAAGGAGAAGCTCTCCGACATGGTGTTCTGGTTGTCGATGGGGGTGATCGTCGGCGGGCGCCTGGGGTATGTGCTGTTTTACGATCTCTCGGCGTACATCGCCAACCCAATGCTGATCTTCGAGGTGTGGAAGGGTGGCATGGCGTTCCATGGCGGCTTCATCGGTGTGATGATCGCCGCCTGGTGGTTTGGCCGTCGCAACGGCAAGTCGTTCTTCGAACTGATGGACTTCGTCGCGCCGCTGGTGCCGATCGGCCTGGGCGCCGGGCGTATCGGTAACTTCATCAATGCCGAGTTGTGGGGCAAGCCGACCGACGTGCCGTGGGCCATGGTGTTCCCGCCGTTCAGCGACCCTGCCCAGTTGCCGCGCCATCCGTCGCAGCTGTACCAGTTCGCCCTGGAAGGTGTGGCACTGTTCCTCATTCTGTATATCTTCTCGCGCAAACCGCGCCCGACCATGGCCGTGTCCGGCATGTTCGCGCTGTTCTACGGGATCTTCCGGTTCATCGTCGAATTCGTACGGGTGCCGGATGCGCAGCTGGGTTACCTGGCGTGGGGCTGGCTGACCATGGGGCAGGTGCTCAGCATGCCGATGATTCTCGTCGGTCTTGGCCTGTTGTGGTGGGCGTATAACCGTCCGCAACCGCTGAAGAACACCGCGCTCTAAATTCGAATGCCTGGGCTCGACCGCGAAGAGCCCAGGCTTCAACGATACGGGTACCCACATGAAGCAATACCTCGAACTACTGAACGACGTCGTGACCAATGGCCTGACCAAGGGCGACCGTACCGGCACCGGCACCAAGGCCGTGTTCGCCCGGCAGTTTCGGCACAACCTGGCCGACGGTTTCCCGCTGTTGACCACCAAGAAGCTGCACTTCAAGAGCATCGCCAACGAGCTGATCTGGATGTTGAGCGGCAACACCAACATCAAGTGGCTCAACGAAAACGGCGTGCGCATCTGGGACGAATGGGCCACCGAAGACGGCGACCTGGGCCCGGTCTACGGCGAGCAGTGGACCGCCTGGCCGACCAAGGACGGCGGTACGATCAACCAGATCGACTACATGGTGCACACGCTCAAGACCAACCCCAATAGCCGCCGTATTCTGTTCCATGGCTGGAACGTCGAGTACCTGCCTGACGAAACCCAAAGCCCCCAGGAGAACGCGCGCAACGGCAAACAGGCCCTGCCGCCGTGCCACCTGCTGTACCAGGCATTCGTGCATGACGGCCACCTGTCGATGCAGTTGTATATCCGCAGCTCCGACGTATTCCTCGGCCTGCCGTACAACACGGCCGCGCTGGCGCTGCTGACCCATATGCTGGCTCAACAGTGTGACCTGATTCCCCACGAGATCATCGTCACCACCGGCGACACCCATGCCTATAGCAACCATATGGAACAGATCCGGACCCAACTGGCGCGTACGCCGAAGAAGCTGCCGGAGCTGGTGATCAAGCGTAAGCCCGAATCGATCTACGACTATAAATTCGAAGACTTCGAAATCGTAGGCTACGAGGCCGATCCGAGTATTAAGGCCGACGTGGCTATCTAGAGCCTGACGCTGTCCAATGTGGGAGGGGCTTGCCCTCCCACAGTTGAACAGTGTTCGCTTGAGTCAGTGCCCGTGGCTCCTGCCTACATGTGAGGGCTCGGCCTCGCTGGCGGCCACCCCGCCGTTAACCTCCAATCGCTGCAAAATCCCGCAGTGATCCCCACCCCCACACCGCTGGCGCAGATCCAGCAATTGCTCCTGCAAGGCCAGCAACCCATCGATGCGTGCTTTCACATGCTGGATATGCTCGTCGATCAACGCATTGACGCTTTCGCACTGGTCCTGGGGGCTATCGCGCAGGCTGAGCAGGCTGCGGATTTCTTCCAGGGTCATGTCGAGGCTGCGGCAGTTGCGAATAAAGATCAGCCGCTCTGTGTGCGCCTGGGTGTACACGCGGTAGTTGGCGTCGGTACGTGCCGGGGGCGGCAGCAGGCCTTCCTTCTCGTAGTAACGGATGGTTTCCACCGGGCAGTCGGTAAGTTTCGCCAGTTCGCCGATCTTCATTGGCGCAATCTCCAAAATGGATGCTTGACCCTATAGTGGCTACAGGGTCTTTACTTGGCAACAGGCACCTTACGGACGCGACCTGATGAGCGATTCCATTCACACCCCACATAAACACGACCATGACCATGACCATGGCGAGCAGAAGCTGACGCCCGTGCATAACCACGGGCATGGCGGCTCCTGCTGCTCCGCCACCCCGGCCCCTGCGGTGGTGCAACTGAGTGAAGCACCCACCGCCGGCGCGCACCTGAGCACCTTCCGTATCGAGGCCATGGACTGCCCCACCGAGCAAACGCTGATCCAGAACAAACTGGGCAAGCTCGCCGGTGTGCAGCAGCTGGAATTCAACCTGATTAACCGTATCCTCGGCGTCACCCATGACCTGCCGAGCACCGCGCCGATCATTGACGCGATCAAATCCCTTGGCATGCAGGCCGATCCCATCGAAGAGGGCGTGCCTGCCGCTGCCCCCCCGGCCAAGAAGCATTGGTGGCCGCTGGCCGTGTCGGGTCTTGGGGCGTTGGGCGCCGAAGTGCTGCACTTCACTAATGCCGCGCCGACCTGGGTGATTGCCCTGGTGGCGCTGGTGTCGATCTTCAGCGGCGGCCTCGGCACCTATAAAAAGGGCTGGATCGCCCTGAAAAACCTCAACCTGAATATCAACGCCCTGATGAGCATCGCCGTCACCGGCGCGGTACTGATTGGCCAGTGGCCGGAAGCGGCCATGGTGATGTTCCTGTTTACCGTGGCCGAACTGATCGAGGCGAAGTCCCTGGATCGCGCACGCAACGCCATCAGCGGTTTGATGCAGATGACCCCGGAACGGGCCACCGTGCAGCAGTCTGACGGCAGTTGGGCCGAACAGGAGGTGAAAAGTATCGAACTGGGCGCTGTCGTGCGGGTTAAGCCCGGCGAGCGTATCGGCCTGGACGGTGAAGTCACTGCGGGTCAATCCACTATCGATCAGGCGCCGATTACCGGTGAAAGCCTGCCGATTGAAAAGACCGTGGGCGATAAAGTCTTCGCCGGCACCATCAACCAGGCAGGCTCTCTGGAGTACAAGGTCACGGCGGCAGCCAACAACTCCACCCTGGCGCGGATCATCCACGCGGTGGAGCAGGCCCAGGGCGCACGGGCGCCGACGCAGCGCTTTGTGGACCGCTTTTCGAAGCTCTACACCCCGGCTGTGTTCCTGTTTGCCCTCGGTGTGGCGGTGATTCCTCCACTGTTCATGGCCGGCGTCTGGTTCGACTGGATCTACCGCGCGCTGGTGCTGCTGGTGGTCGCGTGCCCGTGTGCATTGGTGATCTCCACACCGGTGACCATCGTCAGCGGCCTGGCCGCTGCGGCGCGCAAAGGCATCCTGATCAAGGGCGGCGTGTACCTGGAGGGTGGTTACAAACTTGATTACCTGGCCCTCGACAAGACCGGCACGATCACCCACGGCAAACCGGTGCAAACCGACTACCTGGCGCTGTTCCCAACCCTCGAGGACAGCGCGCCGGCCCTGGCCGCCAGCCTGGCGGGGCGTTCCGATCACCCGGTGTCCCTGGCGATCGCCAACGCGGCTGTGGATAAAAACCTGCCGACCCATGTTGTGGATAACTTCGAGGCCTTGGCCGGCCGGGGCGTGCGCGGGGACATCAATGGCCAAACCTACCACCTGGGTAACCACCGCCTGGTGGAAGACCTTGGCCTGTGTTCGCCGCAGTTGGAAGAAAAGCTGTTCGCCCTGGAAAAACAAGGCAAGTCCGTGGTGCTGCTGCTCGATAAATCCGGCCCGCTGGCACTGTTCGCGGTGGCCGACACGGTCAAGGACAGCAGCCGTGAAGCCATCGAGCAGTTGCATGAATTGGGCATCAAGACCCTGATGCTCACCGGCGACAACACCCACACCGCCCAGGCAATCGCTGCGCAGGTGGGCATCGATCAGGCCCAGGGCGACCTGTTGCCCACCGACAAACTTCACGCCATCGAAACCCTCTACGCCCAGGGCCGTCGAGTGGGCATGGTCGGCGACGGCATCAACGACGCCCCGGCCCTGGCGCGCGCCGAGATCGGCTTTGCCATGGCCGCCGCCGGCACCGACACTGCCATCGAGACCGCCGACGTGGCCTTGATGGATGACGATTTGCGCAAGATTCCGGCATTCATTCGGTTGTCGCGACAAACGTCGAGTATCCTCAAGCAGAACATCGCCCTGGCGTTGGTGATCAAGGCGATCTTCCTCGCGGTGACGTTCATGGGTATGGCCACCATGTGGATGGCGGTGTTCGCCGACATGGGCGTAAGCCTGCTGGTGGTGTTCAATGGCCTGCGCCTGTTGCGCAAATAGACAAGAGAGGGTGGTGTGCTGAGTGCCGAGCTGAAGGCTTTTTTTATGGTCGCCCGCCTGGGCAGCATCACCCAGGCGGCGAAAAAACTCGGCCTGAGCCAGCCCACGGTCACTACCCAGATCCGCAACCTGGAAAGCCAATACGGCGTCGAGCTGTTCTATCGCGGCGGGCGCCGCCTCACCGTCAGCGACGAAGGCGCGCGGTTGCTGCCGATGGTCAAGACGCTGTTGCAGCAGGAAGCCGATATCGAGTTTTTCCTGCGTAACAATGGTCAGGTCCAGGGCGCCCTGCGTATTGCCGCGACGGCACCTTATTACATCCTTGATCTGGTCAAAGCGTTCCGCGAACGCCTGCCGCAGGTGGAGGTGTCGGTGGAAATCGGCAACTCGCAGCAAGTGCTCGAAGCGCTGGATGATTACCGCGTCGATGTGGCGGCGTCCTCACAGCTGCTCGACGACCCACGTCTGATCCGCCGCGTCCTCGGCACCGATCCGCTGGTACTGGCGGTGCATCGCAACCACCCCCTGGCCAAACTCGATCATGTGCCGTTGAGCGCGCTCGCCGGACACACGCTGTTGATGCGCGAGGTGGGTTCCACCACGCGGCGCCTGACCGAAGACATGCTGCGCGGGGCTGGCGTGAGCTACGGCCCGCTGCTGGAAATCGGCAGCCGCGAATCGATCCGCGAGGCGGTGCTGCGCAATATCGGCATCAGCATCATCGCCCGCCAGGAAGTGCCCCATGACCCGCAGTTGAAGGTGCTGACCCTCGAGCATGCGCCGCAGATTCCGGAGTATCTGTACTGCCTCAAAGAACGAAAAGGCGCTCGCCTGCCGGCGGCGTTTTTGGGGTTGGCGCAGGAGATGTCGCCGATCTGAAGCCTTGTAGTGGCTTTGGGGGCCAATCGGGGGCAAGCCCCCTCCCACAGTTGAATTGTGAATGGCTTCAAGTGTGGGAGGGGGCTTGCCCCCGATTGGCGATATGCGTCCTACACAAATCTGCGAATACCACTATCGCCGCGCTTTGCCTTCCTGCCACAAGAGCGACGCATTGCCTGCCTAGCATGGCCTTCATCCGTTTGATGAGGTGCCACCATGAACACAGCCCTGACCCAACCCGGCGCGCCGATGAAGGTGCGCGGCATCCAGAAGCGCTTCGGCGCCTTTACGGCGTTGGACAACGTCTCCCTGGATGTCGCCGCCGGCGAGCTGGTGTGCCTGCTGGGCCCGTCCGGCTGCGGCAAGACCACCTTGTTGCGCTGCATCGCCGGCCTGGAGCGCCAGGACAGTGGCGAGCTTTACCTGGGCGGCCGTGACGTCTCCGTGCTGCCGCCCCAGGCGCGGGACTACGGCATTCTGTTCCAGTCCTACGCGCTGTTTCCCAACCTGACCGTCGAAGCGAACATCGGCTACGGCCTCACCGGCAGCGGCCGCGACGAAGTGCGCCAGCGCGTCGGTCAGATGCTGGAACTGGTGGGCCTGCTCGGCAGCGAAAAGAAGTACCCCGGCCAGCTTTCCGGCGGCCAGCAACAACGGGTCGCCCTGGCCCGTGCCCTGGCGCCGGCGCCGTCGGTGCTGTTGCTGGATGAGCCGATGTCGGCCCTCGACGCCCGGGTGCGCGAGCACTTGTGCACCGAACTGCGCCAACTGCAACGGCGCTTGGGCATCACCACGCTGATGGTGACCCACAACCAGGACGAAGCCATGTTGATGGCCGATCGCATCGCCGTGATGCACAACGGTAAGGTCGAGCAATACGCCACGTCCCAGGAAATCTATGACCGTCCGGCCACGCCGTTCGTGGCGGAGTTTGTCGGTCAGGGCAACTGGCTGCCGTTCAGTCGTAACAGCATCAGCCATGCCCAGGTCGGCGGGCTGACTATGCGCCTGGCCGATGATGCCGGTAGAGCCAAGTCCGGTCGCCTGTTCTGTCGCCCGGAAGCGATCAGCGTCAACCCTCCCGTGCACGAGGAGAACCTGTTCCCGGCCAAGGTCCGCGAAATCACCTTTCTGGGCAACCGATGCCGCATGAGTTTTGAGCTGGAGCACTTGCCCGGTCATCCGCTGCTGGCCGAACTCGCCCCCGAAGCCATGCCGTGCCTGGGTGCCCAGGACATCTGGGTAGCCTTGCCGCCGCGCAGCCTGCAGGTGTTTGCCTGAGATGGCCGTGGTGATGAGTGTGCCTGCAACGCGTCAGGTTTCCCGTGCCAACTGGGGCGACCGTCTGTTTGTGGTCGGCGGCAAATGGCTGTGGCTGGGCCTGCTGAGCATCGCGGTGTTGTTGCCATTGCTGGCAATCTTTTGGCGTGGTTTCAGCAGCGAGGCCGGGCAGGGCGGCGGTTTTGTCGCTGCACGTGAACTGGTGACCAGCGCCAACTTCCACTGGTTGTTGGGCAATAGCCTGAAAGTCTCGCTCAGCGTTGCGGCCATCGTCGTACCGCTGGCCTACCTGTTTGCCTACGCGCTGCAACGTACATTGATTCCCGGCAAAGCGATCTGGCGCGGCCTGTCATTGCTGCCATTGATGGCACCCTCGATGTTGCCGGGCATCGCGCTGGTATACCTGTTCGGCAACCAGGGTCTGCTGCGCGGGATGCTCGCGGATAATATCTACGGCTTCTGGGGCATCGTGCTCGGCGAAGTGATCTACACCTTCCCACACGCGCTGATGATTTTGCTGTCGGCGCTCTCGCTGGCGGATGCGCGCCTGTTCGATGCCGCATCGAGTATGGGTGCCAGCCCGGCCCGGGCGTTTCGCAGCATTACCTGGCCGGCCACGCGCCAGGCCGTGTTCGCCGCGTTCTGCCTGGTGTTCACCCTGACCATCACCGATTTCGGCGTGCCTGTGGTGGTTGGCGGCGATTATCAGGTACTGGCGCTGGAGGCGTACAAGGCGGTGGTCGGCCAGCAGCAGTTCGGTCGCGGTGCGTTGATCGGCATGGTCCTGCTCCTGCCGGCGCTGTTCAGCTTCGCTGTGGACGCCTGGCTGCGCCGTCGTCACGGCGATGCCATGAGCGGTCGCGCCCAAGTCTTTCGTCCGGCGCCGTCGCGCTTGAGAGACGCCTGCTACCTGGTCATCGTGCTGCTGATCTGCGCGCTGTTGCTGCTGGTATTTGGCATGGCGGTGTATTCCTCGCTGGTGAAGTTCTGGCCGTACAACCTGTCGCTGTCCCTCGCTCATTACCAGTTCGAGGACACCGCCGGCGGCGGTTGGCTGGCGTATCGCAACAGCCTGACCCTGGCGCTGTGTACGGCATTGATCGGCAGCGTGCTGATTTTCACCGGTGCCTACCTGATGGAAAAGACCAAGGGCCAGAAGCACCTCAATCTGACGTTGCGCATGCTCAGTTTCATTCCGATGGCGGTGCCGGGGTTGGTGCTGGGTTTGGGCTACGTGTTCTTTTTCAACCTCAACGGCAACCCGCTGCATGTGTTCTACGGGACCATGACCCTGTTGGTGGTGTGCACCATTGCTCACTATTTGACCACCGCACAGATGACCGCTACTACCGCGCTGCGCCAGTTGGACGCTGAGTTTGAAGCCGCCGCGCTGTCGCTCAAGGCGCCGCTGTATCGCCATTACTTGAAAGTCACGGTACCGATCTGCCTGCCGGCGCTGCTGGACATCCTGCGCTATTTATTCGTGTCGGCGATGACCACCGTGTCCGCCGCGATCTTCCTCTACAGCCCCGACACCATTCTCGCCGCCGTTGCCGTGTTGAACATGGACGACGCCGGCAATGTAGGCGGCGCGGCGGCCATGTCCACTTTGATCCTGTTCACCTCGGGCGGCGTCTCGCTGCTGCTGGCGTGGGCGTCACGCGGCGCCTTGCGTCGCTCCCAAGCCTGGCGCCAGACCGCGCCCGGCCAATAAACAACCCTGAAGGAGGTTCCTTATGTTCAAGCCCCTGACGCTGGTCGCTGCCGTACTCACCGCATTCAGCCTGAATGCCTTCGCCAAGACCGACCTCACCGTGTACACGGCCCTCGAAGCCGAGCAGTTGAAGACCTATAAAAAAGCCTTCGAGCAGGCCAACCCCGATATCGAGATCAAATGGGTACGCGACTCCACCGGGATCATCACCGCCAAGCTGCTGGCTGAAAAAGATCGCCCGCAGGCTGACGTGGTGTGGGGCCTGGCCGCCTCGAGCCTGGCGATCCTCGAGCAGCAGGGCATGCTGGACAACTATGCGCCGAAGGATTTGGACAAGATCGGCAAGAATTACCGCGACCCTGCCAATCCGCCCGCGTGGGTCGGCATGGACGTCTGGGCCGCGACGATCTGTTTCAATACCGTCGAAGCCGAGAAGCAGGGCCTGACCAAACCGGTGAGCTGGCAGGACCTGACCAAACCTGAATACAAGGGCAAGATCGTGATGCCCAACCCGGCGTCGTCCGGCACCGGTTTCCTTGACGTGAGTGCCTGGTTGCAGACCTTCGGCGAGAAGCAGGGCTGGCAGTACATGGATGACCTGCACCAGAACATCGGCCAGTACGTCCACTCCGGTTCCAAGCCGTGCAAGTTGGCGGCTTCCGGTGAATTCCCGATCGGTATTTCGTTTGAGTACCCGGCGGTCCAGCTCAAACGCCAAGGGGCGCCGCTGGACATCATCCTGCCCAAAGAAGGCCTGGGCTGGGACATCGAAGCCACCGCCGTGATGAAAGGCACCGCCCACGCCGATGCGGCGAAAAAACTCGCCGACTTCTCCGCCAGCCCCGCTGCGATGGAGCTGTACAAGGACAACTTTGCGGTACTCGCCCAGCCAGGTATCGCCAAGCCGCAGACCGAGTTGCCGGCCGACTACGAGCAACGCTTGATCAAGAACGACTTCGCCTGGGCCTCGAAAAACCGCGACAGCATCCTGACCGAATGGCGCAAGCGCTATGACGGTAAGTCGGAGAAGGTCGCCGGTCAGTAATGATCGTTCCCACGCTCCGCGTGGGAATGCGCCCTGGACGCTCCGCGTCCGCTGTTAAATGAGTGACGCAGAGCGTCACTGGATGCATTCCCACAGAGTGTGGGAACGAGAGGAACGCATGAGCAGTGATCTGTTAATTGTCGGCGCCGGCATCCTCGGCCTGTCCCACGCCTACGCCGCCGCCAAGCGTGGGCTCAAGGTCAAGGTGTTCGAACGCAGCGCCACGCCTCTGGGCGCCTCGGTACGTAACTTCGGCCAGGCCCTGGTTAGCGGCCAGCCGCCTGGGCCGATGCTCGACCTGGCGCGGCAAAGCCGTGACATCTGGGGGCATTGGGCCCAGGTGGCGGGCCTGCCGCTCAAGCGCAACGGCGCTTACCTGTTCGCCCGCACCGAAGCGGAAGAACACCTGCTGGAAGCGTTCTGCGCCGGGCGCGCGCAGGAACACGGGTACAACGTGGAGCTGCTGCAGGGCGCGGCAATGCGCGATCTGTACGGTGGCCAGTTCCGTCATCACCGGGCCGCGCTGCACGGTCGCGACGACCAGCAACTGTATTCGCGGGAAGCTCTCCCGGCGTTGATCGACTATCTTCGCCGCGAACTGAAGGTGGAATTTCACTTTTCTACGCTGGTGCGCGACGTTGAGCCGGGCCACGTGCACAGCACGGCGGGCAGCTTTCGCGGCGAACAGATCATCGTCTGTTCCGGCCATGACTACCAAACTCTGCTGGCCGAAGCGCTGGCCGAACTCAACCCGAGTATCTGCCGCCTGCAAATGCTACGGGCGCGACCAGCGCTGAATCTGAACCTGCAACATGCTTTGCTCACGGGCCTCAGTTGCGTGCATTACGGCGCGTTCGCCGATCTGCCGGAAGCGGCGGCGGTGCAGGCGCAGATCCTGCGCGATGCGCCGCACCTGCACGAGCATGGCATTCATCTGCTGATCAGCCCCACGCCTTATGGTGAGCTGATCATCGGCGATTCCCATGATTACGGCCGGGATGCGTCACCCTTCAACGGCGAACAGGTGGACAACTGGATGATTGAACTGGCCGAGCAGACCCTGCGTTGTGCAATTCAGGTAGTCGAGCGCTGGCAGGGGGTTTATGGCGCGCGCGGACCGGGGCCGTTTTCCTTCGTACGGGCAGCGCCAGGGGTCAGCGCGGCGTTGATGCACACCGGCGTGGGCATGAGCGTGGGGCCGGCGCTGGGCGAGCGCAACGTTGCGGCGCTGTGGGGTGAGGCGTGAGTAGCCCGGAGCAGACGATTGTCAATGTGTTCGGCCTGTACGAACAGCACGGCGCGGCGGACTACATCGGCGAACCGGTGTCGCAGCTCGAGCATATGTCCCAGGCCGCGCAGCAGGCCCTGGCCGAAGGCTTCGATGACGAAGTGGTATTAGCGGCGTTCTTTCATGATATCGGCCATCTTTGTGATCAACGTGCCGAGAACATGGGCGGTTACGGCGTGGTCAGCCATGAGCGGCTGGGGGCGGATTACCTGCGCCGAGCCGGCTTCAGCGAACGCCTGGCCAGGCTTGTGGAGTATCACGTCCAGGCCAAGCGTTACCTGACCTTCAGCCAGCCGGATTATTACGCACGCCTGAGCGAGGCCAGCCGCCGCACCCTGGCTTACCAGGGCGGCATGATGAGCGCGGTCGAGGCCCGGGCCTTCGAACAGGACCCGCTCTGCGCGGTGAGTGTGCGTCTGCGGCATTGGGATGAGATGGCCAAGCAGCCCAATGTGCCGCCGCTCGACCTTGAATGGCTCAAGGCCAAGGCACGGCGGTTGCTGACGGCTCAGTCCTGATCGAGGCGCTCGGCGAGGGCGTCGATCTGTTCCTGGCGCTCGGCCTGGCTCAGTCTTGCATGGGGGTTGAGGGACGACCATTGCGGGTGGGCGCGGGCCTTATGCAGGGCGTCGGGCAGTTTGCCCTCGCGCCAGGTTTTGTCCTGGGGTGTGTCCACTTTGATGCTGTGCATCGCCGCATGGCCGCGCAGGTTGAGGGCCTTGAGCAACTGGCGTTGGCGCAGGGCGAGCAGGCGCAGCACGCTGTCGTCCACGGTCAGCTCGCGGTGACCCTTGAGCTTGCCCATCAAGCGGTTGCCATAGCTGCGTGCGGTTTGCAGCGCGCCTCCGGCAATCGCACCGGCCAGGGCGGCGGCGCCGAGGGTCAGGCCGCCGACCAGCAGATCCACACCCGCACCGGCCGCCGCACCGGCAGCGATCCCGCCGCCGACGCGCACGCCGAGTTGCTTGAGGGTTTCGGGGTTGAACAGGTCGTCGCCCCAGCGCCCGTCCAGCAACGGCAAATCACTGGCGGCGGCATCCTGCGGGCGGAACCCGAAGAGTTTGAGCAAGGCGTCCACACACTTTTGTTCGCGTTGACGCACAGCCTTGCGCAGTTCGCCGATTGCGTTGTGCTCGTCCTCGGTGACCACGCTGCGTCGGCACGCGGCGCAGTCGATCAGCAGCTCGGCGATCAACCGCGCGGCGCTTTGCTGGCGGGCCTGGCGTTGAGCCTCCTGGTCAAGAACCAGCCTTTCTAACTGCGGCCGGGCGTTTTCCAGCAGCAGGGCGAGGCTTTCATACAAGCGCCGTTCGCCGTCTTCGGGCGGCGCGACGCTGTCAAAACGCACCAGCGCATGCAGGCCGAGGCGTGCCAGGGCTTCACGCCAGTCCGGCTCGCGGTGGTCGCTGCTGCTGACGAAGTTGAGTATCGGCAACAACGGCTTGCCGCAACTGGCCAGCACCTGCAGTTCGTCGCGGTATTTGGCGAGCACCGGTTCGCGGGCATCGATCACGTACAAGCCGGCGTCCGAGGCCTGCAGTTGGCGCAGCACCTTGGCCTCCTGTTCGAACCGCTGGCGCGCTTCACTGCCCTCCAGGAAGCGCGCCAGGCGCGCCGGGCCGTCAAGCCGTTCGCCAGGGCGGTCCAGGCGCTCCAGGTAATCGAGCAGGGCGATGGCGTCTTCCAGACCGGGCGTGTCGTACAACTCCAGCAAGGCTTCACCGTCCACCGACAGGCGCGCGCCTTCGACATGCCGCGTGGTGCTGGGGCGATGGGAGACTTCGCCGAAGCTCACATCGCGGGTCAGGGTACGCAACAGCGAGGTCTTGCCGACGTTGGTGTGGCCGACCACGGCGAGTTTCAACGGCTTAGTCATGACCGGTCTCCAGCCAGTTCAACGGTGCGCAGTCGGCGAAGGGAAGCTCGAGCTGTTGCAGCGCGTTGTGCCAATCGCCCAGGCGTTCGGCGTCCAGCGCCTGGCCGGGTGGCGCCTGCAACAGCCAGACGCGGGCGGCGCTGGCGCTGCGAGCCAGTTCGGCGATCAGCGCCAGGCTGCCGCGATCCGGCGAGCGCCGTGGGTCGCAGGCAATGGCCAGGCGCGCAGGTGGGAAGCGCGTGAGTTGTTCCAGCAGTTTGTGGCGCGATTCGCGGCTGTCGAGAATACCGGCGTTACTCACGTTGGCCGGTAGTTTGGGCGGCCAGGGGTGCTGACCGTCCAGTTCGATGGCCACCAGCAGGGCGCCATTGCTGTCCTGTTCACTGACGCCGCCGATGACGGCGTGCAAGTGATCGGGCGCGGCGTCATTAACCCCAAGACGCTCGCTGCTTGGCATCAGGCGCTCGCGCAGTTGGCTGTAGCCGGGCAGGTTGAGGTCTAGGCGCAGGGCGGCGCGTCCGCGTTTCCAGCGCCACAGGCAGAGCAGGGCGAGGATCAGGCGAGGCAGCAGGCCGTAAACCAGCAACACGCCGACCAGCCACGCTGCCCAGGCCTGACGCGCACGCTCGATATTCACGGCTGCATCCCCGCTGGCGCGGATCATCTCGGCGCTTGGCACGTTGAAGCCGAGCAGGGCAGGCAAGGCCCCCAGCGCTTGTGTCACAGCGACGAAGGTATCGGCGCCGAGGATAGTGGTTTCCCACACAAAGCCGTAGCGGCGTGTGGCAAGCAATGTCAGAAGAATCACCAGCGCACTGAGCAATGCCAGCAGCCAGAGGCTGTTGACCAGGACGCCTACGGCCCAGCGATTGAGCTTCTGCCGTTGCAACAGCAGTAACAGGGCCGGGGCCAATTGCGCGGCCTTGGCATCGCGTGCGAATTTTTCGCTGAGCCACAGCCACAGGCGCCCGAGGCTGGCGCTATGTTCGCCGGCCAATAGCAGGCCCAATGCCCAGCTGATCAGCAGAATCAGGTTCAAGCCGAGCAGGCTGCCCAGCGCCCAGAACACGTTCACTGGCGCCAATCCGTTACCCAGCGCGGCAAACGCCAGGGCGGCACCGCTGACCACCGCGAGTATCGCCAGCAGCACCAGCGCCAGGCGCGCGCCTTGCAACCAGCGGGTCAGGGCCGCCACCAAGCCATCGCGCTCGGCCAGGTGCAAGGCGCGTCGTTGAATGCGCGTCGGCAGGTCGCCTCCGGCCGTGCGGGCCAGGCGGTTGGCTTCCTGGTCTTCGAGGTTGCCGGCGTGTTCTTCACGCAGCCGCACGGTTTCCGTCAGCCAGAGTGTGTGTAGCGAGTTCAGTGCAGTCACGCGCTGTCCTGTTGAGCAAGTGAGTCTGGAGCATAACCGCTGACTCGCGGCTCTGGTATTCTCGTCGCCATGAAAAAAACTCTCCCTCTAAGCCTGATCGCAGCCCTCGGTGAAAACCGCGTGATCGGCGTCGACAACCGCATGCCCTGGCATTTGCCCGGGGATTTCAAATATTTCAAGGCCACCACCCTCGGCAAGCCGATCATTATGGGGCGCAAGACCTGGGACTCCCTGGGCCGACCGCTGCCGGGGCGCTTGAACATTGTGGTCAGCCGTCAGACCGACCTGGCGCTGGAAGGTGCGGAAGTTTTTCCGTCACTGGAGGCCGCCGTCAAGCGCGCCGAGGCATGGGCATTGGAGCAGGGCGTGGACGAGCTGATGCTGATCGGCGGCGCGCAGTTGTATGCGCAGGGCCTGGAGCTGGCGGATCGGTTGTATTTGACGCGGGTGGCGTTGAGTCCGGAGGGGGATGCGTGGTTTCCGGAGTTTGATGCGAGCCAGTGGAAGTTGGTGTCGAATGCTGAGAATGCGGCTGAGGGCGACAAGCCAGCCTACAACTTTGAAGTTTGGGAAAAAGCCTAAAAGCATAGGGGGCAAGCCCCCTCCCACATTGATATGCACGCCAAATGTGGGAGGGGGCTTGCCCCCGATGGAGGTCTATCAGGCCTGCGCTAACTCCCCATGCTCATCCGCCTCCAGCAGCGCCTTGTCCGTCTGCCCCATGATCTGGCTGGTAATCGCGCCGGCCGTCATCGAACCATTCACGTTCAACGCTGTACGGCCCATGTCGATCAGCGGCTCCACGGAAATCAGCAGCGCCACCAGTGACACCGGCAAGCCCATGGCCGGCAGCACGATCAACGCGGCAAAGGTCGCGCCGCCGCCCACGCCCGCCACACCGGCCGAACTCAGGGTCACGATCGCTACCAGGGTCGCGATCCACAGTGGGTCCAGCGGGTTGATGCCCACGGTCGGCGCCACCATCACCGCCAACATGGCAGGGTAGAGACCGGCGCAACCGTTCTGGCCGATGGTCGCGCCGAACGAAGCGGCGAAGCCGGCGATGGATTGCGGGATACCCAGGCGACGGGTCTGCGCTTCGATGCTCAGGGGAATCGCGGCCGCGCTGGAGCGACTGGTAAAGGCGAAGGTCAACACCGGCCACACCTTGCGGAAAAACCGCAGTGGGTTGACCCCGGCCAACGACAGCAGCAGGCCGTGCACCACGAACATCAGGCCCAAAGCCAGGTACGACACCAGCACAAAGCTGCCGAGCTTGATGATGTCCTGCAGGTTGGAACTGGCCACCACTTTGGTCATCAGCGCCAGTACGCCGTACGGGGTCAGCTTCATCACCAGGCGCACCAGGCGCATCACCCAGGCTTGCAGGGTGTCGATGGCGTTGAGGACCTTCTGGCCTTTTTCCACGTCATCCTTGAGCAGCTGCAGCGCGGCAACCCCCAGGAATGCGGCGAAAATCACCACGCTGATGATCGACGTCGGCTTGGCCCGGGCCAGGTCGGCAAACGGGTTGGCCGGCACGAACGAGAGCAGCAGTTGCGGGATATTCAGGTCGGCGACTTTGCCCGCGTAATCGCTCTGGATCACTTGCAGGCGCGCCATTTCCTGGGTGCCGGCCACCAGGCCTTCGGCGGTAAGGCCGAACAGGTTGGTGAGGGCGATACCGATCAACGCCGCAATCGCGGTGGTGAACAGCAGCGTGCCGATGGTCAGGAAGCTGATCTTGCCCAGGGACGCCGCGTTATGCAGGCGCGCCACGGCACTGAGGATCGAGGCGAATACCAGCGGGATCACGATCATTTGCAACAACTGCACATAGCCGTTGCCGACCAGGTCGAACCAGCCGATGGAAGCCTTGAGCACCGGGTTGCCGGCGCCGTAGATGGCATGCAATACCACACCAAACACCACGCCCAGCACCAGCGCGAACAGAACCTTTTTGGCCAGGCTCCATTGGGTACGACGGGTTTGTGCCAGGCCCAGCAGCAGGGCCACGAACACTAGTAAGTTGAGAATCAGCGGCAGATTCATTTGAGCTCCATTGAGAAGGCGCCAATCGCGTGAGCCTGCGATTGCGAACCGGGGAGCCTAACAGCTTGAAATATAATGATTTAATACCAATATGGAATGGTAACTGTCGTTTTTGGAATAAGCGTTTGACGCAAAGGCGTATGGCGTTGGCGGTAACGGGACGCGCACGGTCGCGGGTGAAGTGGGAACTGTCATAGGGATTTGTTAGCGTCGATGTCTTTCACTCAGGGAGACAACGCCTATGAAGCTCGCGCCGACACTACTGGTATCCGCCGTACTTTGCCTGGGGCTCGCCGGCCAGGCGTTCGCCGACACCGAGTTGAAACACTGGCCGGCACCCGCCGCCAAGCAGTTGAACGAGATGATCGCCGCCAACGCCAACAAGGGCAACTTCGCGGTGTTCGACATGGACAACACCAGCTACCGCTACGACCTCGAAGAGTCGCTGTTGCCCTACATGGAAAACAAGGGGCTCATCACCCGCGAAAGCCTTGATCCATCGCTCAAGCTAATGCCGTTCAAGGACACTGCCGACCACAAGGAAAGTCTGTTCAGTTACTACTATCGCCTGTGCGAAGTAGACGACATGGTCTGTTACCCGTGGGTCGCCCAAGTGTTTTCCGGCTTCACCCTCAAGGAACTCAAAGTCCAGGTCGACGAGCTGATGGCCTCCGGCAAGCCCGTGCCGGTCAGTTATTACGAAGGCGATGTGGTGAAGACGTCCGAGGTGCAGCCGCCGAAAGTCTTCACCGGCCAGGCCGAGCTGTACAACAAGCTGATGGAAAACGGCATCGAGGTGTATGTGATGACCGCCGCCTCGGAAGAACTGGTGCGCATGGTCGCCGCCGACCCGAAGTACGGCTACAACATCAAACCCGAGAACGTGATCGGCGTGACCACCCTGCTCAAGGACCGCAAGACCGGCGAACTGACCACCGCACGTAAACAGATCGCCGCCGGCAAATACGACGAGAAGGCCAACCTCGGCCTGGAACTCACCCCGTACCTGTGGACCCCGGCGACCTGGATGGCCGGCAAGCACGCAGCGATCCTCACCTACATCGACGAATGGAAAAAACCGCTGATCGTCGGCGGCGACACGCCGACAAGCGATGGCTACATGCTGTTCCACGATGTGGACGTGGCCAAGGGCGGCATTCACTTGTGGGTCAACCGCAAAGACAAGTACATGGCCCAACTCAACGGCATGATGGCCAAGCATGCGGCGGCGCAGGCCAAGGAAGGGCTGCCGGTGACGGCGGACAAGAACTGGGTGATCGTCAAGCCGGATGAAATCCAGTAACTGATCAAAAATGGGGGAGGGGGCTTGCCCCCCGATTGCAATAGTTCAGTTGCAAATGTGCTAACTGGCACGCTGGCTTTGAGATTTGACCCGGCAAAAAAATGCCCCGCACTTGGCGGGGCATTTTTATGGGGGCGAGTCTTACAGGCCGTCGAGCATCGCCTTGTTACGCACAGCGCCTTTGTCGGCACTGGTAGCGAGCAGGGCGTAAGCCTTCAGCGCGGTAGTGACCTTGCGCGGACGCTTCTCCACCGGCTTCCAGCCTTTTTTATCCTGCTCGACCCGGCGTGCCGCCAGTTCTTCGTCGCTGATCAACAGGTTGATCGAGCGGTTCGGAATGTCGATCAGCACTTTGTCGCCATCCTGCACCAGGCCAATCGCACCGCCCGCTGCGGCTTCCGGCGAAGCGTGGCCGATGGACAGGCCCGAGGTGCCGCCGGAGAAACGTCCATCGGTCAGCAGGGCGCAGGCTTTGCCCAGGCCTTTGGATTTCAGGTACGACGTAGGGTAGAGCATTTCCTGCATGCCCGGGCCGCCTTTGGGGCCTTCGTAGCGGATGATCACGATGTCGCCGGCCTTCACTTCGTCGGCGAGGATGCCGCGTACGGCGCTGTCCTGGCTTTCGAAGATTTTCGCGTTGCCTTCGAACACATGGATGGACTCATCCACGCCGGCGGTTTTGACCACGCAGCCGTCGAGGGCGATGTTGCCGTACAGCACGGCCAGGCCGCCTTCTTTGGAGTAGGCGTGCTCGACACTGCGGATACAGCCGTTTTCACGGTCGTCGTCGAGGGTGTCCCAACGGGTCGACTGGCTGAAAGCGGTCTGGGTCGGGATGCCCGCCGGGCCGGCCTTGAAGAAGGTGTGCACGGCTTCGTCGTCGGTCTGGGTGATGTCCCATTTGGCGATGCCGTCGGCCATGGTCTTGCTGTGCACGGTCGGCAGGTCGGTGTGCAGCAGGCCGCCACGGGCCAGGGAGCCGAGGATGGAGAAGATCCCGCCGGCGCGGTGCACGTCTTCCATGTGGTACTTCTGGATGTTCGGCGCGACCTTGCACAGTTGCGGCACATGGCGGGACAGCCGGTCGATGTCGCGCAGGTCGAAGTCGATCTCGGCTTCCTGGGCCGCGGCCAGCAAGTGCAGGATGGTATTGGTGGAACCGCCCATGGCGATGTCCAGGGTCATGGCGTTTTCGAACGCCTTGAAGTTGGCGATGTTGCGCGGCAACACCGACTCATCGTTGTCGCCGTAGTAGCGCTTGCACAGCTCGACGATGGTGCGGCCGGCCTGCAGGAACAGCTGCTCGCGGTCGCTGTGAGTGGCCAGGGTGGAACCGTTGCCCGGCAGTGCCAGGCCGAGGGCCTCGGTGAGGCAGTTCATCGAGTTGGCGGTGAACATGCCGGAGCACGAACCGCAGGTCGGGCAGGCGCTGCGCTCGTATTCCGCCACCTTCTCGTCAGAAGCGCTGGAATCGGCGGCGATGACCATGGCGTCGACCAGGTCCAGGCCATGGGAGGCGAGTTTGGTCTTGCCGGCTTCCATCGGACCGCCGGAGACGAAGATCACCGGGATGTTCAGGCGCAGCGCGGCCATCAACATGCCGGGGGTGATCTTGTCGCAGTTGGAGATGCACACGATGGCGTCGGCGCAGTGGGCGTTGACCATGTACTCCACGGAGTCGGCGATGATCTCGCGGCTCGGCAGCGAGTACAGCATGCCGTCATGGCCCATGGCTATGCCGTCGTCCACGGCAATGGTGTTGAATTCTTTTGCCACGCCGCCGGCGCGTTCGATTTCGCGGGCGACCAGCTGGCCCAGGTCCTTGAGGTGGACGTGGCCGGGTACGAACTGAGTAAAGGAGTTGGCAATCGCGATGATCGGCTTCTTGAAGTCGTCATCTTTCATCCCCGTGGCGCGCCACAGTGCGCGGGCGCCGGCCATGTTGCGGCCGTGGGTGGATGTTTTCGAGCGGTAATCTGGCATGGAGCACTCCGGGCGGCTAATCAGGTACTAAAGGGGAGTGAGCTTCTATGGACGTCTGGAACACTCAGAAATAGCCGTGTGTCCGGAGGTTGCCTCAAACGCTGCGGGATCGCCGCGCGCCGTGGCCTTGAGCTCATAAACCCGCCGGGGGATGACTGGCGATGAATAGGGCCGATTCTACACCGCTGGCGGCTGGAGGGAATGGGGCAATACTCAGCGCCACCGGCTTTGTTTAGACTGGCGGCCCTTTGCTCTTACCTCGCTCCAAAGGAATTGGAATGCCCGTTATTCATCGTCTTCTAGGCTTCTACCTGCTGATCGGCCTGATCCAGGGCATCGTCTGCTATTACGCCGGCCAGTTGCATCGCTTGAGCGAGACGCTGTTCTTCGTCACCGGCACCGTGGTGTTGGTCGGCGGCACTACGTTGCAGCTGCTGGGCGAAAAAGCCCGACATTGGCGCTCATTGCTGCCTACCCTGGCGTTCACCCTGCTGATGGGCGGCATGACATTTTGGGTCTGCCAGGGCCTTGACCCGGATGACAATCACCGCTGGGCGATCAATACCTGGATCATCAGCTTGCTGGTGCTGTGTTATGTCTGTGCCACCTTCCTGTTCGCCTGGCCCGTCACCAAAGGGCAGCGCTGGCGCTATGAGGACCTGTTCCTGCAAGCCTGGAGCAGCGTGTTTATCGTGCTGTACGCGTTGATCCTGGTGGCGGTGATCATGCTGTTGCTCAAACTCTGGGGCCAACTGTTCCTGATGCTGGGCATCGAGTTTTTTGAGCGTCACTTCTGGAGCAAGCTGTTCCTGTGCTTCAGCCTGCCGCTGGTGTTTGCGCTGGGGATGTATCTGGCGGCGCGTAGCGAGAAGGTCATCGGCCAGATGCGCAGCATGCTGTTGAGCGCCTGCGGTCTGTTGCTGCCATTGATTGCGCTGATCAGCGTGTTGTTTACCCTGACCTTGCCGTTCACCGGGCTGGCGCGGATTTGGGCCACGGGTTATTCCACCCCGATTCTGCTGGTGTTGGCCGGGGCGCAGTTGTTCCTGCTCAACGGCGTGTTCCAGGATGGCGTCCAGCCTCGACCGTATCCCAAATGGTTGACGCATTTTATCGAGTTGAGCCTGCTGTGCCTGCCGATTCTTGCCGCGCTGGCGTTTTATTCAAGCTGGCTGCGGGTCGAGCAATATGCCTTGTCGCCCCTGCGTTTCATCGCACTGGCACTGGCCGTATTGTGCAGCCTGTACGGCCTGGCGGCGGTGTGGGCGGTGGCCTTGCGCTCGCCGGTCTGGCTGGGCAACTTGCGGGTGACCAACCCGGCCCTGGCGTTGCTGTTTTGTGGGCTGGTGGTGTTGATCAATACGCCGCTCCTGGACCCGGTGCGCTTGAGCGTCGACGATCAGGTCCGGCGTCTGCTCGACGGGCGTATCAAGGCAGAAGCGTTCGATGCGAACAACCTGCGCTTCGGCCTGGAAAAGTCCGGCCAGGAGGCGTATGCGAAATTGCAGGCCGACCTGGATCAGGAGCGCATTCTTGACCCGCAAGCACGCCGCGCCCTGCGCGAGCGCATGGAGGACACGTCGCTGAGTTTCAGCGAACAGTACGAAAAGGAACGCGCCCAGCGGCCCAAGCCCGAGTTGGAATGGATCGGCCCGCAGCCCAAAGGCAGCGAACAGTTCGCGGACCTCAGCCTGGATGCGGACTCGCCTTGCGAACCCGGCTGCGTGCTGTGGGCGGTCGACCTTGACGAGGATGGCCGGCCCGAAGTGCTGGCCATCCCACACACCGGCTACAGCCACGACTTCATGCTCCCGCGCATTTTTGTACAGGACCGGAAGGGCCAATGGGGAGATCGCGGCCCGCTGCTGTGGACGCAACTGCCGGACGGAGCCGTCGACACTGAAGCGCTGATCCGTGACATCCGCGCAGGCAAGGTATCGTTGGCCAAGCCGCGTTACCTGCAATTGGAGTCCAGTGACATGTTGCTCACCCCGGTGATTCGGGAGCGTTAGTCGCGGCCTGTTCGGTGATTGGTCACCAGTCCCCACAGGCTCAAGCCGATAAAACTGAGGGCGATGGTCAGCAGCAGATGACCGCCCGCCTGGGCCAGTGCCGCGCTGCTGACGGCGGCGGTGAGGAACATGATGCTGTTTCCTGCCGAGGCCGCCGTGCCCGCGCGGCTGGAAAATAACAGCATCGCTGCAGAAATGGCGGCGGGTCGAACCAGGGTGACGGCGAGGGCGCTGATCAGCATTGGAATCAGCAAGGTCACGGTGGTGATGGCTTTCAGGCTGATGATCGCCGTTAACAGCGCGCCAGCAACAAGCAGTAGCCCTAGGCCGATGTTGATTTGTCGCGACAGCGAAATGCGCTTTTGCAGGTACGAAGCCGCCACGCCGCCGAGCAGATAGGCCAAGCCGTACACCATCAGCACCAGCGCATATTGGTATTCGGACAACTTCAGCGCATCCATGAAAATCATCGGCGTCACGCTGATCAAGGCGAAATAACAGGCAAACACCAGGGCGGCGATCCACCAGTAGCGCAGGAAGTCACGATTGCGCGCAACAGCTTTGAGTGTGCCGAGGATGGGCACCGGCGCGCGATGCGGGCCGGTGGACTTGGAGGGCAGGATGCAGAACGCATGGATCAACATGCCCAATGCCATCAGTGCAAAGCCGTAGAAACTGCCTTGCCAGTCGAAGGTGGTTTGCAGCCAGGAGCCGATCAGCGGCGACAGTGCGACAAACGAGCCGCTCAGGGTCATGTAATAGAGGCGCACTCTGGCACGGTGCTGTTCTTCGAACAGGTCCTCCACCAGCGCGTGGCCCAGTACGAAGAAACCGCAGCCCACAGCCTGTACGCTTCGAAACAGCAGGAAGGTCGGATAGTCGTTCGCCAGTGCGCAGCCCATCGCTCCCAGGATCGACAGCACGATACAGCCGAGCAGGACTTCCTTGCGTCCCCATTTATCCGAGAGCGGCCCGGCGACCATCTGCGAGATCGAAAACACCAGCGTAAACAGACTGATCGACAGCGCGATGTCTGCACTGGGGGTGTCGAACCGGGTTGCCAGCGCCGGGAAGGAGGGCAGCAGGATATTGATCGGGAAGAAGCTGATCAGGGAAATGCTGGTGATGAGGATGAAGCGGGAGAGGATGGGCCCAGACATTGTTATTGTTTTCCGGCGTAAAACCAGAAACCGATACTAGTCTGCGAAAAATGCAATGCAATCCAAAGTGTTGGAAGAAATTTCCTGAATTAACGTAGCTTGCTGCGGTAGGAAAAATCTTCATTGCACCGCCCAAAGGTGGGAGGGGGCTGGCCCCTCCCACCGTTTCAGCTATTGGGCAACAACCGGCACGTAATGCTCTTGATATACCGCGTCTCCACGATCGCCGGATGCACCGGATGATCCGGACCCTGGCCGCCGCGTTCCAGCATCTGGATATTGCGGTCCAGATGGCGCGCGCTGGTCAGCAGGATGTTTTGCAGGTCGTCCTCCGGCAAGTGCATGGAGCACGACGCACTGACCAGGATGCCGTCCTTGCTGAGCAAACGCATGGCTTGCTCGTTCAGGCGGCGGTAGGCGCCTTCGCCGTTCTTCATGTCTTTCTTGCGTTTGATGAAGGCCGGTGGGTCGGCGACGATCACGTCGAAGCGCTCTTCGCTGGCTTTCAGCTCCTTGAGCGCTTCAAAGACGTCGCCTTCGATGCAGGTCATTTTCTCGGCGACGCCGTTGAGCGCCGCGTTGCGCTCCACACCGTCGAGGGCGAAGGCGGAGGCGTCGACGCAGAACACTTCATTGGCGCCGAACGCCGCGGCTTGCACGCCCCAGCCGCCGATGTAGCTGTACAGGTCAAGTACGCGTTTGCCTTTGGCATACGGGGCCAGGCGGGCGCGGTTCATGCGGTGGTCGTAGAACCAGCCGGTTTTCTGGCCCTGGATCACCGGGGCTTCGAATTTCACCCCGTTTTCTTCCAGCGCCACCCACTCCGGCACCAGGCCGAACACGGTTTCGACATAGCGGTTGAGGCCTTCGGCGTCGCGTGCGGCGGAATCGTTCTTGAACAGGATGCCGCTGGGCTTGAGCACTTGAGTCAGCGCTGCGATCACGTCGTCCTTATGGGCTTCCATGGTCGCCGAGGCGATCTGTACCACCAGGATGTCGCCGAAACGGTCGACCACCAGGCCCGGCAGCAGGTCGGAATCGCCGTAGACCAGGCGGTAGAACGGTTTGTCGAACAGGCGATCACGCAGGGACAGGGCGACGTTCAGGCGATGCACCAGCAGCGACTTGTCCAGCGGCAACTTGATGTCGCGCGACAGCAGACGGGCGCAGATCAGGTTGTTCGGGCTCATGGCCACAATGCCGAGGGTCTTGCCGCCGGCCGCTTCCAGGATGGCCTGGTCGCCTGCCTGGAACCCGTGGAGTGGGGTGGCGGCCACATCGATTTCGTTGCTGTAGACCCACAGGTGGCCGTTGCGCAAACGACGATCGGCGTTGGCTTTGAGACGCAGGCTTGGCAGGGACATGACGTCGCTCCGGAAAAAAGAGCGGGAGTATACCCTTTGCGCACCGGTTTATGTGGGCGCTGGCTTGCCTGCGATGCGGACGGCGCGCTGTATCTGACGTACGGCGGCGATGCTGTCGCAGGCAAGTCAGCTCCCACATTTGATCGGGTTTCAATTCAGGTTTTTTGAGGTGTCAGTCAGCTTTGCTTCAAGGTTAGAATCCCCACCTAGCCCGGAGTGTGTACTTATGTCCCAAGAGCTTACCGCCGAACAGATTCAACAGGCCCTGCAAGGCATCAGCGTACCGCCGCAACCGCAGATCATGGTGGATCTGCAGATGGAGCAGTACATGCCCGACCCGGACCTGGAGGTGATCGCGCGGTTGATCTCCCAGGACCCGGGCCTGTCCGGCGCGCTGCTTAAAATCGTCAACTCGGCGCATTACGGCCTGAGTAACAAGATCGCGTCGATCCAGCGCGCGGTGAACCTGCTGGGCAGCCGTTCGGTGATCAACCTGATCAATGCCTTGTCGATCCGGGGTGAAATGAGCGATGAAACCATCGTCACCCTCAACCGCTTTTGGGACACCGCTCAGGACGTGGCCATGACCAGCCTGACCGTAGCCAAGCGCACCGGCTCCCAGGCCGTGGACGAGGCCTATGCCCTTGGGTTGTTCCACGATTGTGGCGTACCGCTGATGCTCAAGCGCTTTTCCAACTACATGAGCGTGCTCGAAGAGGCCTACGCCAATGCCGGGCCGGACTGCCGCGTGGTCGATACCGAGAACAACGCGTTCAATACCAACCACGCGGTGGTGGGCTACTACACCGCCAAGTCCTGGCGCTTGCCGGAACATGTGACCGACGCGATCGCCAACCACCACAACGCCCTGGCGATTTTCAGCGACGAATCGTCACGCAATGCACCGCTGAAGAACCTGCTGGCGATCCTGAAGATGGCCGAGCACATCTGCGAGTCTTACCGGGTGCTGGGGAACCAGTCGGTGGACCATGAGTGGAATGCCGTTGGCCCTCTGGTGCTCGATTATGTGGGGCTGTCGGACTACGACTTCGAGAGCATGAAGTTGTCGATCCGCGAATTGGGCGCGAACTGATTTTTTACCCAAGAGGCGTACATGCCCGAGTTACCTGAAGTCGAAACCACCCGTCGCGGGATTGCCCCGCACCTGGAAGGCCAGCGCGTCAGCCGTGTGGTGGTGCGCGAACGGCGCCTGCGCTGGCCGATCCCGGAAGACCTGGATGTGCGTCTCTCCGGGCAGCGCATCGTGCTGGTGGAACGGCGCGCCAAGTACCTGTTGATCAATGCCGAAGTGGGCACTCTGATCAGCCACCTGGGCATGTCCGGTAACCTGCGCCTGGTGGAAACCGGCATGCCGGCGGCCAAGCATGAGCATGTGGATATCGAACTCGAATCCGGCCTGGCCCTGCGCTACACCGACCCCCGGCGTTTCGGCGCGATGCTCTGGAGCCAGGACCCGCACAACCACGAACTGCTGCTGCGCCTGGGGCCGGAACCGTTGACCGACCTGTTCGACGGCGAGCGCCTGTTTCAACAGTCCCGCGGCAAGTCCATGGCGGTCAAACCGTTCATCATGGACAACGCGGTGGTGGTCGGTGTGGGCAATATCTATGCGACGGAAGCGTTATTTGCGGCGGGGATCGATCCGCGTCGAGCGGCCGGCGGCATTTCACGCGGGCGTTATTTGAAGCTAGCGATCGAGATCAAGCGGGTGCTGGCAGCGGCCATCGAGCGCGGCGGCACTACATTGCGGGACTTTATCGGCGGCGATGGGCAGCCGGGTTATTTTCAGCAGGAACTGTTCGTCTACGGCCGGGGCGGCGAGGCGTGCAAGGTGTGCGGGACTGAGCTGCGCAATGTGGTGCTGGGGCAGCGGGCGAGTGTGTTTTGCCCAAGGTGCCAGAGCTGATTGCGGGTGATGGCTGATATCGCTATCGGGGGCAAGCCCTCTCCCACAGTTTGGGCATACATTCCAAGTGTGGAAGAGGGCTTACCCCCGATAAGGCCCTGACAGGCGCTGAATAAGCTCAATGCTTACCGGTAATCTGCCGGTACTTCTCCATCAACTGCTCTTGCGTCTCCGGATGGGCTTCATCCAGCGGAATGCAATCCACCGGGCACACCTGCTGGCACTGAGGTTCGTCATAGTGGCCGACGCACTGGGTGCACAGGTTGGGGTCGATCACATAGATCTCCTCACCTTGGGAAATCGCCGCGTTCGGGCACTCGGGTTCGCAGACGTCGCAATTGATGCAATCGTCGGTGATGATCAGGGACATGGAAACTCCTGCCAGGGCCGTCAGCCAAGGCATCTGAAAACTAATGCGCGCAATTGTGCCGCATTGGCGCCCGCAGTGCGAGCAGGCGCCGATTGAGCGGTCTTACTTCTTGAAGCGCAGCGTCAGTGCATCGGCCACGGCCGGATGCACAAACTTGGTGATATCTCCGCCCAACGCCGCGATTTCCCGGACCAACGTCGAGGAAATGAACGAGTAACGCTCCGACGGCGTCAGGAACAGGCTCTCAACGTCCGGCGCCAGTTGGCGGTTCATGTTGGCCAGTTGGAACTCGTATTCGAAGTCCGACACCGCGCGCAGGCCGCGCAGGAATACATTGGCGTTCTGCTCCTTGGCGAAATGCGCGAGCAACGTGGAAAAGCCCACCACTTCCACGTTGGGCAGGTGCTTGGTGACCTCTCGCGCCAGCTCCACGCGCTGTTCCAGGGGAAACAGCGGGTTTTTCTTGGGGCTGGCAGCGACCGCGATGATCACATGGTCAAACAGGCGAGAGGCGCGTTCGACCAGATCTCCGTGGCCTTTGGTAATCGGGTCGAAGGTACCTGGGTACAACACTCGGTTCATCGCGTCGTCCTGGCGGAGTCCGTTGGGGAACCGGATGGTATCGCAGCCATCTCGGTCGGCCAAGTCGACTTATGTAGATAGATGCCGTGAATCCCACGTTTATTCACGCTGTTTTCAGACGTTCGGCCAATGCCGTTGCCAATTGCGCGGTCAGTCCATACACCGACAATTGCGGGTTGGCGCCAATGCTGGTGGGGAACAACGAACCGTCGTGGATCGACAGATTGCGCAATTGGTGGTGCCGGCCAAGGCTGTCGGCCACGGCCATTTTCGGGTCTTCGCCCATGGCGCAACCGCCCATCACGTGGGCGCTGCCCAGGCAGGTGCGGTGCAGTTCCAGGTTGAGGCCCTCGATCAGCGTGCGGGCCTCGGCCAGGGTCTTTACATAGCGCGCATCATGGTGCAGCGGTTTGACCGACGTGGCGCCCGCCGCAAACTGAATCTCGGCCATGCTATGAAAGGCGCGCCGCAGGCCGTCCCAGGCATAGTCCGACACTTGGTAGTCGAGCACCGGCGTGCCGTCGCCGCGCAGCTCCACATTGCCGCCCGGGCTGTCGGGATGAAAGCCGTCGCGCAGCAACGCCAGCATGGCGTGGGTATTGGGTAGCTGGCTCATGTCCAGTGCATTCTGGGCGCCGTAGCCGCCCAGCAGCGTACTGGCCAGCGCCGGGTGCAACGGTGGCGCTTCGAGCTTGTAGGACATTTTGCCGGTGGTGCCGTCCTGCCATTGGAAATGGTCGGAATAGATCGACTGCGGCGCGCCGTAAAACGGGTTGATCACCTCGTCGAACAGTGCCGCAGAGAAATTCACCAGGTGCAGGAAGGTACGCTTGCCCAGTCGCGAATGCGGGTCGGGCGCGTCCGACCGCATCAGCAGCGCCGGGCTGTTGATGCCGCCACCGGCCAATACATAATGCTTGGCCTTGACCGTGATCTTGCGCCCGGTGGGCGCTACACAGCGGGCGTCCATCGCCACGCACTCCAGGCTGCTGACGGTGTCGCCGTTATATTTGAAACGCTCGGCGCGCGCCAGATAGAGCAGCTCGCCGCCTTGTTCCAGGGTCGACGGGATGGTGGTCACCAGCATCGATTGCTTGGCGTTGACCGGGCAGCCCATGCCGCAATACCCCAGGTTGAAACAGCCGCGCACGTTGCGTGGGATCACGTGCCAGCTGTAGCCAAGTTTTTCGCAGCCCTTGCGAATGACATCGTTGTTGGCGTTAGGCGGGATGGCCCAGGGGGCGATGCCCAGGCGTTGCTCCATTTTTTCGAACCACGGCGCCATCTCGGCGCTGCTGTGGCCCTTCACCGCATATTCGCTGGCCCAGTGAGAAAGGGTTGCGTCCGGTGTGCGAAAACTCGATGTCCAGTTGATCAGCGTGGTACCGCCCACCGCGCGGCCCTGCAGGATGGTGATTGCGCCGTCCTTGCTCATGCGGCCGATGCCTTCCTGGTACAGGCTGGTGTAGGCCTCGTCCTCAAGTAACGTGAAATCGCTGCTGGTCTTGAGCGGGCCTTCCTCGATCAGCAGCACCTTGTAACCGGCCGCGCTGAGGATTTCCGCGGTGGTGCCACCGCCGGCGCCGCTGCCGATGATCGCGACATCGGTTTCCAGGGTCAGGTCTTGATCGAGGGCGGCGCCATTATGGGTTTTCCAGCCACGGGCCAGGCCTTCGCGGAACAGATCGGGTACAGGCATCAGGGTCGTCTCTTGTTTTTATTGTGGGGGATGCGGTTCAGATCTTCGGCGGCCCGGGGTAGCCGCAATGGGCCCAGGACGCCGGCTGGAAGTACCAGGCCATGATCACCAGCTTGAGCAGCGAGCCCTGGCCCATGCGCAGCAGGTTCAGGTAACTGTTTTCCCAGCGATGCAGGAAATTGCGGATCTGCTCGGCACTGGCGTTCTCCCAACTGCCCCAGACACCGGTGAGCGGTCCACGGGTGAGGCCCATGCCGAGTACGTCGAACAATTGCTGGGTGAGCTTGAACATCTCCGGGGACAGGTGCTGCAGGCTGAAATCGAGTTTTTTCAGGGTGCCGTCGATGCCGCTGGCCACCTCCTGGGCGCTGGCCACGCCTTCCAGCACCACAGGGATTACCGCGCGCAAAAACGGCAAATCGCTGCTGCGCAGCAGGGCAAAGCCGCTGGCCGGGGTGCTGCTGGAGCAGCCGCTGAGGCTGGCGCCCAGCCCTGCGGTAGCCAGGAACGCGCTGGCACACAGGCCGATCTTCAAGACGCCGCGTCGTGACAGCGCGGGTGAATCCGTGAGGCTGGGGTTCATTGTTATTGTTATCCCGTAGGTGGCGGAATCAGCGGACGAACAGTTTCTGGATCAACTTCTGAATGGCTTTGCCGTAGGGCGGGTAGATCAGCTTCGTGGCGTTCAGGCGCTGTTTGACCAGCACCCCCTTGGCCTTGCTGAACGTCAGGAAACCCTCATGAGCGTGGTAATGGCCCATGCCCGAGGGGCCGATGCCGCCGAAGGGCATATCGTCCTGGGCCACGTGCAGCAGGGTGTCGTTCAGGCATACGCCACCGGAATGGGTTTCGTGCAGCACGCGCTGCTGGTCGCCTTTGTTGTAGCCGAAGTAGTACAGCGCCAGGGGGCGAGGGCGCTGGTTGATGTAGGCAAAGGCCTGTTCGAGGCCGCGATACGGGACGATCGGCAGCACCGGGCCGAAGATTTCGTCCTGCATCACAGTCATGTCGTCGCTGACGTTGAGCAGCAGACTGTGAGGCATGCGCCGCGCCTGGCCCTGGTCGTACAGCGGAATCAGGGTGGCGCCCTTGTCGATGGCGTCTTTGACGTAGGCGTTGAGCCTGGCCAACTGTCGCTCATTAATGATGGCTGTGTAGTCCGGGTTGTCGGTCAGCGTGGGATAAAACCCGCGAATGGCGTTGCTGTAAGCCTCGACAAACCCCTCGATGCGGTCTTCTGGTACCAGCACGTAGTCCGGCGCGACGCAGGTCTGCCCGGCGTTCAAGGCTTTGCCGAAGGCGATGCGCTCGGCGGCGTCCTTGAGCGGTACATCTGCGGAAACGATAGCCGGCGACTTGCCGCCCAGTTCCAGGGTTACCGGGGTGAGGTGTTCCGCCGCCGCGCGCATCACATGCTTGCCGATACTGGTGGCGCCGGTGAACAGCAAGTGATCGAAGCGCAGCCGGGAGAACGCGATGCCCATATCGGCCTCGCCGAGCACCACGCACACCAGGTCTTCAGGGAAGATTTTCGCCAGCAGCGTCTTGAGCAATTGCCCGGTAGCGGGAGTGGACTCACTGAGTTTGAGCATCACCCGGTTACCCGCCGCCAACGCTCCGACCAGCGGGCCGATGGCCAGGTACAGCGGGTAGTTCCACGGCACGATCACACCGACGACCCCCAGTGGCTGGTAAATAACGCTGGCTGAGGCCGGTTGGAAGGCAATGCCTACGGTGCGTCGGGATGGTTTCATCCAACGCTTGAGGTGTCTGCTGGCGTAGTGAATGCCATGCAGGCTGGGCATCAATTCAGCGAAGAGGGTTTCGTCGGCGCTGCGGTGGCTGAAGTCCTGGCTGATGGCGTCGATCAGGGCCTGGCGTTCGTTGCTGAGCACATTCCGCAGGGCCTTGAGCCATTGCTGGCGTTGCGCGGCCGGCGGCATCGGGTTTGCGGCGTAGGCATGCCGTTGGGCGTCAAACAGCGCCTGGAGTTGATCCAGCGCCTGGGTATCCTGCAGGTAAGCAACGTTGGCGGACATGGCGCAGTACCGATTGTTATTGGTCTGCGTGGATTTTTAGAGTCATTACTCTAAATTGTCAAATAACATTGCAGCAACATGATGGATTTATCCAGGCCGAGATAGCCCGTAAGATGCCCCATCCCGTGTACAGAAGCTGATCCCCTATGGCACCACGAGTAAAGACCAGCGAGCGCATTGTGCAAACCAGCCTGGAGCTTTTTAACCAGCAGGGCGAACGCAGTGTCAGCACCAACCATATCGCCGCCCATATGGAAATTTCGCCGGGCAACCTGTACTACCACTTCCCCAACAAGCAGGCGATCATCGCCGTGCTGTTTCGCGAATACGAAGCGCTGGTGGACAGCTTCCTGCGTCCGCCCCAAGGGCGCGCCATGCAGGTGGAGGACAAGCGCTTCTACCTGCAGGCCGTGCTGGCCGGCATGTGGCGCTATCGTTTCCTGCACCGTGACCTGGAACACCTGCTGGAAAGCGACCCGGAGCTGGCTACTGGCTATCGGCGTTTTTCCCAGCGCTGCCTGATCCAGGGCGGTGCTATCTATCAGGGCTTTGTCGATGCCGGCATCCTCAACATGGACCCGGTGCAAACCGAAGCCCTGACCCTCAATGCCTGGATCATCCTCACCTCCTGGGTGCGGTTTTTGTGCACCACCAATGAAAACTCTGCCCACCTGAGCGCCGAAGCGATCAAGCGCGGGGTGTATCAGGTGCTGGTGCTGGAGGCGGGTTTTGTCACGCCCCAGGCGAAAGAGGCGGTAGACGCGCTGTTCAAGGAGTTTTACGTGCCGTTGAATCAGGCACTGGAAGACGTGAAGTAGGCCCTTTCTCTAATGCTACAGGAGTCCGCCATGCCGCTTGCCCAACTGATCAGTCCCCAGCAATTGGCCGAGCGCCGCAAGGCCGAAGGTCTAGTGATCCTCGATTGCCGCTTTGCCCTGGAAGACCCGGACTACGGGTGCTCCAGTTATGAAGAAGGTCACATTGAGGGGGCGCAATATGCCGATCTGGATCGTCACCTCAGTGGTCCGGTGGTAAAAGGCGTGACCGGCCGCCACCCTTTACCGGCGGCGGACACCTTCGCCAAGCAACTGCGGGCCTGGGGCATCAGTGCGGATACCGATGTCGTGCTATATGACGACGGCCCGGGCGCCTATGCTGCGCGGGCATGGTGGCTGCTCGCCTGGCTGGGCAAGCGCGACGGCGTGTTCATTCTGGATGGCGGCCTCAAGGCTTGGCACAGCGCCGGTTTCCCATTGAGCCTGGACGTTCCGGTAAACGAAGCGGGGAGCTTTGTCGGCCAGCCGGACAATCATCTGCTGCTGGACGCCGAACACCTGCAAAAACGCTTGGGTCAGCCGGGCATGACCTTGATCGATGCTCGCGCACGCGCCCGTTTTCGCGGCGACGTTGAGCCCATCGACCCGATTGCCGGGCATATTCCCGGCGCGCAGTGCGCGGCATTCAATGAAAACCTCGGCAGCGACGGGCGCTTTTTGCCGGCTGAACAACTCAAGCAACGCTTCGCCGCACAGTTGCAGGGGCGTTCGCCGGAAGAACTGGTGGCCTATTGCGGTTCGGGGGTGACGGCGTGCCACAACCTGTTCGCCCTGAGCCTGGCGGGTTATCCACTGGGTAAGTTGTATGCGGGGTCGTGGAGCGAGTGGATCACCGATTCGAAGCGGGCGATTGCTACGGGCGACTGACCTTCCACCCGTTTTAGCCATGTTGTGCCAATAACCATTGGGGGATGCGACGTTCCAGGTAGTAGCCGGGGCGTTTCAGTGAACCATCGACAAAGCCCACATGGCCACCCTTGGTCGTGAGCTCAAACTCGGTGCAATCCGACAGCTCGCTGGCCTGCGGCAGGCTATGGGCAAACACGAACGGGTCGTCGGCGGCCTGGATAATCAGGGTGGGGGTGCGGATGCCGCCCAGATAGTAACGACTCGACGCGCGGCGGTAATAATCCTCGGCACTCAGAAAACCGTGCAGCGGCGCGGTGACCCGGCCGTCGAAGTCCCAGAACGTGCGCATCTTCTCCAGCGAGCCGAGGGCCTCCAGGGTTTTCAGTCCCTCCACCTGGCCGTCCTGTAGGAAGCGGCGTTGCTTGACGCGGATATACGCCAGCATCTCGCGCATGAAGTGCTTTTGATACACCCGCGAAAACCCCAACCCGATGCGATCGGCGCACTGATCCAGGCGAAAGGGTACCGACACTGCCGCTGCGCCTTGCAACCCGGACATTTCCCCCGTTTCCCCCAAGTGCTTGAGCAACACATTGCCGCCCAGCGAGTAACCCACCGCGTACAAGGGCGCCAACGGTCGCTTGGCGCGCAGGTGCGCAATGGTCGCTGCGAGGTCTTCGCTGGCGCCGGAGTGATAGCTGCGCGCCAACAGGTTCGGCTCGCCGGAACAGCCCCGCCAGTTCAGCGCGACGCTGGCCCAGCCCTGGCCGGCGAGGACTTTCTGCAAGCCTGCGACATAGGGGGAATTGGACGAGCCGGTCAGCCCATGCAGCACCAGCACCAGCGGCACGTGTGCGTCGTGGGGGCCATGCCAGTCGAGGTCCAGAAAGTCGCCGTCGTCCAGCCACAAGCGCTCGCGTTGGCGCTTAATGTGGGTTGTGGGGCGCAACAGCGGCCCCCACAGGGTTTGCAGGTGGGGGTTGCCGAGGCCGAAGGCGGGGGTGAACAGGTCGGAGGACGGTGTCATGAAACTCTCAGTCTGTGGCGAGCCTGCCCGCCACAAGAATACGCGTGCTGAAAAGCATTAAGCGCCGCTTTCGACCAACCGGTGCCACAACGCGTAATACACCCGCCCGGATTTTTGCTCCCGGTGCAGGCGCCACGCGCCCGGCAGGCCCAGGGTAGAAGGTGCGGTTTCGCTTTCGGTGTAGATCCACGCATCGGCAGCCAGCCATTGGCGTTCTTCCAGCAGCGCACACACGGTGGGCAACAGGTTCTGGTTGAACGGCGGGTCGAGGAACACCACGTCGTACTCGCTGGCAGGCTGGGTTTCCAGGTAGCGCAGGGCGTCGGCGGTCTGCACCTGGCCGTTGGTGCAACGCAGGGTGCCCAGATGTTCCTTGAGGCTGGACACCGCGACGTTGCTGGCATCCAGCGCCTGGGCCTGGGCAGCGCCACGGGACAGCGCCTCCAGGAACAGCGCGCCACTGCCGGCGAACGGGTCCAGCACCCTGGCCCCGCCGATGTAGGGCGCGAGCCAGTTGAACAGGGTTTCGCGCACGCGATCCGGCGTGGGGCGCAGGCCTACCACGTCGGGGAAGCTCAGCTTGCGGCTGCCCCATTCACCGCCAATGATGCGCAGTTGGCCCACACCGTTATGCACGTTGTGGACAGGTTTTTTCGGGCGAGATGAACTGGCCATTAATGCTCCGGGACGCCGAGCGGCTGCTCGGCGGGTTTATCAGTAGGGGGCGGTAGTGGCTTCTGCGCAATCGTTGGGCCGGCGGTCACGATGACCATCTTGTCGGCGCTCAAGTGTTTGTTCAACGCAGCCTTGACCTGCTCTACGGTCAGGGCCTGGGATTGTTTCATGAAATCTTCGAGATAGCTCAGCGGCAGGTTGTAGAAACCCATGGCGCCCAGCTGGCCGACGATATCGGCGTTGCTCGCCGTCGACAGCGGGAAGCTGCCGGCCAGCTCACGCTTGGCGTCATCCAATTCCTTCTGGGTCGGGCCGGTCTTGAGGTAATCGGCCAGCACTTGCTCCACCAGTCGCAGGGTGCCGCCGCTCATTTCGGCGCGGGTTTGTAAGTTGATCATGAACGGGCCGCGCACCTGCATGGGCGAGAAACCGGAGTACACACCATAGGTCAGGCCGCGTTTCTCGCGCACTTCGCTCATCAAGCGCGTGCCGAACCCACCGCCGCCGAGGATCTGGTTGCCCAGGGACAAGGCTGCGTAGTCCGGGTCGGCGCGGTCGATGCCCAGTTGGGCGAACAGCAGGTGAGTCTGCTTGGAAGGGAACTCGATATGACTCAGACCGGCCTTGGGCTCGGTGGGCTGGGCGATTTTCGGCAGGGCAGGGCCCTTGGGCAGTGAGGCGGACACCTTGGCGGTCATGGCCTCGGCTTCGGCGCGGCTCAAGTCACCCACCACCGCAATCACTGCGTTACCTGCGGCATAAGCCTTGGCATGGAAGGCCTGCAGTTGTGCGAGGGTAATCTTCGGCACGCTTTCAGGCGTGCCTTCGCTGGAATGCGCATAAGGGTGATCGCCATACAGGCGCTTGAACAACTCAAGGCTCGCCAGTTTGGCGGGGTTCTGCTTCTGGTATTCGAAGCCGGCCAGGATCTGGTTCTTGATGCGCGCCAGGGAATCGGCCGGGAAGGTCGGTTGGCCGATCACCTGGTCGAACAGCGCCAGGGCGGCGTCGCGCTTGGCGCTGTCGCTGAGGCTGCGCAGGGACACCAATGCCATGTCGCGGTAGGCACCGTTGCCGAAGTCGGCGCCCAGGCCTTCAAAGCCGCTGGCGATCTGGCTGACGTCCTTGCCCGGCACGCCTTCGTTGAGCATGGCGTTGGTCATCAGCGCCAGGCCGGGTACATCGCCGTCCTGGCTGCTGCCGGCGGCGAACAGGATGCGCATGTCGAACATGGGCAGTTCGTGGGCTTCGACGAACAGCACCTTGGCGCCTTCTGCGGTGGTCCAGGTCTGCACATCCAGCTTGCGATTGGTCGGCGCCTTGCCGTCCAGTTCCGCCAGGGACTGCAGCGTGTTGGCCGATTGAGCCTGATCCAGCGCCTGGCTGGCCACGGACTCGCCGGGGCGCAGGAAGTACACGGCGCTTGCGGCGATCAAGGTGACGGCGATCAGGCCAGGCAGGATCAGGCGGCTGTTTTTGCGATCACTCATGAGCGGTCTCCTCGGGCAGAACATGGGCGACGCTCAAACGTTCGCGGGTGAAGTAGGTGCGGGCGGCCTTCTGGATATCATCCGGGGTCACGCTTTGCAGGTCGGCGAGTTCGCTGTCCATGAGTTTCCACGACAGCCCCACGGTCTCCAGGGAGCCGATGGCGGTGGCCTGGCTGGTGATGGAGTCCCGCTGATAGACCAGGCCGGCGATGACCTGGGCACGGATGCGCTCCAGTTCTTCAGCGGTCGGCGGCTTGGCTTTCAACTCGTCCAGAAGGCGCCACAGGCCGGCTTCGGCTTGGGCGATGGTCTTTTTCTTCTGCTGGTTCGGCGTGGCCGAGAGGGTGAACAGGGTGTCGCCACGGGTATAGGCGTCGTAGTTGGTGGAGGCGGCGGATACCAGCTCTTCGCCGCGCTCCAATTGTTCGGAAATACGCGCGCTATAGCCGCCATCCAGCAGGGCCGAGATCAGGCGCAGGGCCTGCACCGAACGCTTGTCCTCGGCAGTGGCGAGGCCCGGGACGTTGAAGCCCAGGATCACGCTGGGCAATTGAGTCTGCACGCGCATTGTCAGCAGGCGCTCGCCGGGTTCGGCCAGTTCCATCGGGATCTTGGCCGGTGGCACGTCACGCTTGGGGATCGGGCCGAAGTAGCGCTGGGCCAGGTTCTTGACCTCGTCCGGGGTCACGTCGCCGACCACCACCAACGTGGCGTTGTTGGGCACGTACCAGGACTGGTACCAGTGGCGCAGCTCCTCGACCTTCATGCGTTCCAGGTCCGCCATCCAGCCGATGGTCGGCGTGTGATAGCCGCTGGCCGGGAAAGCCATGGCCTTGAAGCGTTCGAAGGCCTTGGACATCGGGTTGTCATCGGTGCGCAGGCGGCGCTCTTCCTTGATCACCTCGATCTCGCGGCTGAACTCGTCGGCCGGCAGGCGCAGGCTGGCCATGCGGTCGGCTTCCAGCTCGAAGGCCACACCCAGGCGGTCGCGGGCCAGTACTTGGTAGTAGGCGGTGTAGTCGTCGCTGGTGAACGCATTTTCTTCGGCGCCCAGGTCGCGCAGGATCAGCGAGGCTTCGCCTGGCCCGACCTTGGCGCTGCCCTTGAACATCATGTGTTCCAGGGCATGGGATAAACCGGTCTGGCCCGGGGTTTCATAGCTTGAGCCGACCTTGTACCAGACCTGGGAAACCACTACCGGCGCGCGATGGTCTTCGCGCACGACCACCTTGAGGCCGTTGTCGAGGGTGAATTCATGGGTGGGTTGTGGATCGGCAGCCAAAGCTGAAAGAGGCAGACAAACTGTGCTGAACAGCAGGCCTGCGGCGCGGCGGGCGAGAGCATTCATTCGTTTTTTAACCTGTTGGGCTGCCCGCTTGGTCTTAGCGTCGGCGGGCGAGGAGGTGCTAGGATACTGATCCGATTCAGGGACGGCCACAGCGGCTGTCTTGTTGAGGCCCTATTTAGGCCTTACAAAATGTTGCGCATGAACGAGCTGGCTAAAAAACAGTCTGTTACGCATCGAATTTTATTTACCGGCACGCCCCTAGGCGCGTCGCTACCTTGAGATAGCCGTCTCCATGTTTGGTTCCAACGACGACAAGAAGACCCCAGCCGCGGCTGGCGAGAAAAAAGGCCTGTTCGGATGGCTGCGCAAAAAGCCGCAGGAAACCGTCGTCGAACAGCCGCAGGTTCAACCTGAGCCGATCCCCGAACCCGTTATAGAAGCCGAACCGGCGGCCGAAGCGCCGGCACCGGTGGTATTGCCCCTGGTGGAGCCGGTATTGCAGCCGGTCGTCGAAGCGCCGCCTGAGCCTGAGCCGGAGCACAAGCCATGGCCGCCGTTGCCGGTGGCCGAGGAACCGGTGGCGCTGGTCGATGATGTGCAGGCTGAGCACCTCGTGCCGCCGATTCCGCCGGTTGTCGAACCTGAGCCGCAGCCGGCGGCAGTCGAGCCGACGCCTGCTCCGGTAGTTGTGCCTGCGCCGGCCGGGCCTGCGCCGGTGCTAGAGGCCGCGCCTGCGGTCATCGCTGCGCAACCGGCCGAAATCAGCAAGACCGGCTTCTTCGCCCGCCTCAAGCAAGGCCTGAGCAAGACCAGCGCCAGTATCGGTGAAGGCATGGCCAGCCTGTTCCTGGGCCGCAAGACCATCGACGACGAACTGCTCGAAGACATCGAAACCCGTCTGCTGACCGCCGACGTCGGCGTCGAAGCCACCGCGGTAATCATCCAGAGCCTGACCCAGAAGGTCGCCCGCAAGCAACTGACCGACGCCGATGCCCTCTACAAATCGCTGCAGGCCGAGCTGGCCGCGATGCTCAAGCCGGTCGAAGCGCCGCTGGTGATCACCCCGAACAAGCCATTCGTGATTCTGGTGGTGGGCGTCAACGGCGCCGGCAAGACCACCACCATTGGCAAACTGGCCAAAAAGCTGCAGCTTGAGGGTAAGAAAGTCATGCTCGCCGCCGGCGATACCTTCCGTGCCGCTGCCGTGGAGCAGTTGCAGGTCTGGGGTGAGCGCAACAAGATCCCGGTCATCGCCCAGCACACCGGCGCCGATTCCGCCTCGGTGATTTTCGACGCCGTGCAGGCGGCCAAGGCCCGTAACATCGATGTGCTGATCGCCGATACCGCCGGTCGCCTGCACACCAAAGACAATTTGATGGAAGAGCTGAAAAAAGTGCGCCGTGTGATCGGCAAGCTCGACGCCGACGCGCCCCACGAGGTGCTGTTGGTGCTGGACGCCGGTACGGGCCAGAACGCTATCAGCCAGGCCAAGCAGTTCAACCAGACGGTGCAGTTGACCGGTCTGGCCTTGACCAAACTCGACGGCACGGCAAAGGGCGGTGTGATCTTCGCCCTGGCTAAACAGTTCGGCTTGCCGATTCGCTATATCGGTGTCGGTGAGGGTATCGACGACTTGCGCACCTTTGAAGCCGAACCCTTTGTCCAGGCACTGTTTGCCGAGCGGGAGCGTTCATGATTCGATTCGAACAGGTCGGTAAACGCTATGCCAACGGGCATGTCGGCTTGCATGAGCTGAGCTTTCGAGTGCGTCGCGGCGAGTTCCTGTTTGTCACCGGCCATTCGGGCGCGGGCAAAAGTACCTTGCTGCGCCTGCTGCTGGCCATGGAGCGCCCGACCACCGGCAAACTGCTGCTGGCCGGCCAGGACCTGGCCACCATCAGCAATGCGCAGATTCCGTTTCTGCGCCGCCAGATCGGCGTGGTGTTCCAGAACCACCAGTTGCTGTTCGATCGCACGGTGTTCAATAACGTCGCGCTGCCGCTGCAGATTCTCGGGTTGTCCAAGGCTGAGATCATCAAGCGCGTGGATTCGGCCCTGGAGCGTGTAGCGCTGTCGGACAAGACCGACCTCTACCCCGGCGACCTGTCCACCGGCCAGCAGCAGCGCGTCGGTATCGCCCGCGCTATCGTCCACCGCCCGGCCCTGCTGCTGGCGGACGAACCCACCGGCAACCTCGACCCGCGTCTGGCGGCGGAGATCATGGGCGTGTTCGAAGACATCAACCGCCTGGGCACCAGTGTGCTGATCGCCAGTCACGACCTGGCGCTGATCGCACGCATGCGCCATCGCATGCTTACTTTGCAACGCGGCCGCCTGATCGGCGACGGGGAGGCGGGCGTATGAGTGCCACACGCAGCCCCAAGGTTTCCGAGCGCGTGGCGCCAAAACCGGCCGACCCGCAACCGAAAAAGAAAAAACACAACGATGACGACGGCCCGGACTTCAGCACCCTGCTGCGCGCCTGGATCGAAAGTCATCGCGCCAGCCTGGTCGACAGCCTGCGCCGCCTGGGCAAGCAGCCGATCGGTAGCTTTTTTACCTGCCTGGTAATGGCCGTGGCCTTGAGCCTGCCGATGGGCTTGTCGCTGTTGCTCAATAATGTGGAGCGCCTGGGCGGCTCCTGGCAACGTGCGGCGCAGATTTCGCTGTACCTGAACCTGGATGCCAGCCCACAACAGGGCGAAGCGTTGCGCGACGACATCAAGAACATGCCGGGCGTGGCGGATGCCGAGTACGTCAGCCGTGACCAGGCCCTTGAGGAGTTCCAGCAACAATCCGGCCTGGGCGAGGCGCTCAAGGAGCTGCCGCAGAACCCATTGCCCGGCGTGGTGCTGGTAACGCCGAACGAAGTGGACAAGGCCGCCCTCGAAGCCCTGCGACAAAAACTCGCAGAGCTGCCGAAGGTGCAACAAGCGCAACTTGATCTAGTCTGGGTAGAGCGCCTGGCGGCGATCCTCAAACTGGGTGACCGGTTTGTGTTCGGTTTGACGGTGTTGCTGGTGTCTGCATTACTTTTGGTGATAGGTAATACCATTCGTCTTCATATTGAAAACCGTCGCACCGAGATAGAAGTGATTAAACTGGTCGGCGGCACGGACAGCTATGTGCGTCGGCCGTTTCTGTACATGGGCGCGCTTTATGGCTTCGGTGCGGGGATTTTGTCCTGGGGTGTCCTGGCGTTTGGCCTGAATTGGCTGAACGACGCGGTGGTCGGGCTGGCCGGGCTGTACGGCAGCGATTTCGCCCTGGCGGGCGTGCCGGTTGCCGATGGCCTGTCACTCTTGCTCGGCGCGGTATTGTTGGGGTATATCGGTGCCTGGATTGCGGTCGCACGGCATTTACGTGAGTTGGCACCGAAGTAGTTAATGTCAGATTAATGTGGTTTCGTTTGTATTGACCGTATCAGTGGTTTAGGGAACTTGTCCTACGGTTCCCGGTCAATTTTCGCAGTGCTGAACTGCACGAGTTATGTGAGTCGGAGGTTTTTTCGTATGACCACTTCTTTGCAACCTGCTTATGCCTTGGTGCCGGGTGCGAACCTGGAAGCCTATGTGCACACGGTCAACAGCATTCCATTGCTGACGCCCGAGCAGGAGCGTGAACTGGCCGAGAGTCTCTACTATGAGCAGGATTTGGGGGCGGCTCGGCAGATGGTGCTCGCCCACCTGCGTTTTGTCGTACATATCGCCCGTAGCTATAGCGGCTACGGCCTGGCCCAGGCTGACCTGATTCAGGAAGGCAATGTCGGCCTGATGAAGGCGGTCAAGCGCTTCAACCCTGAAATGGGCGTGCGCCTGGTGTCGTTTGCCGTGCACTGGATCAAGGCGGAAATTCACGAGTTCATCCTGCGCAACTGGCGCATCGTGAAAGTCGCGACCACCAAGGCCCAGCGCAAGTTGTTCTTCAACCTGCGCAGCCAGAAAAAGCGCCTGGCGTGGCTGAACAACGAAGAAGTCCACCGCGTGGCCGAAAGCCTCGGTGTGGAACCGCGCGAAGTGCGCGAAATGGAAAGCCGTCTGACCGGTCATGACATGGCGTTCGACCCGGCCGCTGAAGCGGACGACGACAGCGCTTTCCAATCGCCCGCCAACTACCTGGAAGACCACCGGTACGACCCGGCGCGTCAACTGGAAGACGCGGACTGGAGCGATAACTCCAATCACAACCTGCACGAAGCGCTGGAAGTGCTGGACGAACGCAGCCGCGACATCCTCTACCAGCGTTGGCTGGCGGAAGAAAAAGCCACGTTGCACGACCTGGCACAGAAGTACAACGTGTCGGCCGAGCGGATTCGTCAGCTTGAAAAGAGCGCGATGAATAAGCTGAAGCTGTCCATCGCCGCTTAACAATGTGGGAGGGGGCTTGCCCCCCGATGGCGGAGTGTCAGTCAACTTCTGTGTGACTGACACTCCGCCATCGGGGGCAAGCCCCCTCCCATATTTGTTTCTGTGTTGTGTCAGTCGGACCAGGGGGCTTTGCGGGCGTTGTTCAGCTCCATCAGGTAACCATCACCGCCCAGCTGGCTCATCTGTTGTCGAATCCACGCCGCCCGCCGCGCCACGTACGCTGTTGGGTGACTGGCACTCCACACGCGAGGGTTGGGCAACACTGCCGCCAGATAGCTGGCCTGCTGCCGTGATAAGCCCTTGGCGCTCACCCCAAAGTGATGTCGCGCCGCCGCTTCTGCGCCAAACACGCCCTCATCCCATTCCACGCTGTTGAGGTAAACCTCAAGAATGCGCTGCTTGGGCCACAACACCTCGATCAACCCGGTGAACCAAGCCTCCAGGCCTTTGCGCAAATAACTGCGGCCGGCCCACAGGAACAGGTTCTTGGACACCTGCTGGCTCAACGTACTGGCGCCGCGTATCGAACCGCCGCGCTCGTTATGCGCCAATGCCGCCTGGATCGCACCGAAATCGAAACCCCAATGCTGCGGGAAGCGTTGATCTTCACCGGCCATCACCGCGACTTTGAGGTCATCGGAAATCTCGTCCCAGGGCACCCAGGTGCGCTGCAGGTCGATGGGTTCGCCGTCGAACCATGACTCGACCTTGCGCTCCACCATCAGCGCGGTGAACGGCGGCGGGACGACACGAAACAGCAGCACCAGCAACACACTGCCGATGGCGAACCATTTCACGACTTTGAGTAAACGACTGAAGAGGACACGCAGCATAGAGATGGCTTGGCCGAACCCGTTGAGCGGGCCATTATACAGACCCTGCCCGATGAGTCTGACTGGAGTTCCCATGCTGCGTAGCTTTCTGATGCTGGCCGCCTTTTTTGGCTTTACGGGCGTTGCCCTTGGCGCCTTCGCCGCCCATGGCCTGAAAAACCGCCTGAGCGCCGACTACCTGGCGATCTTTCACACCGGCGTGACCTACCAATTGGTGCACACCCTGGCGCTGTTGGGCGTCGCGCTGCTGGCCGCCCACATCCCCGGCCGGCTGGTGACCTGGGCCGGCGTGTCGTTTGTGGTCGGGATCGTGCTGTTCTCCGGCAGCCTGTATGCGCTGACCCTGACCGGTGTCAGCAAGCTGGGCATCATCACACCCTTCGGCGGCCTGGCCTTCCTGCTCGGCTGGTTCTTCCTGGGCCTTGCTGCCTGGCGCATGCAGCTGACCGCTTGACGCTTGGAGCTGACCTTCAGGTCCCAATCGAGCTAGAATGCGGGCCCCTAAAAAACGATGGCGGCCCGTGGCATGCGCATTCAGTTGAACGGCGAACCCTTTGAACTGCCCGACGGTGAAACCGTTGCGGCCCTGCTGACCCGTCTGGACCTGACCGGGCGTCGCGTCGCGGTGGAACTCAACCAGGACATCGTTCCGCGAAGCCAGCATGAAGGTACCGCGTTGAGCGACGGTGACCAGGTCGAAGTGGTCCACGCCATCGGCGGCGGCTAGTCGCGTTGCTTTCTGAATTCTGCAGAACCTCACCCCATTACGAGGATTTCCCATGAGCATCGTTCGTAACGACAAGCCCTTCGTCCTGGCCGGCCGTACCTACCAGTCCCGTCTGCTGGTCGGCACCGGCAAGTACCGCGACATGGAAGAAACACGCCTGGCCATCGAAGCCTCGGGTGCCGAAATCGTGACCTTCGCCGTACGTCGCACCAACCTCGGCCAGATCGAGGGCGAGCCGAACCTGCTCGAAGTGCTGTCGCCGGACCGCTACACCTTTTTGCCGAACACCGCCGGTTGCTACGACGCCGTCGAAGCCGTGCGCACCTGTCGCCTGGCCCGTGAGCTGCTCGACGGTCATAACCTGGTCAAGCTGGAAGTGCTGGCCGACCAGAAAACCCTGTTCCCCAATGTGATCGAAACCCTCAAGGCCGCCGAAACCCTGGTCAAGGAAGGCTTCGACGTGATGGTCTACACCAGCGATGACCCGATCATCGCGCGCCAATTGGCCGAAATCGGCTGCATCGCGGTGATGCCGCTGGCCGGTCTGATCGGTTCAGGCCTGGGGATCTGCAATCCCTACAACCTGCAGATCATCCTCGAAGAAGCCACGATCCCGGTATTGGTGGACGCGGGCGTGGGCACCGCCTCCGACGCGACCATTGCCATGGAACTGGGCTGCGACGCGGTGCTGATGAACTCGGCCATCGCCCATGCCCAGCAACCGATCATGATGGCCGAAGCCATGAACCACGCCATCGTCGCGGGCCGCCTGGCCTACCTCGCCGGGCGCATGCCGAAAAAACTCTACGCCAGCGCCTCTTCGCCGCTGGATGGTCTGATCAAGTAAGAGCCATTGATGACTGAATCAAACGAAACGCCGAACACCCAGGAAGCAGGCGACGAATCCAAGCACCGCCGCATCAAAAGTTTTGTGATGCGCGCCGGCCGCATGACCGAAGGCCAGCAAAAGGGCCTGGAACAAGGTACGCCGTTGTTCGTGCTGCCCCTGGCCGACGCGCCGGTGGACTACGACCAGGTGTTCGGCCGTTCGGCCCCGCGCTCGCTGGAGATCGGCTTCGGTATGGGCCACTCCCTGCTGGAAATGGCAGCGGCTGCGCCGGAACAGGATTTCATCGGTGTGGAAGTGCATCGTCCAGGTGTCGGCGCGCTGCTCAACGGCGTGCTGACCCAGGGCCTGACCAACCTGCGGGTGTACGACTGCGACGCGATCGAAGTACTTAACCGCTGCATCGCCGACAACAGTCTGGACCGCTTGATGCTGTTCTTCCCCGACCCATGGCATAAAGCCCGCCATCATAAGCGCCGCATCGTCCAGGCTTCGTTCGCGGAACTGGTGCGCAGCAAGCTCAAAGTCGGCGGTATCCTGCATATGGCGACCGACTGGGAGCCGTACGCGGAGTACATGCTGGAAGTGATGAACGTCGCCCCCGGCTACCGCAACCTGGCCGAAGACGGCAAATGCGTACCGCGCCCGGCGGAGCGTCCAATCACCAAGTTTGAACGCCGTGGTGAGCGGCTGGGGCATGGGGTGTGGGATTTGAAGTTCGAGAAGCTGGCATAACTCGCCACTGGCTTGAAATGCAATCCAATGTGGGAGGGGGCTTGCCCCCTCCCACAGTTGTTTTGTGTTGGATTTAAGATCAGCGGCGGTCGGCGACGACCCCAATCAACACCAGCACCACCACCAGCACCGGTGCCAGGCTGTAGTTGTTGAACTGGCTCAACCCGCGCACGATCCACGGTGTGGCGTAGATCAAGGCGGCGCCGCTGCCGATCATGCAGACCAGGGCCATCAAAGGCACGCGCAAGGCGCCGGCGATGCTGCCCAGGCGTGCTTCGATCCAGCCCTTGATGTCGGCACCGAACAGCACCAGCAAGCAGCCGACGAGGGCCAGGGAGATTTCCGACAGGTTGCTGCGGCTCCAGCGGGATACGGTGGCGAGCAGGTCGAGTACCAAATCCATTCGAATTCCTTAGAGCGTCAGCTCAAAAACTTCTGCAACAGGTCATTGAGAAAGAGTTGCCCGCGGTCGGTGGCCGCCAGGCGTGACGGTTCGACCTGCATTAAGCCGCTTTGTTCTGCCTCCCTGCGTGCTTCGTCGAGGCTTGCCAGGGCCAGACCGGTGCGCTCGGCGTAGAGCCTGGCATCAACGCCGTCGGTAAGCCGCAGGGCATTCATCAGAAACTCGAATGGCAGTTCTTCGTTGGTCAGTTCCTTCGCGCCGGCCTGGAAGCTTTTGGCCGGGTTCAGATAGTCCTTGGGCGCGCGGGTTTTCCACGTGCGCACAATACGCCCGTCCGGATGACTGAGTTTGCCGTGGGCACCGGCGCCGATACCGATAAAGTCGCCGAAGCTCCAGTAGTTCAGGTTATGCCGTGCCGGTCGGCCCGGCTGCGCATAGGCCGAGACTTCATATTGTGCGTAACCGTGCTCGGCCAGCAGCGCCTGGCCCGCTTCCTGGATATCCCACAGCGTGTCGTCTTCCGGCAGCGCCGGCGGCTGGTTCCAGAACACGGTGTTGGGTTCCAGGGTCAACTGGTACCAGGACAAATGCGTGGGCTTGAGCGCGATGGCCTGGCGCAGATCGCTCAACGCGTCGTCCAGGGACTGATCGGGCAAGCCGTGCATCAGGTCGAGGTTGAAGTTATCGAACCCGGCCTGGCGCGCCATCCCGGCGGCGCGTACGGCCTCGTCGCCGTTGTGAATGCGGCCCAGGGCTTCGAGTTTTGCTTGCTGGAAGCTCTGGATGCCGATGGACAGCCGGTTGATTCCCAGCTTGCGGTAAGCGACGAACTTCTCTTGCTCGAACGTGCCGGGGTTGGCTTCCAGGGTAATTTCGATGTCGCCGGCAAACGGGATGCGTGCTTCCACGCCTTTGAGCAGTCGCCCCAACGCCGCAGCGCTGAACAGGCTGGGCGTGCCGCCGCCGAAGAAGATCGAACTCAGTTCACGCCCATATACCGCGTGCAGATCTTGATCGAGGTCAGCCAGCAAGGCGTCGACGTATTCTTCTTCCGGCAGCACCTTGCTGGCGGTGTGGGAGTTGAAGTCGCAGTACGGGCATTTGCGCACGCACCACGGAATATGGATATACAGCGCCAGGGGCGGCAGCACAGGCATGGCCGCCCGAGGTGTTTGCACGCCGCCGTGAATCAGCGGCTGCGCAGAGGTGTTCTGGGTCATTTCAGGCTCAGGCGTTGGCGCAGCAAATCCATTGCGCGAGCACGGTGGCTGATCTGGTTCTTGTCGGCCGGGCTCAGCTCGGCACTGGACACGTTACGCTCCGGCACCCAGAACAGCGGGTCATAGCCAAACCCATGCTCGCCGCTGGCCGCATGCAGGATGCGCCCGTGCCACAGGCCTTCACAGAGGATCGGCAGCGGGTCGTCGGCGTGTCGCACCAGCGCCAGTACGCAGACGAACTGCGCGCCGCGCTCGGCATCCGGTACGTCCTTGAGGGCTTCGAGCAGCTTGGCGTTGTTGGCTGCGTCGCCCTTGCCGTCGGCATAGCGTGCCGAGTAGATCCCCGGCGCACCGCCAAGGAAGTCCACCGCCAGGCCCGAGTCGTCCGCCAGTGCCGGCAGACCGGAAATACGCGCGGCATTGCGCGCCTTGAGGATGGCGTTTTCGACGAACGACAGGCCGGTCTCTTCCGGCTCCACCTGGCTGAACTCGCCGATGGAGCGCAGTTGCACGGAGTCACCGAGCATGGCCTGCAGTTCTTTGAGTTTGCCGGCGTTATGGCTGGCCAGTACCAGTTGAGTCAGGTTCATCATTCGGCCGGAAACAGTTCTTGGTTGAATTGGAAGCTATGCGCTTTGCCGCCGGTTTCAACATTGATGGTAAAGGTCTTGTATTCGCGCTGGGTCACGGAGTACGGCGCGAGGTAGCTGATCCCGTTTTTCTCATCGATTTGCTTGAACGTCAGGATCTCGCTTTTGCCACCCAGGTCCTTGATGGTACCGGTCACCTGAGCCGCGCCCGGCGTCACTCCCTTGATCACGGTCACATTGATCAGCCCTTTTTCCTTGCTGCGCACCACGCCGATTTTCTGCGCGGTCTCCGGGGGCAGGAAGCTGGACGTGAATGTGTTGTAGTGAACGGTGATATCGCCGAAGTCTTTCTTGCGATTTGCGTCGATAGCGTCCGCGGCCATGGCGCTGGCGCCCAGGCAGGCGGTCAATAGAAATACAGCCAGGCGGCTCATGAGCGTCCCTCTTGAAAATGATTAGACGGCAATCTTGTGGTCGGCCAGACCGGGGCTGCTGACCCGGTAGATACCAATTTCGCCCAACAGGTTGGGCCATAGTTTACTCGCCCAGCCGTGACGGTGCTGTTGGTCGACGGCGAGGCGGTTGATCACCTTGGCTTCACGCTCACCACACAGGGCTTCGAAGTCTTCGAAGGTGCAAAAGTGGATGTTCGGCGTGTTGTACCAGGTATAGGGCAGGAAATCCGATACTGGCATACGGCCCTTGGTGGCCAGGTACCAGCGGCAGCGCCAGTGCCCGAAATTGGGGAAGGTGATGATGCACTGGCGGCCTACGCGCAGCATCTCGTCGAGGATGCGGTCCGGGTAGTGCACCGCCTGCAGGGCCTGGGTCATCACCACGATGTCGAAGCTGTTGCTGGCAAAGTTGCCGAGGCCCTTGTCCAGGTCCTGCTCGATCACGTTGATGCCCTTGGCCACGCACTGGGCGATGTTGTCCGCGTCGTTTTCCAGGCCGTAGCCGGTGACTTGCTTGTTGTCCCGCAGCCAGCTCAGCAGTTCGCCATCGCCGCAGCCCAGGTCGAGCACGCGGCTGCCGGCGGGGATCCAGTCTTGGATAATTTCCAGGTCGGCTCTCATGGCGTTCTCACACAGTTATGCGGTTCATATAGTTGCCGAAGGCCTGCAGGTAGCGCGGGATCGGAATCAGGAAGGCATCGTGGCCTTGCGGAGCATCGATCTCCAGGTAGCAGACGTCCTTGCGCGCGGCCATTAGGGCATCCACCAGCTCACGGGAGCGGGCCGGCGAGAAGCGCCAGTCGGTGGTAAATGACATCACACAGAACTTGGCCTTGGCGATCTCAAAGGTTTTCGCCAGGTCATCGTCGTGGTTGGCCGCCGGGTCGAAGTAGTCCAGGGCCTTGGTCATGAGCAGGTAGGTGTTGGCGTCAAAACGCCCGGAAAACTCCTCGCCCTGATAGCGCAGGTAGCTTTCCACCTGGAACTCGACGCTGTGGAAATCGTAGTTGAGCTTCTCGCTCTTGAGACCGCGGCCGAATTTCTCGCCCATGGAATCATCGGACAGGTAAGTGATGTGGCCGACCATGCGCGCCAGCATCAGGCCGCGCTTGGGAATCACGCCGGCTTCCTGAAACGAGCCACCGTGGAACTCGGGGTCGGTGAGGATGGCCTGGCGCGCCACTTCGTTGAAGGCGATGTTCTGCGCCGATAATTTAGGCGCCGAAGCGATAGCCAGACAATGGCGCACCCGGTCCGGGTAGGTGATGGTCCATTGCAGCGCCTGCATGCCGCCCAGGCTGCCGCCGATCACCGCCGCCCACTGGTTGATACCCAGCCGATCGGCCAGGCGGGCCTGGCTGTGCACCCAGTCTTCCACGGTGAGCACCGGGAAATCGGCGCCGAACGGCTTGCCGGTTTCCGGGTTGAGGCTGCTGGGGCCGGTGGACCCGTTGCAGCCCCCGAGGTTGTTGAGGCTGACCACAAAGAACTTTCGCGTGTCGATGGGCTTACCGGGGCCGATGCAGCTGTCCCACCAGCCGGGCTTGCGCTCATCGACGCTGTGGAAACCTGCGGCATGATGATGGCCGGACAGGGCATGACAGATCAGCACGGCATTGCTCGCCGTGGCATTCAATTGGCCGTAGGTTTCGTAGATCAGGTCGTAGGCTGGCAGCGACCGACCGCAGGCCAGGGCCAGCGGTTCGCTGAAGTGCGCCACTTGGGGCACGACCAGTCCAACAGAATCGGGGGGGAAGGCAGTTGGCATCGACCCTGCTCTCGTCTAAATGAGGCGTAAGTCTAAAGAGCGGGGACCCCAGCGGCAAGCAAAGGCCTGCACGGATGCAATTCAACGGTGCAAATACAAAAAGTGGGAGGGAGCAAGCTCCCTCCCGCCTTTGATCCGGGTCAGATCAGGCCAAACAGCTCTTTAGGCATGAACGCGTAGAACGCCAGGCGCGGAATCACCCAGCTCTGCAGCAGCTGGATGGCGATAAACGCGAAGATCGGCGAAATATCCAGGCCGCCCAGGTTGGGAATCAGGCGACGGAACGGCGCCAGCACCGGTTCGGTGATCTGGTAGACCAGCTCGGCGCCCGGGCTGCGGCTGCCGGGGGCGACCCACGACAGGATCACGCTGATGATCATCGACCAGAAGATAATCTTCAGGAACAGCGAAAAGATGCCGATCAGCGCCCAAGGCAACAGCAGCACGGTGAAGGCCTGGTAGCCGTTGAGCGACAGCACGACCACAAACAGCAGGATCTGCAGCAGCAGGGCCAGTACCAGCGACGACATGTCCAGCCCGAACAGACTCGGGATCACTCGGCGCAGTGGCTTGAGCAACGGCTGGGTGGCCTTGACCACGAACTGGCACAGCGGGTTGTAGAAGTTCGCCCGCACCAGTTGCAGGATAAAACGCATCAGCACGATCAGCAGGTACAGGCTGCCGAGGGTCTGGATGATGAAGATCAGGGCGTCATTGAGTCCAAGCATCATGTATTCCTTCGTAGGAGACGATTATTTGCCCAGTTGCTCGGCCAGCTCGGCCGAACGGTGTGCCGCGGCACCCAGCGCTTTTTCCACCAGGGCTTCGAAGCCTCCGGCCTGGAACGATTCGATGGCGGCCTGGGTGGTGCCACCCGGCGAGGTCACGCGGCGGCGCAGCTCTGCGGCGTCTGCATCGCTGGACACCGCCATATGCGCGGCGCCCAGTGCGGTCTGCTCGGCCAGTTGTTCGGCAACGTCCTTGGGCAGGCCCAGTTTCACACCGGCGGCGGTCATGGCTTCGATCAGCAGGAAGAAGTACGCCGGGCCGCTGCCGGACACGGCGGTCACCGCATCCAGTTGCTGCTCCTGTTCCAGCCACAGGGCGATACCCACGGCGGACAGCAGCTCCTGCGCCTGGTCGCGTTGTTCGGCGCTCACCTGGGCGGTGGCGTACAAACCGCTCACGCCCTGGCGCACCAACGCCGGGGTGTTGGGCATGCAGCGCACGATCGGCTGCGCGCCCAGCCAGTTGTGCATGCTGGCGCAGGTGATGCCGGCGGCGATGGATACCACCAGTTGATGCGGCTGCAGATGGGCGCGCAGGCTTTCGCACACCGCTTTCATGGCCTGTGGCTTAACCGCCAGTACGACCACATCGGCGCCCTGGATGGCCTCGGCGTTGTCGGCGAAGGTCTCGATGCCGTGTTCGGCACTGATGCGGGCTCGGGTGTCGGCGCCCGGGTCGCTGGCTCGGATCAGGGCCGGCTCCAGGCCCTTGGCCCGCAGGCCGCCGATCAGGCTGGCCGCCATGTTACCGGCGCCGATAAAGGCAATACGCGTGTTACTCATGACAGGTCCTTACTCAAAGAGAAGTCAGCCATTTCAAGGCTGGCCGTAGTCGCGGGCGCCAAACAGAGCGGTACCGATCCGCACCCAGGTAGCGCCTTGGGCGATGGCCGATTCAAGGTCGTGGCTCATGCCCATGGAAAGTGTGTCGAGCGCCAGGTTCAGGCTGGCCTGCAGGTCGCGTACCGTGGCAAACGCGGCGTCTTGCGCGGCACGATCGTCGGTCGGCTCCGGGATCGCCATTAAGCCGCGCAGCGACAGGCGCGGCAGGGCAATGATGGCGTTGGCCAGGGCCGGCAGGTCGGCGGGCGTACAGCCGGACTTGCTGGCTTCGCCGCTGACGTTGACCTGAATGCAAATATTCAACGGCGGCAGCTCGGCCGGGCGTTGCTCGGACAGGCGTTGTGCAATTTTCAAGCGGTCCACGGAATGCACCCAGGCGAAGTGCTCGGCGATCGCACGAGTCTTGTTCGATTGAATGGGGCCGATGAAGTGCCAACTCAAGGGCAGGTCGGTCAATTCGGCCTGTTTGCTCAAGGCTTCCTGCAGATAGTTCTCGCCAACGTCACGCAGGCCGGCGGCATAAGCTTCGCGCACGGCTTGCGCGGGTTTGGTCTTGCTCACGGCCAGCAGGTGGACGCTGTCGGGGTCACGTTGCGCGGCGGCGGCCGCGGCGCGGATGCGCTGGCTAACCAGGCCGAGGTTGTCTGCTATCGTCGACATTCAAGTTGCGCCCGTGGATATGGAGTCCGCGGCATTCTACTGGAAATGGAAAGCCCTATGGATATCGCTCAATTGCTGACGGTCAGCGTGCGCCGAGGCGCCTCCGACCTGCATCTCTCGGCAGGCCTGGTGCCAATGTTAAGGATCGATGGCGAGGTTTGGCCCCTGGATTGGCCCGTACTTTCAGCCCGGCAAGTTGCAGATTTGCTGAGCCCGTTGCTTAACGAGCACCAACAAAAGGATTTCGAAACGTCTCTTGAAACTGATTTTTCCTTCGAGCTGCCCGATGTGGCACGGTTCCGGGCTAACGTGTTCCAGCAGGATCGCGGCATGGGCGCAGTGTTTCGCACCATCCCGACGGAGGTCCTGAGTCTGGAGAGGCTGGGCCTGGGCGATGTATTCCAACGTATCGCCCGGTTACCGCGCGGCCTGGTGCTGGTGACCGGGCCTACCGGTTCAGGCAAGTCCACCACCCTGGCGGCGATGATCGACTACCTCAACCAGCACCGGCGCCAGCACATCCTCACGTTGGAAGACCCCATCGAATTTATCCACACGCCGAAAGTCGCCCTGATCAATCAACGCCAGGTGCACCGTGATACGCACAGTTTTTCGGTAGCGCTGCGCTCGGCATTGCGCGAAGACCCCGATGTAATCCTGGTCGGCGAGCTGCGCGACCTGGAAACCATCCGCCTGGCATTGACCGCAGCGGAGACCGGGCACCTGGTGTTCGGCACCTTGCACACCACCTCGGCGGCGAAAACCATAGATCGCCTGGTCGATGTGTTCCCCGCAGGCGAAAAGGCCATGGTGCGTTCGATGCTGTCGGAGTCGCTGCAAGCCGTGGTGTCCCAGGTGCTGGTGAAGAAGCTCGGCGGCGGGCGTGCGGCGGCCCATGAAATCATGCTGGGCACACCGGCAATTCGTAATCTGATCCGTGAAGACAAAGTGGCTCAGATGGTCTCGGCGATGCAGACGGGGGGCGCGCTGGGGATGAAGACACTGGATATGAGTTTGAAGGCGCTGGTCGCGCAGGGCGTGATCAGCCGGGAAGAGGCGCGGGAAAAGGCGAGGGTGCCTGGGGATATATAAGCAGGTCTAAATGTGGGAGGAGGTTGCCCCCTCCCACACTCGACCGCATTCGAGCTTCGGATCAGCGTTGTACTACCCGCATAGTGTTCTGCTCTTTCGGCAGAACCCGCTTGGCAATTACGTAGTTCTTGTCCCAGAACGGCTTTTTCAGCGTGTCGATGCTCACCGACTTGCCACGTCGTGGTGCGTGGATAAAACGGTCGTTGCCCAGGTAGATGGCAACATGGTTGACCTGGCGGCTCTTCAACTTGAAGAACAGCAGGTCGCCCGGTTTCAGGTCTTTGCGGTCAACCTTCAAACCGTGACCGGCAGCCATGGCGTTGGAGGTGCGTGGCAAATCCACCGCTTTTACATCGTTAAAGGCATATTTCACCAAGCCACTGCAGTCGAACCCTTTACTTGGGCTGCTGCCGCCCCAACGATAAGGCGTACCGAGCACATTCACCGCGCGGCTGAGCACGTTGCTGCTCTGCTTGGTGTTAACGGCCATCAGGCCCGGGGTCGCTTTACCGTGGGCCTTGCTCAGTTGAGTCGGACGGTTGACGGTCGGCTTGGAGGCTTTGGCGGTGCTCGGCGTGCTGTGGACTTTAGGGGTGAAACCGTTGACGTTTGGAAGTCGTTGCTCACGATTGGTGGCGTGGGCGGCCAGTGGCATTAATAGGCAAATGGTTAGCCATGTCTTGAAAAATGGTCGCATTAGGCGTGGCTCTTGTGGGTTTGCGCGCAACTTTATAACAGCTTTTGATGTCGTTCTCAGGCCGTTTGTCGACTGAACCTTGGGGTCAAATTCAGGAAAACGCGACAAATCGCCGCAATTGTCCTACACAAGGCAGGTGGCATAAGGCTTTCAGGGCAGGGAAGATACCACTCGCCGTACGTCGGGCGCCTGTAAAAAAGTCACAAAGAAAGTGAAAAAATTTATCTATCGAGGCAAAAGAGGTACGCGATGAACACCTATCAACAGATTGGCCCGCAGCAAGACACCCACAGCAAGGTGATCGGTTACCTGCTGTGGATTTTCGGTTTTACCGGCGCGCATCGCTTTTATTACGGTAAACCGGTCACCGGCACGATCTGGTTTTTTACCTTCGGCTTGCTGGGTATCGGTTGGCTGATCGACCTGTTCCTGATCCCGGCCATGGACCGCCAGGCAGACCTGCGCTTTACCGCCGGGCCCATCGAATACAACCTGGCATGGATTCTGTTGACGTTCCTAGGGGTGTTCGGCGTGCACCGCATGTATCAGGGCAAATGGATCACCGGGCTGATTTACCTGCTGACCGGCGGCTTGTTTCTGGTGGGAGTGCTGTATGACTTTCTGACGTTGAACACTCAGATTTCCATCCGCAATGCCGAGCGCAATAACGGGCGTTGATATCTCTGGCTGAATAGAAAGCTGAGTGTGGGAGGGGTAAGTTCCCTCCCCACACCTTTTCCCCGCGACCGTTTAGGCCTGGTAGCTGATGCGCCCATCCACCAAGGTGTAGCGCACGCTCGCCGGCAGGCTATGGCCGATGAACGGGCAGTTTTCGCCCTTGGACAGCCAGTGTTCCCCGGCGAGGGTAGAGCTGGCCGGATCAAACAGCACCAGATCCGCCGCCGCCCCCACCGCCAACTTGCCAGCCGGCAGACGCAACGCCTCGGCAGGGCCGCTGCTCAAGCGCGCCAGCAGCGTCGGCAGGTCCAGCAAGCCTTCTTCCACCAATGTCATCGCCAGTGGCAATAACAGCTCGACGCTGCTGATGCCAGGCTCGGTCGCACCGAAGGGCGCGAGCTTGGCATCGCGCTCGTGGGGTTGGTGATGGCTGGAAATCGCCGAAACCACGCCCGATTTCACCGCCGCGCGCAAACCTTCCCGGTCTGCCAAGGTGCGCAGGGGCGGCTGTACGTGGTACAGGCTGGAGAAGTCGATCAGCGCCTCGTCCGTCAGGATCAACTGATACAGCGCCACATCCGCCGTGACCGGCAGGCCGCGGGCCTGGGCCTGAGCGATCAGGGCCACGCCCCGGGCGCTGGTCAGCTGGCTGAAGTGCGCGCGCACGCCGCTTTGTTCCACCAGCAACAGGTCGCGGGCCAGGGCCACGGTTTCGGCGGTTTCCGGGATGCCCGGCAGCCCGAGGAAACTGGCCACGGCGCCTTCATGGGCCAGGCCGCCTTCGGCCAGGTCGCGGTCCTGGGAGTGGAAGATCACCGTCAGGTCGAAAGTGGCCGCGTACTCCAGTGCGCGGCACAGCGTGCGGGTGCTGCGGAAACTTTCCAGGCCGTTGCCGAACGCCACGCAACCGGCATCGCGCAGGGCGATCAGCTCCGCCAGTTGCTCGCCGTCCAGACCTTTGCTCAGGGCGCCGATGGGGAACACTTTGCAATTGCCGGCTTCGCGGGCGCGGTCGAGGATCAGTTCGGTCACCGCCGAGGTATCGAGGATCGGCTTGGTATGCGGCGGACAGCACAGGCTGGTCACGCCTCCGGCGGCGGCGGCGCGTGTTTCGCTGGCGATGCTGCCTTTGCGGCTGTAACCCGGCTCGCGCAGGGCGACGCTCAGGTCCACCAGACCTGGCGCGGCTACCAGGCCCTTGGCGTCGATGTGTTCGCTGGCGCTGAAACCGGCAGGCGCGGCGCCGATGGCGATGATCTTGCCGGCTTCCACATGAAGATCGGTGATTTGATCCAGGCCGCTGGCCGGATCGATGACTCGGGCGCCGAGAATGCTGAGCTTCACTGGGCGTTCTCCTGCTCGAATTGACGTTGCGCGGTTTGCCCGCTCATGGCCATGGACAAGACCGCCATGCGCACGGCGATGCCGTAGGTCACCTGGTTGAGAATTACAGACTGGTTGCCGTCGGCCACCGCCGATTCAATTTCCACCCCACGGTTGATCGGCCCCGGGTGCATCACGATGGCATCCGGCTTGGCGCCGGCCAGGCGTGTGGTGGTCAGGCCGAACAGGCGGTAGAACTCGCCTTCGCTCGGCAGCAGGCCACCGGCCATGCGCTCGCGCTGCAGGCGCAGCATGATCACCACGTCCACATCCTTGAGGCCTTCGGTCATATCGGTGTAGACCTTCACGCCGTACTGCTCGATACCGATGGGCAGCAGGGTTTTCGGTGCGATCACGCGAATATCCGGGCAGCCCAGGGTCTTCAGGGCCAGCATGTTCGAGCGCGCCACCCGCGAGTGCAGGATGTCGCCGACGATGGCCACCGAGAGGTTTTCAAAGCTGCCCTTGTGCCGGCGAATGGTGAGCATGTCGAGCATGCCCTGGGTCGGGTGGGCGTGGCGGCCGTCGCCGCCGTTGATGATCGCCACCTGCGGGCACACGTGCTCGGCGATGAAATGCGCGGCGCCGGAGTCGCCGTGGCGCACCACGAACATGTCGGCGGCCATGGCTTCCAGGTTGCGCAGGGTGTCGAGCAGGGTTTCGCCCTTGCTCGCCGACGAGGTGGAAACGTTCAGCGTAATCACGTCGGCCGACAGCCGCTGGGCCGCCAGTTCAAAGGTGGTGCGGGTGCGCGTGGAGTTCTCGAAGAACACGTTGCAGATGGTTTTGCCGCGCAGCAGCGGGACTTTCTTCACTGCCCGGCCGCCGACTTCGAGGAACGAGTCAGCGGTGTCGAGGATTTCGGTGAGCAGTTCGCGGGGCAAACCGTCGAGGGACAAGAAGTGTTGCAACTGACCCTGAGCATTGAGCTGCAGCGGGCGCTTGGCATCTAGAGGCGTCATCGCGGGGACTCTTTACAAGGCGGTTTAAGGGGCGAGGTCTTGCAGTTCGAGTTCGAGCGGCGTGGGACCGGACAATTTTACCCGCTGATGGGCTTGCAGCGACAGGGTGGCGCCGACCACATCGGGGCTGATCGGTAATTCGCCGGCGTCCAGGTCCAGCAGGCACACCAGGGTCACGCTGGCCGGGCGGCCGTAGTCGAACAGTTCATTCATGGCCGCGCGAATGGTGCGCCCGCTCATCAGTACGTCGTCGATCAGCACCAGGTGCTGGCCTTCGATTTCAAAGGGCAGGGCGGATGGGCGGACTTGCGGGTGCAGGCCGTTCTGGCTGAAGTCGTCGCGGTAGAAGGACACATCCAGCGTGCCGAGCGGCGACTCGCTGCCCAGTGCTTCGAGCAACGCCTGGGCGACCCATACGCCACCGGTGCGGATGCCGATAAAGCGCGGTTCTTTGATGCCGCGGTGTTCCAGGTGCGCCTTGAGGCGTATTGCCATCTGGCTGATCAGTTCGGCGGGATTGGGCAGGCTCATGGTGGCTCCTTCTAGGCCTTGCGCCTCGAGGTGGCGGCAGGGGTCGGGCTCAAACGTAAAAAGACGCGGCAAGCCGCGTCAGTCAGGATTCAAATAAAGCCGTGTTTTCATCCAGCCAACCCTGCAACAGCAGGGCGGCGGCGATGGCATCCACGGGGTTGTCGCGGTAGCTGCCCTTCTGCCCGCCACGGTCACGGCGTTCACCCTTGGCTTCGAAGGTGGTCAGGCGCTCGTCATGGGTATAGAAGGGGATGTTGTAGCGGCCATTGAGGCGGCGCGCGAACTTCTCGGCGCGCAGGCACATGTCGCTGGGCGTGCCGTCCATATTCAGGGGCAGGCCGACGACGACCGCGTCGGGTTTCCATTCCTTGATCAGGGCTTCGACCTGATTCCAGTCCGGGATGCCGTTCTGGGCCTTGAGGGTGCACAGCTCACGGGCCTGGCCGGTGATAACCTGGCCGACCGCCACGCCGATCTGCTTGGTGCCGTAGTCAAAACCGAGGATCAAGCGCAAAGCCATCAGGCGTGCCCCGCCTGACTGGTCAGCAGGCTGAGGTTGACCCCAAGCTTTGCCGCCGCCGCGTCCAGGCGCAGTTCGCTGGCGGTGCTGAACAGAATGTCGGGGTCAAACGGGCAGGTCAGCCAGGCATTGCCGGCCAGCTCGGCTTCCAGTTGTCCGGCTTCCCAGCCGGCATAACCCAGGGTGATGACGCTTTGCTCGGGGCCCACGCCGTCGGCGATGGCGAACAACACGTCCTGGGAAGTGGACAGCGACACACCGTCCAGGTCCACCGTGGCCTGGAACGTTGGCCCGGTAGGGTGCAATACGAAGCCGCGATCGGTCTGTACCGGGCCGCCAATGTAGATCGGCACGCCCTGGCAACGTGCCGGCGGGTCAACTTCGGGGCGCAGTTGCTCGAGGATATCGGCCAGGTTCAGCTCCTGCGGGCGGTTCACGATCAGCCCCATGGCACCATTGGCCGTGTGCTCGACGATGTAGGTCAAGGTGTGCGCAAAGTTCGGGTCGGCCATGTGGGGCATGGCGATCAGGAATTGGTGCTTGAGGTAGGTCGGGCTGACATTTTTCATGCCCGCTAGTGTGGCGGCGCGGGGGCGAACTGACAAGCCAGGTGTGATCGCCGATCAGTTGCTGGAGAGTCGATCGCCCTTGGCGAATTTCCAGGTGCGGATGATTTCCAGGCGGTCCACATCATTCAAGTCCCCGGTGAACGGTGCAAACGGCGCCGCCAGGCGCACGATGCGCTGGGCGGCCTGGTCCAGCAGCGGCTGCCCGGAAGATTCCAGCACCTGCACTTCATACAGCGTGCCGTCGCGGTTGATCGACACCAATAGGCGCAGATTGCCGTAGATCTGCTGGCGGCGAGCTTCTTCGGGATAGTTAAGATTGCCGATGCGCTCGACTTTCTTGCGCCATTCGTCCTTATACCAGGCGCCTTTATCACGCATGGTCGAGGCCGCGTTCAGGCGGTAGATGCGCGGGCGCTTGGCGTACAGCTGTTGTTCGTTGGCCAGTTCGGCTTCCAGGCTGGAGATCTCGTCGGACAGTTGCGAGCTGTCGAACGTCGGCGCCGGTTTTACCGGCTCGGGCTGCGGCTCGGTCTTGGTCTTCTCGCGCTGGGTCGGGGCTTTCTGCGGCTTGGGCGCCACGGTGGTCACAGCGGCTTTTGGCGCGGCCTGCTTGACCTCCGGCTTGGGCGCCGGCGGCGGCGTGACTTTATTGACCTTGTTGTCCTGGAAGGGCGCCACTTCAGTGGTCTTGGGGACCGCTTTCTTGTCCAGCGTGCCGCTGCCTTGCTGATTATCCTGCGCGAGAAAGTCGGCCTTTTCAGGCTTCTTTTCGCTTTTGAAGGTGGCGAGGGTGATTTCCAGGGTCTTGGTGATCTGCTTGGGCTCGACCATGGTAAAGCCCACGCCGAGGATGACGGCCAGGTGAATCAACGCTGCCAGGAACAGGGTAAAACCGAGCCGATCAGCCGGGCGCACGCCGCTGTGGGAGAGTTCGGGGGGCAGCTCGGACGGGAGGGACATAAAAACCAACATCGCGTATTTCGAGGTTCGGCATGATAACGCAATGTTGGTTTTTAGCTTCATGCGACAAGTTACAAGCTGCAAGCTTTGGCGCGGTCAGCCTTGAACTTGCCGCTTGGAGCTTGTCACCTGCAGCTTCGCGTCTATCGCGGCCATCAACATTTCGCCGATGTTCGTGCCAAATGCGTTATCGATCTCGCGGATGCATGTCGGGCTGGTCACGTTGATTTCAGTGAGATGCTCGCCGATCACGTCCAGACCGACAAACAGCAGGCCTTTTTCCCGCAGCGTCGGGCCGACCTGCGCGGCGATCCAGCGGTCTTTGTCCGACAGCGGGCGTGCCTCACCGCGCCCGCCGGCGGCCAGATTGCCTCGGGTCTCACCGGCGGCCGGGATGCGCGCCAGGCAATAATCCACCGGTTCGCCGTCGATCATCAGGATGCGCTTGTCGCCGTCCTTGATTGCCGGCAGATAGGCCTGGCCCATAATTTGCTGGCTGCCCAGCACGGTCAGGGTTTCCAGGATCACCGACAGGTTGGGGTCGCCGGCGCGGTGGCGGAAGATCGAGGTGCCGCCCATGCCGTCCAACGGTTTAAGGATCACGTCACCGTGTTTGGCGGCGAATTCACGCAGCACATCGGCGCGGCGGCTGACCACGGTGGGCGGGGTGCATTGCGGGAAGAGGGTGGCGAACAGCTTTTCATTGCAGTCGCGCAGGCTCTGCGGCTTGTTGACGATCAATACGCCGTCGCGCTCAGCCTGCTCCAGCAGGTACGTGGAGTAGACGAACTCCATGTCGAACGGCGGGTCCTTGCGCATCAGGATCACGTCCAGATCGCTCAGGGGGCTGTCGATTTCATCCTGCAGTTCAAACCATTTTTCGGGGTTGGCGAACACTTGCAGCGGGCGCATGCGCGCACGGGCCTGGCCCTCGCCCTGGTACAGGTCGCGCTGCTCCATATAGAACAGGGTCCAGCCACGGGCCTGGGCGGCCAGGAGCATGGCCAGCGAGCTGTCCTTTTTATAGGAAATGCTGGCGATAGGGTCCATGACAATGCCGACGCGAACGCTCATGGGGGATTTCCTCTGGCAAATTGGGCGCATAAAAGTGGCGTCAGAGTGGCGCTGACGCTGTTGTGGGTCAAGGAAAAACCACCTGGCGGGTGCCTCGATAGATTGCTCCCCGAGACTGTGCTAAAAAGGCTGCCACGACGCAGCAGGCCGTGAATTCCAAGGCCCGCGGCGCTCATCCTGTGCAACATCAGGCAGTACACACCGAAAACCGATTCGCTGTGGCGATGGTAGAGCAGATATGGAACAGCATTCCAACGCCTTGAGGGTGATGGTGATCGACGATTCGAAGACGATCCGCCGTACCGCCGAGACGCTGTTGAAAAACGCGGGGTGCGACGTCATCACGGCCATCGACGGTTTCGATGCCCTGGCGCGGATTGTGGATCATCACCCGCACATTATCTTTGTCGACATCATGATGCCGCGCCTGGATGGCTATCAGACCTGCGCCCTGGTGAAGAACAACCCGGCGTTCAAGGCGATCCCGGTGATCATGCTGTCATCCAAGGACGGCCTGTTCGATAAAGCCAAGGGGCGCATCGTGGGGGTCGACCAGTTTTTGACCAAGCCTTTCAGCAAGGAAGAACTGCTGGGTGCGATCAAGGCCTACGTGCCGGGGTTCGCCGCAGTGGAACAAGCACACTGACGCCGCTTCACAACGCCGGCGCCGACCAATGTAGTGGGGAAAACCATGGCACGTGTTCTGATCGTCGACGATTCGCCGACCGAAATGTACAAACTCACCGGCATGCTGGAAAAGCACGGGCACGAAGTGCTCAAAGCCGAAAACGGCGCGGACGGCGTGGCCCTGGCCCGTCAGGAAAAACCCGACGCCGTGCTGATGGACATCGTAATGCCGGGCCTCAATGGCTTCCAGGCCACCCGCCAGCTGTCCAAGGAGCCGGAAACCAACGGTATCCCGATCATCATCATCACCACCAAGGACCAGGACACCGACAAGATCTGGGGCGCGCGCCAGGGTGCCAAGGATTACCTGACCAAGCCGGTGGACGAAGAAACCCTGATCGCCACCCTGAACAAGGTGCTGGCCGGCTGACGGCACGCCATCATGACCGAGTCGCAGACCGCCTTCGAGCTGTTGCTGGACATCGACCGCCGCTGTCGCCTGTTGGCCGCCGACCTGCCGTCCCAGGATGCCGGCTTGCAGCGCTGGAGCGGGATTGGCTTTCGGGTGGGCGCGCACTGGTTTGTGGCGCCGATGGGGGAAGTCGCCGAAGTCCTGCATGAGCCGCGCTGCACGTTAATGCCCGGAGTCAAGACCTGGGTGCGAGGCGTGGCGAATCTGCGTGGGCGGTTGTTGCCGGTGATGGACCTCGGCGGGTTCCTCGGCGAGGCGCTGTCCAAGGCGCGCAAGCAACGGCGGGTGCTGGTGGTGGAATTCAATGACCTGTTTGTCGGGTTGCTGGTGGACGAGGTGGTGGGCATGCAGCATTTCGCGCAAGACGCTTTATTGGCCAGCGCCCAGCCAGGCGCGCCGTTTATCCAGGGCCGATTTGACGGCGAGCCGCTCTGGCAGGTTTTCAGCCCCTTCGCCCTGGCCCAGGCGCCGGGCTTCATGGATGTCGCCGCATGACCACCGTGACCCCGCCCAAACCCCAGGCCGGCTCGCGCAGCCGCTCGCAGATCATCGTGCTGTTTATCGCGCTGATCGTGTTCATCATGTTGTTGTTCGCCAACTTCGCCTACCTCAATACCCAATCCACTTACGACAAGCAGTACATCGGCCACGCCGGTGAATTGCGCGTGCTGTCCCAACGTATCGCCAAGAACGCCACCGAAGCCGCCGCCGGCAAGGCCGCCGCGTTCAAGCTGCTGGGCGAAGCGCGCAACGACTTTGCCCAGCGCTGGGGCTACCTGAAAAAAGGCGACCCGCAAACCGGCCTGCCCGCCGCCCCCAGCGCCGTGCGCGGCGAAATGCGCGCGGTGCAGACCGACTGGGAAGCCTTGCTGAAAAACACCGACGCGATCCTGGCCAGCGAACAAACGGTGCTGTCCCTGCACCAAGTGGCGGCGACCCTCGCCGAAACCGTGCCGCAATTGCAGATGGAATCGGAAAAAGTCGTCGATATCCTGCTTCAGCGCGGCGCGCCGGCCAGCCAGGTAGCCTTGGCCCAGCGCCAATCGTTGCTCGCCGAGCGCATCCTGGGCGCGGTCAATACCGTGCTTGCCGGCGACGAAACCGCCGTACAGGCTGCCGATGCCTTCGGTCGCGATGCCAACCGCTTCGGCCAGGTGCTCAATGGCATGCTCAACGGCAACCCGGGGCTGCGCATCACTCAGGTCGAAGACCGCGATGCCCGCGCACGGCTGGCGGAAATCGCCGAGCTGTTCGAATTCGTTTCCGGCTCGGTGGATGAAATCCTGGAAACCTCGCCCCAGTTGTTTCAGGTGCGCGCCTCGGCGAGCAATATTTTCAACCTCTCCCAGACCCTGCTCGATGAAGCCTCGCGCCTTGCCAGCGGCTTTGAAAATCTGGCCGGCGGGCGCAGTTTCGACACCATCGGCGGCTACGTACTGGGCCTGCTGGCGTTGACCTCGATTATCCTGATCGGCTTGGTGATGGTGCGTGAGACCAACCGCCAGTTGCACGAAACCGCCGAGAAAAACGAGCGCAATCAGAACGCGATCATGCGCCTGCTCGACGAAATCGAAGACCTCGCCGACGGCGATCTCACCGTGACCGCCTCGGTCACAGAGGATTTCACCGGCACCATCGCCGACTCCATCAACTATTCGGTGGACCAACTGCGCGATCTGGTGGCCACCATCAACCTCACCGCCGGGCAAGTGGCCGGTGCAGTGCAGGAAACCCAGGCCACCGCCATGCACCTGGCACAGGCGTCCGAGCACCAGGCCCAGCAGATCGCCGAAGCGTCCACCGCGATCAACCAGATGGCCCAGTCCATCGACCAGGTGTCGGCCAACGCCGCCGAATCCTCCGCGGTGGCCGAGCGCTCGGTGGAAATCGCCAACAAGGGCAACGAGGTGGTGCATAACACCATCCATGGCATGGACAACATTCGCGAGCAGATCCAGGACACCGCCAAGCGCATCAAACGCCTGGGCGAGTCCTCACAGGAGATCGGCGATATCGTCAGCCTGATCGACGACATTGCCGATCAGACCAACATCCTCGCTCTCAATGCGGCAATCCAGGCCAGCATGGCCGGCGACGCCGGGCGCGGGTTCGCCGTGGTGGCCGATGAAGTGCAACGCCTGGCCGAGCGTTCATCGGCGGCAACCCGGCAGATTGAAACCCTGGTGCGGGCGATCCAGGCCGATACCAACGAAGCCGTGATCTCCATGGAGCAGACCACCACCGAAGTGGTGCGCGGCGCGCGGTTGGCGCAGGACGCCGGGGTGGCGCTGGAAGAGATCGAGGGCGTGTCGAAAACCCTGGCGGCGTTGATCCAGAGCATCTCCAACGCGGCGCAGCAGCAGACCTCGTCGGCGGGGCAGATCTCCCTGACCATGAACGTGATCCAGCAGATCACCACGCAGACCTCGTCGGGTTCCACCGCTACCGCCGAAAGCATCGGCAACCTGGCGAAGATGGCGAGCCAGTTGCGCCGGTCGGTGTCGGGTTTCACCCTGCCGCCGCCCAAACAGGTCGACAGTTGACAGGTACAGGTTTCAAGAACACCAGCAATCCATGAATTCAAAGCGGAGCAGTTATGGTTGATCGGCACGACTACGTGGCCCTCGAATGGGTCAAGGACGACATTGCCGAGACCCTGCAACACGCCCGTTCGGCGCTGGACGCTTACGTCGAAACCGCCGACGGCGATGTGATCGACGAATGCCTGGCCGGCATCCACCAGGTGCACGGCGCGCTGCAGATGGTCGAGTTCTACGGCGCGGCGCTGCTGGCCGAGGAGATCGAGGCATTGGCGATGGCCCTGCGCGACGGGCAGGTCGGCCAGCGCGATGAGGGCATCCGCCTGCTGCAACAGGCCTTTGGCCAGTTGCCGCTGTACCTCGACCGCGTGCACAGCGCTCGCCGTGACTTGCCGCTGGTCGTCCTGCCGCTGCTCAACGACCTGCGCAGCGCCCGCGGTGAAAGCCTGCTGTCGGAAACCAGCCTGTTCAGCCCGCAACTGCTGTCGATTGCGCCGTTGCCCGACGAGGCCCTGGCCCGGCGCGCAGGGCCGGACCTTCACGAACACCTGCGCCAATGGCACCAACTGCTGCAACAGGCGCTGGCCGGGTTGCTGCGCGAGGATCACGGCCCGAGCAACCTGGAAGACATGGCGCGGGTGTTCGCGCGTCTGGAAGCGCTGTGCCAGGGCGCACCTCTGTTGCCATTGTGGCAAGTGGCCTCGGCGCTGGTCGAGGGCATGCTCACGGGCGTGATCGCCAACAGCCCGGCGCTGCGCAGCCTGCTCAAGGCCAGCGACAGGCAGCTCAAGCGCCTGCTGGCCCAGGGCATCGAGGGCATCAACCAGTCGGCGCCGGATGACCTGCTCAAGAGCCTGCTGTTCTATGTCGCCAAAGTCACCCGCCCGACGCCCCGCATGCAAAGCTTGAAAGAACGCTACGGCCTGGACGATGCCTTGCCCGACAGCGCCGTGGTGGATGCCGAGCGCGCGCACATGGCCGGGCCGGATCGCAATGCGATGGGCTCGGTACTCGGTGCGTTGTGCGAGGAGCTGGTGCGGGTCAAGGAGCGCCTGGACCTGTTCGTGCGCAGCGACCGCCAGCACGCCAGCGACCTTGACGCGCTGCTGGCACCGTTGCGACAGATCGCCGATACGCTGGCGGTGCTCGGCTTCGGCCAGCCGCGCAAAGTGATCATCGACCAGCTCGCCGTGGTGCTGAGCCTGGCCCAGGGCCATCGCGAACCGGACGATGCGGTGCTGATGGATGTGGCCGGCGCGCTCCTTTACGTCGAAGCCACGCTGGCGGGCATGGCCGGCACCGTCGAGCCGGAGAGCCGCGAAGAAAGCCGCCTGCCCACCACCGACCTGACCCAGATTCACCAATTGGTGCTGCGCGAATCCTGCCAGTGCCTGCGCCAGGCCAAAGAATTGGTGATCGACTGCATCGAGGCCGACTGGGACCGCCAACGCCTGGAATCCCTGCCGGAACTGCTGAGCCAGGTGCGCGGCGCGCTGGCCATGATCCCTCTGCCCCGGGCGGCCAGCCTGATGCGCGGTTGCACCGATTACGTCGATGCGCAGTTGATGGTCGACGAACAACCGCCGAGCGAGAAGCAATTGGCGCACTTCGCCGACGTAATCAGCAGCCTGGAGTATTACCTCGAACGCATGCTCCAGGACCCGGATGCCGCCGGCGAACGGGTGCTGGAATTGGCCACCCAGGGGCTGGTCGCGCTCGGCTACCTGCCGGCGGAAAAACCCTGGCGCCAAGCCCTGGCCGCGCCGGACGGTGCACTCTCTACCGAGGCTGCGCCCAGCCAATCCCAATTCGACGCATTGGCCAGCCCCACGTCGCGCCTCAACCCGCCGGCCTTGCAGCGCCCCGGCAGCCTGTTGCCGCCGCCGGCCGATGAAGCGCCGGTCGACGATGAGTTGCGCGAGGTGTTTCTCGAAGAGACCGACGAAGTCCTCGAGGTGCTGCACCGCTATCTGCCCAACAGCGCGGACAAAAACGCCCAAGGCGAGATGCGCCGCGCGTTTCACACCCTCAAAGGCAGCGGCCGCATGGTGCGCGCCCTGGTGCTGGCGGAACTGGCCTGGGCCGTGGAGAACCTGCTGAACCGCGTGCTCGAACGCAGCGTGACCCTGGGCCCGCAGGTGCAACAGGTGCTGGATGAAGCCGTGGCACTGTTGCCGGAATTGATCGCCGATTTTGCCCAGGGCGCCCAGCGCCAGCGCGATGAAGTCGACGCCCTGGCCGCCCGTGCCCATGGGTTGGCCAGTGGTGTCGCCGTGACGGCCGCCGAGCCCCATGACCCGCTGCTGCTGGAGATCTTTCGCAACGAAGCCCTGAGCCACCTCGACAGCCTCAACCGCTTCCTGGAACAGGCCGCCGAGCATGTGCCGCTGCAAGTCAGCGATGAACTGCAACGGGCCCTGCACACCCTCAAGGGCAGCGCCTACATGGCCGGCGTATCGCCCATCGCCGAACTGGCGCGGCCGCTGGATCACCTGACTCGCGAGTACAAGGCTCACCGCCTGCCGCTGGACCTGGATGAAGTGGAGCTGCTGCTGGAAGCCGAAGGCCTGTTCCAGCGAGGGTTGCGTCAGTTGGACAGCGACCCCCTTGCACCGATCTCGGGCGCCGCGGACCTGATTGCACGTACCCAACAGCTGCTCGAGCGCCAGCTCCAGGCGTTGCTCGACGCGCCCAGCAGTGGTCTGCGCATCAAGCGCAACCCGCACCTGATCGCCGATTTCCTGGCCCAGGGCATGGACATCCTGCTCGATGCCGAAAGCCTGCTGCGCCGCTGGCAGCAACACCCCGGCGAGCGCCAGGAACTCACCGCGCTGCTGGATGAGCTGACCACCCTCGGCGAAGGCGCGCATCACGCCGATCTGCATGCCATCGACGAGCTTTGCGAAGCCTTGCTCGACCTGTACGGCGCCGTGGAAGAAAGCAGCCTGGCGGTCAGCGAGCGGTTTTTCCAGGAGGCCGAACAGGCCCATGAAGCGCTGATCAACATGCTCGACCAACTCGCCGCCGGCCAGGAGATCAGCCCCGCGCCGGCTCGTGTACAGGCCTTGCGCGAGCTGTTGGATGAAGCCCTCGCCCCCTCGGCCACCGGCCTGATCACACGCCAGGGCGACCGCGCGCCGAACATTGCCGAACTGGGCGCGGCGACGCGGCAGTTGGATCACGCCACCACCGTGGACGATGAGATCGTCGAGATTTTCCTGGAAGAAGCGGTCGATATCCTCGACAGCGCCGGGCAATCCCTCAAGCGCTGGTTGCTGGAGCCCGAGAGCATGGCGCCGTTGTCGTCGTTGCAGCGCGACCTGCACACCCTCAAGGGCGGCGCGCGCATGGCCGAGATCGCGCCGGTAGCCGACCTGGCCCATGAACTGGAAGGCCTTTACGAAGGCCTGGTCGACCGTCGCTACAACTACTCCAACGAACTGTCCCAGGTGTTGATGGCCAGCCATGAACGGCTGGCGCTGCAGCTGGAAGAGCTGCACCAGCATCAGGCCCTGAGCGACAGCACGGAGCTGGTGGCCAAAATCCGGGCGCTGCGCCACAACGGCGCCCCGGCAGCCGCCACGCCGGCGAGCGACGCGTCGAGTGCCGACCCTGAGTTGCTGGAGATCTTTCTCGAAGAAGCCGCCGACATCCTCGACAGCTCCGGCGCCGCGCTGCTGCGCTGGCAGGCCGAGCCGAGCAATCGCCAGGAGGTCGAAACCCTGCTGCGCGACCTGCACACCCTCAAGGGCGGCGCGCGCATGGTCGAGATCGGTCCGATTGGCGACCTGGCCCATGAACTGGAGTTTCTCTACGAAGGGCTGTCCGCCGGCCAACTGGTTGCAAGCCCGGAGCTGTTCGCGCTGCTGCAAGGTTGTCACGATCGCCTGGCACAGATGATCGACGCGGTGGCCGACGGCTTGCCGGTGGGCTCGGTGGACAAACTGATCGAGCGCATCAAGAGCCTGGTGCACCCCAGCGACGAGCCGCTGGGGCCGGTGGCGTTGCCGACGGGCAAGGCCGAGGCGGCGGTGGACCCGGCCGCCGATACGGTGAAAATTTCGGCGGATCTGCTTGATGACCTGGTCAATCTGGCCGGCGAAACCTCGATCTTCCGAGGGCGGATCGAGCAGCAGGTCAACGATGCCAGCGTCGCCCTCAACGAGGTGGAAACCACCATTGAGCGCATGCGCGATCAGTTGCGCCGCCTGGACACCGAAACCCAGGGCCGCATTCTCAGTCGCCAGAAAGTCGAGGCCGAGCGCCTGGGCTACGAAGAATTCGACCCGCTGGAAATGGACCGTCATTCGCAACTGCAGCAATTGTCTCGCGCGCTGTTCGAGTCGGCCTCGGACCTGCTGGACCTCAAGGAAACCCTGGAACGGCGTAACCAGGACGCGCACAACCTGTTGCAGCAGCAGGCGCGCATCAACACCGAGTTGCAGGAAGGCCTGATGCGTACCCGCATGGTGCCGTTCGAACGCATGCTGCCACGGCTCAAACGTATCGTGCGGCAGGTGGCGAGTGAGCTGGGCAAGGATGTCGAGTTCATCGTCGGCAATGCCGAGGGCGAAATGGACCGCAACGTGCTGGAGCGCATGGTGGCGCCGTTGGAGCATATGTTGCGCAACGCCGTCGACCACGGCCTGGAGTCCCGGGAGGTGCGCCTGGCCGCCGGCAAGCCGGAAAAGGGCCGCATCACCCTCGACCTGACTCATGAAGGCGGCGATATCGTCTTCGACATGCGCGACGACGGTGCCGGCGTGCCGCTGGACGCGGTGCGGCGCAAGGCGATCAAGCGCGGCCTGCTCAGTCCTCAGCAAGAGATCAGCGACCGTGACGTGCTGCAGTTCATCCTGCAACCGGGCTTCTCCACTGCGGAAAAAATCACCCAGATTTCCGGGCGCGGCGTGGGCATGGACGTGGTGCATGAAGAAGTGCGCCAGCTCGGCGGTTCGATGGTGATCGACTCGACGCCGGGGCAGGGCGTGCATTTCCGCATCCGCCTGCCTTTCACCGTGTCGGTCAATCGTGCGTTGATGGTGCAGTGCGCGGACGAGCAGTACGCGATCCCGCTCAACACCATTGAGGGCCTGGTGCGTGTGCTGCCCCATGAACTGGCGGGCCACTATCAGCAGGACCCGCCGTGCTACGAGTATGCCGGCCAGCGCTATGAGCTGTTCTACTTGGGCGACCTGCTGCACACCGTCGCGCGCCCGAAACTGCTGGGCCAGTACCAGCCCGTGCCGGTGCTGCTGGTGCAGTGCAATGAGCGGCATGTGGCGGTGCATGTGGACGCCATGGCCGGCACGCGTGAGATTGTGGTCAAGGGCTTGGGCCCGCAATTTGCCGGGGTAAAAGGCGTCTCGGGGGCGACCATTCTCGGAGACGGTCGCGTGGTGCTGATCATCGACCTGCTGGCCCATATCCGCGCCCGGCCAGCGGCATTGCCGGCCCAGGCGAGCCACGCGCCGCTGATCCTCAACGATCCCCTGAAAAAGCGCCCGCTGCTGGTGTTGGTGGTCGACGACTCGGTGACGGTGCGCAAAGTTACCAGCCGCCTGCTGGAGCGCAACGGCATGAACGTACTCACCGCCAAGGACGGCATTGACGCCCTGGCCGTGCTTGAGGAACACACCCCGGACCTGATGTTGCTGGACATAGAAATGCCGCGCATGGACGGCTTTGAAGTGGCGATTCAGGTGCGTAACGACCCGCGGCTGATGCGCCTGCCGATCATCATGATCACCTCTCGCACCGGCCAGAAACACCGCGACCGCGCCATGGCCATCGGCGTCAACGATTACCTGGGCAAGCCGTACCAGGAGTCGGTGCTGCTCGAAAGCATCGCTTACTGGAGCAAGTCCCATGCTTGACCATCGCGCCAGCCAGGTCACCGGCCTGCTTCTGCCCCTGGCCGACCGGCACCTGATACTGCCCAACGTGGCCGTGGCCGAACTGATCGATTTTCAGCGCGGCGAACCGGCCAGTGATGCGCCGCCGTGGTATTTGCGGCAAGTCACCTGGCGTGACCGGCAAATCCCCCTGATCAGCTTTGAAGCCGCCTGCGGCGAAGCTATTGTCGTCGGCGAACGCTCGCGCATCGTGGTGCTGAACGCACTGGGCGGGCGGCCGACCTTGAAGTTCATCGCACTGGTGATCCAGGGGATTCCGCGGTCGTACAAGCTCGACAGCGAGCTGAGCTATGTGGACGTGCCGCTCAGCCCGCTGGAGCTGGCAGCGGTGCAGGTGGGCGAGCATGTGGCGAAGGTGCCGGATTTGATGGGGCTGGAAGCCTTGCTGGTCGAGTCAGGCCTGGCCTGAGCTGCGCATTTTCTGAGAAATGAAAGGCGTCCTATGATGAGGGGCCTTTTCCGGTTCAGGGACGCTGCAGCCGATGAAAATCAGCAATCAGCATACCCGCCAGATACACCATCAAAATCACCACGCCCGCGTCCAATAAACGCCAGACTTTTGCCGAACGGAATAGCCCCGTCAACCTCTGGCATCCCAACGCCAAAACCACAAACCACACCAGCGACGCAGTCATTGCTCCGACGGCAAAGAACGCTTGTTGGCTGACGGGCTTTACCGCGCCAATAGAGCCAATTAGCACCACGGTATCCAGCCAAGCATACGGATTGGCAAATCCAAGTATCACCGCTGTGCGCAGCAATCCCCGTTGTGAGGTGAGGTTGCTTCGAGTGTCCGGCATCGACTGGTTACGCAGACAAGCCAATAACCGCTGCCAGCCGAACCACAATAGGTAGGCCGCTCCCGACAGCAGCAGAAACGCCACTAAACCTGGCTTTGTGCCAAGTAACGAGCCCAAGCCCATGACCCCAAGAGCGATGAGGATGATGTCGGCGAACACGCATACCGCCACCACCCCCCAGACAGGGCTGCGACTGACACCCTGGCGAATAACCAGGGTGTCCTTCGGTCCAGGAGCGGCGAACAGTCCGATGCCCAGTAACAGGCCTTCGAGATAAAAAGCGTTGAAGTCTGGAGTCATGAAGCGCTCAGCCGCCTGTGTATCAGATCAATTGAAGGGGGTGATTACCGAAGCTGGTATGGCGCGTGTCGGCGGCGTTTTTCAAGTCGATCGGCTGGTGGCGGAAAAAGCTTGTCAGTTCCTGCTCCGAATCAGGGTTGACGAAGTAAATGAGAGAGCTGCGCGGCATTGGTCTCCGAGGCGTCAGAACCGCGTGGTACGCAGCGGGAATCGCACAATCCGAGAGCTCGGTCAGTAACGATCCGGCCAAGATTGCTACCTCGTTCTCCAAGAGGCGCACCGGCTCCAGCGAGCTGCCTCGAACCAGAACGAGGCCATCACGAGTAGGCTTGATAAATGACAACAGATGACCATCCTCGTGAGGATCCTGAGCAAACTGGCGCTGACCCGACCCGGAATTAGCTCCATAGACACACAGTTGCAGATAGGACGCTGCACGCAAAGAGTTCAACGAAGTGGCTCCAAACTCCGCGCAAATTCCGTCCATCAATCCCTGGGCAAGCTCGCTGATCTGTTGTTCAAAAGCTGTGACGGCGGCAAAAAAATCACTTCGTGTGAATTCAAAGGCTCTTCGTTTTAATGAATGTGCAGGCCAGTAACAAAATCGCTCACATAGGTCTGGCTGCTCCTCAAGGCTCGAGTACTCAGCGCCAAAGGGGAAAAATCCATCGGTGTCTTTTTCGAAGGAAAACGAGGCTTTGGTGGCTGGTGATATTGCGGGGTATCCATCAACGATTTTTTTGTAATCCAGCAGCATCGCTTCTGATATTTGCAGGGTGCCGAAGCCTGTTTGAGCAATGGATTCACAGCACGCTTTAATGTGGTTCATGGCTATATCCAAAGGTAGATGTAAAGGAATGCAACAAACACTAGGTTCGCAAGCATGCGAGAAACTACGACACTGGATATGACCGGCTAAAAGGGTGCCATCCATGTCCTTCACAACATCGCCAGCAGGTGGCGAGTGTGCATGGTTCAAGACACGGGGCGGCGGACAGGTTGTCTTTTTTGGCGGACAAAGAAATGACGTTCACCTAAAAACGGGAACCGTACACTTCGTATGAATATAAGAACGCGAGATACCCTCAGGTCATTGGTTGCACGGCGCAGCCGCGAATTGGGCAAGCCGCTGACTGCGCTGGCCAAGGAAGCAGGAATTTCCAGGACTTACCTGTACGGTCTAGCGGCTGGAGCGTCCAGGGACCCATCGGTACGCACGCTGATCAAGCTGGCGAAGGCATTGCAGGTTTCTCCCTTGCTGTTGTTTCGCTACTTCGCTGACCTGACAGGCGCGCCCGCTAATGCGTGCTCAATGGCTACCACCAATCGGGCTGCAGGTATTGATGATCCGGAGGACGTTGCGGTGTTCAATGCCGATGTCACGACGCCTGATCAAGCCGTCGTGTTGCCGGGGGAAGTTTTTCAGAAAACCTGGGAGATTCAGAACCTTGGCACACGACCTTGGCGAGGGCGACGACTGGTGCGTGTTGATAGGGAATATGTGATTGCCCGCCGCGCAGATCCACAAGGCCAGTTGGAGGTTGTGATGGATATTCATTTGCGTAGCCTGCACAGCGAGCTCCCTATTGCCGATACGCTGCCGGGCCAGCCGGTGCATATCAGTGTGGAGTTTGCAGCACCCAAAGAGACCTGCACGGTGGCTTCAGTCTGGAGAATCGAGGATGAGCAGGGGAAACCCTGTTACGGGCCTGCGTTCATTTTGCATGTAGTGGTTAACGTCATGGCGCGTTGAGCGTCCGGTTGGCTTTTTCCTTAGTCAATCCGCGCAAACCGCTCAATCATCGGCTGCTCCCGATGCTCGGCCTGCCACAAGTCGTGGGCACTTTGCATCGACAACCATAACTGCGCAGTACTCACGCCGGCTCGCTCCAACCTGACGGCAAGGTCTGGGCTGACGGGGGCGTGGCCATGCAAGATCCTTGAAAAAGTCTCGCGGGCGAAGCCATGGCGTCTGGCAATTCGGTGATGGTAATACCGAGGGCCGGGACTACATCCTCAAGCAGAATTTCGCCTGGGTGAGGTGGGTTGTGCATGGCTATATGGGGCTTAGTGTTCGGACTCATCATGTTTGCCCTTGGTGGGATTTGGACGAAAAAGGCTAGAGAGGCGAGTCCCGAGCAACAACCTGAAATCCTTGTCGGAATATTCTGTGTGGCGAGCGGGCTTGCCCTAATGCCGTTCAGTTAAGCGAAAGTGATTCACTGTAGGAGCGAGCTTGCTCGCGAAAAACGCCCAGGCAACGCGTTCATTCTCGATAAGCGCGGTGGCCCTGAGTTCTTCGCGAGCAAGCTCGCTCCTACAAAAAGCCTTAACTGAACGGCATTAGGGCTTGCCCCGCGTTGGGCTGCGCAGCAGCCCCAAAACCTGCCAACTCGGTTTACCTGAAGCAACGCATTTATCTTGCTGGGGCTGTTGCGCAGCCCAACGCGGGCGGTGCGACGATTCGACAAGCCCGCTCGCCACAGAAAGCGCTTTGCGCTTGCGAGGTGTGACCAGCCTTCGGATTTTTCCTGCAAGATTTTGGGCCGTGCATGAACTTGTCGCGTGCAGCCCGCGCGCCTAGTCTTCGACCCGTCATCGCAAAAAACGGTGACACGGACGTGCAAGTCCGGTTACATGTCGGCGCACCAACGCCCATAGCCATTCAGCGGGCGTTTTTTATGCCTGCTGTATTTGTTATGGCGGCTGTGCGTGGGAGACCTTTCGGGGTCTGCCGGGGTCCGATATGCCCGGTCTTGCACACCTGCGCACAGCTGCCACCTTAATTCGCGTGCAAGCGGAAAAGGGCAGTCTCCATCACATATCGGAGTTGTAAATCATGGTCAAACCTACACCCAATCCACCCACAAGCCTCTTCACGGTAAACCCCCACCAAAACACCGAAACCCTGCTGGTCAACGCCAGCGAAACGCTGTCCTCCCTCAACGCATTGACCTGCAACCTGGCCTTCGACCTGGACACTTCCCAGCGCGCCATCATGCTCGGGATCCAGCAAATGGCCGAGTTGGGGCAGTTGTTAGTGGATAGAGCGCTGGAACAGGTAAGCCCTTCGCCGGAAAAGGTTCCAAACAGGGGCTGATCATTTCCTTTTGGGATCGCTATCTAACAGACACCACTGAGCAAATGTGGGAGGGGCGGTGCGACGATTCCACTTGCTCCCGATGGCGGTGTATCAGCCTCAGTAACTGTTACTGAACCATCACTATCGGGGTAAGCCCCTCCCACAATCTGTAGAGCTCAATCATCGGCTGCTCCCGATGCTCGGCCTGCCACAAGTCGTAGGCGCTTTACATCGACGGCCATAGCCGTGCGGTAGCCACGCCGGCCCCAAAAAGTCTTACTTTACTCCTAACCGATGTAAGACGTGGATCGAAAAGTAGTCTGAAGTTTCTGTAAGTTCATTTCCCGAGTTTTGGCTGATTTTTGAGTGCTAGCTTTTGACGCTCAACCCCATCAGCGAAGGATTCGCAAATGGCTGTCCCTCCAATGCCCCCAGGCGTGTCGCTGCAAGACAATATCGCCCTGGCCAACAACCGCAGGATGCATTTGAAGCCTGGTTCGGCGTTCACCTATTCATGGTTTTACTCACAAGTCAGAGGGCGTGGCCCTTGGGATTACAAACAGAAAAGTCGCGAGTACGAGGCGTTTGGTAACTTCAACTATGGGGTTACCGGAACGGTGTTGGGTATCCCCGAAGGTGTGTTGCTTAGAGCGGCAGGTGCTGCGCAAAAATCAGCGGGTACCTCTCGGACGGAATTTGGAGATTGGTGGGGTGATGCGCCATATGGCGATGACCATAGCGACCAGCATTGGATCAAGGAGGGCATCGAATATGCCAGAGCTCAAGGGTATTAAGTGGTCGGTCCAGGTCTTGCTCAACGGGTTGCTGGTGGTGTGTCTCGGGTACTTGGGCGTTGGTTGGTTGATGAGTCCCGGTACACCGGAGTTGGATGAGGTAGTACTCAGGTATTCCTTGAGTAACGGCAACTCTATTTATGGCGTGCGGAATAGTCAGGGTGGTGCGACGGTGGGCTTTTCCTACAGGTACTACGTCCATAAGAATCTGGGTAATGATCACGAAATACTCACGTCATTGGTGTCGGCACATCCATTTCTAAAAACCAAGGAGCCTGATGTCCAAGTGACCCAGGTGGATGGAGTCCTCCACCTCATTGTTCGTGGGGAGGTTTATGAGTACCGCAGCTACCCGCTTGACGCTTTGGGGGCTGTGAGCATCGACATGAGGCTGTAGGCCTGCTGGCTTCGGATTTTTCCTGCAAGATTTTGGGCCGTGCATGAACGTGTCGTGTGCAGCCCGCGCGCCTAGTCTTCGTCCGTCATCGCAAAAAACGGTGACACGGACGTGTTCCCACGCTCCCGCGTGGGAATGCAGCCCGTGACGCTCCGCGTTGCCTATGCGCAGTAGTCGAAATTTGCAGCGTCTGGCGGGACGCGGAGCGTCCCGGGAGACATTCCCACGCAGAGCGTGGGAACGATCACCTCGATCCATTACTCCAGCCGTAATGATCCGTCGCCCAGCTTGATTGATGACCCCCTGAATCACTCCTAAGGTACAGCCCACGACAGCAAACCCGTGGAGCGACCATGACAACAACAATAAACCCCGACTCGCGCTGGACGCGGCGGCGTGACGAGAAGCTGCGGCGGCTCGGGCTGGTCAAAAAAATCGCAGACGGGGCGGTTTTGCCCGGCGACAGGATTGTCGAGGCCCTGGAAGCCCTGATCCTCCCCGGCGACCGCGTGGTGCTGGAGGGCAACAACCAGAAGCAGGCCGACTTCCTCTCGCGCTCCCTGGCCAAGGCCGACCCGGCCAAGCTTCACGATTTGCACATGATCATGCCCAGTGTCGGGCGGTCCGAGCACCTGGACCTGTTTGAAAAGGGCATCGCGCGCAAGCTGGACTTTTCCTTCGCCGGCACCCAATCCCTGCGCATCAGCCAGTTGCTGGAAGACGGTCTGCTGGAAATCGGTGCGATCCACACCTACATCGAACTCTATGCCCGCCTGGTAGTGGACCTGATCCCCAACGTCGTACTTTCCGCCGGTTTCATGGCCGACCGCGCCGGCAATATCTACACCGGCGCCAGCACCGAGGACACCCCGGCGCTGATCGAGCCCGCGGCCTTCAGCGATGGCATCGTCATCGTGCAGGTCAACCAGTTGGTGGATGACGTCACCGACCTGCCCCGTGTCGACATCCCCGCCAGTTGGGTGGATTTCGTGGTGGTGGCCGACAAACCGTTCTACATCGAGCCGCTGTTCACCCGCGACCCCCGCCACATCAAGCCCGTACATGTGCTGATGGCGATGATGGCGATCCGTGGCATCTACGAAAAACACAACGTGCAGTCGCTCAACCACGGTATCGGTTTCAACACCGCTGCCATCGAACTGATCCTGCCCACCTACGGCGAATCCCTGGGCTTGAAGGGCAAGATCTGCCGCAACTGGACCCTCAACCCGCACCCCACCCTGATCCCGGCGATTGAAAGCGGTTGGGTGGAAAGCGTGCATTGCTTCGGCACCGAACTGGGCATGGAAAACTATATCGCCGCCCGGCCGGATGTGTTCTTCACCGGCCGCGATGGCTCGATGCGCTCCAACCGCATGGTTTGCCAACTGGCCGGCCAATACGCGGTGGACCTGTTTATCGGCGCCACCCTGCAAGTCGATGGCGACGGCCATTCCAGCACCGTGACCCGTGGTCGCCTTGCCGGCTTTGGCGGTGCGCCGAACATGGGCCATGACCCGCGCGGCCGTCGCCATGGCACCCCGGCATGGTTGGATATGCGCCACGGCGACGCACCGCAAGCGCTGCTCGAACGCGGCAAGAAACTGGTGGTGCAGATGGTTGAAACCTTCCAGGAGGGCGGTAAACCGACCTTCGTCGACACCCTTGATGCCGTGGAGGTGGCGCGCAAAAGCGGCATGCCCCTGGCGCCGATCATGATCTACGGCGACGACGTCACCCACCTGCTTACCGAAGAAGGCATCGCTTACCTGTACAAGGCGCGCTCTCTGGAAGAACGCCAGGCGATGATCGCCGCCGTCGCCGGGGTCACCGCCATCGGCATGCGCCATAACCCCAAGGACACCGCGCGCCTGCGCCGCGAGGGTTTGATTGCTTTGCCCGAAGACCTCGGCATCCGCCGCACCGACGCCACCCGCGAGTTGCTGGCCGCCAAGAGCGTGGCCGACCTGGTGGAGTGGTCCGGTGGCCTGTACAACCCGCCCGCCAAATTCAGGAGCTGGTAAATGCGCGCCCTCAAACTGCACGAACTCAGCCTCGCGGATCGCCTGGCGGATATGGCCGTCGACGCGCTGATCGACGAAGCCGACCTGTCGCCCAAACCCGCCCTGGTGGACCGTCGCGGCAACGGCGCCCACCACGATTTGCACTTGGGCCTGATGCACGCGTCGGCGTTGTCGCTGTGGCCGATGTTCAAGGCAATGGCCGAGGCGGCGATTGAATTCGGCGAGGTCGGTTTGCCGCTGCGCGAAGCGCTCGGTCGCATCGGTCGCGAAGGCGAGCAGGCGATGCTCGTCACCACCAACGGTGTGAATACCCATCGCGGCGCGATCTGGGCCCTCGGCTTGCTGACCGCATCGGCTGCCCTGGAACCGCGCGCCATAACGCTGAACGCCGCCAGACTGGCCCTGCTCAACGACCGTTATGCACCTCAACCGATGAGCCACGGCGCCCAGGTCGCGCAACGCTACGGTGCACGCGGTGCCCGTGAAGAAGCGCAACTGGGCTTCCCCGCCGTGACCCAGCGCGGCCTGCCGCAACTGCACCAGAGTCGCCGCCGGAACGCCGGTGAACAGAACGCGCGTCTTGATGCCTTGCTGGCGATCATGACCGAGCTGGCCGACACGTGCGTGCTCTACCGCGCCGGCACCGAAGGCCTGCAAGCCATGCAACACGGCGCCCAAGCGGTGCTCAACGCCGGCGGCAGCGCCACCCTGGCCGGCCGCCGCAGCCTGCACGCACTGGACAACCAACTCCTGGCCCTGAATGCCTCCCCCGGCGGCGCCGCCGACCTGTTGGCCGCCTGCCTGTTTATCGACCGCCTCGACGGAGCGTTGTGATGGAAACCTTATCCTTTGAATTCCCCGCCGGGCAGCCGCCAAAAGGCCGCGCGCTGGTAGGTTGCGTCGGCTCGGGCGACCTGGAAGTGCTGCTGGAGCCGGGCACGGCCGGGCGGTTGACCATTCAGGTGCAGACCTCAGTGAACGGCGCCGAGCAGCGTTGGCAGCACCTGTTCGAGCGGATCTTCCAGGAGCACACGCCACCGGCCCTGAATATTGATATCCACGACTTCGGCGCCACCCCCGGCGTGGTGCGTCTGCGCCTGGAACAGGGTTTCGAGGAGATCGGCCATGACTGACTTGCTCAGCAAACACAGCTTTGTCGAACTCGGTGCACGCCAGCGAGCCAAGGCGCTGCTGGATGCCGGTACCTTTCGCGAACTGATCGACCCGTTCCAGCGCGTCATGTCGCCCTGGCTTGGCCGCCAAGGCGTGGTGCCGCAGGCCGATGACGGGGTGATCATCGCCAAGGGCAGCATCGGTGGCTTGCCGGTGGTGGTGGCGGCCATCGAAGGCAACTTCCAGGGCGGCAGCCTCGGTGAAGTCGGCGGCGCAAAAATCGCCGGTGCGCTGGAGCTGGCCGCCGAAGACAACCGCAACGGCATCCCCACCCGCGCCGTGCTGCTGCTGGAAACCGGCGGCGTGCGCTTGCAGGAAGCCAACCTGGGCCTGGCCGCGATTGCCGATATCCACGCGGCGATAGTCGACCTGCGCCAGCACCAGCCGGTGATCGGTGTGGTGGCGGGCAGCGTTGGTTGTTTCGGCGGCATGTCCATCGCGGCCGGGCTGTGCAGTTACCTCGTCGTGACCCGCGAGGCACGGCTGGGCCTCAATGGTCCGCAGGTGATCGAGCAGGAAGCCGGCTTGGAAGAATACGACTCCCGCGACCGTCCCTTTATCTGGAGCCTCACGGGTGGTGAACAGCGCTTCAACAGTGGCCTGGCCGACCGTTATGTCGCCGACGATGTGGCGCAGATTCAGCAGACCGTCAGCGCGTTGTTGCAGCAAGGCGTGCCCGCCCAGCAACGCAGTCGCCAGGCTGATTATTACCTCGCACGCTTGGCCGAGTTGGACGCCATACCGCAAATCGACCCGGCGACGGTGCGCGAGCTGTATCAAGGAGAACGCTCATGAGAGGCTTGCAGTGGTTCAACGCATTGACCGCCGGCGCTCCACCTGTAGACGGTTTGCCGGCGTCACTGAGGGTTGCCGACGCTGTATTGGGTGAGCAAAAGGTGCGCTTTGTCGCCGTGATCACGGACGCGCAAAACCGCTTCCCTCGGGCGCGCAATGGCGAAGTCGGCCTGCTCGAAGGCTGGGGTCTGGCCAAGGCCGTCGATGAGGCTATTGCCCGTGGCGACAAGCGCCCGATCATCGCCATCGTCGATGTGCCGAGCCAAGCCTACGGCCGTCGCGAAGAAGCCCTCGGCATCCATCAGGCCCTGGCCGCTGCCGCCGACAGCTATGCGCGTGCTCGCCTGGCCGGCCACCCGGTGATTGCGCTGCTGGTGGGCAAGGCCATGTCCGGTGCGTTCCTGGCCCACGGTTACCAGGCCAACCGCCTGATCGCCCTGCGTGATCCCGGTGTGATGGTGCACGCGATGGGCAAGGCTTCGGCCGCGCGTGTGACCTTGCGCAGCGTCGAAGAGCTGGAAACCCTGGCCGCCAGCGTGCCGCCCATGGCCTATGACATCGACAGCTATGCCAGCCTCGGTCTGCTGTGGGAGACCTTGTCGGTCAGCCAGATCGAACAGCCCACGGCGGACGATGTGGCGCGGGTCAGTAATTGCCTGGTGAATGCGATCAAGGATGTCGGCAGCACCGATCTGCGCGGGCGCCTGGGCGCGACTAATCGCGCGGCGTCCAGCCATGTTCGCCAACTGCTGCGGGAACAATGGTGAACGCCCACGACTTGCTCTGGGGCATGACCCCGGCGCACCTGCCCGCCGATGCACCGGCCTGGGGGCTGGAGGCGCTCGGCGCCGGCCACCCGGTGGTGGTGCGCCGCGCCATCGCCGCACCGGGTTATGTGGCGGTTGGTGTGCGCGGGCGTTTGCGTGAGCAGCGTTTCGCCACCGAGATGCCGCTGGCGGCGGTGCAGCGGCGAGTGATACCGGAAGCGTTGCGCGGGGTGATCTCGCCGAGGGATTTGCCGGCGTTGCGCGCGCTCGACCAATTGCGGCCGGTGCTGGCGCAGGAAACGTGGGGCGTTGCAGGCAGCGCGGGTTTCGAGTTGGCCAGCGGGATTGAAGCGTTACATGCCCAGAGTGATCTGGATTTGATTCTGCGCACGCCCGAGCCTTTGGCCAGAGGCGATGCTGAAGACATTTTGGCGATTATTGATAGGGCAGAGTGCCCCGTCGATCTGCAACTGCAAACCCCGTTCGGCGCTGTCGCCTTGCGCGAGTGGGCCAGCGGCTCACGCCGTGTGCTGCTGAAAACCGATCGCGGCGCCCACCTCGTGCTCGACCCCTGGCAGGCCGTGGCATGAGCAGCCTCCTGGTGTTTCCGGGGCAGGGGGCGCAGCGACCCGGCATGCTCCAGTCGTTGCCCGAACCTGTACTGGAAGAAGCCAGCGATGCTCTGGGCGAAAACGTGCGCCTGCTCGACTCCGCGCAAGCCCTGGCCAGTACCCGCGCCGTGCAGTTGTGCCTGTTGATCGCAGGTACGGCCCACGCTCGCCTGTTGGCGCGCACCCCGGACTATGTGGCGGGCCTGTCCATCGGCGCCTACCCGGCTGCGGTGATCGCCGGGGCCCTGGATTTTGCCCAGGCAGTAAAACTGGTAAGCCTGCGCGGCGAACTGATGCAAAACGCTTATCCACACGGCTACGGCATGACGGCGATCATCGGCGTGGAGTTATCCACCGTCGAAACACTTCTCGCCGCCATCCACAGCCCCGAAACCCCGGTGTACCTGGCCAATATCAACGCCGATAACCAGAGCGTGATCGCCGGCAGCGACGAAGCCATGAAGCGCGTCGCCGCGCGTATCAAAGGCAACGGCATCGCCAAGCGCCTGGCCGTGAGTGTGCCGTCCCATTGCGCGTTGCTGGCGCAACCGGCCGAGGCCCTGGCCCAGGCATTTGTCCCGCTCAAGGCGCCGCGCATCACCTACCTGAGCAGCACCCGAGCGCGGCCGATTCACAACCCCGAACACCTGCGCGACGATCTGGCCTTCAACATGTGTCGCGTCGTTGACTGGCGCGGCACGGTGCAAAGCGCCTACGAACGCGGTGTGCGCCTGCAAATCGAAGTGCCTCCGGGCGCCGTGCTCACCGGCCTGTCACGCCGCGTGTTCGAGCAAGGCACGGTGATCGCCTGCGAGGGCGCGCGCCTGGATACCTTGCAGGCCCTGCTGGAAGAGGAGGAGCGCCGCCACCGATAAAGCACTACCCAAGGCTGTCGAAGCACAAAAACAACAATGTCGATCGAGCACTTTGAGGACAACAACAATGATTATTTACGGTGTGGCACTGCTGGCGATCTGCACGCTTGCAGGGGTGATCATGGGCGACATGCTTGGCGTGTTGCTGGGCGTCAAATCCAACGTGGGCGGGGTGGGGATCGCCATGATCCTGTTGATCTGTGCCCGCCTGTGGATGCAAAAGCGCGGCGGCATGACCAAGGATTGTGAAATGGGCGTGGGCTTCTGGGGCGCCATGTATATCCCCGTTGTTGTGGCAATGGCCGCGCAGCAGAACGTTGTAACCGCGTTGCACGGCGGGCCGGTGGCGGTGCTCGCCGCCATCGGGTCGGTGGTGGTCTGCGGTTGTACCATTGCCTTGATCAGCCGCACGCATAAAGGCGAACCGTTGCCCGATGAAGAACCGCTGATCGTGCCTGCGGGAGGTCGCTGATATGTGGGATCTCATCGAAAAGGGCCTGGAGCATAACGGCCTGATCACTGCGTTTGCCTTTGTTGGCGTGGTGATGTGGATTTCCGTGGTGCTGTCCAGGCGCTTGACCTTTGGCCGCATCCACGGCTCGGCGATTGCCATTGTGATCGGCCTGGTACTGGCCTGGGTCGGCGGCACGATTACCGGTGGCCAGAAAGGCCTGGCCGACCTGGCGCTGTTTTCTGGCATCGGCCTGATGGGCGGCGCGATGCTGCGTGACTTCGCCATTGTCGCCACGGCGTTTGAAGTGCAGGCCACCGAAGCGCGCAAGGCCGGGATGATCGGCGTGGTTGCGCTGCTGTTGGGCACCGTCCTGCCGTTTATCGTCGGCGCGAGCATGGCCTGGGCATTTGGTTATCGCGATGCGATCAGCATGACCACCATCGGCGCGGGTGCCGTGACCTACATCGTCGGCCCGGTGACCGGCGCGGCGATTGGCGCGACATCCGATGTGATGGCGCTGTCGATTGCCACCGGCTTGATCAAGGCGATCCTGGTGATGGTCGGCACACCGGTGGCGGCGCGCTGGATGGGCTTGGACAACCCGCGCTCGGCGATGGTCTTCGGTGGCTTGGCCGGCACCGTGAGCGGCGTGACGGCAGGGCTGGCGGCGACGGACCGGCGCTTGGTGCCGTATGGCGCGTTGACAGCGACGTTCCATACCGGGCTTGGGTGCTTGCTCGGGCCTTCGCTGCTGTACTTCATTGTGCGTGGGTTGGTCGGCTGACGATCGTTCCCACGCTCCGCGTGGGAATGCATCCTGTGACGCTCCGCGTCACGCCTTCAAGAGCGGACGCAGAGCGTCCAGGGCTGCGTTCCCACGCGGAGCGTGGGAGCGATCATCTCAAGCCTGGCGGTTGGCATACATCCGACACACGGCCAGCAACGCCAGCAAGCTCGGATCGCGCATAACCTACCCCCGAGCTGACCCTGCTCAGCAGGGTAAAGATGACGATCGTTCCCACGCTCCGCGTGGGAATGCATCCTGTGACGCTCCGCGTCACGCCTTCAAGAGCGGACGCAGAGCGTCCAGGGCTGCGTTACCACGCGGAGCGTGGGAACGATCATCTCAAGCCTGGCGGTTGGCATACATCCGACACTCCGCCAGCAGCGCCAGCAAGTTCGGATCGCGCATAACCTACCCCCGAGCTGACCCTGCTCAGCAGGGTAAAGATGACGATCGTTCCCACGCTCCGCGTGGGAATGCATCCTGTGACGCTCCGCGTCACGCCTTCAAGAGCGGACGCAGAGCGTCCAGGGCTGCGTTACCACGCGGAGCGTGGGAACGATCATCTCAAGCCTGGCGGTTGGCATACATCCGACACACGGCCAGCAACGCCTGCAAGTTCGGATCGCGCATAACCTACCCCCGAGCTGACCCTGCTCAGCAGGGTAAAGATGACGATCGTTCCCACGCTTCGCGTGGGAATGCATCCTGTGACGCTCCGCGTCACGCCTTCAAGAGCGGACGCAGAGCGTCCAGGGCTGCGTTACCACGCGGAGCGTGGGAACGATCATCTCAAGCCTGGCGGTTGGCATACATCCGACACTCCGCCAGCAGCGCCAGCAAGTTCGGATCGCGCATAACCTACCCCCGAGCTGACCCTGCTCAACAGGGTGAAGATGACGATCGTTCCCACGCTCCGCGTGGGAATGCATCCTGTGACGCTCCGCGTCACGCCTTCAAGAGCGGACGCAGAGCGTCCAGGGCTGCGTTACCACGCGGAGCGTGGGAACGATCATCTCAAGTCTGGCGGTTGGCATACATCCGACACTCCGCCAGCAACGCCAGCAAGTTCGGATCGCGCATAACCTACCCCCGAGCTGACCCTGCTCAGCAGGGTAAAGATGACGATCGTTCCCACGCTCCGCGTGGGAATGCATCCTGTGACGCTCCGCGTCACGCCTTCAAGAGCGGACGCAGAGCGTCCAGGGCTGCGTTACCACGCGGAGCGTGGGAACGATCATCTCAAGCCTGGCGGTTGGCATACATCCGACACTCGGCCAGCAGCGCCAGTAAATTCGGGTCTCGCTCCTTGGCCTTCAAGAACACCACGCCAATATGCTGCTGCAACCGATACCTGGCTTGCAGCGGTATCAGCTTCACGCGGTTCTCGTACACCGCCGCGATCCTGCCCGGCAGCAGCGCATAACCTACCCCCGAGCTGACCATGCTCAACAGCGTGAAGATGTCATTGACCTGCATCGCCACCTTCGGCTCGAACCCCGCCTGCTTGAACACTCGGTTGCCGTCCTGGTGGGTGGCGAAGCCTTGGGTGAGGGTGATGAAGGTGGCGTCGCGCACGTCGGCCAGGTCGATTTCCTGCTCGCGGTCGAAAGGCGAGTCGGCCGGGGTGGCGAGGAAGATATCGTCGCAGAACAGTTCGATCTGTTCGCAGTCCGGATCGTTGGCGTGTTCGTCCAGGGAGATGAGGATCGCGTCGACTTCCATGTTCTTGAGCTTATAGAGCAGGTCGAAATTGGAGCCGAGGATCAGGTCGATGTTGAGTTCGCTGCGGCGTATCTTCAGGCCCATGATCAGTTGCGGCACGGTTTTTACCGTCAGCGAATACAGCGAGCCGAGCTTGAAACGTTCGGCGGAGAAACCGGCGGCCTCCCGAGTCAGGCGCACGCTGTCGACCACATCGGCGATCAGTTTCTGTGCGCGCTCTTCGAGAACGTAGGCGCTTTCCAGCGGCGTGAGGTTGCGCCCCTCATGTTTGAACAGCGGGCAGCGCAGGGCGTTTTCCAGTGAATGAATGGCGCGGTGCACGCTGACATTGCTGGTCTGCAGCTCGGCGGCGGCGCGGGCCAGGTTGCCGGTGCGCATGAACGCCAGGAAGATTTCGAGTTTTTTGAGGGTGAATTCTTCGTCGATCAGCATGGCCGTGGCTCTGGTTCGCGTGGGGTCGATTGTGCCCGCAAAAGCGCTCGGCGTCCTCGGAACGTCACACGGCACTTGCACTCTGATGCGCAAGGCCGGAGGCTTGCGGCCAGTCGTCAACGGTTACGGGAGGTCAGTGATTCATGTACCACGGGGAACGATTCAACGCCTGGAGCCATTTGCTCGGTGCCGTCGCGGCGTGTATTGGCGCCGTATGGATGCTGGTGGTAGCCAGTCTGGATGGCAGCCCCTGGAAGATCGTCAGCGTGGCGATTTATGGCTTTACGCTGATGGTGCTGTACAGCGCGTCTACTGTGTATCACAGCGTGCAGGGGCGGCGAAAAGAGATCATGCAGAAGGTCGATCACTTTTCCATCTACCTGCTGATCGCCGGCAGCTACACGCCGTTCTGCCTGGTGACCCTGCGCGGGCCGTGGGGTTGGACGCTGTTCGGGATTGTGTGGGGGCTGGCGGTGATCGGCATCCTGCAGGAGATCAAGCCGCGTTCCGAGGCGCGCATTTTGTCCATCGTCATTTATGCGGTGATGGGCTGGATCGTGCTGGTGGCGGTCAAGCCGCTGATGGCCGCGCTGGGCACGGCGGGGTTTATCTGGCTGGCGGCGGGCGGCGTGCTGTACACCGTCGGCATCATCTTTTTTGCCCTGGAGCATCGCCTGCGGCATTCCCATGGTATCTGGCATTTGTTTGTGATCGGCGGCAGCGTGCTGCATTTCGTGGCGATCATGCGCTACGTACTCTGACAGCCGACTCGATCAAAAAGTGGGAGGGTGCTTGTCGCACCGTCCCACCCCGATGGCGGTGGGCCAGTGACGAATAGGTTGGCTGACGCTGGTTTACATTGAAAATTTACTTTTCTTTCAGCTGTTTGTAAGTAGTAGAAAAGCAGTAAGCTCCCATGAGCATTATTAAACCATAGCTTAGCCCATTCATTATTTTCTCTGGAGAAAAGAAAAGGCTGCTTACCATAACTGTAAATATAACCGCAATTGTCGTTACGAGTTCGGTGATTAGAAAGAAAGAGAATATTTCCTGTCTACATGCACGATCTAGAACTTCATTTGATGTAACTCTGGTCATTATGATTCCAATCCCAGCCCCAAAAAAACAGAAGGCCGAAAGAATCAGGAAGTATGAAGTGTTTGTGTTGTCAATGGCCGTTGGCAGGGATATGGCAACGGTTATGAAAAAGCAAAAAAATGAAAATGTTGAGCCGGATTTTTTGAGTGTCGGCTGGGATAGTCCCACGACTCCGAGAACCGTAGACGCCAAAAAAACTACAAAGGCTGTTAGTGAGCTTCCTAGCCAAGATAAACCTTCAGGTATGTCTGTCGAGGGTTTGTGTCGATATAATAAGCCAATTGCGTACATGAGGATCAACATCTCAAAAGTATTGCCTGCTACGTATCCCAAAAACTGGCTAGGGTATTTAGAGATGACTTTAAAGTGATGAATATAATAAAGGCGGGTTCGGTGCTTTGAGCTGTTCTTTTTAGTGAGAACTGGCTTGAGATCATGGTAGGAGACGTAAGTCTGAATGACTCGGCATAGTAATATTGGCAACATCGTCACTAGCATGGCGTACAGGTAGTATCCGCTACTCATCATGAGTGATGCTATCAGTAATAGAGTTAATGGAGTCCCTATGCGTATGTGCAGGTGTTTTTTAAAAGCTCCCACGTAATCTGCGCTATGTCCAGTAAGGTGCAGGTGGAGGTCGTTGTAGGCCGGCCTGAAAGATGATCGCAGGCAGCCAGTGCCTATTGAGTCGAAGGTGAATGAAATAAGTATCAAGCACCAACTAATATGCCAGTAGTCGAGTAGCGCTAAATAAAATCCGGTGGTTAAAAAAATAGCGCATGCAAACTTGAATATGAACCCGTAAATTGTTGTGTATGCCGTACCAAAACGGTTTGCAAACGAATGCCCAACGTAAAACTCAATAACCAGAGAAATTAGCAGCTGTGTAATGAGCGAGAACTCTAAGGAAAAACTCCCAAGCTTAGGGTTGGTTGCTATCAGAGCCAGTTCTAGTATCGTTACACCCATCGCGATGCCACCATATAGTGCGTCTGAACGGGAGACAATATTGGTGGCGCTTTTCATAGGCTGACCCTGAAAGTTTTGCCGGGTTCAAGTACTAGATTTTTATAAAAGATCGACGGGGCATGAGCTCTACCATAAAACATTAGTGTCGTGTAAATGGAGTCCAAGTCGAAAGGAACTAAAGTGAGAGAACGTCCTGCGGGCGGGGTAGAGACATATTTGTATTGTGTGTCTCTTCTATTTCGAAAATCTTCGTAAAGCAGTAGTTCGTAATCGATAGGGGGGAATTGAGTTTTTATCTTCTGTAGAAAAATTTCACACGCCGCGGCGTTTAAATTTTTGTAGATTTTCGAGGTTTTATCAAAACGATCAAATACGGCGATTAAAACTTCCTCTCCATGAATTGATTCTAGATACCTGATCGTATAGGGCCATCTTCTACTGATGTGCCTAGAGATGTCTAAATACCTTCTGATGCTTTCAAACGCGAAGTGTTTTTCTTCCGAGGATGTTGGAGTTGATAGCAAGTTATTAGGTTCATATATTTTTGAGAAAAATATAGTTGTTGAGATATGGCAGGATTTTTTCATTTTTTATTCGCTTCTATGAGCGCCTTTTTTATGAGAATTATGTTGCTGTTTTCAATATCTAGCGGAGCTCCCTCCATTTCCAACAAAATGTTGTGCGTTTTTAGGCTTTTTATTACCGCGCTTTTAAATGTTTCGGTTAGTTCGTTTTTGAAGTGGTCTGAATGTTGGTCAAGCCAGACGGGAATACCATTCCATAGCCAAGACTTCACTCCTGAGATGTGTAGCGTCTTAATTAGATTCCAAATTTCGTGGGCAGCGCAGGGCAAATCGAACGCTAGACCTTTAGTTTTACAGTAGCCAAGATAGTGCCCAATATCAAACGCCATCATGCATTCAGAGCGCCTGCACAGCTCTAGGTAAAACTCCCAAAATTCTATGTTTCCAAATTCGCTATAGATTGGTGGGTTTTCCAAAACTACAGGTATTTCAAAGTAGTCATTTATGAATCTGGCATTGTCAGCAGTGGTTTTTAATGTTTCTTTATTCATAGGCGGATTGGTTTGGTGAGCGCCCAAAAATAGATTGCCATTCCTCCAAATTCCGATGTCTTCCTCGATATAAATTATAGGAAGTGTGGCTAGCGCCTCCTTCAGGTTTTTTAAGTCTGCCAAGTCAGTAACCCCTGAGAAATTGATGTCTACGGGGTGTGCGGACATCGTAAAGTCTGCGGATAGGCATATATCAGTTAATGAGCTTTCTATTTTATCCCAAGGGCGTATACCCAAACTAAAGTGGCGAATCGGTGTTTGATTATATATATGGTTGTTGTCAGTGCGATGCTGAACGAATTTTTTTAGTTTCTCTACGTCGCCGCTAATGCCTATGCGAATTGAGCGGTTGTTCATAAATCACCCGTTTGAATGTTGGTTATAAGGATCTACCTATAAGTTCGCCTCTCCTACCTCCTGAACCAGTTGTCGGTGTTTCTAGGATTTTGAGTTTGGGCGCGTTGACCGGTTTGTCATCGGCGATAGCTTTGTTGATTGTTGCCACATAGTTGATAAAGAATGGCTCGCGGTTAATTTCAGTTGTTTTATCCGTGTTGTGGCAAAGCCACCATAAGACTTTGAATGGCATATGCTTTAAGTGAATATTTAGCAAGGAGTGGTAGGCTGTCTCTGTAAGCGACGTATGTGTCCCAATTTTTTCAATGTTTGATTCGATTGCTTGTTCGAGTTGATTTAGTAGTGGGATTGCAAAGTTGTCTATATAGGCGGTATATATGTTATATACTTCGTGATTTTCAATAAATTCTCTGCTGTTTGGTAGCTGTGTCAGGTCAAGCTTTGTGCCTGTCTTTCTCTCCAGATTTTTTCTTACGGGGGTTCCTGGATACAACATCATAATATTGAAATAGTGATCTAAAGATTCGTGTTCTGTAAGCCCGGATTTTACCAAAAAAACTAAGTTTTCAATGATTTCTCTTTTTTGTTGGTCGTGATAAAACATTATAAAGTCAAGTCCGACATCGATCTTGTTGTTTTGTAGGGCTCTTACGGCATCAATATTGTTTTGCACGGTGACCCTTTTGTTCATGTAGTCTAGTTGCGACTGTGAGCCAGACTCGATGCCCATCTCGACAAGCCTTAGTCCCTGACTCACTAGTTTTGGTAGTTCGGATTGTAACTTTAGAAGGTAGCCTACCGTGGAGGAACTGCTCCATGTGACCCGGCCGTTAAATAAGTTGTACAGTTTCTCTGAGAATTCCAGCACCCTATCTTTACGAACGAAAAAATTCGCATCCATCATGTATATGTGTTCGAACGAGTAGTGCGTATAGGCTTCCGCTATCCAGCTAACAAGTGTCGTGGCTTCGATGGCGCGCCATTTTGGCCCCTCCTTGTCTGCTGCGACAATAGCGCAAAAAGAGCATGCTAATGGGCAGCCTCGACTGCTTGTCAATGCTATGGCTTTTCTCTGTTTAGAGTCTTTCCTATCTGTGAAATAAAGTTTTTGTAAGCGTTCCGAAGAGTATTCAAGGAGCGGGTTCTCCCAGTCCGCTGTGGGGAGTTGTATCTTTTCTATATAGGACTCTTTCAGCTTTCCAGATGTCGTAAGCCACACTGCGTTTGGTATTCTATTGAAGTGATTTTTATAAATGTGTTTTTTTGATTTTGTTTTGCGTGGGAACTGAGTGTGAGTATTATTAAATACGTCTATGAGTTTAGCAGTTGAATGCTCACCCTCGCCACGTATCGCTAACTCAAAGGTCCTGTTACTCGCACGCAGAAAATCTTCCGCTGCTAGGCTTATATGTGGGCCGCCACAAAAAATGAATGTTCCGGGCAAGGCATTTTTTATTGTTTTTCCCCATGTTATCGCTGCCTGCACATGACTGCTATATATTGAGATCCCTATAAAGTGTGGTGCCCAGTTGATTAAATCGGCTAGCTCGTCAATATCTGATGTGTATAGGTCGGAATAGTCAAAGATTTTACAAGTTGTGTGCTCGGAATTTTTTCTTACATAAGCTGAAATGTTCTGTAGGCCAAGCGGCATCACTTTTTGTGGGCCTTCGCCGTAGGGTAGAGCGACTAATGCGAGTCGACAGAGTTCGACAGGCTCACTCGTGCAAGGCGCGGAAAAGTTGTGAGCTTTTTTCATAAGAACTCCTCGCTTCACTGGCTTTAGCCAGGCAAAAAAAATCTGGATAGCGCTCCGCTATGAGCGCAGATTTCTCGTCAGACTCTAGTGCATCAATAAATTTATTTTTCGATATTTTTAGAAGGTGCGTCCCGTTATGGAAGAAGCAATATCCTAGTTCTGTTAGGCAGACTACTCCGATCTTCGTTTTTATTCTCATGCGGCGTTGATCCATCCGCTCTCAGTAATTGGACACTGTTTTACAGTGTCCAATTAGTAGCTAGTAGTACTTCATTAGAATTCGGGTGCCGTTTTTCCAGCAACCATGTCGTAACTTCCATCTGGTACCGGAGTTAAGGTCTCGACATCAGAGGCCAGTTCATCCAGATAGTCATCGTCATTTTCGTCTGCCATGATATTGCTCCTTTTTGTTTTTGATTTCAGCGTATTTGCAGTCGGATTAAGCGTCTTGCATGCCAGCAAGAATCGTGGCTGCTCTTATATAAAAGTCCCAGAGATTCTTTAAGTCAAATAGAAAATGAAATTTCAGAAATTTCCTAAGATTACTGTTTGCTTGTAAGAAAAGTCCCGCTTTGAAGGATGGCTCCTACGAGTATGTAGGATGAAGAGGCCATGGAGGCAATCGAATCGTTTGTGGTGTGCTTGTTTATTTTTTGGAATTATGGATTAACGGCTGACTCGTTACAGCAAAACTCTATTTTCGAAATTTCAAGACTTTTTAAGCAGTTATATCGTGCGAATGTAATCCGATTCCTATCTCTTGGTCTAAAAAACAGTCCTCTGAGCTGTTTCTGCGATCGAGACTCAGATTCCAATTTATGCATTAAGTAAGTGCTTTAACTGAGATAAACATATGGAGTAGGGCTTGCCCTACTACATTGGATCTTCTGTGTTCCTACAGACGTTGCAGTAGTTCCCAGGCACGCTGCCCAACAATCCCCAACAACTTGGCCAACATATGCGGCGGTGGCTCATCTGCGCGGGTCAGGGCGTACAAGGTGATCGGCAACGGTGGCGTGAGCGGGCGGATGCAGGTGGTGGCGGTCGAGGCGCCGAGGGCGGTGAAGGGGTCGATGACCGTCAGGCCAGCGCCGGATTCGACCATGGCGCGGGCCAGGGAATAGGTTTGCACCGAGATTGTCACCCGGGGCGCGGGGTCGACGTTTTCCAGGTAGCTGTCGAGTTTGGCGGCCAGCGGATCGGCGCTGGAAAGGCCGATCAACGGCGCACCCGCCAGGTCCGCCAAGGGCAATGGCGTGCTCAGTTCGGCTTCGGTCCAGTAGCCTTTGGACGCCAACGCCACCAGCACACCGTTGGCCAGCACTTGGGTGGTCAAGCCCGGGTGCCCGGAGAAGTTGAGGGTCAGCGCCAGATCAATCTCGCGCATCAGCAGTTTCTGCACCAGCTCACGGCTGTGGTCGCTGGACAGCTCGCAGGCCATGTCCGGGTAATCGCGGGTCCATTCCAGGATTGCCGGCGGCAGCAGCGACAAGGCCAGCGCCGGGATCGCCCCGATGCGCACGCTCTGGCCCGGTGCGCGGCGCAAGCTCTTGGCCAGGCGCCGCACGGCTTGCAGGCTGTCGGTGACTTTATCGACTTCGCGCTCCAGCGCCAGCGCTTCCGGCGTGGGCTGCAACTTGCCGCGCACCCGCAGAAACAACGGGAAACCCAACTGCAACTCGGCGTGCTGCAGCACCTTGGTCACTGCCGGTTGTGACACGTGCAACAACTGCGCGGCAGCGCTGACGGAGCCGGTCTGGCGGATAGCCTGGAAGATTTCGATATGACGCAGGCGCATGGCAAGTCCATAACCTTTGTTTATAGGTGAACCATCTTTATTCATTGTCGCTGGCCTGTCACCTGCCCCTAGGCTGGAACCCTCTTAATGCAACGGCAGGTGGCGGGGATGGTGTGCATCATCGGCGGTGGGGTGATCGGTCTGGCCAGTGCCTATGCGCTGGTGCGTGCGGGCCATGAAGTGACGGTGATCGATGCGCGCGACACCCTGGGTAGCGAGACCAGCTTCGCCAACGGCGGGCAATTGTCCTACCGCTACGTCGCCCCGCTGGCGGATGCCGGTGTGCCGCTGCAAGCCATCGGTTGGTTGCTGCGTGGTGACTCGCCGCTCAAGCTGCGCCCGCGCCTCGACCCTCGGCAGTGGCGCTGGATGGCGGCGTTCCTCGGCGCTTGCCGTGGCTCGGTGAACCAGCGCAATGCCGCGCACCTGCTGCGCCTGGCGGCCTTGAGCCAAGCGACGTTGCAGCAATGGCGCGAGGATGATCGTCTGGACGGTTTCGACTGGCGGCGCAACGGCAAGCTGGTGACGTTTCGCACTGCGGCAAGCTTTGAATCGGCACGCAATAAAATCACCGACATCCTGCAACAGCAAGTGCTATCCGCCGTCGATTGTGCACGCTTGGAACCGGCGCTGGAGGGCGGTGGTTTTGTCGGTGGGATCTACACACCGAGCGAAGAAGTGGCCGATTGTCATGCCTTCTGCCAGCGTTTGGCGGCGCGGCTGCAAGCGTCGGGGCGTTGCCGCTTTGTGCTGGGGCGCAAGGTCACTGGCGTTCGTCATGCCGACGGCGCGGTGCAGGCAATCGAGTTGGGCGATGAGGTGATGCCGGTCGAAAACCTGGTGCTGGCCGCCGGTTATCGCAGCGCTGAACTGGGGGCCTCGCTGGCGCTGTACCCGCTCAAGGGCTACAGCCTCAGCGTGCCGATTGGCGCGCAGCATCGGGCGCCGAACGTGAGCATCACCGACTACGACCGCAAGATCGTCTACGCGCGCATCGGCGAGCAACTGCGGGTGGCGGCGATGGTGGACATCGTCGGTTTCGATGCGAGCCTCGACCCCAAACGCCTGGCGCTGATGAAACGCCAGGCCCTGGAGACTTTACCCCTGGCTGGCGACTATGCCCATGCGGTGGAATGGGCCGGCATGCGTCCGGCCACCCCGACCGGCGTGCCGCTGATTGGCGCCGGTCAATATCGCAACCTGTGGCTGAACCTGGGCCACGGCGCGCTGGGTTTTACCCTGGCCTGTGGCAGCGGCAAACTGCTTGCCGAACTCATCGACCAACAGGTCACTTCCATTGATATGCAGGGCCTGGCGCCCCGCGCGGCATAAGGAAGCCCCCATGACCATCAACCGAATCAGCAGTAATGAACGCCTGAGCGGCGCCGTGACGTTCAAGAACTTGGTGTTCCTCTCCGGCCAGGTGCCAGGCGACGGTGAGGACGTGGCGACGCAAACCCGCGAAGTCCTCGCCAAGATCGATGGGCTGTTGGCCCAGGCAGGCAGCGACAAGGATCATCTGCTCAATGCAACGATTTATCTGAAAGACATCAGCAGTGGTTTTGCACCGATGAACGCGCAGTGGTCTGCGTGGCTTTCGCCAGGCATGGCGCCGACCCGCACCACCCTGCAAGCGGAACTGGCTCGACCCAGTGTGCTGGTGGAAATCAGCGTGATTGCTGTACGTAAATAACTCAAAGACCAACGGAGAATAACAATGAAAAAGATCCTGTTGACCGGCTGCACCCTCGGGCTGTTATTGGCCGCACAGGCCCAAGCGAGCACGGCCCCGCTGGACGGCACACTGGCCAAGATCGCCAGCGCCAAGTCAATCACCCTGGGTTATCGCGACGCCTCGGTGCCGTTTTCGTACGTGGGCGATCACAGCGGCAAACCCATGGGCTATTCGGTGGACCTGGCAAACAAGATCGTCGAACGCATCCAGCAGAAAACCGGGGTGCCCACCCTCAACGTCAAATACAACCTGGTGACCTCCCAAACCCGTATTCCGTTGGTGCAGAACGGCACCGTCGACCTGGAATGCGGCTCCACCGGCGTGACTGCCGAACGGCAGAAACAGGTGGCGTTTTCCTACGGGTTTATCTATGTGAAAGGCCAGTTGTTGACGGCTAAAGACAGCGGCATCAACGGCTTCGCCGATCTGGCGGGCAAGAATGTGGTGACCACCGCCGGCACGACCAACGAGCGTTTCCTTAAAAGCTACAACGCCGAGCACAAGGCCAATATGTTTGTGATCAGCGCCAAGGACCATGGCGAAGCGTTCAAGATGCTGGAGACCGGTCGTGCGGCGGCGTTCTATATGGACGATGCATTGCTCTACGGCGAACGTGCCAAGGCCCGCGACCCGCACAACTGGGTGGTGGTGGGCGAGGAACAGTCGCGGGAGATCTACAGCTGCATGGTGCGCAAGGAGGACCCGCAGTTTCTGGCGGTGGTCAACGAGACCCTCGGTGACCTGTACCGCAGCGGGGAAATCAACGGGATTTACCAGCGCTGGTTTGAACAGCCGATTCCGCCCAAGGGCTTGAACCTTGAGTTCCCGATGACCAGCGAGTTGAAGGCGATCATTGCCAAGCCGGTCAGCGACCCGGTGGAGTGATGTGCTGATGTGGTAACCCAATCTAACTGTGGGAGCTGGCTTGCCTGCGATAGCTTCACCCAAGTGTTACTGAAAGACCGAGGTGACTGCATCGCGGGCAAGCCCGGCTCCCACACAAGCCCGCTCCCACAGTTTTGATTGGGTTTGCAAAGTAAGGGCGTTAGAAGTCGCCCCAGAGTTGTTGGGCCACGGCCAATGCAACGACGGGCGCGGTTTCGGTACGCAACACCCGCGGCCCAAGGCGGGCGGCGTGGTAGCCGGCGGCTTGGGCTGTTTCGACTTCATTGTCGGTCAGCCCACCTTCTGGCCCGATCAAAAACGCCAGGCTCGACGGCTTGGCATGGCTGACCATAGGCTCGGCCACCGGGTGCAGCACCAACTTCAAATCCGCCTCGGTCTGCTTGAGCCAATCGGCCAGCAGCAGCGGCGGGTGGATCACCGGCACCGTCGAACGCCCACATTGCTCGCACGCGCTGATCGCCACCTGGCGCCAGTGCAGCAGGCGTTTATCGGCGCGTTCGTCCTTGAGGCGCACTTCGCAGCGGTCGCTGAAGATCGGCGTGATGGCGTTGACCCCCAGTTCAGTGGCTTTCTGAATCGCCCAATCCATGCGCTCGCCCCGGGACAGCCCCTGGCCGAGGTGGATGTGCAGCGGCGATTCGGTCTGGCCGGCGAAGCGTTGCGTGAGTTGCACGGTGACGCGTTTCTTACCGACCTCCAGCAACGTGCCGCGAAACTCCTGACCGGAACCGTCGAACAGTTGCACGGCATCGCCTTCACCCATGCGCAGTACGCGGCTGATGTAATGCGCCTGGGCTTCGGGCAGTTCAACCTCGCCGAGGCTCAGCGGGGTGTCGGTGAAAAAGCGGGACAGTCTCATGTCTGTTCTCTGGAAAAAGGGTGTGCAGAGCGGACGCGGAGCGTCCAGGGCTGCATTCCCACGCAGAGCGTGGGAACGATCATGGGGTGGTTTAGCCCGGATCGCGGAAGCCGGGGTGGAAATCCTTCGGCACCGCCACGCTGACATTGCTGTTGGTGGCGATGTCGATGCCTTCGCTGGCAACCTCGGCGAGGAAGTCGATCTGCTCCGGCGTGATCACATAGGGCGGCAGGAAATACACTACGCTGCCCAACGGCCGCAACAATGCGCCGCGCTCCAGCGCGTGTTCGAACACCTTGAGGCCACGGCGTTCCTGCCATGGGTAGGCGGTCTTGGTGGCCTTGTCCTGGACCATCTCGATGGCCAGCACCATGCCAGTCTGACGTACTTCCGACACATGCGGATGGTCGACCAGGTGCGCCGTCGCCGTGGCCATGCGCTGGGCCAGGGCCTTGTTGTTCTCGATAACGTTGTCTTCTTCGAAAATATCCAGGGTCGCCAAAGCCGCCGCGCACGCCAGCGGGTTGCCGGTGTAGCTGTGGGAATGCAGGAAGGCGCGCAGGGTCGGGTAGTCGTCGTAGAACGCGTCGTAGACATCATCGGTGGTGACCACCGCCGCCAGCGGCAGGTAACCCCCCGTCAGGGCTTTGGAGAGACACAGGAAGTCCGGACGGATGCCGGCCTGCTCACAGGCGAACATGCTGCCGGTGCGGCCGAAGCCCACCGCAATTTCATCGTGGATCAGGTGCACGCCGTAGCGGTCGCAGGCTTCGCGCAGCAGTTTGAGGTACACCGGATGGTACATGCGCATGCCGCCGGCGCCCTGGATCAGCGGTTCGACGATCACCGCGGCGACCGTGGCATGGTGTTCGGCCAGGGTCTGCTCCATGGCCAGGAACATGGCGCGTGAATGTTCTTCCCAGCTCATGCCTTCGGGACGCAGATAGCAATCGGGGCTCGGTACTTTGATGGTGTCGAGCAGCAGCGCCTTGTAGGTTTCGGTGAACAGCGGCACATCGCCCACCGACATCGCGGCGATGGTCTCGCCGTGGTAGCTGTTGGTCAGGGTGACGAAGCGCTTTTTGTCCGGCAGGCCGCGGTTGAGCCAATAGTGGAAGCTCATCTTCAGCGCGACTTCGATGCATGACGAACCGTTATCGGCGTAGAAGCAGCGGGTCAGGCCTTCGGGCGTCATCGCCACCAGGCGTTCGGACAACTCGATGACCGGCTGGTGGCTGAAGCCGGCAAGGATCACATGTTCGAGTTGATCGACCTGGTCCTTGATGCGCTGGTTGATGCGCGGGTTGGCATGCCCGAATACATTGACCCACCAGGAGCTGACGGCGTCGAGGTAGCGCTTGCCTTCGAAATCCTCCAGCCACACGCCTTCGCCACGCTTGATGGGGATCAGCGGCAGTTGCTGGTGGTCTTTCATCTGGGTGCAGGGATGCCACAGCACCGCGAGGTCGCGTTGCATCCACTGGTTGTTCAGGCCCATCGTGTCTCTCCTCGAAGCGGTCCTGCGACCGGCGCAGGCGAAACAATCGCGCAAGCCTATGCAAAGCAGGGCGGCGTCACAACCCATGGCGTGTTAATTGGCAGTAAACACAGGACGGACTGTCACGTTTCTCAGGAATAGTCCTTAATCCTTGGTTAACTTATCGTGCCTAGGCTCTTGATCGCATTTCTCGATATTTCAAAGCGAAATTTTCCGCTTTAATTCGATAGTTAACAGGCTAGTCTTGGGCGCAGCTCTTACGGGATTAAGTACATGCAGCTACGTAACTCACCGGCCCGGTATGGCTGGGTCAGTATGGTTTTGCACTGGGGCGTGGCCCTGGTGGTGTTTGGCCTGTTTGCCCTGGGCCTGTGGATGGTTGGACTCGATTATTACAGCGCCTGGCGCAAAGATGCGCCGGACCTGCACAAGAGCATCGGCATCACGCTGTTTGCGGTGATGCTGGTGCGGATCGTCTGGCGCCTGATCAGCCCGCCGCCACCGCCGCTGGCCAGCTACAGCCGCCTGACCCGGATCGGTGCCGCGTTTGGCCATATGTTCCTGTACGTCGGCCTGTTTGCGGTGATGATTGCCGGTTACCTGATTTCCACCGCAGACGGTGTCGGTATTCCGGTGTTTGGGCTGTTTGAAATTCCTGCATTGGTTTCCGGTCTACCGGACCAGGCAGACAACGCCGGCCTGGTGCACCTGTACCTGGCCTGGGTGGTGGTGGTCTTCGCCGGCCTGCATGGCGTGGCTGCGTTGAAACACCACTTTATCGATCGTGATGCGACCCTTACGCGAATGCTGGGGCGCAAAGCCTGATGTTCAACCTCGACTCACAAGGAATAGAAAGCATGTTGAAAAAGACACTCGCTGCTCTGGCAATCGGTACTGCTCTGCTGTCCGCTGGCCAGGTCATGGCTGCTGACTACAAGATCGACAAGGAAGGCCAGCATGCCTTCATCGACTGGAAAATCAGCCACCTGGGCTACAGCTTCATCCACGGTACTTTCAAGGACTGGGATGGCACGTTCAGCTGGGATTCGGCCAAGCCTGAAGCCAGCAAAATCGCAGTCGACGTGAAAACCGCCAGCCTGTGGTCCAACCACGCCGAGCGTGACAAGCACATCGCCAGCAAGGACTTCCTCGACGTTGCCAAGTTTGCCGACGCCAAGTTCGTGTCCACCGCCGTTAAATCCACCGGCGATAAAACCGCTGACGTAACCGGTGACCTGACCTTGCACGGCGTGACCAAGCCGGTGACCTTCAAGGCCACGTTCAACGGTGAAGGCAAAGACCCGTGGGGCGGCGAGCGCGCTGGCTTCAACGCCAAGACCACGCTGAACCTGAACGACTTCGGCATCAAAGGCCCAGGCCCGTCTTCCCAGACCCTGGACCTGGACATCTCGCTGGAAGGTGTGAAGCAGAAGTAATGGTGCGGGTTTAAGAAAAACCGGATCTCAGGGTCCGGTTTGCTGGGTGCAAAAAAATGCCCCGTCTCGAGAGAGCGGGGCATTTTTTATGCTGCGTAGAAACTCAGCGGTTGCGGGTCAGCAACGCTGGTTTCTCACCACGAGGGCGGCCTGGCAATTGATCCAACTGCTCCGGGGTCGGGAAGCGATCGACTTTCGACTCCTTGTGGATAATCTTCGGCGCCGGGCCACCGCGCGGGTTCTGCACGGCGGGCTCGGAGGAGCGTGGCTGGTCGTCACGGGCTGGACGGCGATTGCGCGAGTCTTCGCGACGGGCCTGGCCATCACGCGGTGCGCCGTTACGCGGGCCGCTGCGTTTGGCAGGTGGGGTGCCGGTGGTACCGCCGCTGCTGTTGCGTGGGCCATTCTGCCGTGCGCCCTGTGGCTGACCGCCACGAGGAGCGCCTGCACCCGCGCCCTGTGCCGGAGCACCTGGACGGCGGCCACGGCCCTGGGCCGGCTTGGCCTGGGGCACATAGTCAACGCGGTTACCGAAGTTATCCACATCGTCGTCGAGGAATTCGTCCGGGGCTCGGTCGGCGGCGGCGCGCGGTGGCTGGCTCGGCTGGCGCTGTTCGCGCGCCGGGCTGCCTTCACGGGGCTTCTGCTCACGGGCCGGGCGTTCGCCACGGCTGCTGCCGGCGGTTTTTTCCTTGCCCTTGTCCTTGCCTTTGTCGCGACGACCACCACCACCGCCGCCACCGTTCGGGCCATCGCCCTTCGGACCGCGTGGGTTGCGTGGGTTGCGCACATCCGGACGCTCGCGCGCTTCAGGCTTCTCGGCCTCCACGGTGCTGGCATCGAAGCCCATCAGGTCGCCGTCGGCGATTTTCTGCTTGGTCATGCGCTCGATGCTTTTCAGCAATTTTTCTTCGTCCGGTGCCACCAGGGAGATGGCTTCGCCCGAGCGACCCGCACGGCCGGTACGACCGATACGGTGCACGTAATCTTCATCGACGTTCGGCAGCTCGAAGTTGACGACGTGTGGCAACTGGTCGATATCCAGGCCGCGGGCGGCAATATCGGTGGCGACCAGAATGCGCACAGTGCCGGCCTTGAAATCGGCCAGGGCTTTGGTGCGCGCGTTCTGGCTCTTGTTACCGTGGATGGCCACGGCGGTCAGGCCGTGCTTGTCCAGGTACTCGGCCAGGCGGTTGGCGCCGTGTTTGGTGCGGGTGAACACCAGGACCTGTTCCCACGCGCCGGCGGTGATCAGGTGAGCCAGCAGCGCACGTTTGTGGCTGGCGGGCAGGCGGAACACGCGTTGCTCGATACGCTCGACCGTGGTGTTCGGCGGCGTGACTTCGATGCGCTCCGGGTTATGCAGCAGCTTGCCGGCCAGGGCAGTGATGTCCTGGGAGAACGTTGCCGAGAACAGCAGGTTCTGACGTTTGGCCGGCAGACGGGCAAGCACTTTTTTCACGTCATGGACAAAGCCCATGTCGAGCATGCGGTCGGCTTCGTCCAGTACGAGGATTTCCACGTGGGACAGATCGACGCTGCCCTGGCCACACAGGTCGAGCAAACGACCGGGGCAGGCCACCAGCACGTCGACACCGCGGGACATGGCCTGAACCTGTGGGTTCATGCCGACGCCGCCGAAGATGCAGGCGCTGACGAACTTCAAATCGCGGGCATACAGCTTGAAGCTGTCATGGACCTGGGCGGCAAGTTCGCGGGTAGGGGTCAGGACCAGGACGCGCGGTTGGCGCGGGCCGTGACGCTGGGATTTGTCCGGATGACCGTTGGGGAACAACCGCTCCAGGATAGGGAGGGCGAAACCGCCGGTTTTACCAGTACCTGTCTGGGCTGCAACCATCAGGTCGCGACCTTGCAACACGGCGGGAATGGCCCGCTGTTGCACGGGAGTAGGCTCGGTATAGCCCGCTGCCTCGATGGCGCGGACTAAAGCCTCGGAGAGACCGAGGGAAGCAAAGGACATGAGTAATCCTGTTTTAGTTAGGGCTTGGCCCAAAGGGATAATCTTGCCGGGCGTGAATGGCGCTTAGGGGAGCGAAATCCCGTCCGGTCCTGCTGCGTCCGGCGAGCACTCCACCGGCTCGCGCGGGCTGCAAAGCTGCGCTGTAGCGGGGTTGGGTGCCTTTTCCAGGACCTCAGCGGCCGGGCGTAAGCCTGGCGGAAAGGCCGGAGTATAACAGAGCAATCACGGCGCGCTGCTTTCCTGCTGCTCAACGGTGCGTTCTGCCGCTGCAATGCCGGCGTTTGCGCCGTACCTGGCGCTCAGTGCAGCGTAGCCTGGTTCTTGCTTGAAACGTTTTAATTCAGCGGCAAACCGCTGCACCAGCAGGTCCAGGCCCGCGCCACGGCGTACGGCAAGGTACTGCGGCTGGCGGCTGACCACCAGCGGGGCCTGGCTGACCTTGCCTTCCAGGCCCAATGTCTTGATCAAATGCTGGCCAACCCGGCGATCGGTGATCAGTAGATCGATACGTCCGAGCAATAATTTGCCGAAGTTCGCCTCATGGCTGGGCGCCGATTCGCGGTAGAACAGCGCCGAATCGCTGAAATGAGCGCCGTACATGTAGCCCGGCGAGGTGCCGACCGTAAGTCCACGCAGGTCGTCCAGGCGCTGCGCTGGGTGAGGTCGCTCGTTGGCATAGAACAGCACGAAGTCCACGTCGGACAACGGTTCGCTGGGGTACAGCAACTGGGCGTCGCGCGCCTGGCTGTGGAAAATATCCAGCGCGCCATCGGCGTGGCCTTGATCCAGCATGGCCAGGCAGCGTTTCCAGGGCAGGAATTGCCACTGCACCTCGACCCCCAGGCGCTGGAACACGATGACGGTGGTTTCGTAGTCCAGCCCGCGCATGGTGCCTTGGTCTTCGTACACGTAGGGCGCCCACGGCTCGGTGACAATGCGCAGTTTCTCGCCGTAAGCGGCCAGGCTAAGGCAAGTGAAAAGCACAGCAGTCAACAACTTGAGAATGACGGGCATGCCCTGAGGTTACGATGCTGGCGCATTAAAGAGAAGCTCTGGCATGCGCATCCGCGGCGGCTGCTATTTGGCTGGCGATGTCATCAAGTGTTCGTAGATCGCCGTGCGCCGCTCGCCGAGAATCAGGCGTACCAGCGGGTTGGCAAACCAATGTTCCAGCTGGTGGGCATCGATCGGGCGTTTCTGCCGCTCCTCCTGGTTCTGTCGCGCCTTGTCCCACCACACCGGGCCGCATGCCTGGTCGAACTCATTCTTGTGCTCGTAGCAGCCGTAAAGAATTTCGCGGATGAACTGCTGCTGGTGCTTGGGCAGCGCCAGCGTGATCAACTTGTACATCAGGCGCTGCGCACGCGGTGGGCGCGGCAGGTGCGCGGAGACCTGGCGGGTGTCAGCCAGGGCCTGAGGGCTGGTGGGGGCCGCCTGGTGCTTGGCGATCCATGCTTTGACCTTGGCACGAAACAGTTGCTTGCGGCTCCAGTAGTGATGAATGAGGTCCGGACACTCCCGCACGTTGACCGTGCGGTAGGCGGCGATCGACAGGCAGAACTCTTCCAGGGTGTACGCGCCCTGGGCATGGGGGAACAGTTCGTCCATCAAGGCAATGGAGCGATCCAGGATAGGCGCGTCCTGCTGGGTCAGGCCCATGACGCCGGAGTTGAGCGTCATCATGTCATCGTCGGCCACTCCCATGTCCAACAGGCGCTGGCGCAGGGCGGTATAGAGGATGCTTTCGTGGTTATCGCCGTAGCGGGTGTAGAAGGCGTTGCACAGCAGCGTACCGGGCTGCACGCGCTCGAACAGTTCCAGGGGCGAGTGGTGGAAAAAGGTATCGGTGTCGATCAGCAGTGCTACCGGCGATTCTTGCAGTACCTGGCGCAACGCTACATGTTTGGTGCGGAAGTGATAGCCATGAGGCTCGCTCCAGCGTTTACGCGTGGCCTCGTCCAGCGGGCGGACGCGTACGGGCAGCAGGCGATAGGGCTCGGGGTCATCGCTGAATACCTGAATATCCACGGCATCGGGGGTTTCCTGCAGAAACGCCAGGGCACTGGCGATGCTGAACACGGCTTCCTGGTGGTAGGTCTGCGCACCGAAAACCAGATAGACCAGCTGCGGGCGGGAGGTCGTGGGCACTGTATTCATGGACTGCGGGTTTCCGTGGACATGTAAACGACAAAGGCCCTCGTCGAAACGAGGGCCCTGGCTCAGCTGGGCAAACGTCAGCGTGGCAGCTTGAGGTTGTTCCAGATGGCAAGGCTGGGTTCAGCCTGGTTCAGGGTATAGAAGTGCAACCCTGGCGCGCCACCTTGTAACAAGCGCTCACACATTTCGGTGATGACGTGCTCGCCGAACGCCTGGATGCTCTTGACGTCGTCGCCATAGGCTTCCAATTGCTTGCGTACCCAGCGAGGGATCTCTGCGCCGCAGGCGTCGGAGAAACGCGCCAGCTTGCTGTAGTTGGTGATCGGCATGATGCCCGGCACGATCGGGATGTTCACACCCATGGCCTGCACGCGCTCGACAAAGTAGAAGTAGCTGTCGGCGTTGAAGAAGTATTGGGTGATCGCGCTGTTGGCGCCGGCGTTGGCTTTGCGCACGAAGTTCTTCAAATCTTCTTCGAAATTGCGCGCCTGGGGATGCATTTCCGGGTAAGCCGCCACTTCAATATGGAAGTGATCTCCGCTTTCTTCGCGGATGAAACTCACCAGATCATTGGCGTAGCGCAGCTCGCCGCTGGCCATGCCCATACCGGACGGCAAATCGCCGCGCAGGGCGACAATACGCTTGATGCCAGCGCCTTCGTACTGGGTCAGCAGGCCGCGCAGGTCGGCCTTGCTGTCGCCCACGCACGACAAATGCGGCGCGGCGGGAATATTGACTTCGCTTTCCAGCTGCAACACGGTGTTGATCGTGCGGTCGCGGGTGGAACCGCCGGCACCGTAAGTGCAGGAGAAGAAATCGGGGTTGTAGCTGGCCAACTGCTTGGCAGTCGCCATGAGCTTTTCATGCCCAGCATCGGTCTTGGTCGGGAAGAACTCGAAGCTGAAGCGACGGTCTTGGGACATGGAGGGGTCTCCAGCTGCAAGTTGCGAGCTTCAAGTTGCAAGAGGGCGGTGCGCCTGTTCTTGTAGCATGAAGCTCCCAACCCATAACTGCTTAAAGAGCAAGGAAGTAGCAAGCCTTCACACAAACGCTTTTACTTGCCGCTTGTAGCTGAAAGCTTGCCGCTGCTGTCAGTACCTATACGCGTGGGGCTTGAACGGACCTTCAACGGTCACGCCGATATAGTCGGCCTGGGTCTTGGTCAGTTGGGTCACCACGCCGCCGAAGCCGCGGACCATTTCCAGGGCTACTTCTTCGTCGAGTTTCTTCGGCAGTACTTCCACGGTCAGGCGCTCGGCTTTCTGCGCAGGCGACAGATCGGCGTACTTCTGTTGGAACAGGAAGATCTGCGCCAGCACCTGGTTGGCGAACGAACCGTCCATGATGCGGCTTGGGTGGCCGGTGGCGTTGCCCAGGTTAACCAGACGGCCTTCGGCCAGCAGGATCAGGTAGTCGTCGTTCTGCGGGTCGAAATCGCCGGCGCCGGTGCGGTGAACCTTGTGCACCTGCGGCTTCACTTCTTCCCATGCCCAGTTCTTGCGCATGAAAGCGGTGTCGATCTCGTTGTCGAAGTGACCGATGTTGCACACCACGGCACGCTTTTTCAGGGCCTTGAGCATGTTGGCGTCGCACACATTCACGTTACCGGTGGTGGTCACGATCAGGTCGATCTTGCCCAGCAGGGCCTTGTCGATGCTGGCCTCGGTGCCGTCATTGACGCCGTCGATGAACGGCGAAACCACTTCGAAACCGTCCATGCAGGCTTGCATGGCGCAGATCGGGTCGACTTCGGACACTTTAACGATCATGCCTTCCTGACGCAGGGACTGGGACGAACCCTTGCCCACGTCACCGTAGCCGATTACCAGGGCTTGCTTGCCCGACAACAGGTGGTCGGTGCCGCGCTTGATGGCGTCGTTGAGGCTGTGACGGCAGCCGTACTTGTTGTCGTTCTTGCTCTTGGTCACCGAGTCGTTGACGTTGATGGCCGGGATTTTCAGCTCGCCCTTGGCCAGCATGTCCAGCAGACGGTGTACGCCGGTGGTGGTCTCTTCGGTCACACCATGGACGCGGTCGAGGATCTGCGGGTATTTCTTGTGCAGCAGCTCGGTCAGGTCGCCGCCGTCGTCAAGGATCATGTTGGCATCCCAAGGCGCGCCATCTTTAAGGATGGTTTGCTCCAGGCACCACTCGTATTCCTCTTCGGTCTCGCCTTTCCAGGCGAACACCGGAATACCGGCGGCAGCGATAGCGGCAGCCGCCTGGTCTTGAGTCGAGAAAATGTTGCAGGACGACCAACGCACTTCGGCACCCAGGGCAACCAGGGTTTCGATCAGCACGGCGGTCTGAATGGTCATGTGGATGCAACCGAGGATCTTCGCGCCTTTGAGCGGTTGCTCGGCGGCGTACTTGCGACGCAGGCCCATCAGGGCAGGCATTTCGGATTCGGCGATAAAGGTTTCGCGACGGCCCCAGGCAGCGAGGGACATGTCGGCGACTTTGTAGTCGGTGAAATCTGCAGGCGTGTTGACAGCGCTCATGAAGAGCCTCCATTCGTAGTGTGCGAATGGGCGCCGTTGTGCGTTTAGTATCAGGCCAGGGCAACCAGGCCGGACAACGCCCCATCCGAGCCTGACAGGTTGAACCCTGCTGCAGCGCCCCTCGGACAGGTGGCGGGAAAACGGCAGTAGCCGTTCTGAATCGGGGGCGATTATAGCTTTCTTTGGTTGGTTGGTGGCAAGCGACAAGCTGCAAGCGGCAAGTAAGAGCGAATCGGCTTTTAACTTGCAGCTTGTCGCTTAAAACTTGAAGCTGGCGTCTCTCAAACACCTCGGAGTCCGCCCCCCATGAACTTCCACACCCGCAAATGGGTAAAACCCGAAGACCTCAACCCCAACGGCACGTTGTTCGGCGGCAGCCTGTTGCGCTGGATCGATGAAGAAGCGGCGATCTACGCGATTGTTCAACTGGGCAATCAGCGGGTGGTCACCAAGTACATCTCCGAAATCAACTTCGTCAGCGCCTCGCGCCAGGGCGATATCATCGAGCTGGGCATTACCGCCACTGAATTCGGCCGCACCTCCATTAGCCTGACGTGCGAAGTGCGCAACAAGATCACCCGCAAAAGCATCCTTACCGTGGAAAAAATGGTGTTCGTCAACCTTGGCGAAGATGGGTTGCCGGCGCCGCACGGGCGCACCGAGATTAAATACGTGAAGGACCAGTTCAAGGACGACACGCTTGCTGAGTAACGCCTTGGCGGGCGTCAGTTAAGTTACTGAATTATTCCGGATGGACTTTTTTGCGGCGTTCTGCTCACTCAGGATGACAACTGAAGTGAAAGGAGTCCGTATATGAAAGTGTCCAGCCCGCTCGTTCAGCATCAACCAACATTGCCCGCAAACATCGATCGGCATGCCCATGCGCCGTTAATCGAGGGTGTAGGTCCGCGCAAATTGGATCTCTATCGCGATGCCGGTGGTCGGGTGGATGTGTTTTTATCGCCCGCAGCACCTGAGCATCTCGTACTCAGCGGCGGCGGCGCCAAAGGCGTTGCCTTTTCCGGCATGATGCGGGCACTTGAGGAGGCCGGGAAGCTGGAAGATATCAGGCTGGTTTCCGGCTCTTCAGCCGGGGCGATCTCCGGTGTGCTGATTGCCAGTGGCATGGGGGGCGACGCATTCGACGCCCTGCTGGACCGTATTGACATGCCGAGTCTGCTTAACAGTCCGGACCCCGTAACGGCGTGGTTGCAAAGCGCCAGTTCGACTCTTGGCAACGTTACCCGCCGCTTGCCGGGCGGTGGCATTTTGCAGTTGTTCATGACGCTGATGCCGCGTCTGCAGACTGAGGCGCCTGCATTGGAAGCGATGATGCGCGACCAGGCGCGGCAATCGATTCTCACCCATATTGCCGACACGCCCAGGTCTACCCGGCCTGCCGAACTGATGAAGATTGCCGACCGGCTGAGCGCCGGAAGCGGCCCTACGTTTGCCGACCTCGCCACGTTGAGTCGCCATATTCCTGCTATCAAGCAACTCAACATCACCGGCACCGGCATGTTCGACGGCCGCCCTCAATTGGTGGTGTTCAATGCCGATCTGACGCCGGACATGGGTATCGCCCGCGCCGCACATATCTCAGGGGCATTGCCTGTGCTGTTCAAGAGCCCGCTTGAGCAGGGGCATGCGTTCCAGGCGGCCACTGACGTCAGCGCTTTTCAGGACGGCGGACTGCTGGTCAACGTTCCGGCACCTGATGTGATTGAGCGTTCGTTTCCAGAAACCCCTCTGAGCAAGGACAAGTCGCTGATTGTTCAATTTGAATCCGAACAACCGTCGGAGCCAACGAGGACCGGCGGATTTTTCAGTCATCTGGTCGATACCTTCAGCGGAACCTCACATACGGCTGCCGACGCGTATCAGAATGATCGACTCATTGCACTTGCCGATCAGACGGTGACATTACCCATGAACACCGCCGAAGGTGACTTTCGCGGCATGCACGGTACTGTCAATTTCACCATGGCGCCTGGACAGAAAGACCACTTGCAGGCCCAGGCGTACAAAGCGGTGGCGGCCCACCTCGAAAAGCACGCTACGGTCCGTGAGCATCATCACTTCGCCACATTGGAACAGGCGGTGCTAGCGATGGATGATGAAATGCTGGCCAGCGTGCAAGACTCGCTCAAGAACGAGCCTGCGGCCACGGATATCGTGCGTTTTCGCAAGGAGGCGCAGCAGACGCTGCAGCAACTGGACAGTGCGATTTGCGAGGCCAATCAATCGAGCGACACCCTGACGCTTACATCGAAATTGGCCTGCGCTCTGCGCAACCTGGATGCACTTGCCTGTCGTCCGGAGCGTGTTGAATGGTTGTCACGGCGCCTGAACGTGTCGGGGCAGCGCAATTTTCAGCAGCTTTTGCAAGTGTGTGCCAAGGGCGGATGGGATGACGCACCTCTGTCCAAGGTCATGAGAGCGGCGGTTATTGAAATGGGCAAGCGCGATATCGCGGTGAAGGCCGAGCGCTTCACCCGAGAAGTCATTTATCCCTCGCAATACCGCCTGGGCCAGCCAGACAGTAATATCGACCTGTTGCAGCAAGCGGCCCGCGAAGTAGCCAAGGCAACCACGCCGGCCGAGTTCAACCAAGTGCTCGACGGCATCATTGGCAATTACAAGGCGCGCAACAAACCTTGGGCGAAACCGGGCAGCGCCACAACGGTTGAGATGGCCAAAGCCTGGCGTGTACCGGTTTAGTTGTCTGGCCACTGAACAGCCACTGTCGCGGCGTGTCGTAGCTACAGGCATCCCTTGGACTCTGGTAAATCATGGCCACACACGCAGACGGCAAAACCCCCAACTTGTCGCAGGAAGAGCAGCAGGACGTCGACGACAATCAACCGCCCCGCGCGGCGGTACTGCACGAGATCATCCGCACCCAAGGCGATCAGGAGCTGGAGCGCAGCGTCGCTGCGTTATGGTGGTCGGCGCTGGCCGCCGGCCTGACCATGGGCCTTTCACTGATGGCCATGGGGCTGCTCAATTCGCGGCTGCCCGACGGTGAAGCGTTCAAGGTGATCGCCAGCTTCGGCTACTGCGCGGGCTTCCTGGCGGTGATCCTGGCGCGCCAGCAACTGTTTACGGAAAACACCCTTACGGCCGTGCTGCCGGTGATGAGCAAGCCGACGCTGGCCAACGCCGGTCGCCTGCTTAGGCTGTGGTCGGTGGTGCTGGTGGGTAACCTGTGCGGCACCTTGCTGGTGGCCTACGTGATGCTGCACCTGCCGATCTTCGACACCAAGACCGACCACGCCTTCCTGGAGATCGGGCGCAAGATCATGGAAAACGACGCGGGGCAGATGTTCGCCAAGGGCATCATCTCAGGCTGGATGATCGCCACCATGGTGTGGATGATTCCTTCCATGGAAAGCGCCAAGATGTGGATCATCATCTTGATCACCTACCTGATGGCGCTGGGCGATTTCACCCATATCGTGGTGGGCTCGGCGGAAGTCTCGTACCTGGTGTTTGCCGGCGAATTGTCGTGGCATGACTTCTGGCTGGTGTTCGCCGGACCGACCCTGGCCGGTAACATCATCGGCGGCAGCTTCATTTTTGCCCTGATCAGCCATGCGCAGATCCGCAGCGAAAGCAGCCTACCGGACAAGAAGGCTGCAGATCCAAGGCATCCGCAGCGCATCGACAAGGGTCAGTGAGCCTGAGTCGTGGCGTGAGGTTGCACGGTCCCAGATAAGTGCGCGATAGAACCTTTCGATGTGCCACGGCTCAGAGCGGGTAGGTGCGGTTTTAAGTTTGTGGTGCTAGAACTTTCATCGCAGCATAAAAAACGACAAAAGGAATTAAGTCATGACAGTCGCTTTCTGGTGTGTGTTGATCGCCATTTTTCTGCCTTACCTGTGCACGGGGGTGGCCAAGTTCAGCGGCGGCAAGTTCGGGTTGCGCCATAACCATGACCCTCGGGCGTTCCTGGACGGCCTGGATGGTGTAGCCAAGCGTGCCCACAGCGCGCAGCTCAATGGTTTTGAAGTTACCCCGGCGTTTGCGGCAGCGGTGATTATTGCCCATCTGGCCGGGACGGCCGAACTGGTGACCATCAACGTGCTGGCGGTGCTGTTTATCACCAGTCGCCTGTTGTACATCATCTGCTACCTGGCGGACTGGGCGATCCTGCGCTCGCTGGTATGGGCGGTGGGGATGGCGTTGATCGCGAGTTTCTTCTTCGTCTCGATCTGAGACGTGGCGCAGATTCCAATGCGGGAAGAGGCTCGCCCCTCCCGCACTGGGTTTTTCAGCCTCGATCAGGACCCGACAGGCGCATCCGGGACCTGTGGCAGCGCAGCGCCCTTGGGCCAGAGCATCCAGATCTGGCCTTGCTGTTTCATATTCCCCGCCAACTCACCCGCCGCTTGGCCCGTGCCCCAGAACAAATCCGCACGGACTTCACCGGTAATGGCGCCTCCGGTGTCCTGGGCGGCGACCGGGCGGGTAATCGGCGAGCCATCCGGCCTGGTGGTCGCCAGCCATAACAGGCTGCCCAACGGAATCACCTTGCGATCCACCGCCACGCTGTAGCCGGCAGTCAGCGGCACATTCAGTGAGCCGCGCGGGCCTTCGTTGCTGTCGGGGCGGGCGCTGAAAAACACGTAGCTGGGGTTGCTCGCCAGCAGTTGCGGAATACGTTGCGGGTGAGCCTTGGCCCAGGCGCTGATGGCGCCCATGCTGACCTCTTCCTTCTTCAGTTCGCCTTGCTCCACCAGCCAGCGGCCGATAGGACGATAGGGGTAGCCGTTCTGGTCGCCGTAACCGACACGCAGTTGGCGCCCACCCTTGAGTTGAATACGGCCCGAACCCTGGATCTGCAGGAATTGCAGGTCCATCGGGTCGGTGAGCCAGGCGATCGGCTTGGCGGTGGAGCCTTGGCCGTTGATCACACTGGCATCGTCATAAGGCTTGAGTACGCGGCCCTCCAGGCGTCCGCGCAGGCGCTTGCCCTTGAGTTCAGGGTAAATGCTTTCCAGATTGACGATGATCAGGTCATCCGGTACGCCGTACACCGGGACGTGGGCGGCGGCGGTCTGGGTCAGGCTGCCTGGGTAGACGGGCTCGTAGTAGCCGGTGATCAAGCCATCAGGGGTATTGTCGGCCGAGCGCAAGCCGAACACGTCCAGGCGCTCCTTGAGAAACCCCCGCACGGCCGCTGCGTCGCCCGGCACCGTCGCCGCTGCCGCGCAGGTCGTGCCCCAGACCGGGTCGGCCTTGAGGCGCTGGCAGGCGCTGCGCCAGGCTTCGAAGCCGGCCAGTAAATCGCTGTCGGACACCGCCGGCAACGCTTCCCACGGTGCGCTCACATAGGTGGCGACGGCGTGGGGTTTGACGGTTTCGTCCTTGGCTGCTTCTTTACCCGTGTCCTTGCCGGCGTCGCAGCCGGCCAGCAGCGCGACGAGGGGGAGAGCCCACGCCAGGCGGCGGCTCCAGGGTTTCAACGTGATAGTCATCCAAGCAATTCCTGAACTGATTGCCCGCGCCGTAGTGGCGCCGGGCAACCTTATTATTAATAGGGCTATTGGTCTTTAGGGACGGGGCGAGGATACTGGCCGCCGTTTCCCGTGACCTCGAAGCCATCATGACTTTTAAAAGACTGACCGTTGTATTGCTGGCCTGCCTCACTCTGTCCGCCTGTGGCGGGGTGGATCCCAATTCGCCCCTGGGGCAGCGCAAGGCGATCTTCAAGCAGATGCTCAAGACCGGCGAAGACCTGGGCGGCATGTTGCGTGGGCGTATACCGTTCGACGGCGCAAAGTTCGCCGAAGGCGCGACCCGACTCGATGCATTGGCCCATCAACCGTGGCAGCACTTTCCAAGCGTGCGGGAAGAAGACCACACCAGTGCCAAGGACGACGTATGGCAAAAACAGGCGCAGTTTCAGCAATTGGCGCGCGACCTGGAAGCGGCCACCGGCGAACTGGTGATCGCCAGCCAGGTCCTGCCTTACAAAGCCAGCAACCTGGGGCCTGCCGTGCAGAAAGTCGAAGATGCCTGCAGCGCCTGCCATAAACAGTTTCGGGACCATTGACCGGTCTTACTGATCGAGTTCTTCCACGGCGTCCTGCAATTCCTTGCGCGACTCGGCGAGCTTGTCCTTACGTTTGTTGATCTTGTCCGGGTCGCCTTTTTTCATGGCTTTATCGAGATCGGCCTGGCGGCGGCTGACTTCATGCTTGGCGTCGAGCACCTTGTTTTCACGTTCCCTCTTGAGCGATGCGTCGTTGCAGTTGGCGGTGACTTCGCTCAGGGCCTTTTCAAGGCCGGCTTGCTGTTCGCTGTTACCGTGGGCCTTGGCCTGTTCAATCTGAGTGCTGATGGCTTGGCGCTTGGCGGCGCAGCCGGTGAGGGGCTCGGCGTCTTCGGCCGCCAGCAACGGCATGGTCATCAGGCTTGCGACGGTCAATAAGGCAACAGGGGCTAAAAATTTCATCGTGAACTCCAGGGTCGCATGGGGCAGGGTGAATTCTGCCAACTGTTAAAACGGTGGCGGGCCGGGTTCAGAACCCGTCTATCCCGGCCATACGCAATGTTTCAGCCAAGGCCTTTACCTGCGGGTCGTGAAAAAAAGCGCTCAATTGCGCCGCACGCCCCGGGCCGATGCCATCTTCGGCCATCCAGGCTTGGGTGTCGCGGGCGACCAGCGTATGCCAGTCACCCTTGAGGTTGTTACGCGCCACAGGTGGTACGCCCAAGGCCTTGAGCCAGTGTGCGAAAGGCCGCTGCCGGGCGCGGTGGAGACTGTCGAGTACCCGCGCGCGGCTTTGCTCGCCAAAGCCATCAATGTTAGCAAGCTGCGCCGCATCCAGGGTTAACCAATCGAGAAAGCCTGCGATTAGACCGGCCTGGATCAATACGTTCCAGGTCTCTCGCCCCATATGTGGCAAAGCCAGGCCCTGGTTGCTGCTGAGCCAGGTGAGGCGGGCGAGCAATTGCTCTTCGCAGCCAGGGTCGAGCTGCCAGCAGCTCAAGGCATGAAAATTCCGAGGGTCGGGGACGGGCAGCTCGACTCGGGTGGGGTTGCGCAGGACGACCTGGTCCAGCCGTGGAATGACCTGGCCCGCGAGGGTGATGGACACCTGATCGCCGGGGCGAATATCCAAGGTTTGCCAGCGCTTCAAGGAGCCGGCGCTCACGCGGCTGATCTGCCGGTCGTCCAGTCGCACCGGCTCCAGCTCCAGGATCGGCGTGATCCGCCCGGTGCGGCCGATCTTGAACCGAACCTTGCGCACCAGCGCCAGGGCCCTGGTGGCCGGATATTTCCAGGCCACCGCCCAGTAGGGCGCACTGGCCTGCCAACGCTCGGCGGGTGCACGTAAAGCCTGGTGCAACACCACGCCATCGCTGGCGAAGGGCAGAGGATGGTGGTACCAGTAGGTACGCCAATGGGCGGCTTCTTCGAGGCTTTGGATGGGGTGACTGTAGCGCTGACTGTCGGTGAAGCCCCAGCGCGCCAGTGTGGCCAGGCGCTCGCTGAACGTGGCCGTACTGTCGGGCCAGGCCCACACGAACAGGCCGATACCGGCGGCATCGGCGTCGCTCAATTGGCGGCGATTCATCAGCCCGGCCACTTTGCTGCGAGCATTGAGCCCGCCCTGTGCCGATTGCACATGGTCGTCGAGCCGCCAGTACAGTTCGCCTTGCAACACCAGATCGATGGGGTCGGGCAATTGCTGGACAACGCCGGGGATTTTACCTGCAGACGTCGACCAATCCTGGCCAAGCACACCGTCGCCACGGCTGATTACCTGCCGCAGGCGGCCCTTGCGGTACACCAGCGTCACCGCGACGCCATCCACCTTGGGTTGGACCCACACATCCTGACGCGTGGCCAGCCAAGCCCCAACGGCCTGGTCATCCAGTAGTTTTTCCAGGCCGGTATGGGCGACGGGATGGCGCAAGGTGCCTCGTGAGCTGGCCAGGGGCTGGTCGTCGGCCGCAGCAGGCGCAGGGAAACACTGGCGCCAATCAGCCAGACGCTGACGGGCTTGGTCATAGAGTTCGTCGCTGACCGGCGATTGGCCGAGGCGGTGGTAACTGTCGTCCCACCTTCGCACCTGTTCGGCCAGGGCATCCGCTTGTTGACGGGCTTCCTGCGGGCATGTTTCCGCTGCCACCCGGAAGGGCAGCGCAACGATGAATAGAGCAACCAGTAAACGCATCAGGAGCATCCTTGCTCGAAAAGGGCGCCCAGCCTAAATGATCCGTTTGCGGACAAAAAAGTCCCGGCCATGCGGGGCTTTTTACCGGGTGTTGCTGTTTGCCGAACAGATCACCGTGGAACCGCATTGCCTGATTGCTGGCGGCCTGGTTTTGCTGCCCAATGTCGGCTTTGACGGTGGATTCAGTCAAAGTGTTTCAACTGGTGTAGCGCCTCCGACGGCGCTTTAAGCGTTGGCCGTGGGTGCAATAAAAAGCCCCGCAGGGCGAACCTGGCGGGGCTTTTTGCACATCGCTTCGCTTACAGGCCGGCGGCGGTACGCAGGTCGTTGGCGCGGTCGGTTTTTTCCCAGGTGAAGGTGGTGAAAGTGTCGTCACCCACGGTCTTCTGCTCAGGCGTACGACCGAAGTGGCCGTAGGCTGCGGTTTCCTGGTACATCGGGTGCAGCAGGTCGAGCATGGTCGTGATCGCGTAGGGACGCAGGTCGAAGACTTCGCGTACCAGCTTGACGATCTTGTCATCGCTGATCTTGCCGGTGCCGAAGGTGTTCAGCGAGATCGACGTAGGCTGAGCCACGCCGATAGCGTAGGAAACCTGGATCTCGCAACGCTCGGCCAGGCCGGCGGCCACGATGTTCTTGGCCACATAGCGACCGGCGTAGGCGGCCGAACGGTCCACCTTGGACGGATCTTTGCCGGAGAACGCGCCACCGCCGTGACGGGCCATGCCGCCGTAGCTGTCGACAATGATCTTGCGACCGGTCAGGCCGCAGTCGCCCACCGGGCCACCGATGATGAACTGGCCGGTCGGGTTGATGTGGAACTGGGTGTCCTTGCTCAGCAGTTCGGCCGGCAACACGTGTTTGACGATCAGTTCCATCACGCCTTCGCGCAGATCGGCGTAGGACACATCCGGGTTGTGCTGAGTCGACAGCACCACCGCGTCGATGCCGACGACTTTGCCGCCTTCGTAACGGCAGGTTACCTGGGACTTGGCGTCCGGGCGCAGCCACGGCAGCAGGCCGGATTTACGGGCTTCGGCCTGGCGCTTGACCAACTGGTGGGAGAAGGTGATCGGAGCCGGCATCAGCACGTCGGTCTCGTTGCTGGCGTAGCCGAACATCAAGCCCTGATCGCCAGCGCCCTGGTCTTCCGGCTTGGCGCGGTCGACACCCTGGTTGATATCGGGCGATTGCTTGCCAATGATGTTCATCACGCCGCAGGTCGCGCCGTCGAAGCCAACGTCGGAGCTGTTGTAGCCGATGTCGGTGATCACGTCGCGGACCAGTTGTTCCAGGTCGACCCAGGCCGAGGTGGTCACTTCGCCGGCGATGATCGCTACACCGGTCTTCACCAGGGTCTCGCACGCCACGCGGGCGAACTTGTCTTCAGCGATGATGGCGTCCAGCACCGCGTCAGAAATCTGGTCGGCGATTTTGTCCGGATGCCCTTCAGACACGGACTCGGAGGTGAAAAGGGAGTATTCGCTCATCTCGATGTTTTCCTGATATTTACCGATGGTGAGTGTCGCCAGCCGGTCGCTGAAAGTGGCGGACCTGAATCTGGAAACCATTACGTAAACCTACATAGAGGCTTTCCCCGGGAACGAGTCCCGCAGCGGTGGCCCAACGGGCCAGATCGTCCTGTTCAAAACCCAACCAGAGATCACCGCAGGCCTCCCTGGCCCAATTCTGGTTGTGGCTGCATAAATCCGTCACCAGCAGGCTACCGCCGGGGTGCAGTAACCCGGCCATTTGCTTGAGGGCCTCGGCGGGCGCGGCGAAATGATGCAGGACCATATTCAGCACCACGCAGTCGGCCCGCAGGCGGGTGTCGTTCAAGGCATCGGCCAATTGCAGATCGACGTTGCTCAAGGCCTCGCGCTCGCAGAGCTGGCGCGCCAGTTCCAGCATTGCCGGGCTGTTGTCCAATGCCGTGACCTGCTGGAAGCGGCGCGCCAGTTCCGGCAGAAAACCGCCGTCGCCGGGGCCGACTTCCAGCGCCGTGGCCTCTTCACTGAAGCTCAGCTTGTCCAACAACGCCAGCACGCTGTCGCGGTATTGCGGCAAGCCGGCGATCAAATCCTGCTGGGCGCGAAACTTCTCGGCGACTCGTGCGAAAAAGTCCTGGCTGGCCGCAGCACGTTGTCCATGCACCTGGCCGATACGTGCCTGTACGTCGTTGGGCAGGCTCAGGTTATCCACTTCATCCAACAGGGCCGCGTGCAGCTTGCCGCCGAGCAGGTCGGTGTGGGGCAGGGCGCGGCGGTAGAAAATCGCATTACCTTCGCGGCGAGTGGCCACCAGGTCGGCCTGGGACAGCACTTTCAAATGGTGGCTCATGCCCGACTGGCCGATGGCGAAAATCCGCGCCAGCTCCAACACGCCAAAAGAGTCATTGGCCAATGCCCGCAAAACGTTCAGGCGCAAGGGGTCGCCGGCGGCCTTGCACAAGGCGGCCAGCTCTTCACCATCGTCGGAACGCAGGGAGGATGCGGGTAGGTTCATAAGGCCAGCAGTCTAGTGGTGGGACAGGGCGGTCGCAAGGTCAATATCAAAAAGTTTTGATATTGATCGATAAGTGGCGGTTATAAGCAGTCGCTATAGCCTTTCGGCGAACAGGTGAAAGGTTTGCGCAGACGATTGCCGTGCAAACCACAGGAAAAACCGCTTCAAGTGACTATCTGTCATTGCCCGCAGGCGGTGGCTGAGGGAAAATGCCGGTCCTTTTTTCCGTTTCTTTCCCTATCCGCAGGAGAACAGCGATGCCCAGCCGTCGTGAGCGTGCCAACGCCATTCGTGCCCTCAGCATGGATGCCGTGCAAAAAGCCAACAGCGGCCATCCCGGTGCCCCGATGGGCATGGCGGATATCGCCGAAGTGCTTTGGCGTGACTACCTGAAACACAACCCGAGCAACCCATCGTTCGCCGACCGTGACCGCTTCGTGCTGTCCAACGGCCACGGCTCGATGCTGATCTATTCGCTGCTGCACCTGACCGGCTACGACGTCACCATCGACGACCTCAAAAGCTTCCGCCAGCTGCACAGCCGCACCCCGGGCCACCCGGAATTCGGCTACACCCCAGGCGTCGAGACCACCACCGGTCCCCTGGGCCAGGGCCTGGCCAATGCCGTGGGCTTCGCCCTGGCTGAAAAAGTCCTGGGCGCGCAGTTCAACCGCCCCGGCCACGACATCGTCGATCACCACACCTATGTGTTCCTGGGTGATGGCTGCATGATGGAAGGCATTTCCCACGAAGTTGCGTCCCTGGCCGGCACCCTGGGCCTGGGCAAGCTGATCGCCTTCTACGATGACAACGGCATCTCCATCGACGGTGAAGTCGAAGGCTGGTTTACCGATGACACCCCGAAGCGTTTCGAAGCCTACAACTGGCAGGTGATCCGCAACGTCGACGGTCACGACCCGGAAGAGATCAAGACCGCCATCGACACCGCCCGCAAGAGCGCGCAGCCGACCCTGATCTGCTGCAAGACCACCATCGGCTTCGGTTCGCCGAACAAGCAAGGCAAGGAAGACTGCCACGGCGCCCCATTGGGTGACGCGGAAATCGCCCTGACCCGTGAAGCGTTGAAGTGGAACCACGGCCCGTTCGAAATCCCGGCCGACATCTACGCCGAATGGGATGCCAAGGAAAAAGGCCTGGCCACCGAAGCCGAGTGGGACCAGCGCTTCGCTGCCTACTCCGCCGAATTCCCGGAACTGGCCAACGAACTGGTTCGCCGCCTGGCCGGCGACCTGCCTGCCGACTTCTCGGAAAAAGCCTCGGCCTATATCGCCGAAGTCGCGGCCAAGGGCGAAACCATCGCCAGCCGTAAAGCCAGCCAGAACACCCTGAACGCCTTTGGCCCGCTGTTGCCTGAGTTCCTCGGCGGTTCGGCCGACCTGGCCGGGTCCAACCTGACGCTGTGGAAAGGCTGCAAAGGTGTCACGGCCGAAGACGCCAGCGGCAACTACATGTACTACGGCGTGCGCGAGTTCGGCATGAGCGCGATCATGAACGGCGTGTCCCTGCACGGTGGCCTGGTGCCTTACGGCGCAACGTTCCTGATGTTCATGGAATACGCGCGCAATGCCGTGCGCATGGCCGCGCTGATGAAGAAGCGCGTGATCCATGTGTACACCCACGACTCCATCGGCCTGGGCGAAGACGGTCCGACGCACCAGCCGGTCGAGCAATTGACCAGCCTGCGTACCACGCCGAACCTGGATTGCTGGCGCCCAGCCGACGCGGTGGAATCCGCCGTGGCCTGGAAGCACGCCATCGAGCGCAAGGACGGCCCTTCGGCGCTGATCTTCTCGCGCCAGAACCTGCAGCACCAGGCGCGTACCGACGCGCAGATCGCCGACATCAGCCGTGGCGGTTATGTGCTCAAGGACTGCGTGGGCGAGCCGGAGCTGATCCTGATCTCCACCGGTTCCGAAGTGGGCCTGACCGTTCAGGCTTACGACAAGCTGACTGAGCAGGGCCGCAATGTGCGCGTTGTATCCATGCCGTGCACCAGCGTGTTCGAAGCCCAGGACGCCGGCTACAAGCAATCGGTGCTGCCGTTGCAGGTCAGCGCGCGTATCGCCATCGAAGCGGCGCACGCCGACTACTGGTACAAGTACGTGGGCCTGGAAGGCCGCGTGATCGGCATGACCACCTACGGTGAGTCGGCGCCGGCGCCAGCCTTGTTCGAAGAGTTCGGCTTCACCCTGGAAAACATCCTGGGTCAGGCTGAAGAGCTGCTGGAAGACTAAGCCAGTCTGCGTTGTCTGTACTGGCGCTATCGCGGGCAAGCCCGCTCCCACATTTGGATCGCGGTCTGATGTGGGAGGGGGCTTGCCCGCGATGGCGTCAGAACGTTCAACACCGAACTAACCTTGACCGAGAACCCCATGCCCGAACTGCGTCCCTACAAAGTTGCACTCAACGGCTACGGCCGCATTGGTCGTTGCGTCTTGCGTGCTCTGTTCGAGCGAGGGGCGGCAGCCGGGTTTGAAATCGTTGCGATCAATGATCTGGCGGACATGGCCAGCATCGAATACCTGACACGCTTTGACTCCACCCATGGCCGATTCCCCGGCGAAGTGCGGGTCGACGGCGATTGTCTGCATATCAACGGCAACTGCGTGAAAGTGCTGCGCAGTGCCACCCCCGAGGGCATCGACTGGGCGGCGCTGGGCGTCGACCTGGTGTTGGAATGCTCCGGTGCTTATAACACCCGTGCCGATGGCCAGCGTTTTCTCGACGCCGGCGCGCCACGTGTGCTGTTTTCCCAGCCGATGGCCAGCGAGGCGGATGTCGACGCCACCATCGTCTATGGCATCAACCAGGATTGCCTGAGCGGCGATGAGCGGCTGGTGTCCAACGCCTCCTGCACCACCAACTGCAGCGTGCCGCTGTTGCGCCTGCTGGATCAGGCGATCGGCCTGGATTACGTGTCGATCACCACGATTCACTCGGCAATGAACGACCAGCCGGTGATCGACGCCTACCACCACGAAGACCTGCGTCGCACGCGTTCGGCGTTCCAGTCGGTGATTCCGGTGTCCACCGGCCTGGCCCGCGGCATCGAACGCTTGTTGCCGGAACTTGCCGGGCGAATTCAGGCCAAAGCCGTACGTGTGCCGACGGTGAACGTGTCCTGCCTGGACATCACCATGCAAACCGTCAGCGACACCGATGCCGTGGAGGTCAACCGGATCCTGCGCGACGCCGCCACTCGCGGCCCGCTCAAAGGCTTGCTGGCCTACACCGAATTGCCTCACGCCAGTTGCGATTTCAACCATGACCCGCATTCGGCGATTGTCGATGCCAGCCAGACCCGTGTTTCCGGCCCCAGGCTGGTGAATATCCTGGCCTGGTTCGACAACGAGTGGGGCTTTGCCAACCGAATGCTGGACGTTGCAGAACACTATCTGCAAGTGGCCTCCAAACAACCTCAACAGTAATTCAGGAACTGCGACCCATGACCGTGTTGAAGATGACCGACCTCGATCTGCAAGGTAAGCGCGTACTGATTCGCGAAGACCTCAACGTCCCCGTCAAGGACGGTGTTGTCACCAGCGATGCGCGAATCCTGGCCTCGCTGCCGACCATCAAGCTGGCCCTGGAAAAAGGCGCGGCCGTGATGGTCTGCTCCCACCTGGGTCGCCCGACCGAAGGTGAGTTCTCCGCCGAAAACAGCCTCAAGCCGGTAGCCGACTACCTGAGAAAGGCCCTGGGCCGTGACGTGCCGCTGGTGGCTGACTACTTGAATGGCGTGGACGTGAAGGCCGGCGACATCGTGCTGTTCGAAAACGTGCGCTTTAACAAAGGCGAGAAAAAGAACAGCGACGAACTGGCCCAGCAATATGCTGGCCTGTGCGATGTGTTCGTGATGGACGCATTCGGCACCGCTCACCGCGCCGAAGGTTCGACCCACGGCGTGGCCAAGTTCGCCAAGGTCGCTGCTGCCGGCCCACTGCTGGCTGCTGAACTGGACGCGCTGGGCAAGGCCCTGGGCGCGCCGGCACAGCCGATGGCGGCCATCGTCGCCGGCTCCAAGGTGTCGACCAAGCTTGACGTGCTCAACAGCCTCAGCCAGATCTGCAACCAACTGATCGTCGGCGGCGGTATTGCCAACACGTTCCTGGCTGCCGCCGGTCATCCGGTGGGCAAGTCGCTGTACGAGCCGGACCTGCTCGACACCGCCCGTGCCATCGCCGCCAAAGTCAGCGTGCCGTTGCCGGTGGATGTGGTGGTGGCCAAGGAATTCGCCGAAAGCGCCGAAGCCACCGTCAAGCTGATCGCTGATGTGGCTGCCGACGACATGATCCTGGATATCGGCCCGCAGACTGCGGCCAATTTCGCTGAACTGTTGAAAGCGTCGCAGACCATTCTGTGGAACGGCCCGGTCGGCGTGTTCGAATTCGACCAATTCGGCAACGGCACCAAAGTGCTGGCCAAGGCCATCGCCGACAGCTCGGCATTCTCCATCGCCGGCGGCGGCGACACCCTGGCGGCCATCGACAAATATGGCGTGGCCGAGCAGATCTCCTACATTTCTACCGGTGGTGGCGCTTTCCTCGAATTCGTCGAAGGTAAAGTGCTGCCGGCCGTGGAAGTGCTGGAAAGCCGAGCCAAAGGCTGAAACGCGTGATCCGGAAAAGGAGCATTCCCATGATCAAGTCATTGGCACTGGTGTTCGCGGCGGGCCTGTTGGGCGGGTGCGGCAGCGCGCCCACTGCGGCATCGGCGCCCGAACAGCCTGCGGCGCAGCAGAAACAGAGCTGCTACCAGGCTGACTGGCAGGCCGAAACCATGCCGGTGATCAACAAGCGCATCGGCAACGAGCGGCTGGAGAAATACGACTCCGCGCCCAACGGTCAGGAACAGGGTTGCCCTTGACGGGTCTGATCAACTAACCGACAGCAGTCGCGGCCCTTGGGTCGCGTTCGAGGATTGGCAATGAAAGGCGTTTTCGCCCTGGCGGCACTGGCTCTGTTGGCGGGTTGCAGCAGCATGAACATGTTCAATAAGGCAGAACCTGCCGATAAGTGGACCACCTGGACCTGCGACAGCAAGGCCGAGGTCAACTGGCGCTTTGCCAATGCGGCCCGCAGCGAGGTGGATGTGCGCCTCGGCGGCTCGGACCAGGTCTACCGCCTTAAACAGGACGTTGCCGCGTCGGGCGTGCTGTACAGCAACGACCAGTTGGCGTTTCACACAAAAGGTGAGGAAGGCTTGGTTTACTGGGTCGCCACCGACGATTTGATCGGGCGTGGCTGCAAGGCCCAATAAGATTTCAAATTTGGTGAGATCCAAATGTGGGAGGGAGCTTGCCCCCGATAGCGGTGGATCAGTCAACAGATTCATCACTGACAGGCAGTCATCGGGGGCAAGCCCCCTCCCACACTTGCAATAACGATTCAGCAGGCCAGGCATGTAAAACATGGCCCGCAATAACTTGAATAGCAGTCGCCGCTACGGCAGGCTTGCACGATTAACGACCCTCGACCGGGAGAGACAACACAATGGCACTTATCAGCATGCGTCAAATGCTGGACCACGCAGCCGAGTTCGGCTATGGCGTCCCAGCCTTTAACGTCAACAACCTCGAGCAGATGCGCGCCATCATGGAAGCCGCTGACAAGACCGACTCCCCCGTGATCGTCCAGGCTTCGGCCGGTGCGCGCAAATACGCCGGTGCCCCGTTCCTGCGTCACCTGATCCTCGCCGCTATCGAAGAGTTCCCACACATCCCGGTGTGCATGCACCAGGACCACGGCACCAGCCCTGACGTGTGCCAGCGCTCCATTCAACTGGGCTTCAGTTCGGTGATGATGGACGGCTCTCTCGGCGAAGACGGCAAGACTCCGACCGACTACGAATACAACGTCCGCGTCACCCAACAAACCGTGGCCATGGCCCACGCCTGCGGCGTTTCGGTTGAAGGCGAGCTGGGCTGCCTGGGTTCCCTGGAAACCGGCATGGCCGGTGAAGAAGACGGCATCGGTGCCGAGGGCGTGCTGGATCACAGCCAGATGCTGACCGACCCGGAAGAGGCTGCCGACTTTGTGAAGAAAACCCAGGTGGACGCCCTGGCCATCGCCATCGGCACCAGCCACGGCGCCTACAAGTTCACCAAGCCACCGACCGGCGACGTACTGGCCATCGACCGCATCAAGGAAATCCACAAGCGCATCCCCAACACCCACCTGGTGATGCACGGTTCGTCCTCGGTACCGCAAGAATGGCTGGCGATCATCAACCAGTACGGCGGCGACATCAAGGAAACCTACGGCGTACCGGTTGAAGAAATCGTCGAAGGCATCAAGTACGGCGTGCGTAAGGTCAACATCGACACCGACCTGCGCCTGGCGTCCACCGGTGCCATGCGCCGCCTGATGGCCACCAACCCAAGCGAATTCGACCCACGCAAATTCTTCGGCGCCACCGTGACCGCCATGCGTGACGTGTGTATCGCTCGTTATGAAGCATTCGGCACGGCCGGCAATGCATCGAAGATCAAGCCGATCTCGTTGGAGGCGATGTACCAGCGTTATTTGAAAGGTGAGTTGAACGCTAAGGTGAACTAAGCCTCAGGCGTTACAAAAGAAGCCCGCAGCGATGCGGGCTTTTTTATGCTGTGAACGTGCGATGCGGTCAAAATGTGGGAGGAGGCTGGCGCCCTATTTCGGTGTGGCCGTCACCCGCTAAGTGAATGAGGCGGCGCTCACTCATGATCAATATCCAGCTTGTCGAACGTCACCTTCGCGCCTTCCTTGCTGTCCCCGCTGTTGTCCTGCACATAGGCGCCGGCCTTGAAGTACAGCGGTTTGGCGCCCCATGCCGCGCCGATGCGCTCGTTCCATTCGCCATCGGCGGCATACACGCTGAGTAATCCGGCCTTGTTGAGGTTGATTACGTAGGTGAAGCTCTTGTCCAACGGCACGTTGGAGGCGACGGTGATCACGCGGCTTTCGTCCTCATCCGGGCGCATGCGCACTTTGGCGACGATGTTGCCGGTCTGGGTCTTTTCCTTGAATTGGTACTCGAGCTTGATCAGCGGTTTCTGGCTGTCATACGCGTGAATCTGGCCAATGACGATCTTGCCGCTGGAGGGCACCTGGTTGACGGCCAGGGTGGCGCGCAGAAAATTGTCGGCGTCGGGGTAGGTCCAGTTGCGCAAGCGGCCGTCGGCGTAGGTTTCGCGCAATTCGCTGCGGGGGTAGATCGCGTTCTCGGTGCGCGTGCCGGTGACGGGTGTCCAGAATTGCACGTTGCTGCCTTCGGCCTGGAAGTATTGGTCCTTGAAGCCGCTAAGCAGTTTAGGCGTGTCGATGGTCGCGGGGGGCGAGCCGACGGGAATGCTCAGGTTCCAAGTGGAGAGGTCAATCATGGCGTAGGCCTTTTACAGAAGGGTGTAGGCTATGGCCCTCAGGGCCAGTCAGGTTCTTTATAGGTGCTGTGCAGCGGATTGTTAAACAATTGCTGGCAATTTATTGGCGCCAAATGAATGCCAAAAAGCCATGTTGCCCATGAACCGTGGGTTGCAGGCACTGACCGTTAGTCGGCTTCCTGAAAATTGGCGCAATGATGGCACCGAGGTTACTTCTGCTTTTCCAGAACCGGGGCTAGAGTGAGGCCTCAGTGTTTGTCCGGGTTTTCTCTCAGAAATGACCGGAGCAGCGATCTAAGGAAGAGACGTAGCATGGAATGCGCTCCACACCACGGCGATGGCAGTTCGGTTCTTCTGGTGGTCGACGACTACCCGGAAAACCTGATCAGCATGCGTGCGCTTTTGCAGCGTGAGGATTGGCACGTGGTAACCGCCGCTTCCGGTGTGGAAGCCCTGGAGTTGCTGCTGCAGCACGATGTCGACCTGGTATTGCTGGACGTGATGATGCCGGGCATGGATGGCTTTGAAGTCGCCCGCCTGATGCGCGGCAGCCAGCGCACCCGCATGACCCCGATCATCTTTCTGAGCGCCAACGCCCAATCGCCCGCCGCCGTGCTGGAAGGCTACGCCAGTGGCGCCATCGATTACCTGTTCAAGCCGTTCGACCCGCATATTCTCAAGCCCAAGGTCCAGGCACTGCTGGAGCACCAGCGTAATCGCCGCGCCTTGCAGCGCCTGAGCCATGACTTGGAGTCGGCTCGCGCGTTCAACGCCTCGGTGCTCGACAACGCCGCCGAAGGCATCCTGGTGGTGGGCGAAGAAGGCGTGATCCAGTACGCCAATCCGGCCATTTCGCGCTTACTCAATGCGACGCTCAACGAATTGCAGGGCCAGACGTTCCTGAGCTTTTTGCAAAAGCCCCACGTGCCCAACTGGTTGGATTCGCAGATGTACGCCGGTTATCGCACCGGCCAGACCTGGCGCCTGCACGACGCCATGCTGCGCACCGGCCGCGGGCAGCAGGTGCCCGTGGCGTTGTCCTGCGCCCCATTGCCGTCCGAGCAGAAGGCTATGGTGGTGACCGTGCTGGATATGTCTGAAGTGCGCCACCTGCACCAGCAACTGGAGTTCCAGGCCGTTACCGACCCGCTCACCGGCCTGCTCAACCGTCGTGGGTTCTACCAGGCCGTGGAAAGCACCCTGTCGCGCAGCGAGCGCGTCGAGCAATCTCTGGTGCTGCTGTACCTGGACCTCGACGGCTTCAAGCGGGTCAACGACTCCCTGGGCCATGACGCGGGCGACCGGGTACTGCGCTGGGTATCGGAACAACTGCAAGGTTGCCTGCGTTCCTACGACATTGTCGGACGCATGGGCGGCGATGAATTTACCGCATTGCTGGAGCTGGACTTCCCTGAGCAGGCGGCGAAAATTTCGGAAAAACTGATCGAACGGGTGTCAGTCTGCCAACAGGTCGACGGTTTGGATGTGATGCTCGGCGTGAGTATTGGTATCGCCACGTTTCCTGACTGCGGCTCGGATTTGAATGGTCTGCTGCGCGCCGCTGATATTGCGATGTACGAAGCCAAGCGCGCCGGGCGTCAGCAATATCGCTATTTCGACCAGGAAATGAACGGCCGGGCTCGCTCGCGGCTGATGCTTGAAGACAGCGTGCGCACGGCCATTGAAAACAAAGAATTCATCCTGGTCTACCAACCGCAGGTGTCGTTGGAGGACGGGCGTCTGCGCGGCGTCGAGGCGTTGTTGCGTTGGCAGCACCCAAGTGTCGGCGACGTGCCGCCGGGGCTTTTCCTGCCGCTGCTGGAAGAGGCGCGGCTGATCAGCCAATTGAGCATCTGGATCTACCAGCAGGTCGCCGCACAGCGCCAGGCCTGGCACACCACCTTCGACGAGGAGCTGGTGCTGAGTGTGAGTCTGAGCAGCAGCCAGTTCAATATGCCCAACCTGGCCAACCAACTGCAGCAGATGCTGGAGCGCTACGGCTTGCAAGGGCGGCAGTTGGAGGTGGAAATCGGCGAGGACTGCCTGATGAGTAACCGCGAGGAGGCCATCAAACAGCTTAAGTTGCTGCGCCGCATTGGTGTGCGTATCGCCCTGGATGACTTTGGTTCCGGCCAGTGTTCCCTGGCGCACCTGCGTGATCTGGAATTCGACACCTTGAAGCTCGACCCCAAATTGGTGGCGCGTCTGCCGGGCTCGGCACGGGACGCGGCAATGGCGCGCAGCATTATCGAATTGTGCGGGCATTTCGAGGTGCTGGTGGTGGCCGAAGGTGTGGAAACCCAGGAGCAGGCCCAATGGCTCAAAGCCCAGGGCTGCACGTTTATCCAGGGGCCATGGGCGGCGCAGCCGTTGATAGCCGAGGATGTCGCCGACTGGTCCCGCACCCGCGCACGTTGAATTGGTACACTGGCGCCCTTCAAATCTTGTTGCAGACCCTCATGACCGCGCTGAAATACCTCCAGGCCTACCCGGTTGCACTACAGGAGCAAGTGCGTCAGATGATCGCCACTGACCAGTTGGGCAATTATCTGGAGCAGCGTTATCCCGAGCGCCACGCGGTGCAGAGCGACAAGGCCTTGTACGCCTACGCGCTGGCCTTGAAGCAGGAACACCTGCGCAACGCGCCGGCCATCGACAAGGTCCTGTTCGATAACCGCCTGGACCTGACCCACCGCGCCCTCGGCCTGCACACCACGATTTCAAGGGTGCAGGGCGGCAACCTCAAGGCCAAGAAAGAAATCCGCATCGCCGCCTTGTTCAAAGAGGCCGCACCGGAATTTCTGCGCATGATCGTGGTGCATGAACTGGCGCACTTCAAAGAATCGGACCACAACAAGGCGTTCTATAAACTCTGCCAATACATGATGCCGGACTACCATCAGGTGGAATTCGACCTGCGGGTCTACCTCACGTATCGCGACCTGCTGGGCAAACCCTGACCGCACAAGGCCAATGACCATGGATGTGAGCAAGACCAAAAGCAGTTTCTACCGTCGCCTCTACGTCGCCTACCTGATCGACAGCGGCCAGGCCAGCAACGTACCGGCGCTGACCGACGCGACCGGCATGCCCCGGCGCACGGCCCAGGACACGATAGCGGCGCTCGCCGACCTGGATATTGTGTGTGAGTTCGAGCAGGAGGATGGCGCGCGTAACCATGCCGGGTGCTATCGGATTCGTAACTGGGGCGCGATTGATCGGCGCTGGATCGAGGCCAACCTGGCGTCGATCAAGCGCGTGCTGGGTTATCCCTGAGGGCTTTCTCCGGTGCGCCGCATGCCGATATGAGGAATGTCGTCCTCCAGGTATTGCTCTCCCGCCACCACGAACCCGTACCGCCCGTAGTAACCCTGTAAGTGCGCCTGGGCTGACAGAAAGATCGGGGTTTCAGGCCAGATATCGTCAATCTGCTTAAGGGTTTCTTCCATCATCCGATGGCCTAACCCGGTGCGTCGCGCCAGTGGGGCGATAATCACTCGGCCGATTACCACATCGCCGCCCTGGGACTCCGGGTCCAGCAGGCGCAGGTAGGCCACCAGCTTATCGTCCCGCCAGCCCATCAGGTGGTAGGTGTCACCGCTCAGGTCCTGGTCATCGATGTCCTGGTAGACGCATTTCTGCTCAACCACGAACACTTCGTTACGCAACCGCAGGATGGCGTAAAGCTGCTCCTTGCCCAGGTCATTGTGGTGCTTGCAGACCCAATCAACAGTCATGGTGTGTTCTCGCTCGAATGTCTGTGCTTGATAGTAAGCGCGGCGGGCGGCTCTGTCTAAATGGTCTATTGTTGAGGGTGAGGTCAATTAGCCACTATTGAGTGCGTGCCCCAGCCGTTTCTTTGTGTAATCTGAGCTACTGTTAACACCTCAGGTCTTGCCTGAGCTAAGCCCGCCAAGGATTTTGAGCATGCCGCGATTGTCTCGTGCCGTTGCTTTAATTGGAGTGTTGCTGCTGGCTCAACCGGCGTTTGCACAGCGTCTGCGCCTGGTCGCGGACGCCTGGCCACCCTTTACCGATGCCACGCTGATCAACGGCGGACTGGCCACCGACATCGTCACCACCGCCCTGGCCCGCGCGGGGTATGCCAGTGATTTCGAACAGGTGCCCTGGGCGCGTGCGTTGATGGGCATAGGCGATGGGCGTTATGACGTGCTGATCAATGCCTGGTACGACGAGGCGCGTACACAGATGGGAGAATTCTCCAACGAATACCTGCTCAACCGCGTGCGCTTCATCAAGCGCCGCGACGACCCCATCGATTACCAGACGCTTGAGCAACTGCATGACGAACCCATCGCGGTGGTGCGCGGTTATGCCTACTCCGCGGCGTTCGACGGGGACACGCAGTTGCAGAAAGTGCCGGTGCATAACTTCGCCATGGCCGTGCGCATGCTGGCGGCGCAGCGAGTGCGGCTGACGGTGGAGGACGAGTATGTCGCGCGCTATTACCTGGCCCGTGAATCACCCCGGGTGCGCAATGCCATAGAGTTCCTGCCCAAGCCGCTGACTGAAAACAGCCTGCACATTCTGGTCAGCCTCAAGCACCCCGAACATGCACAGATCGTAGCGGGCTTTGACCGGGAGATAGCCAGAATGAAGGCCGATGGCAGTTACGAGCGATTGATGAAGGCCCATGGCATGTAAGGCCTAAGCCGCGCGAGTGTCCTTGATCAAATGCGCGGCCAATGTGCGCAGCGGCCCCAATTGCCGACAAATCAGCGCCAGCTGCGTTTGCACCAAGCGCTGCCCTTCGTCGATCTCATCCGGCATTTGCTCCAGGTCCGCCGCCAAGGCCTCCTCGGCATCGCTCTGAATCGCAATCGGCTGCTTGTTCGCCAGCCCCGTGGCGATTTCATCAATGCTCGCCGCCAGGCTATTGCCGGCGCCGTCGATCAGGTGTTCACGCACTTCGGCGGGCAGTTGCGTGTCACGGTGCGCGCCAAGCCCCGACAAATAGCTGAGCAAGGTGTGCGACAGCACCAGGAAGCGAAAGCCTACGTCGGCTTCTTTGCGAAAGTGCCCCGGCTCCATCAGCATGTTGGCCAAGGTGGTGGACAGCGCCGCATCGGCGTTGTGCGCGTTGCGCCTGGCCAGGCGATAGGCCAGGTCGTCGCTCTTGCCAGCGGCGTACTGCTGCATGATCTGCCGCAGGTAGATGCTGTTGCAGGTCAGGGTGTTGGCCAGCACTTTGTTCAGACGCCGGCCCTGCCAGTCCGGCAGGAACAGGAACACCGCCAGGCCCGCGATCAGACTGCCAAGCAGGGTATCGAACAGCCGTGGCAGGAATAATCCGTAGCCATCGCCCACCTGGTTGAAGCAGAACAGCACCATCAGCGTGATCGCCGCGGTGGCCAGGGTATAGCGGGTGGTACGGTTGATAAAGAACACCAGGCCGGCGGCGATGGCGAACATCGATTGCACCAGCGGGCTGGGGAACAGGTCGAACAGCGCCCAGGCCACGGTCAGGCCGATGGCGGTGCCGACGATCCGTTGGCCAAGCTTGCGCCGTGTGGCGCCATAGTTGGGCTGGCACACGAACAGAGTGGTGAGGATGATCCAATAACCCTGGGACGCGTGAATCGCGTGCAAGGTGCCGTAGCCGACGGTCAGCGCCAACGACAGGCGCAATGCGTGGCGAAACAGCAACGAGGTCGGGGTCAGTTGAGTACGCAGCCGCGTCCACATTTCCTTGAGGTTGCGCGGGGCGCGATCGAGCAGGTTGCTGTCGGTGGCATCGGCCAGGGCGTCAGGGTTGCTGGCGTCGCCGAGCAGGCGGTCGAGGGTCGACAGGTTGGCCGCCAGGGCGCGCAACGAGCGCAGCAGGCCCCGCCAGGCCGGGTTGCTCTGGATGCGCAGGTGTTCCAGGGAGGCATTCAGGTCACCCAGGGCCTCGGCGAAGCTGTCATCGTAGACGAACGGCTGACGCAACTGGATTGATTCGGCGAGGGCCTGGCAGGCCTTGCCTTGCTGGCGCAACAGGCGTTGGCAGCGGAACAGCACGTCGCTGTGGAAGAACGCCTCGGCCAGCGCGTTGTAGGGATAGTGCGAGGAGCTGGCGCGCTCGTGGATGTCCTGGGCCAGAAAGTACAGCTTCAGATAGCGGCTGACCTTCGAACCCGGGCGACCATTGCCCACGCGGTGCAGGATGATTTCCTTGGCCGCATTCAGCGCAGCGACTACGCGACCGTTCTGCTGGGCCAGTTCCAGACGACGGGCTTCTACATCCAATTGGCGGATCGGTTCGAACAGCGACGATTTGAGCTTGAGGTAACGCCCCAACTCGCGGAACAAGCGCGCCAGGCTCTGTTGCACCGGCTGGTTGGAAAACAACACCTGCCACAGCACCGACAACGCGCCATACCAGGCGGCGCCGGCCACCAGCAGCAGCGGTTCGTGCCAGAAGTCCGACACCGCGCCACCACGCTGGTCCACGCCGATCATGGTGTAGACCGACAGAATCAGCGTCGCCGAGGCAATCGCGCCGTAACGCTCGCCAAGGGCGCCGAGCATGGTCAGGCAGAAGCTCGCCAGCGCCAGGGCAATCGCGAACAACCAAGGGTAGGGAAACAGCAATTCCACCGACAGCGCGGCGATGCTGAAGCACACCAGCGTCACCGCCAGGGCATTGAGGCGCCCTTGCCAGCTGTCGTCGGTCTCGGCCAGGGCGCTGGCGATAATCCCCAGGAACAGCGGGATCAGCAGGGTCATTTCATCCTGATACCAGCACAGCGCCATGCTGCCGGTGAGGGCGATGAATACCCGAACGCTATAGCTGAATTTATCCAGCGCCCATAGGCGCCGCATGGACTGCTTGAACGAGGTCGATGACATGAAGGCTGGGGTCTTCCGGGACGATGCCGCTAAATTGAGGCAGTAAGGACGCCACGGCAAGCGTGGTGATCACATCTCACAGCAAATTATTCCCCAGGCACACTACAAAATGGGGAGGGGGCAAGCACCCTTACACATTGTTGATCCGGTCTCGTCAGACGTATTGCGCGGCGGCGTAGCCCGATGCCCACGCCCACTGGAAGTTAAACCCGCCCAAATGCCCGGTCACATCCAGCACTTCCCCAATAAAGTACAGCCCCGGGCTTTTCAGCGACTCCATGGTCTTGGACGAGACTTCCCGCGTGTCTACACCGCCCAGCGTCACCTCGGCGGTGCGATAGCCCTCGGTGCCGGCGGGCACCAGCTGCCAGCTCGACAACTTCTGCGCAATGTCGGCGACTTCGGCATGGGTGTATTGCTTCATCGGCTTGGACGCGAACCAGGTGTCCGCCAGCAGGGTGGCCATTTTCTTGGTGAAGATCTCGCCCAGCAGCGTTTTCAACTCGCTGTTCGGCCGTTCGACCTGTTGTTGTTGCAGCCAGGTGTGGGCGTCGTGGTCGGGCAGCAGGTTGATCTCGACCGTGTCGCCCGGCTCCCAGTACGAGGAAATCTGCAGGATCGCCGGCCCGCTCAGGCCGCGATGAGTAAACAGCAGGTTCTCGCGAAAACTCTGGCCGTTGCAGCTGGCCACGCAATCCACAGAAGTGCCGGACAACTCGGTACACAGTGCCTTGAGCTGGTCGGTGATGGTGAACGGCACCAATCCGGCGCGGGTCGGCAGCAGTTCATGACCGAATTGCCTGGCCACCTGATAGCCGAACCCGGTGGCACCCAGGGTTGGGATCGACAGGCCGCCGGTGGCGATTACCAGGGATTCACAGCGCAGCTCACCGAGGGTGGTCTGCAACTGATAACCGCTGTCGAGCCTGGCGATTTCCTGGATGGAGGTGTCCAGGTGCAGGCTCACGCCGGTCTGGATGCACTCATCGAGCAGCATGCCGAGGATGTCGCTGGATTTGTTATCGCAGAACAGCTGGCCGAGCTTCTTCTCGTGGTACGGCACGCCGTGCTTGGCCACCAGGCCGATGAAATCCCACTGGGTGTAGCGAGCCAGGGCGGATTTGCAGAAATGTGCGTTGTGCGAGAGAAAATTGGCCGGCTCGGTGTACATATTGGTGAAATTGCAGCGGCCACCACCGGACATCAGGATCTTTTTGCCGGCCTTGTTCGCATGATCGATCAGCATCACCTTGCGCCCACGCCCGGCGGCGGTCAGTGCGCACATCAAGCCTGCGGCGCCGGCGCCAATGATCACAACTTCGGTCGAGCGCACAGCAATGTCCTCACAAATACGGGTCTGAAATGCAATCAAAACTGTAGGAGGGGGCAAGCCTCCTCCTACATTGGATCTTCATATAGATCGCAGATCGGGTTACAGGATCCGCACGCGCAACGAGCGGCCCTTGATCTTGCCGTCGTTCAAACGCTGCAACGCCTGCTTGGCGATGCCGCGTTCCACGGCTACGAACGCCTGGAAATCAAAGATCGCGATCTTGCCGACCTGGGCGCCGGGGATACCGGCTTCGCCGGTCAGCGCGCCGAGGATGTCGCCTGGACGAACCTTGTCCTTGCGGCCCGCGGCAATGCACAGGGTGCTCATCTGCGGCAGCAGTGGACCACCGCTTTGCGGCTTGAGGTTGTCCAGTTGGTCCCAGTTCAGCGGCGATTTCTGCAGCTGCTCGATGGCCTGGGCACGGTGTGCCTCGGACGGCGCTACCAGGCTGATGGCAATCCCGGTCTCACCGGCGCGACCGGTACGGCCGACGCGGTGGATGTGGATTTCCGAGTCGCGGGCCAGTTCGACGTTGATCACCATGTCCAGCGAGTCGATGTCCAGGCCCCGTGCGGCGACGTCGGTCGCCACCAGCACCGAGGTGCTGCGGTTGGCGAACATCGCCAGAACCTGGTCACGGTCGCGCTGTTCCAGGTCGCCGTGCAGGCCGACGGCGGAGATGCCCTTGGCTGTCAGGTGGTCGACGGTCTCCTGCACCTGCTGCTTGGTAAAGCAGAACGCCACGCACGAGGCCGGACGGAAGTGCGCCAGGACTTTGGTCACCGCGTCCATGCGCTCTTCCGGGGAGATCTCGTAGAAACGCTGCTCGATCTGATCGTCGGAGTGGAACGCTTCGGCCTTCACTTGCTGCGGCGCGCGCATGAACTTGGATGCCAGTTGCTTGATGCTCACCGGGTAGGTGGCCGAGAACAGCAGGGTCTGGCGGCGCGGCGGAGTCTTGCTGATGATGTCTTCGATGGCGTCGTAGAAACCCATGTCGAGCATGCGGTCGGCTTCATCGAGGATCAGCGTGTTCAAGCCGTCCAGCACCAGCGAACCCTTGCGCAAATGCTGCTGGATGCGGCCCGGAGTGCCGACGATCACGTGGGCGCCGTGTTCCAGGGAGGCGATCTGTGGGCCGAGGGACACGCCGCCGCACAGGGTCAGCACCTTGATGTTGTCTTCGGCGCGGGCCAGGCGACGGATTTCCTTGGCCACCTGGTCGGCCAGCTCGCGGGTCGGGCACATCACCAGCGCCTGGCAACCGAAGTAACGCGGGTTGATCGGGTTCAACAGGCCGATGCCGAAGGCGGCGGTCTTGCCGCTGCCGGTCTTGGCCTGGGCAATCAGGTCCAGCCCCTTGAGGATCACCGGCAAGCTTTGCGCCTGGATCTGCGTCATCTCGACATAACCCAGCGAGTCGAGGTTAGCCAGCATGGCGGCGGACAGGGGCAAAGTATTAAAAGCGGTGGCGATGGTAGTCACGGGACTGGCTCTGCAAAACAAAATGTCGCGCAGTGTAGCAGCCCCCCGTAGGTTTTTTCGCATGGTTCAGACGAGGGGATGGGGGGCAGCGGCAAGTTATGCGCGGCAAGCGGCAAGCTTGAAGCTTTTCTTGCAGCTTCAAGCTTGCCGCTTGAGGCTGCCTTTAGGCTCCAGTTGCAGGAAGATCGCCGCCGCCAGCATTGCCATGACGCCCACGGTGAGGAAGGTCAACTGGAACGCGCCGAGCACGCTGTTGACGCCGTCGTTGCCGGCTTCGGCGGTGAACCCGCCCAGCAGCGCACCGGCGCAGGCCACGCCGAGGCTCAGGGACAGTTGCGCCACCACCGACAGCAGGCTGTTGCCGCTGCTGGCCTGGGCATCGTCAAGGTCGATCAGGGTCACGGTGTTCATCGCGGTGAACTGCAGGGAGTTGATCGCCCCGAGCACTGCCAGCATGCCCAGCAGCAGAGGGTAGGGTGTCTGCTCGCTGACCAGGCCCATGCTCGCCAGCATGATGCCCAGCGCCAATGTGTTGCCGGTCAGCACCACCCGATAGCCCAGGCGTTCGATCAGCGGCCGCGCCACGGACTTGGCGAACATCGCGGCCGCCGCCAACGGCAGCATGCTCATGCCCGCCTGCGACGGCGAATACCCCAGCGCCACCTGCAACAGCAGCGGCACCAGGAACGGCAGCGCGCCGCTGCCCAGGCGCGCGAACAGGTTGCCCAGAATGCCCACGGCAAAGGTGCGGGTCTTGAACAACACCGGCGAGAACAGTGGGTTGTCGATATGCCCGGCGCGCAGCCAGTACGCCGCCAGGCACGCCAGCCCGCCGAACAGCAGCAACATCACCCGCAGATGCGGCAGGTGCAGTTCGCCCAGGCCCTCCATGGCGATGGTGATCAGCACCATCGCCGCACCAAACAGCACAAAACCCAACCCGTCAAAGCGCGTGCGTTCACTGCCGCGCAGGTCCGGGATGAATTTCCACACGGCATAGCACCCGAGTATGCCCACCGGCAGGTTGATCAGAAAGATCCAGTGCCAGGTCAGGTATTGCACCATCCAGCCGCCCATGGTCGGGCCAAGCAGCGGGCCGAGCAGGCCAGGGATGGTAATGAAGCCCATGATCCGCACCAGCTCGGAGCGCGGGTAGGCGCGCAGCACCACCAGGCGCCCCACCGGCAGCATCAGTGCGCCGCCCAAACCCTGCACCACGCGCGCGCCCACCAGCATGGTCAGGCTGCTGGACAGCGCACACAGCAGCGAGCCGATGCTGAACAGCATGATCGCGCCGAAGAAAATCTTCTTGGTGCCGAAACGGTCGGCGATCCAACCCGACGCCGGGATCAGCAAGGCGACGGTGAGCATGTAGGCGATCACCACCCCCTGCATGCGCAACGGGTTTTCCGCGAGATCCCGGGCCATGGCCGGCAGGGCGGTGTTCAGAATCGTCCCATCCAGCGACTGCATGAAGAAGGCAATCGCCACCACCCAGGGGAGCCATCGGGCGGTCTTGGCATCGAGAGGGGCGCGATCGGGCATGGGGGACCTTTTGTCAGCCGGCTATGTGTCGGCGATTATGCGCCATCCGTGGCGCCTTTTCCCACTGGCGGTTCGTCTAAATCCGACAACACCGCGTGCTTGCCCACCAGGAAATCCAACAGCGCGCGATGCACCGCCAGGGCGGCTTCGCGCGATTCCAGATCCAGCAGGTGACCGGTGTGTTGCGCCACCGAATAACTGCTGCGCCCCACATACTGCTTGAACAGTTGAGCGTCGGCAGCGGGGGTGTATTCGTCCAGCGCGCCGTTGAGGAAATGCACTGGCGTTTCGATTTGCCGCAGCGCCGGCAGGTAGTTGCCGTCGCCCATCGCCATTACCTGGTGGATATGAAAGCGCGCCTGGCGGTACTCGGTGGTCGCCATGCTCGACAGGTGCCGATGGTTGTTGCGCTTGAGGCGCGGCGACAAGTATTTGCCCACCGTTTCGTTGAGCAAATGGCCGACGGCGGACTTGTCATCGGCCTCGATCAGCACGCGCACGCGGTCCACGTAGTCGAGCATGGCCTGGTTGAGGTTGGGCGCCAGCGCCATCACTACAGAGCTTTTGATGGAGGGTGGGTTATGCGCCAGGGTCAGCAGGGTGGAAATGCCACCCCAGGAGGCCGACACCAGATGGTTGACCTCGAAGCGCTCCACCAGCGCCCGCAGGATCTGCACTTCGTCGTCCTTGGTGACCAGGTCGAGGTTGAGGTTGTGTTCGCGCGAATAACCGGAGAACGGCAGGTCGAACAGCAGCACATTAAAGTGCTCGGCCAGGCACTTGCCGGTACGCGCAAAGGAACGCGTGGTGGCGAGCGCTCCGTTGACCAGCAGGACGGTGTTCTTGTGTGGATCGTTTCCCAGTCGCTCTACGTGGACGTTGTAGTGCTTGTACAGCTGTTCAATGACAAAACTTCCATGGTTCATGTCAACGCTCCAGCTTGTCCTTCCCCGGACAAGGTCATGCAGTGCGTGCAGGCACGCGGGCGAGGTGGCGGGATGCCACTAACCCTTATAACGAGGTTTTCCACAGGCGACAACAGGCCGCCCGCGCGCACGGTGCGCAAGAGAAATGGCCGTAGGAACGGGTAAAACCGAGCTGTCTGAAATCAGCACAAGACAATGTGTGAAGGGGCTCGCCCCCGGTAGCGGTGTCGGTCAATCAGTGCGTGGCTGATACACCGCTATCGGGAGCAGGCTCCTTCCCACAGGGAGGTATTTATAACGTCAGGGTCAGACGTTTTATCAGCGCTCCCGGTAACAGATTGGAGGCTGTATTGCGTTGGCCGTAAGTACTGGCCGACAGCAACAACTCTCGCTCGGCGGTCAGTGCTTCCAATTGGGAACCGAGCAGGCTGTAGACGCTGTCATCAAAGCGCATGGTGCTGACGGGCGCCTTGATCTCGCCGTCCTCCACCCAGAACGTGGCGAAGCGTGTCATGCCGGTCAGGCGTGCGGCCGGCAGGTCCGAGTAGTTCAGGTACCACAGGTTGCTGATATACAACCCGGTGCCCAGCTGCTTGAGGATATCGGCCTGGACCAGGCTTCCCGCCGCCATTTGCAGGGCGCTGGGGGATTCGTCGCTGCTGGCACCGTTGGCGCTCAGGCCGTATTCGGCGGCGCTGCGCGAATTGACCAGTTGGCCGCAGGCTTTACCGGCATTGATCAGCGTCACGTCGCTGCGCGGGTAGCCCTCTGTGGAGAACGCCTGGCTCAGGGAGCCGCTGATCTGTTCGCTTACCGTCACCAGCGGGCTCAGGTGTTGCTCACCGGCGTACAGCCGTTGCAGCGAGCTGCCTTTGCTGGCGATGGCTTGGGCGGAGAACCCGCCCCAGGTGATGATGCTGATGATTTCTTCCAGCGCGGCGGGCGCCAGGTAGGCGCGGTACTGGCCGGGCGGCAACGGGTGCAGCGCACGGTCGAGGAATGCCAATTGCTCGCGCGCCTGCTGCAGGCGCGCGGAGAATTCGACGCTGTCCCAGGTGTGCCCGGCGTAGCTGGCTTTGACGGCTTCGCCATTGGCATGGAACAGGCTGAAATCGAAGTTGAAGCTATTGGCCTGGTGCCAGCCGAACGCTCCGTTTGAACTGGCAAAGCCACGACTGATAGGGCCGGCGGCATAGATGCCGACCAGGTCAACACCGTCGGCGGCCTGGCTGATGTCTTGCAGCACCCGAGCCAGCTCGGGCAACGGCCGAGCCTGCTCATTGCTGCTTTGCCAGGCGGTGGGGTTGAGCAGCAGGTACGGGTCCTGCGGCAACAACGGCAAGGTTTCGCGCAGTTGCTGCAAACCTTCGGCGAGGCGCTGACGGTCCAGCGCAGGTTCGCCGGCCAGGGTGATGGCGAGGTCGGCATGCCGGCCGTCGCTGATCAGTTTCAGATTGAGGCTGGCCTGCTGCACCTGCCCTGCCTGGCGCACCTTGGCATGATTGAAACGCACGAACTCGGAGGCTTCCGCCGCGTAGCCGAGGTGAAATTGTTCCTGGTCGGTGAGGGCCTGCTTGAGCCACTCCACCAATGCCTTGAAATCATGCATCAGGCAGCTCCCCCGAATACGTCGACATGACTGAATACGCAGGCCGGCGAGGCATGGCCGACGCGGATCACCTGGTTGGGCTCGCCCTTGCCGCAGTTGGGCGTGCCCAGCACCTGAAAGGTACTGGCGTCGCCCACCGCGCTGAGGTTGCGCCAGAATTGCGCGGAAATGGCGCGGTAGTTGGGGTTCTTGACCACGCCTTTGAGTTCGCCGTTTTCGATCAACTGGCCCCATTCGCAGCCGAACTGGAACTTGTTGCGCGCGTCGTCAATGGACCACGAACGGTTGGTCGACATCAGGATGCCGCTTTCGATACCACCAATCAGCTGTGCCAGGCTCTGGTCGCCGGCCTCGATATTCAGGTTGGCCATGCGGTCGATCGGTGGGCGGTTCCAACTGCTGGCGCGGCTGTTGGCCACACCGCCCATGCCGGCGCGCAATTGCGACAACGCCCCGCCCAGCGGCTTGAGCAACAAGCCTTCGCGGATCAGGAATTGTTTGCTGGCGCGGGTGCCGTCGTCGTCATGGCTGTAGCTGGCGAGCTGTTCGGGGATGTTTGGGTCGAACGTCACGTTGAGCAGGCGAGAGCCGTATTGCAGGTGGCCGAAGTCGCTGGCTTTGACGAAGCTGGTGCCGGCGTAATTGCGCTCGTCGCCGAGGATGCGGTCCAGCTCCAGCGGATGGCCGATGGACTCGTGAATCTGCAGGATCATCTGGTCGGGCATCAGCAGCAGGTCGCGCGGGCCCTGGGGCGTATTGGGCGCCAGCAGCAGTTGCAGGGCTTCGTCGGCCACCCGTGGCGCGGCGCCGATCAGGCCGAAGCGGCTGATCACGTCATAACCGCCTTGCTGGCCGAAGTTGCTGCCGCCCAGGGTGCGGGTCTGGCTGTCATTGCTGTCGTAGGCGGTAACGCTCACGCCGGGGAACACAAAACGCTGAGCCTGGCGCAGCTCGGCGCCGGCGCTGTTGAGGTAGATCTGCTCGACGTGGGTCAGGCCGAGGCTGACGTCCCAACTGACCAGGCGATCGTCTTTCGGCACGGCGGCAGACTCGTCGCCCAGCAGTTGGTAGCAGTCGCTCAGGGAAGGGAAGGGCTGGTCGAGTTCGGGAGACAGGTAGTCGGCCACGTCGCTGGACGCGTGCTGGTCGCGCAGGTCGAGCAGCGCATGGGACTTGATCAGCAGGGCCTGTTGTTCGGCGCGTTCAAGAGCGGCTTGCAGGCCGGCCAGGGAAATATCGTGGGTCGCGGCGTAGGCTTCCACACCGTTGAGACGCACGGTGAGCATGACGCCCTCGTCGTGGTTCAGGTGCGGTGGTTCGGCGACATTCTTGCGCACCGACAGGTACTGGCCGGATTCGCGCAGGTAGCGCAGGGAGAAGAAGTCGGCGGTGGTGCGCAGGGCACCGAAATGTTTTTTAAGTGTGGCGTGGTGGTCGAACATGGGGCCTTCCTTGTGGGCGGCTCGGTGCGGGCAGGCAACAGAGTAGGCCCGGGCTGGGGGCTGATCAAGGAAAGGTGATTCTTTGTGACAAGTGCCCCTGTGGCGAGCGGGCTTGTCCCGCGCTGGGCTGCGCAGCGGCCCCAAAAATCTTGGGAGCGCTACGCACTCCAGCGCGGGGCAAGCCCGCTCGCCACAGGGAGTGGGTTACTGCGCAGTCGGCCCCACTTCACGCAACGGCTTGCCACGCACCGGCGCGTCGCCCGCCACGTAGTAGTCGGCGGTGCTGCGCGGCAGCGGCTGGCGGCCACGGATCTTGTCGGCGATTTTCTCGGCGATCATGATCGTCGGCGCGTTCAAGTTGCCGGTGGTGATGATCGGCATGATCGACGCGTCGACTACACGCAGACCTTGCATGCCATGCACGCGGCCTTCGGCGTCCACCACCGCCATCTCGTCGGTGCCCATCTTGCACGAGCAGGACGGGTGGAACGCGGTTTCGGCGTGCTCGCGGATGAACTTATCCAGTTGCTCGTCGGTTTGCACGTCGATGCCTGGGCTGATTTCGCGCCCACGGTAAGGGTCCAGCGCCGGCTGCTGCATGATTTCCCGGGTCAGGCGGATGCCGTCGCGGAATTCCTGCCAGTCCTGTTCGGTGGCCATGTAGTTGAAGAGGATGCTCGGGTAGTCCCGTGGGTTCTTCGACTTCAGCTGGACGCGGCCGCGGCTCGGCGAGCGCATGGAACCCATGTGCGCCTGGAAGCCGTGCTCTTTCACACCGTTGCTGCCGTTGTAGTTAATCGCCACCGGCAGGAAGTGGTACTGGATGTTCGGCCATTCGAACTCTTCACGGGTACGGATAAACCCGCCCGCTTCGAACTGGTTGCTGGCGCCGATACCGGTGCCGTTGAACAGCCATTCGGCACCGATGGCCGGCTGGTTGTACCAGAGCAGCGACGGGTACAGCGATACTGGCTGGGTGCAGGCGTATTGCAGGTACAGCTCAAGGTGATCCTGCAGGTTTTCGCCGACGCCGGGCAGGTCGTGGACCACCGGGATATCCAGGCTTTCCAGCAATTTGGCCGGGCCGACGCCGGAGCGTTGCAGCAACTGCGGCGAGGCGATGGCGCCGCTGCATACCAGTACTTCCTTGCGCGCGCGGGCTTCAACGCGTTCTTCGGCGGCGCCGATCAGGTAACGCACGCCCACCGCGCGCTTGCCTTCGAACAAGACTTTGTCGGTGAGGGCGTGAGTGACGATGGTCAGCGTCGAACGCTTTTTAGCCGTGTCCAGGTAACCGCGTGCAGTGCTGGCGCGACGGCCGTTCGGCGTGACGGTACGGTCCATGGGGCCGAAACCTTCCTGCTGGTAACCGTTCAAGTCTTCGGTACGCGGGTAGCCGGCCTGCACGCCGGCTTCGACCATGGCGTGGAACAGCGGGTTATTGCCGGCCTTGGGCGTGGTCACGCTGACCGGACCGTCGCCACCGTGGTAATCGTTGGGGCCGATATCGCGGGTTTCGGCCTTGCGGAAGTACGGCAGGCAGTCGAGGTAGGTCCAGTTTTCCAGACCCGGCAGCTTTGCCCAGTTGTCGTAGTCCATGGCGTTGCCACGGATGTAGCACATGCCGTTGATCAGCGACGAGCCACCCAGGCCCTTGCCGCGACCGCATTCCATCCGGCGGCCGTCCATGTGCGGCTCCGGATCCGTCTCGTAGGCCCAGTTGTAGCGACGGCCCTGCAGCGGGAACGCCAGGGCGGCTGGCATCTGGGTACGGAAATCCAGACGATAATCGGGGCCGCCGGCTTCCAGCAGCAGGACGGTGACGCCTTCGTCTTCGGTCAGGCGGGTTGCTAAAGTGTTGCCCGCAGAACCTGCGCCAACAATGATGTAGTCGTATTCTTGAGTCATAGGGTCTCCTTTAGAGCGGCAAGCTCTAAGCTTCAAGCTGCAAGAAAGAGCAGCGAGCGGTGTATCTGGGAGGTGCGGCGAGCTTGCAGCTTGAAGCTCGCCGCTTGAGGCTCATCAGAACACTGATGCGTAATCGCCCAGCTCAACCTGTACCGATTTGATACGGGTGAAGTTGTTCAGTGAGCTGATGCCGTTCTCACGACCCACGCCCGATTGCTTGTAGCCGCCCACCGGCATCTTCGCGTCGGATTCGCCCCAGGCGTTGATCCAGCAGATGCCCGCTTCCAGTTGATGAATCACGCGGTGGGCGCGGTTCAGGTCCTTGGTCACCAGGCCTGCGGCCAGGCCGAAGTCGGTGTCGTTGGCGCGGCGGATCACTTCTTCTTCGGTCTCGTAGGTGAGGATGCTCATCACCGGGCCGAAGATTTCTTCACGCACGATCACCATGTCATCGGTGCAGTCGGTGAACACGGTCGGGGCGACATAGGCGCCTTTGGCGAAATCGCCGTCGGTCAGGCGATCGCCGCCGCACAGCAGGCGCGCGCCTTGCTCTTTGCCCTTGGCGATGTAGCCCAGCACGCTTTCCATATGGGCGAAGCTGACCAGCGGGCCGAAGTTGGTGTTGTCATCCTGCGGGTCGCCAACACGGATGCGGGCTACGCGCTCGACGATCTTGGCTTCGAATGCCGCCTGCAGGTGCTTGGGCACGAACACGCGGGTGCCGTTGGTGCAGACCTGGCCGGAGCTGTAGAAGTTGGCCATCATCGCGATGTCGGCGGCGCGATCCAGGTCGGCATCGTCGAACACGATCAGCGGCGACTTGCCGCCCAGTTCCATGGTCACTTCCTTGAGCGACGAGCTCGACGCGCTGGCCATGACTTTCTTGCCGGTATCGGTGCCGCCGGTGAACGAGACTTTCTCGATCCGCGGGTGCTCGGTCAGCCAGGTGCCGACTTCACGGCCGCTGCCGGTCAGTACGTTGAACACACCCGCTGGAACGCCGGCTTCGGTGTAGATCTCGGCCAGTTTCAGGGTGGTCAGGGAGGTGACTTCGCTCGGCTTGAAGATCATCGCGTTGCCGGCGGCCAGGGCCGGGGCGGATTTCCACAGGGCGATCTGAATCGGGTAGTTCCACGCGCCGATACCGGCGACCACGCCCAGTGGCTCGCGGCGGGTGTAGACGAACGAGGTGTCGCGCAGCGGGATCTGCTCGCCTTCGATGGCCGGCACCAGGCCAGCGTAGTACTCCAGCACGTCGGCGCCGGTGACGATGTCGACGTACTTGGTTTCGGAGAAGGCTTTACCGGTGTCCAGGGTTTCCAGTGCGGCCAGTTCATCGTTGCGCTCGCGCAGGATGTCGACGGCACGGCGCAGGATGCGCGAACGCTCCATGGCGGTCATGGCGGCCCAGATTTTCTGGCCTTTTTCAGCGCTGACCACGGCACGTTCAACGTCCTCGAACGTTGCACGTTGCACTTGGGCGAGAACTTCACCGTTAGCCGGGTTGATGGCTTCGAAGGTGGCATCGCTGCCGGCGTCGCTGTAGCCGCCGTCAATGTAGAGTTTTTGCAGGTCGAAACGGGCCATAAAGTCCTCGCAAGTGCATAAGTGGTTGGCGTTACCTGCCGACAGCGGGCCATGAGGGTGTGGCATCACTGCGTGGCAGACGTTCAGGGGTTGAGCATTTATAAGGGCTCTAACTCACCTGCTTGGCCAATTGGAAATCCATGTATTCGTAAGCGATGCGTTGCGCCTGCTCCGTGTCGAAAGCGTCTCCCGACAGGGCGCCGCGCAACCACAAACCGTCGATCAACGCCGCCAGGCCGCGGGCCGCGCTGCGTGCTTGCGGCAGCGGCAGCGCCCGGCGGAACTGGCAGCACAGGTTGGAATACAGACGTTGATCGTTGATCCGCTGCAACCTGTGCAATGACGGGTGGTGCATGCTGGCGGCCCAGAAGGCCAGCCAGGTTTTCATTGCCGGGCCATTGACCTGGCTGGCGTCGAAGTTGCCCGCGACGATCACCTGAAGGTGTGCCCGTGGGCTGTCATCCTCCAACGCAAGCCTGCGCTCGTGGACGTTCTCGATCAGCACGTTCATCAGGTAGCGCATCGTCGCGGCGATCAGGCCGTTCTTGTCCTGAAAGTAGTGACTGATGATGCCGTTCGAGACACCGGCCAGGCGGGCGATCAGCGCAATGCTGGCGTCTGCCATCCCCACTTGATCAATGGCCGTCAACGTGGCTTCGATCAACTGTTGACGGCGTATGGGTTGCATACCGACCTTGGGCATGTAGCACGTCTCCTTAGGCCTGCCGACGGGCGATCACGTCCATCGGCTTGAAGGCCAGTCTATTTTGTTTTGATTGAACGTTCAATCAACAAAGAATAAGCTCTGCGACAAATCGTCGCTGCTGGCAGGTTTTCAGCCCGTTCAGCCAGCGACATCCGACACCTGGAACATCCCTGCAAGGGCCCGCTCAAGGGCCTGCCGCGGTTTTGGCGCAGCGGGGATTTTCGGGGTGTCTTTATAACACCCGTCCGTCGACTGCCGAAAAATCGATGTCCCGGGATAACCGTTGCCTTGTGTTTCTCTTTCGCACTGCCCGGAGCATCTGCGCCATGAGTTCTGCCTCTCTAATAAAGACCCCGCCGGAAAAGGTCCGGGTCAACGGTTGGGTGTTTTACACCTCTACCGCGCTGATTCTGTTGTTGACCATTGTCCTGATCGCCGCCCCGCAGGAGGCCGGGCGCTTGCTCGGGATTGCCCAGGCCTGGCTGTCCAAAAGCTTCGGCTGGTACTACATGGTGGTCATCGCCGCGTACCTGGTGTTTGTGGTCGGGCTGGCGTTTTCGTCCTACGGCAAATTGAAGCTGGGCAGCAAGGACGACACCCCGGACTTCAGCTACGGCGCCTGGGCCGGCATGTTGTTCTCCTCGGGGATCGGCATTTCTCTGCTGTACTTCGGTGCCTCGGAGCCGTTGGATCATTACTTCAACCCGCCAGAAGGCGTTGCCGGCAGCAACCTGGCCGCGCGCCAGGCGCTGCAACTGACCTTTCTGCACTGGGGCCTGCACGGCTGGGCGATCTACGCCCTGGTCGGCCTGGCCGTGGCGTATTTCGCGTATCGCCATAACCAGCCGCTGGCCCTGCGTTCGGCGCTCTACCCGCTGGTAGGCGAGCGCTGGGTGAAGGGCGCGGCCGGCCACGCGGTGGACGGTTTCGGCATGTTCGTGACGCTGCTGGGCCTGGTGACCAACCTGGGCATCGGCGCGATGCAGGTGTCGTCCGGCCTGGAGAACCTGTTCGGCATGCAGCACAGCAACACCAACCTGCTGATCGTGATCATCGTGATGAGCACCGTGGCCACCATCGCTGCGGTGTCGGGGGTGGAAAACGGCATCCGTCGCTTGTCCAACCTCAATATCGTGCTGTTCAGCGGTTTGTTGATCTTTGTGTTGTTGTTCGGCCCGACCCTGCACCTGCTCAACGGCTTCGTGCAGAACATCGGCGACTACATGAATGGCCTGGTGCTGAAAACCTTCGATTTGTACGTGTACGAAGGCGACGGCGCCAAGACCGAACGCTGGATGGGCCTGTGGACGCTGTTTTACTGGGCCTGGTGGATTTCCTGGGCGCCATTCGTGGGCATGTTCATTGCGCGGATTTCCCGTGGTCGCACGGTGCGTGAACTGGTGGCCGGGGTGCTGCTGATCCCGCTGGGCTTTACCCTGGCGTGGCTGTCGATCTTCGGCAATTCGGCACTGGATCTGGTGCTTAACCAGGGCGCGGTGGAGCTGGGTAAGACCGCGCTGGAACAGCCGTCCATGGCGATCTACCAGTTGCTGGAGCATTACCCGGCGTCGAAAGTCGTGATCGGTGTGTCGATCTTTGTGGGCTTTGTGCTGTTCCTGACTCCGGCGGATTCCGGCGCGGTGATGATGGCCAATCTGTCGTGCAAGGGCGGCAACGTTGATGAGGATGCGCCGCACTGGCTGCGGATCTTCTGGTCGGCAGTGATTACCCTGGTGACCATCGGCCTGCTGTTCGCCGGCAACTTCGAAGCCATGCAGACCATGGTGGTGCTGGCGGGGCTGCCGTTCTCGGTGGTGCTGGTTTTCTTCATGTTCGGTTTGCACAAGGCCATGCGCCAGGATGTGGCGATCGAACAGGAGCAGGCGCAACTGGCCGAACGCGGGCGTCGTGGGTTCAGCGAGCGTTTGACCGCGCTGGACCTGCAACCGAGCCAGGGCACGGTGCAGCGCTTTATGGACAAGCACGTTACGCCGGCGCTGGAAGAGGCTGCCGTCGCGTTGCGTGAGCAAGGGCTGCAAGTGCAGACGCTGCTGGGTAAATCCAAGCGTTGCATTGGCGTGCGTATCGAGATGGAAGAGGGCAACCCGTTCGTCTATGAGGTGAGCCTGGATGCTTACTCGTCGGCGCCGAGCGATGTGCCCGAAGAAGAGCGCACGCGTTATTACCGCGCCGAGGTGTACCTGCACAATGGGCCTCAGGAATACGACCTGATGGGCTTCACCTTGGAGCAGATCACTCGGGATGTGCTCGATCAGTTTGAAAGCCATCGGCAGCTCCTTGGCCGTGTCTATAGCTGATGTGTTGAAAGCCCGGTGGTGTCACTGACCTCACTGGGAAAAAAATGTGGGAGGGGGCTTGCCCCCTCCCACAGTTGTTTTGCAGTGTGTGTTAGCCCAGGTTTTTGCCCAGCAGGGCATGGTAGAGCTCACTGTCGCCGAGGATCCCCACCACCTTGTTGTTGTCATGCAACACCAGCTTGTTGCCGGTCTGGTAACGAATCTGCAACGCATCGCGCATGCCGATATTCGAGTCCACCAGCGTCGGTACGCGGCCCAAACCTTCCACCGCTTGCCCTGGCGCCCAGTTCTGCAGGTTCATCACCACGCCATTCTGGCGCGCGCCCTGGATGGTGTTGCCTTCGGCCAGGTCCAGCCACGAATCGCCGCCCGGGTCCAGGCAGACCGAGCCATTGACCCGCGTGCAATTATCCAGGGTACGCATCAGGCTGCGGCCGCACAGTACGTTCAGCGGGTTGGTGTGGGCCACGAATGTACGCACGTAGTCGTCCGCCGGGTTCAGCACGATCTCTTCCGGCACGCTGTACTGGATGATCTTGCCGTCCTTCATGATCGCGATACGGCTGCCCAGTTTGAGCGCTTCGTCCAGGTCATGGCTGACAAACACGATGGTCTTGCTCAGCTTGCGTTGCAGTTCCAGCAGCTCGTCCTGCAGGCCTTGGCGGATCAGCGGGTCGAGGGCGGAGAAGGGTTCGTCCATCAGCAGGATGTCGGCGTCCATCGCCAGCGCGCGGGCCAGGCCGACGCGTTGCTGCATGCCGCCGGACAGCTCGTCGGGCTTTTTATTGCGCCACTGGGACAGGCCCACCAGCTCAAGTTTCTCGTCCACCAGCGTGCGCCGTTCTTTCTCCGGGCGGCCCTGCATTTCCAGGCCGAAGCTGATGTTCTCGCGCACCGTCAGCCAAGGCATCAGGGCAAACTTCTGGAACACCATGGCGATGCGCTTGGTGCGCATCATTTTCAGCTCCGCGTCGGTGCAGGAAGCAATGTCGATCTGGCGACCTTCATGCTCCACGAACAGCTGGCCACGGCTGACGGTGTTGAGGCCGTTGATACAGCGCAGCAGGCTCGACTTGCCGGAGCCCGACAGGCCCATCAGCACGCAGATTTCGCCTTTCTCGATGTCCAGGCTGGCTTTTTCGACGCCGACGATCTGGCCGGTCTTTTTCAGGATTTCGTTACGGCTCATGCCCTGGTCCAGCAGCTTGAGCGCTTCGCGTGGGTCTTTGGAGAAGATCACGTCGACTTTGTCGAATCGGATAATGCTCATGCATCACCCCCTACTTTGGCATCGGGTTGTTTGCAGATGCGGTCGAGCATGATGGCCAGCAAGACGATTGCCAGGCCCGCTTCAAAGCCCAGGGCGATGTCGGCGGTGTTGAGTGCGTTGACCACCGGTTTACCGAGGCCGTCGGCACCCACCAGGGCCGCGATCACCACCATCGACAACGACAGCATGATGCATTGGGTAATGCCGGCGGCAATGCTCGGCATGGCGTGGGGCAGTTCAATGCGCGAGAGCAACTGACGGCGCGAGCAGCCAAAGGCCTTGCCGGCGTCCATCAACTCTTGCGGTACATCGCGGATACCCAGGTAAGTCAGACGGATCGGCGCGGCAATCGCGAACACCACCGTGGAAATCAGCCCGGGCACCACACCCAGCCCGAAGAGGGTCAGGGTAGGGATGAGGTAGACGAAGGTCGGTACGGTCTGCATCAGATCGAGTACCGGCCGCATCATGGTGTAGAACAGTGGCTTGTGCGCGGCAACAATGCCCAGCGGCACGCCGATGACCACGCAGACCAGGGTGGCGAACAGCACCTGTGCGAGGGTCTCCATGGTTTCCTGCCAGTACCCCAGGTTGAGGATCAGCAGGAAGGAGGCGATGACAAAAACAGTCAGGCCCCATTTACGTTGAATAAAGTGAGCCAGCAGCGCAATCAGACCGATCAATGCCAGCGGATTGAACCAGGTCAGCGCAAACGTCACGCCGTGGATCATCGTTTCCAGTGTCGATGCGATTGCGTCGAAGTAGTTGGCGCCGTGTTGGGTCAACCATTCGACGAAGGCAGCGATGTACTGGCCTAGTGGGATTTTCTGTTCAGTCAGCATGGTAGTGAATGTCCACATGCGAAGGGGAAAACATCCCGGGGCAGCGCACCGCCCCGGGGTCAGCGGGTGTTATTTGGCGAGGTAAGCTTTGACGGCCTCAAGGCCGGGTTTGCCGTCGACGGTGTTGACGCCGGCGAGCCAGGTGTCGAGCACTTGCGGGTTCTTCTGCAGCCAGGCCTTGGCGGCGGCGTCGGGCTTCATTTTGTCGTCCAGGACGTTGCCCATCAGCGTGCTTTCCATGTTCAGGGTGAACACCAGGTTTTTCAGCAACTGACCGACATTGCTGCATTCCTGGGTGTAGCCCTTGCGCACGTTGGTGTAGATGGTTGCCTGGCCGTAGTTGGGGCCGAACGAGTCGTCGCCACCGGTCAGGTACTTCATCTTGAAGCGGGTGTTCATCGGGTGCGGTTCCCAGCCGAGGAACACGATGGCCTGGTCGCGCTTGGCGGCGCGGTCCACTTGGGACAGCATGCCGGCTTCGCTGGACTCGACCACCTTGAAACCTGCGTCTTTCAAGCCGAACGCGTTCTTGTCGATCAAGGTCTGGATGGTGCGGTTGCCATCGTTACCCGGCTCGATGCCGTAGATCTTGCCGCCCAGTTGGTCCTTGAACTTGGCAATATCGGCAAAGTCTTTAAGGCCCTTGTCGTACAGCGCCTCGGGCACAGCCAGGGTGTACTTGGCGTTTTCCAGGTTGGCGCGCACGGTTTCCACGGTGCCGGCATCACGGTACGGCTTGATGTCGTTTTCCATGGTCGGCATCCAGTTGCCGAGGAACACGTCCATGTTCTTGCCGTCGGCCAGGGACTTGTAGGTCACCGGTACGGAAATCATCGTGGTTTTGGTTTTGTAGCCGAGCGCCTTGAGGATTTCGCTGGTGGTCGCGGTGGTGACGGTGATGTCGGTCCAGCCGACATCGGAGAAGTTGACGGTCTTGCACTGTTCCGGTTCTGCCGCGTGCGCCAGGACTGGCAGACTCAGCATGGCGGCCAACAACAACGAGGGTGAAGCTTTCATGAGGCTAGACTCCTGTGTTTTTTCTGGCGGCATGTGCCGCGCTTTATCAGTGTTGCGGTTGGAGCGTGCGACGACAGCTCTGGCACGGTGCCTTGCAAACGAGTCGGAACTGATCATGTACCAGTGAAAATCAGACGCCTACAGGGGGCGTCGTATCCAGTACAGGGAGGGTCGTATCCAGTGTCGGTGACGTCGTTTACAGGTTTTTCCCAAGGCAAAACCGTGGATTTTGCCCATCTGCACCGCTAAAAACGGCCAAAACAGGCGATCGCGCGCGGGCGACGCTGGTGAGCATGGTTACGTCGGTGTGAGACGCCGTGGCAGCGAATAAAACCTTGATGATGCCGCCATCTGGGCGAACTGAGCGTAGCAGCTTGTTCATGCCTGGCCTGTGCTCAATGAGGAGTTTCACGGCAATGGCTATCAGCGTTTTCGACCTGTTCAAGATCGGCATCGGACCGTCCAGTTCCCACACCGTCGGGCCTATGCGCGCCGCGGCGTTGTTCGTCCAGGCACTGCGTGAACGTGAACGGTTGGAACAGGTGCGGCGCATCGAAGTTCAGCTCTACGGCTCGCTGTCGGCCACCGGCATCGGCCATGGCAGCGACACCGCCACAATCATGGGCTTGATGGGCGAATGGCCGGACGCGATCGATCCGTCGCAGATCGCCGGTCGCATCAGCACCCTGCGCGAAACCGACACACTGCTGCTCGATGGGCGCCTGCCGGTGCCATTCGTATGGGCGCGGGACATGCGCCTGCTCGACGAAAACCTGCCGTTCCATCCCAACGCCATGACCCTGGTGGCGTATGACGAACACGGCGAATTGCACCGTGATACCTATTATTCGGTCGGTGGCGGTTTCGTCGTGGATCAAGCCCAGGCGCGCAGCGGTGTGGCGGATATGGACCGCACCGAGTTGCCCTATGATTTTTCCAGCGCGGTGGAGCTGTTGCAGCTGTGCAAGACCCACCACTTGCGTGTCGCCGAACTGATGATGGCCAATGAAAAAGTGTGGCGTTCCGAAGAAGAAATCCGCAGCGGCCTGATGAAGCTCTGGCGTGCCATGCAGGACTGTGTGGAGCAGGGGCTCAAGCATGAAGGTATCCTGCCCGGCGGCCTCAATGTGCGCCGCCGCGCCGCCAAGTTGCACCGCAGCCTGCAGGAGTTGAGCAAGCCCAATGTGATCGGCTCGACCTTGAGCGCCATGGAGTGGGTCAACCTGTTCGCCCTGGCCGTAAACGAAGAAAACGCCGCCGGCGGGCGGATGGTCACCGCGCCCACCAACGGCGCGGCGGGGATCATTCCGGCCGTGCTGCATTACTTCATGAAGTTCAGTGAAGAAGTCACCGAAGCCAACGTGGTCGACTACCTGCTCGGCGCCGCGGCGGTGGGCATTCTGTGCAAGAAAAACGCCTCCATCTCAGGTGCCGAGGTGGGTTGCCAGGGCGAGGTGGGTTCCGCCTGCGCAATGGCCGCCGCCGGGCTCGCGGAGATCCTCGGCGCGACGCCGGAGCAACTGTGCAACGCCGCCGAAATCGGCCTGGAGCATAACCTCGGCCTGACCTGCGACCCAGTGGGCGGGTTGGTGCAGGTGCCGTGCATCGAGCGCAATGCGATTGCAGCGGTCAAGGCGATCAACGCCGCGCAAATGGCCCTGCGCGGCGACGGCCAGCACTTCATCTCTCTGGACCGGGTGATCCGCACCATGCGCGATACCGGGGCGGATATGCATGACAAGTACAAAGAAACCTCGCGGGGTGGGTTGGCGGTCAGCGCGGTCGAGTGTTAAGACCCAGTCGCCTGCATCGGGGGCAAGCCCCCTCCCACATTTGATTTGTGAACACAGTCAAAGGTAGGAGGGGGCTTGCCCCCGATAGCGGCAGTTCAAACAATACTGCTCAAAAAGTGAACACCAGTATCCCCGCGCGCCACCTTTTAGCGCGTCGCAAACAGATAAGTAGCTCGCGAACGATTTCCCCTCCGACCACCTGTCCCCTGTGCGTGCGGTGACAGAGTTTTCCTACGTGCTGAAAGCGCCTTCCCACAAGTGCTACCGATCTGCTCACACCCCTTGAGGGTAGCCGCTCCTACGTCCTTTTCCGGGCATATTCCGTACTTCACGCAAGGGCTACATAGACGCGTCAACAGGTCGTTTTCAGGAGTTATTGAATAGCCATTCAAATTTAGGCACGGCAATTGCTCTATCAATTCAAAGCCTCTCGCCGTGTCAGGACGAAGAGTGCAATAACAAGAGCCTCGCCTGAGGCCATCACCCGCTTTGTGTGAGGAGATACCGCGATGACGTCGTTCAACTCAGGGGCCCAACCCCAGAACCGTGCGCCTCAATCCATCGGCTTTTTGCTGTTGGACAATTTCACGCTGATTTCCCTGGCGTCCGCAGTGGAACCCCTGCGCATGGCCAACCAGCTGTCCGGCCGTGAGCTGTACCGCTGGACCACACTGAGCGTCGACGGCAACCAGGTCTGGGCCAGCGACGGCCTGCAGATCACTCCCGACGCCGCCATGCATAAGGCCCCGGCCCTGGACACGGTGATCGTGTGCGGCGGCGTGGGCATCCAGCGCACCGTCACCCGTGAGCACGTGTCGTGGCTGCAAAGCCAGGCACGCCAATCCCGTCGCCTCGGCGCGGTGTGCACCGGCAGCTGGGCGTTGGCCTGTGCCGGCCTGCTGGATGGTTTCGATTGCAGCGTGCACTGGGAATGCCTGGCCTCGATGCAGGAAGCCTTCCCCCGTGTGTCCATGAGCACACGCCTGTTCACCCTCGACCGCAACCGCTTCACCAGTTCCGGCGGCACTGCGCCGTTGGACATGATGCTGCACCTGATCAGCCGCGATCACGGCCGTGAACTGTCGGCCGCGATCTCCGAGATGTTCGTGTACGAACGCATCCGCAACGAACAGGATCACCAGCGCGTGCCGCTCAAGCACATGCTCGGCACCAACCAGCCGAAATTGCAGGAAATCGTCGCGCTGATGGAAGCCAACCTGGAAGAACCCATCGACCTGGACGAACTGGCGGTCTACGTCGCCGTATCCCGGCGTCAACTGGAGCGGCTGTTCCAGAAATACCTGCACTGTTCGCCGTCGCGTTACTACCTCAAGTTGCGCCTGATCCGTGCGCGGCAGTTGCTCAAGCAAACGCCGATGTCGATCATCGAAGTCGCCTCGGTGTGCGGGTTCGTCTCCACGCCGCACTTCTCCAAGTGCTACCGCGAATACTTTGGCATTCCGCCGCGGGATGAGCGCGTAGGCTCCAACACCACCCAGCAGGTGGCGATGATGCCGATTCCGCAGGCGCTGGTACTTTCACCGTTGTCGGGGCCGATGTCGGCGTTGAGCCAGGCGCGTAATGAGTCGACGTTTGCCAGTGTAAGGCTCTGAACCGAGGCGTCTGTATCGGGGGCAAGCCCCCCTCCCACATTTGATTTGTGAACACAGTCAAAGGTGGGAGGGGGCTTGCCCCCGATAGCCATCTGTCAGGCCCCGGAGTTCTGCTTGAACTGCATCAACGCCGGCAACAACTGCTTGTCGATGGCCTGACGCACCGCCGGCAAAATCGTCGCGCTGCCGCTGTACATCCGCTCGACCATGCCTTTAAGCGCCTTGGCCCGTGCTTCGCTCAAGCCGCGCACCGCGCACTCACACGCCTGTTCGGCGCTGGCGCCGCTGGATACCTCGAAACCCAGCGAGCGCAATTGGCTCAGCAGGTCATCCTGGTCAATCAAATCCGCATGCATCATGACGTTTATCCTGGTTAGGGGAGCGGGGATCTGCCTGGATTCTGGTAGCCCCCGACCGCATCGGCAAGGGCGCGCCGCGCGGATGCCTCAGATGGCTATGAGCAGGTCGTTTTCGGGCCATTTGCCGATCGCACTAACCGGCACACTGGCCTCAGCAAGCAGCTTGAAGGTTTGGTCACCCTCGATATGCATCGCTCTCACAAGGCCCTCTGCCCCGATCCCGTCACGGCTGGATCGGGGCTTTTTTTGGCCTACTTTCTGGGCGGCAAACCGATGACACGGCCGAGCAGGGCCGGGCGCGGCAGGTCGGCCTGCTCGGTGCATAGGGCCGCGATTTTTTCCAGTGTCGCCTGGGCGAACGGCGCCGAGTGCGGCCCGGCCAGGTCGACATGCAAGAGCATCTGTTCGTTGCCGGCCAGTTCCTGCCCATCCCCGACCCGATGCAAGCTGTGATACAGGTGCAGGCGCTTGGCGTCATGGGCGATCAGTTGCGTATGCACTTCAACCTCGGCACCGAGTGTCACTTCGTGCAGGTAGTTCAAGTGCAGCTCCAGGGTGAACAGGGAATGGCCGCTGGCTTCGCGGTTTTCACTGTCCAGGCCGAGGGTGTCCATCAGTGCGTCGGTGGCGTAGCTGAAGATCAGCAGATAGAACGCGTCGCGCAGGTGGCCGTTGTAGTCCACCCAGTCGGGATGGATCTGTGTGGTGTAGGTCGTGAGTGCGGGCATTGTCTGCATTCCATTATTCGGCGAAGGTCATGCCGTGCCTGGCCTTGGTGGTTTTCACCGCTTCTAGCACCGCCAGCAGGCAATCATCACGATAGCGCTCCAGCGCCGCAATGCTGTGGGTACCCAGTTGAGCACTGGTGCCATCGACCACGTCGTCGATCAGCTTGTCCGTCAGTTCCGGCGCCGGCAGGTAGGTCCACGGCAACTGCAGCGCCGGGCCGAACTGGGCCATGAAGTGGCGCATGCCCGCATCGCCGCCCGCCAGGGTATAGGTGAGGAAAGTGCCCATGAACGACCAGCGCAGGCCAGCGCCAAAACGGATCGCGTCGTCGATTTCGCCGGTGGTCGCCACGCCGTCGTTCACCAAGTGCAATGCCTCGCGCCACAACGCTTCAAGCAAACGGTCGGCGATAAACCCAGGGACTTCCTTGCGCACATGCAAGGGGCGCATGCCCAGGGATTCATACACTGTGATCGCCGCCTGCACCGCCTCGGGCGCCGTGTGTCTGCCGCCGACCACTTCCACCAGCGGCAGCAGGTAAACCGGGTTGAACGGGTGGCCGACCACGCAGCGTTCCGGGTGGGTCGAGCCCTCGTAGAACTCACTCGGCAACAGCCCCGAGGTGCTCGAACCAATCAGTGCATCGGGTTTGGCCGCCGCGCTGATCTGGCGGTGCAGTTGCAGTTTCAGCTCCAGGCGTTCGGGGGCGCTTTCCTGGATGAAGTCGGCGTCTTTCACGCACGCTTCGATGGTGGCGACAAAGCGCAGGCGGTCCTGGGACGCGCCGGGGGCCAGACCGCTTTTCTCCAGAGCGCCCCAGGCATTGGCGACGCGTTTGCGCAACGCGGCTTCGGCGCCGGGCGCCGGGTCCCAGGCCACCACATCCAGCCCGTGAGCCAGGGCGCGGGCCACCCAACCGCTGCCGATAACACCGCTGCCGAGGGCGGCGAAGGTTTTGATCTCAGTGATAAAGCGCATGGCAAATTCCTAAAGAGTTCGATGATCGCGTGTGGCAGGGGCGGTGGGTCAGCCGCGCTGGGTGAGGCCCATCTTCACGCGCCCTTCGGCCGGGGTCATGACCCGTGCACCCAGGCGGCTGAGGATTTCGCCAGCGCGTTCGACCAGCTGGCCGTTGGTGGCGAGCACGCCTTTGTCCAGCCACAGATTGTCTTCCAGGCCTACCCGCACGTTGCCGCCCAGCAGCACCGCTTGGGCGGCCATCGGCATTTGCATGCGGCCGATGCCGAAGCCGGCCCACACCGCGTTGGCGGGCAGGTTGTCGACCATGGCCTTCATGGTGGTGGTGTCGGCCGGTGCGCCCCAGGGAATGCCCAGGCACAGCTGGAACAGCGGGTCGTCGAGCAGGCCTTCCTTGATCATCTGCTTGGCGAACCACAGGTGGCCGGTGTCGAAGATTTCCAGCTCGGCCTTCACGCCCAGTTCCTGGATACGTTTGGCGCCGGCGCGCAGCTGTGCCGGCGTGGACACGTAAATCGTGTCGCCATCGCCGAAGTTCAGGGTGCCGCAGTCCAGGGTGCAGATTTCCGGCAACAACTCTTCGACATGGGCCAGACGCGTCAGCGGCCCGACCAGGTCGGTGTTGGGGCCGAATTCCATCGGGTTTTCGCCGCCGCCGATCTCCAGGTCGCCGCCCATGCCGGCGGTGAGGTTGACGATAATATCGATGTCGGCCTCGCGGATGCGCTCCATCACTTCGCGGTACAGGGCCACGTCGCGGCTGAATTTGCCGGTCTGCGGGTCACGCACATGGCAATGCACCACGGTGGCGCCGGCTTTGGCCGCTTCAACCGCCGCCGCGGCGATCTGTTTGGGGGTGACCGGCACGTGGGGGCTTCTGCTGGTCGTGTCGCCAGCACCGGTGAGTGCGCAGGTGATGATGACGTCGTGGTTCATGAGGCAGGTTCCTTACAGGCGTGGTGATGCCGTTCGCGGTCGTCAGTGACCGCGAAACGGTGATTCGAAAAAGGTTATTTGCTGGTCAATTGCAGGTTGGCCGCCGCTGGTTTGCCATCGAAGGTGGTCACGCCTTCCAGCCAGCGCGCCTGGTCCTGCGGGTGGTCCTTGAGCCACTGCCGGGCGGACGTGAGGGCGTCCTTGTGATCCAGCAACGGCTGCATCATCCGGCTCTCGTCGGCGGCGGTGAAGGTCAGGTTAGTCAACAGTTTGTGCACGTTGGGGCATTGTTCGGCGTAGTTGGGCGACGTGACGGTCCACACCGTGGCCATGCCTTCGTTCGGGCCCAGGGCGTCGTCGCTGCCGGTGAGGTAGGTCATGGCAACGTTGACGTTCATTGGGTGCGGCGCCCAGCCGAAGAACACCACGGCTTCCTTGCGGCGCACCGCGCGGTCGACGGCGGCGAGCATGCCGGCCTCGCTGGATTCCACCAGCTGGAACTTGCCCAGGCCGAACTGGTTCTTGGCGATCATCGCCTTGATCTGCGTATTGGCGCCCGAACCGGGCTCGATGCCGTAGATCTTGCCGCCCAGTTCCTTCTCGAACCTGGCGATGTCGGCGAAGCTCTTCAAGCCTTTGTCGGCCAGGTAGGTCGGCACGGCGAGGGTGGCGCGGGCGTCTTGCAGGCTGGGTTTGTCGAGCACCTTGACCTGCTTGGCGTCGACGAATGGGGTGATGGTCTGGGTCATCAACGGGTTCCAGTAACCGAGGAACAGGTCCAGGCGCTGGTCACGGATGCCGGCGAAGATAATTTGCTGGGAGGCGCTGGTTTGCTTGGTGGTGTAGCCGAGGCCATCGAGCAGCACTTGGGTCATGGCGCTGGTGGCGATCACATCGGTCCAGTTCACCACGCCCATGCGCACGTTCTTGCAGGAGGCGGCATCGGCCGCGAGAACGCTGGTGCTCAAGATGGCGCTGGCGCTGAGTGCGAACACGCAGCGGCGAATCAGTCGGTTCATGGTGGAGCCCTCGGCAGGTCGTTATTGTGGTTGCCGGTGTCTTTGTGCACCGTGACGCCACGTTACGCAGCTTGTGAGGCGACAAAACGCACGGCGGCGACCGACTCTTGCACTGCAGCGACCTGCCCCCTTGAAACCACCCCTGAACGGGAGTATCACAGTGCCACGCTGGCCGTCCGATGAGAGCGCCACCATGTCCCAGGATGTCTACTTTTTGCTGATGCCGGGTTTCTCGGCGATGGGCTTTATCTCGGCCCTTGAGCCGCTGCGGGTGGCCAACCGTTTTCGCGGTGAGCTGTACCGCTGGCATGTACTGAGCGCCGACGGCGGCGCGGTGCTGGCGAGCAACGGCATGTCAGTCAACGCCGACGCCGCGTTGGAACCGCTGAAAAAGGGCACCACGCTGCTGGTGGTCGCCGGTTTCGAGCCTCTGCAGTTCGCTACGCCCGCACTGGAACAGTGGCTGCGCCGTCTCGATCACGATGGCGTGACGCTGGGCGGTATCGACACCGGTGCCTGTGTGTTGGCCCAAGCCGGTCTGCTCGACGGCCATCGCGTGACCCTGCACTGGGAAGCCATCGACGCCTTCAAAGAGTCCTATCCGCACCTGGCGGTGACCCAGGAGCTGTTCGAAATCGACCGTCGCCGCATCACCTGCGCCGGTGGCACCGCCTCCATCGACTTGATGCTCGACCTGATCGCCCAGTCCCACGGCGCCGACCTGGCGATTCAGGTGTCCGAGCAGTTCGTGCTGGGCCGCATTCGCCCACGCAAAGACCACCAGCGCATGCAGATCGCCACGCGCTACGGCATCAACAATCAGAAACTGGTGCAAGTGATCGGCGAGATGGAACAGCACACCGAACCGCCCCTGAGCACATTGGCTCTGGCCGAAGCGATCAAGGTCACGCGGCGGCAGTTGGAGCGATTGTTTCGCCTGCACCTGAACGACACGCCGAGCAACTTTTACCTGGGCCTGCGCCTGGAAAAAGCCCGGCAACTGCTGCGCCAAAGCGGTTTGAGCGTGTTGGAGGTGAGCATTGCCTGCGGGTTTGAGTCGCCGTCGTATTTCACGCGCAGTTACCGGGCGCGGTTTGCCAAATGCCCCAGGGAGGATCGACGACGGGAGCCGGTTTGACGGGCAATTATAGTCGATTATACTCGTGGCTATAATTTATAGCCGTTTCAATAATTTGGTATAAGCCATGTCCAAGCTCAGCGGTTTTGTGTTCCGCCGTCCCGCGCTGGCCAGCAGCATTGCCGATGGCCTGGTGGGCGCCGGCCTTCAGGATTTCACCTCTGGCCTGTTTCTCGCCGCGCCACGTCGCACTGGTAAAAGTACGTTCTTGCGCGAAGACCTGATCCCGGAGTGCCGGCTGCGCGGTTGGCTCACCGTGTATGTGGACCTGTGGGCCGACAAAGAAAAAGATCCCGCGGAGTTGATCGCCAGCGCCATTGCCGCCGCGCTTGCACCCTACGAAAAGGGCATTCGCAAGCTGGCCAAAAACCTTGGCATCGAAAGGTTGAGTTTTCTGCGGACCCTGTCCTGGGACTTCAGCAAGCCGCAATTGCCGGTGGGCGCGACCTTGACCCAGGCGTTGGAGTTGCTCCACCACGCGGCGGAAAAACCCGTCGTGCTGGTGATCGATGAAGCCCAGCATGCCTTGACCAGCGATTCGGGGATCAACGCCATGTTCGCGCTCAAGGCCGCCCGGGATCAGCTCAACCAAGGGCGTGACGAGGAGGGCAGCGGTCTGCATTTAGTCTTTACCGGTTCCAACCGCGACAAGCTGGCCTATCTGGTATTGGGTAAAAGCCAGCCGTTTTTTGGCTCCAGCATCACGCCGTTTCCGCTGCTGGGCAAAGCCTTCACCCAGGCGTACACCACACACCTCAACGCGAACCTGGCCCCGACCAACCAATTCAACGCGGCCGATATCGATGAAGCCTTCGAGTTGGTCGGCCGCCGACCCGAGATGCTGCGCACGATCATCGGTGAAGTAGCGCTGGAGTTGGGCGAGGCCAGCAACTTGGGCCAGTTGCTGCACAGTCGCGCCGAACTGCTGCGCGCAGGTGTGTGGACCGAATTCGAAAGCGCCTGGAACGCCCTGACCATCCCGCAACGCGCCGTCCTGCAGGTGATGGTGGAGCGCTCGCTGAACAACGAGCCTTTTGCGCCGTTTACCGACAGCACCCTCACTGCGGTCAGCAAGGCGTTGGAGGATATGGGCAGTGACGTGGTGCCGGGCACCCAGACCATCCAGGCCTGCATCGATGCTCTGCGCGACAAGGAACTGGTGTGGAAATCGGGTCGGGGCGGGTACGCGCTCGAAGACAAATCATTCGGCGAGTGGCTGCGCTACAAGCGCCATACCCAACACTAAAAACAACACATATCCAATGTGGTAGGGGGCTTGCCCCCGATGACGGACTGTCAGCTGATACAACGTTGGCTGACCCACCGCTATCGGGGGCAAGCCCCCTCCCACATTGAATTTCGGTGTGGCTTATTTTTTTACCAACGCCGAACACGCAGCCTTATAGGCCTCATGCTGATATTTGTTTAGCGTCGCGGGGAGTTCAAAATTGTGCTTCTTGTTCTGCGCATTGATGGTCTGCGGCGACAGCAGCGTCACTTCAACCCCATCCAGCAACTGAAACACCCCCTCAATCTTGAACGTCGTCGGGCCACCGGCGAACTCACCTTTCTTGCTGCGCTTTTTGATCGCGATGCGGGTGATGGCGTTGTCCTGCACGAACGCCTTCATCTGGGCGGCAAAGGCTTTGACGTTGGCTGCCTCATCGTCGTCTTCAAGGGCAATTTTCTTGGTCGCCAGGGCGACATGGGTCAGCGCCTGGTTGTCGAGGGAGGCGAGGGCGATGATGGCTTCGCTGCCTTTGATTTCGATGCCGCAGAGAGTCATAACGTTGCCTTGGTAAATGTGGGTACCCAAGGTTACCAGGGTTCGCGTGGGCGCAAGACCGTCGGTCGTGAAGTACGTCTGACCTGTTATTTCTGACAGTAGACCGCGTTGCCACAATGCTCGTAGATTTTCTGAGTGAGCCAATTGGTGGCTTTCACGTTGTTCGGTGGCTTTCAGATAAGGGAGTTATGCAATGAACATTCGCAAGGAAATTCGAGCAATGACGGCTGCGGAGAAGCTCGAATTTACATTGACGTTACTGGAGATGAAGAAAAGTGGTGCTTATGACAAATATGTTCATTGGCATCATGAAGTCATGGTCCCCACGGTCTATCCAAATGAACCTCAAGACCCCAACTACCGTAATGGTGCTCATCGTGGCCCGGCATTCTTGCCGTGGCATCGTGAAATGTTGATGCAGTTTGAGAAGGACCTTCAAGCCATCAAGCCAGATATTACGCTGCCTTATTGGAACTGGACCCTGGACGCGCAAGCTCCGGAGCTTTCACCCCTGTGGGACCAGGGCTTCCTGGGTGGCAATGGCGACGCTGCTGATGAGTTTCGGGTGCAGGATGGGGTCTTTGCCCATAAATATGGGAATTGGAACGTGCCTTCTTACCCGAACGAAGGGTTGCCTGGGCCTGGGTTAAAGCGTCAGTTCGGCACAGTGATCGGCTCATTGCCCACCGAAGACGATTTGAGAATGGCTATGAGCGAGGCGCTTTATGACGAGCCGAATTACAATTCGGGGCCGTTCACCCGAGGGTTCAGAAACCGTCTGGAAGGCTGGATCGTGAAACGTGGTGACCCGAATGTCGTTACGCTCGGCTCGCAATTGCATAACCGAGTACATCTTTGGGTAGGGGGCAATATGTTACCCATGACCTCGCCCGACGATCCGGTTTTTTTCCTGCATCACTGCTTCGTCGACAAGATCTGGGCGGACTGGCAGGCGCAGAAAATGCTGGATGAACCGGATCTTGCCCCGCATTACTGCCCCATGGAGCAAGGCCCGCCCGGGCACAACTATGAGGATGTGCTCAAACCATGGACTCGGCGTATCAGCGAAGTGATGGATATTACGACGTTAGGCTACAGCTATGCACCAAGCCGACCATTGACGAAAAGTCCTTTTAAATCGCCTTTCATGGCGTGACCACTGCCTGTCGCTCCCGCGCTTTGGCTGCGGGAGTGGCGCTTACTCCTGCCCGATCGACTCCAAAAATTCCGACCGTTCATCACTCATCCGCGCCAGGCAGTCGTTCTGCGCAATCGCGTAGTCCTTGGTGCCGGGCTTGGCCGGGAAGGTGTCCACGGCGCAATCGGCATCCCGCAGTTTTTCCCACTTCTGCTGGGCATCCTTCAGACGAGCGGTAATGTCGGCCAGTTGGGTCTTGTTGCTGCCATAGGTCGAACCCATGCGTTCGAGCAGGCTCTGGTAGTTGTCCTTGAGCAATTGCTCGGCGGTGGTCTTGTTGTAAGTGGCGCATTCCAGGGTTTGTTTGTCGTTCTCGATGCCGTCGCAGGGCGTGTTGTCGGTGTCTTCGGCCGCGTGGACGCCGGTTGCGATGAGTGCCAAAGCCAGGAAAATCGATTTCATTGCGCCGTCTCATATCAGTTGATGGCCGAATTCTGGCTCAAGCGTAAGACAAAGAACAGCCACCCGTCAGACGCGTCTATACAGCCTTTGTCGTGGATTGACGCTTTCGGCAATTCCCCTGTCGTTTTTGCACCCGGTCCGTTCAGCCCCTGGGCATATGCTGGCCCCAAAGCGCCGGCAGACGATTCGGCGCATGAATCGCCAATAAGGGGACGCCTGATGAGCCCAGCCGAATTGCACGCCGACAGCATCGTTATCGACGGGCTGATTATTGCCAAGTGGAACCGCGACCTGTTCGAGGACATGCGCAAAGGCGGCCTCACCGCCGCCAACTGCACCGTGTCGGTGTGGGAAGGCTTCCAGGCCACCATCAATAATATCGTGGCCAGCCAGACCCTGATCCGCGAGAACAGCGACCTGGTGATTCCGGTAAAAACCACCGCCGATATCCGCAAAGCCAAAGAGCAGGGCAAGACCGGCATCATCTTCGGCTTCCAGAATGCCCATGCGTTCGAAGATCAGCTCGGCTATGTGGAGATCTTCAAGCAGCTCGGCGTTGGCGTGGTGCAGATGTGCTACAACACCCAGAACCTGGTCGGCACCGGTTGCTACGAGCGCGACGGCGGCCTGTCGGGTTTCGGTCGTGAAATCGTCGGCGAGATGAACCGCGTCGGCATCATGTGCGACCTGTCCCACGTGGGCTCCAAGACCAGCGAAGAAGTCATCCTCGAATCGAAAAAACCGGTGTGCTACTCCCACTGTCTGCCGTCGGGCCTTAAGGAGCACCCGCGCAACAAGTCCGATGAAGAACTGAAGTTCATCGCCGACCATGGCGGTTTTGTCGGCGTGACCATGTTCGCGCCGTTCCTGGCCAAGGGCATCGACTCGACCATCGACGACTACGCCGAAGCCATCGAATACACCATGAACATCGTCGGCGAAGACGCGATCGGCATCGGCACCGACTTCACCCAGGGCCATGGCCAGGATTTCTTCGAAATGCTGACCCATGACAAAGGCTACGCCCGGCGCCTGACCAGCTTCGGCAAGATCATCAACCCGCTGGGCATCCGCACCGTGGGCGAGTTTCCCAACCTCACCGAAACCCTGCTCAAGCGCGGCCACAGCGAGCGCGTAGTGCGCAAGATCATGGGCGAGAACTGGGTCAACGTCCTTAAAGACGTGTGGGGCGAATAAGCCGCCGCTCTCCTTATCCTTAACCCGTTGCCAGTCGCGCAGCGGGCATCAACACGAATTTTCTGGAGTTAAGTTTCCATGGCCAAGATCGCCCCGCAATTGCCTATCGAAGTCGACAGCGAAACCGGTGTCTGGACGTCCGATGCCTTGCCGATGCTGTACGTGCCGCGTCATTTCTTCGTCAACAACCATATGGGCATCGAGGAGGTGCTGGGCGCCGAGGCCTATGCCGAGATCCTCTACAAGGCCGGCTACAAATCCGCCTGGCACTGGTGCGAAAAAGAAGCCGAGTGCCATGGCCTGGAAGGCGTCGCGGTGTTCGAGCACTACATGAAACGCCTGTCGCAGCGTGGCTGGGGCCTGTTCAAAATCCAGGACATCGACCTGGATAAAGGCACCGCCAGCGTCAAGCTGGAGCATTCGGCGTTCGTCTACGTCTACGGCAAGGTCGGGCGCAAGGTCGACTACATGTTCACCGGTTGGTTTGCCGGCGCCATGGACCAGATCCTTGAAGCACGCGGCAGCAAGATCCGCACCGTCGCCGAACAAGTCTACGGAGGCTCCGAAGAGGGCCACGATGATGGTTTGTTCACCGTCAAGCCGTTGTAAGCCGAGGACCGTGCCATGGCTTTCGAAGCAATGTTTGCGCCGATTCAGATCGGCAAACTGACCATCCGCAACCGCGTACTCAGCACTGCCCACGCCGAGGTGTATGCCACCGACGGCGGCATGACCACTGACCGCTATGTGAAGTACTACGAAGAGAAAGCCAAGGGCGGTATCGGCCTGGCGATCTGCGGCGGCTCCTCGGTGGTCGCCATCGACAGCCCCCAGGAATGGTGGAGCTCGGTGAACCTGTCCACCGACCGCATCATCCCGCACTTCCAGAACCTGGCCGACGCCATGCACAAGCATGGCGCCAAGATCATGATCCAGATTACCCACATGGGCCGTCGCTCGCGCTGGGATGGCTTCAACTGGCCGACCCTGATGTCGCCGTCCGGTGTGCGTGAGCCGGTGCACCGTGCCACGTGCAAAACCATCGAGCCGGAAGAGATCTGGCGCGTGATCGGCAACTATGCCCAGGCCGCGCGCCGCGCCAAGGCCGGTGGTCTGGACGGCGTGGAGTTGTCCGCCGTGCACCAGCACATGATCGACCAGTTCTGGAGCCCGCGCGTCAACAAGCGTACCGACGAATGGGGCGGCACCTTCGAAGGCCGCATGAAGTTCGGCCTGGAAGTGTTGAAGGCCGTGCGTGCCGAAGTGGGTGACGACTTCTGCGTGGGCATGCGCCTGTGCGGCGACGAGTTCCATCCGGACGGCCTGTCCCACGAGGACATGAAACAGATCGCCAAGTACTACGACGACACCGGCATGCTCGATTTCATCGGCGTGGTGGGCTCGGGTTGCGATACGCACAACACCCTGGCCAACGTGATCCCGAACATGAGTTACCCGCCGGAGCCGTTCCTGCACCTGGCGGCCGGGATCAAGGAAGTGGTCAAGGTCCCGGTGCTGCACGCGCAGAACATCAAGGACCCGAACCAGGCCACGCGTATCCTCGAAGGCGGCTACGTGGACATGGTCGGCATGACCCGTGCGCACATCGCCGACCCGCACCTGATCGCCAAGATCAAGATGGGCCAGATCGACCAGATCAAGCAGTGCGTCGGCGCCAACTATTGCATCGACCGCCAGTACCAGGGCCTGGACGTACTGTGCATCCAGAACGCCGCGACCTCCCGTGAATACATGGGCGTGCCGCACATCATCGAGAAATCCACCGGGCCGAAACGCAAGGTGGTCGTAGTGGGCGCCGGCCCGGCCGGGATGGAAGCTGCGCGCGTGGCGGCCGAACGTGGCCACGACGTGACCCTGTTCGAAAAGAAAGAGTTTATCGGCGGGCAAATCACCACCGCCTCCAAGGCGCCGCAGCGCGACCAGATCGCCGGTATTACCCGTTGGTTCCAACTGGAACTGGCGCGCTTGAAAGTTGACCTGCGCCTGGGCGTGGCGGCCGATGCCGAGACCATCCTGGACCTGCGTCCGGACGTGGTGGTGCTGGCCGTCGGCGGGCACCCGTACATCGAACAGAACGAACACTGGGGCGCCGCCGAAGGGTTGGTGGTCAGCAGCTGGGATGTGCTCGATGGCAAAGTCGCGCCGGGCAAGAACGTGCTGGTGTACGACACCATCTGTGAGTTCACCGGCATGTCGGTGGCGGACTTCCTGGCCGACAAAGGCTGCCAGGTGGAAATCGTCACCGACGACATCAAGCCGGGCGTAGCGATTGGCGGTACGTCGTTCCCGACCTACTACCGCAGCATGTACCCCAAGGAAGTGATCATGACCGGCGACATGATGCTGGAAAAGGTCTATCGCGAGGGCGACAAGCTGGTGGCGGTGCTGGAGAACGAATACACCGGCGCCAAAGAGGAGCGGGTGGTCGATCAGGTGGTGGTCGAGAACGGCGTGCGTCCGGACGAAGCCATTTACTACGGGCTCAAGGAAGGTTCGCGCAACAAAGGCCAGATCGACGTGGAAGCCTTGTTCGCGATCAAACCGCAACCGTGCCTGAGCGAACCGGGCGAGGGCTACTTGCTGTTCCGCATCGGTGACTGTGTGGCGCAGCGTAATACCCACGCTGCCATCTACGACGCCCTGCGCTTGTGCAAGGATTTTTAAAAACAGCCGCAAGCCACAAGCTTCAAGCAGCAAGGAAGAGCAATGGGTGACCGCTTTGACTTGCCGCTTGTAGCTTGAAACTTGCCGCTTGAGGCCACCTCAATGTTGAACACCTTGCTGCCTATTCTCTTGTTTGCCGCCCTGGGCCTCGCCGTCCTCGGCGCCCTGCGCCGGGTAAACATGTGGCGCCGTGGCCGCGCGTCCAAGGTCGACCTGCTGGGCGGCCTGCTGGCCATGCCCAAGCGCTACATGGTCGACCTGCACCATGTGGTCGCCCGCGACAAATACATCGCCAACACCCACGTCGCCACGGCGCTGGGCTTTGTGCTGTCGGCGCTGCTGGCGATCCTGGTGCACGGCTTCGGCCTGCACAATCGCATCCTCGGCTACGCCTTGCTGCTGGCTTCGGTGTTGATGTTTGTCGGCGCCACCTTCGTGTACCTGCGGCGGCGCAACCCGCCGTCGCGCCTGTCCAAAGGCCCGTGGATGCGCCTGCCGAAGAGCCTCATGGCATTCTCGGTGAGCTTCTTCCTGGTGACCCTGCCGGTGGCGGGCATCCTGCCGGCGGACTTCGGCGGTTGGTTGCTGGCTGCGCTGCTCAGCGTGGGCGTGCTGTGGGGCGTAAGCGAGATGTTCTTCGGCATGACCTGGGGCGGGCCGATGAAGCACGCCTTCGCCGGTGCCCTGCACCTGGCCTGGCACCGCCGCGCCGAACGCTTCGGCGGCGGTCGCTCCACCGGTTTGAAACCGCTGGACCTTAGCGATAAAACCGCGCCCCTGGGCGTGGAAAAACCCAAGGATTTCACCTGGAACCAACTGCTCGGTTTCGACGCCTGCGTGCAGTGCGGCAAGTGCGAAGCGGCGTGCCCGGCGTTCGCCGCCGGCCAGCCGCTGAACCCGAAAAAGCTGATCCAGGACATGGTGGTCGGCCTGGCCGGCGGCACCGATGCCAGGTTTGCCGGCAGCCCGTATCCAGGCAAGCCGATTGGCGAACACGGCGGTAACCCGCACCAGCCCATCGTCAATGGCCTGGTGGACGCCGAGACCCTGTGGTCGTGCACCACCTGCCGCGCCTGTGTGGAAGAGTGCCCGATGATGATCGAGCACGTGGACGCCATCGTCGACATGCGCCGCCACCTCACCCTGGAAAAAGGTGCCACGCCGAACAAGGGCGCCGAAGTCCTGGAAAACCTGATCGCCACCGACAACCCCGGCGGTTTCGCCCCGGGCGGTCGCCTGAACTGGGCGGCGGATCTGAACCTGCCGCTGCTCAGCGAAAAAGGCAGCGCCGACGTGCTGTTCTGGGTCGGCGACGGCGCTTTCGACATGCGCAACCAGCGCACGCTGCGTGCGTTCGTCAAAGTGCTGAAAGCGGCCAAGGTCGACTTCGCGGTGCTCGGCCTGGAAGAACGCGACAGCGGCGACGTGGCCCGGCGCCTGGGCGATGAAGCGACCTTCCAACTGCTGGCTTCGCGCAATATCCAGACCCTGGCCAAGTACAGCTTCAAGCGCATCGTCACTTGCGACCCGCACAGTTTCCATGTGCTGAAAAACGAATACGGCGCCTTCAACGGCAACTACCTTGTGCAGCACCACAGTACGTTCATGGCCGAGCTGATCGGCGAGGGCGCGCTGAACCTGGGCCAGCACAAAGGCAACAGTGTGACCTACCACGACCCGTGCTATCTGGGCCGTTACAACGGTGAGTACGAGGCCCCGCGCCAAGTGCTGCGAGCCTTGGGCATTGAGGTCAAGGAGATGCAACGTTCGGGCTTCCGTTCTCGCTGCTGCGGCGGTGGCGGCGGCGCGCCGATTACCGACATCCCAGGCAAGCAACGGATCCCCGACATGCGCATGGAAGACATCCGCGAGACCGGCGCCGAACTGGTGGCGGTAGGGTGCCCGCAATGCACCGCGATGCTCGAAGGGGTGGTCGAACCGCGCCCGCTGATCAAAGACATCGCCGAACTGGTGGCCGACGCCTTGCTTGAGGAGGCTCAACCGGCCAAGTCACCGACCAAGCGTGAACCTGCGGAGGTGCACTGATGAGCGACATAATCCGCCGCGACCCACGGGCCGAATGGATCGCCCGCAACCGCCTGCACCCGCTGCATGCGGCGATGCAGCCGCTGCAACACAGCTGGATGGGGCCTAACGGCGTTATCCGCAAAAACGTTCATGGCGTTGGTTTTATTGGCCCCAACGGCATCAAGCGCATCGACCGCAGCGGCGCCCAGCAGGGCGGCGCCAGCAAGCGTACCGCGGCCGCCGAAGTGCAATTGCCGCTGCATCAGATTGCGGCGCCTGCGTTCTACATCAACGTAGTGCCGGACATGGTCGGCGGCCGCCTGAGCAGTCACGACCGCGACCTGTTAGGCCTGGCGCGGCAACTGGCCGGCAACGACGGCGCGGTGCTGGCGGTGGTATTTGGCGAACACAAGGAAAGCGCGTTTGCCACCGCCGGTGTCGACCGCCTGCTGGTGCTCGACGGTGCCGAATTCGACGGTTATTCGCCGGAACAGCGGGTGCAAGGCCTGCGGGCTGTGGATAACCAATTCAATCCACGCCACTGGCTGCTGCCGGACAGTCGCAGCGGTGGCGGTGAGCTGGGCCGGCGTTTTGCCGCCAGCCTCAAGGAACGCCCGGCCACGCGCGTCTGGCAGATCAAGGACAACACCTGCATCGGCCGCGCCGGTGCCGGCCAGGAGGATTTGGCGCGACCACTGCCACGCCTGGTTCTGGCCGCCGCCGAATGTGCCGACCCGGTCAGCGAAACCCGCCATGAAGTGTTGCCCGTGGAGTTATCCACAACCCTGGCGCGCAGCCTGCCGCGCATCGAGGATCTCGGCGCGGTGGCGGTGGACCCGGCGGCAATCCCCATGGCCGAAGCCGAGTTTATTTTCTCCGGCGGCAACGGCGTCAAGGACTGGGCCCTGTTCCACCAGACCGCCGCCGCCCTGGGTGCCACCGAAGGCGCCTCGCGGGTCGCCGTGGACGATGGCTTTATGGCGCGTGATCGCCAGGTCGGCGCCAGCGGCACCTGGGTAACGGCGCGGGTGTACGTGGCCGTGGGGATTTCCGGGGCGATCCAGCACCTGCAAGGCATCGGTGCCTGCGACAAAGTGGTGGCGATCAACCTCGACCCAGGTTGCGACATGATCAAGCGGGCCGACCTGTCGGTGATCGGCGAGAGCGCCGCGATACTGCATGCCTTGATCGATGCGGTCGAGGCCTACCGCAACGGCGCCAAGCGCGACGCGGCTTGAGGATATGAGCATGACCACGAATGTAATCAGCCTGGTGTCCGTCGGCGCCCACCCCACTTCCGGGCGCCCGCGCCGTGCGGAGCAGGATGCCCGTGCGGTCGAGCTGGGTCTGCAACTGGCTGGGGATAAGTTGCAGGTGCTGCATGCCGGCGACATCGCCGAGCCGACCCTGCGCAGCTACCTGGGCATGGGTTTGCCGCAGTTGCACGTGCTGGAACAACCGGAGGGCAGCGATGCGTTGCCGGTGCTCAGCGAGTACCTGCGCGATGCCGGTGCCCAGGTGGTGCTCACCGGCAGTCAGGCCGAAACCGGCGAAGGCTCGGGTATGTTGCCGTTTCTGCTCGCCGAGCAATTGGGCTGGCCGCTGATTGTCGGGCTGGCGCAGGTGGAATCCATCGACGGGGGCGTGGCCCATGTGCTGCAAGCCTTGCCACGCGGCCAGCGGCGGCGCTTGAAAGTACGCCTGCCGTTTCTGGCCACGGTGGACAACGCCGCGCCCAAACCTCGGCAAAGCGCCTACGGCCCGGCACAGCGCGGTGAGTTGGCGGCCCATGAGGTCGAGGTTCATGCCGATGAGTTATTCACAGGCGCCGTGCTGCAACCGGCCAAGCCTCGTCCAAAACGCCTGAAGGTGATCAAGGCCAAGAGCGGGGCTGACCGCATGAAGGCGGCGACGGCCAAGGCCAGTGGGGGCGGAGGGCAGGTGCTCAAAGGCGTCAGCGCAGAAGAAGGCGCCCAAGCCATTCTCAAACTGCTCATAGAAGAAGGCGTTGTGCGCTGACCCGCTGTGGGAGCCCAGTGAACCTCGTTTCCACGCTCTGCGTGGGAATGCCTCCATGGACGCTCCGCGTCCCGGCAAGCACGCAAGACTCGAACCTCGTGCATCTTGTGACGCAGAGCGTCACGGGCTGCATTCCCACGCGGAGCGTGGGAACGATCGATGCTCAGAAGCTGATGAACCTCGTTCCCACGCTCTGCGTGGGAATGCCTCCATGGACGCTCCGCGTCCCGGCAAGCACGCAAGATTTGAACCTTGTGCATCTTGTGACGCAGAGCGTCACGGGCTGCGTTCCCACGCGGAGCGTGGGAACGATCGACGCTCAGAAGATGATGAACCTCGTTCCCACGCTCTGCGTGGGAATGCCTCCATGGACGCTCCGCGTCCCGCCAAGCACGCAAGACTTGAACCTTGTGCATCTTGTGACGCAGAGCGTCACGGGCTGCATTCCCACGCGGAGCGTGGGAACGATCGATGCTCAGAAGCCGATGAGCCTCGTTCCCACGCTCTGCGTGGGAATGCCTCCATGGACGCTCCGCGTCCCGGCAAGCACGCAAGATTTGAACCTTGTGCATCTTGTGACGCGGAGCGTCACGGGCTGCATTCCCACGCGGAGTGAACTGACCCCCAAAGGTTGGACACAACCTTTGGGGGCGTCATGGGTAAGTACACAGAGCAAGCAAAACTCGCAGCCGTGCAGGACTATTGTTCCGGTAGCGCGGGTTTGAGGGATGTTGCACACCGTCACAATGTGGACTTTTCATCCCTTCGTCAGTGGGTCGCGGCCTATCAAGTGCATGGCGTTGCTGGACTTAAAGAGAAAAAGCTGCAGCGCTATAGCAACGACTTCAAACTGTCTGTTTTGAACCGTATGCGTGAGGAACAGCTGTCCTATCGGCAGACGGCGGCCTTGTTCGACATCCGTAAGTTCGACATCATCGGCCTCTGGGAACGCCGCTTTGATGAGGGCGGTTTTGATGCCCTTACCAAGCAGCCTAATAGAGCCGGACGTCCGAAAAAAATGCCGACCACCATTTCTCCTGTTCAACCCAGCTCAACCGATGACGAATCGCGCTCACGCGATGATTTGCTTGCCGAGGTGAAGCAGTTGCGAATGGAAAACGACTACCTAAAAAAGCTCGATGCCTTGGTTCAGGAGAAGAAACGAATAGCGCAGCAGAAAAAGCGCAAATCGTAATAGGACTGAGGCCGCTGCATTCTCTCGAAAGCCTGCTGAAATTTGCCGGTTTGGCACGCAGCACCTTTTGCTATCAGCAAAAGGCGCTGCAAGCGGCTGATAAGTACGCAGAGCTGAAAGACAAGATTCGCTCGACGTTCGACGAGCACAAGGGCCGGTATGGCTATCGCCGCATAACGGCTGCTGTACGGAGCGCTGGTCATCTCGTCAATCACAAGACTGTTCAGCGACTGATGGCGCAGCTTCAGCTCAAGAGCTTGGTGCGGGTGAAGAAATACCGGGCCTACAAGGGAGAGGTAGGCAAGGCAGCGCCTAATCTTTTGAAGCGTGAGTTCGAAGCTCCGTCACCCAATCAAAAGTGGGTAACCGACGTTACAGAGTTCAAAGTTGGAGGTCAGAAGCTTTATCTGTCTCCCGTTTTGGATCTGTACAACGGCGAAATCATTTCCTACGAGGTTGCCAGAAGACCGTTGTTCGATATGGTTGGGAAGATGCTCAAAGGTGCATTCAAGCGGCTTCAGCCGCATGAAAAACCGGTTTTGCACTCAGACCAGGGCTGGCAGTATCGAATGCCCATTTACCTGCGGGCTCTCAAAAAATGCTCCGTTACGCCGAGCATGTCGCGCAAGGGTAACTGCTATGACAACGCGGCCATGGAGAGTTTCTTCGGCACACTGAAGTCCGAATTTTTTTATCTGAATAAATTTAACGACCTGGATGAGCTTCACGCAGGCATCGACGAGTACATCCAGTATTACAATCACTCGCGTATCAGACTGAAGCTAAACGGCCTGAGTCCTGTTGAATACAGAATTCAGGCCGCTCAGGCATAGATAGAAAATCGTCCAACTTTGTGGGGTCAGTTCAGAGCGTGGGAACGATCGATGCTCAGAAGCCGATGAGCCTCGTTCCCACGCTCTGCGTGGGAATGCCTCCATGGACGCTCCGCGTCCCGGCAAGCACGCAAGATTTGAACCTTGTGCATCTTTGTGACGCAGAGCGTCACGGGCTGCATTCCCACGCGGAGCGTGGGAACGATCGACGCTCAGATACTGAGATTGAGCCCCCTCCCACATTGTGATCTCCATCAGAATCTTAGGTTAAGGGGGGGCTGGCGCAGGCTTGGGCACCAGGTCCGGCAGCGGCGGCGGCAGCGGCTGCCAGGTGGCATCCGGTTGTTGCATCGGCGGTGGCAGCGCCGGCGCAGGGTCGCCCCCAATTGGCTTGAGAATCATTTTTTCGGTGGTGTCGCGCAGGATCATGCCCTGCGTCGAACTGCGCGCCTCGGTGCCGCTGTGAAAGGTGCTGATCTGGGAAATCGGCAGGTCCAGGTTGCGTTCGATTCTCGGGGTCAGCAACAGGATAATCTCGGTTTTCTGCTGAGTGTTCTGGTTGGAGCCAAACAGCTTCTTACCGATCCACGGGATCTGGCTCAACCACGGCAAACCCGAGCCCTCGTCGACGTCCGCCGTGCGAATCAGCCCCGAGACGATCTGGGTTTCATTGTTGCGCGCGGTCAGCAAGGTCTTGGTGGCCCGTGAGCCGAGCTCGAACGTAGCCGGTACATGTTCCGAGCCGGCAATGCGCTTGGTGATATGGCTCATTTCCACGCTCAGCTCCAGGTTCACCTCATCGCTCAGGCTGATATTGGGCTTGACCGTGATCTGCAACCCCACGTCCTGGTAAGACACCGACGAGGTGGTGATCTGGTTGGCGGTGGTGGTGGTGACCACAGGGATCTTGTCACCGATGTTCACCTGGGCTTCTTCACGATTGCGCACCCGCACCCTGGGGTTGGCCAGGGTCACGGTGTTACCGCTGCGTTGCAGCATATTGATGCGTGCCGAGGTGCTGCCCGAGTCGAGCAGGATGTTGTCGCCATTGATCCCCCGCAACGCGCTGATCGGAATGCCCGCCAGCCCGGCAGGTACGTTGGCGAGGTTGCCCACGGATAAGCCGATGCTCTCCGGGTATTGGATGCCCAGGTTCAATTCGTCGGTCAGGCTGACCTCCAGCACCTGAATGTCGATGGTCACTTCCGACTGTGCGATATCGATGGCCTCCACCAGTTTCTCCACGGCGCTCAGGGTGTCGAGGCCGTCGCGCACAATCACGGCGTTCAAACGCTCATCCACCAGCACTTCCTTGGGCTTGAGGGCTTGCTTGATCTCGGCGCCCACCACCTTGGGGTCACTGTGGCTGAGGTAAAACGTGCGCACTGCCAGCTCGCGGTATTCACGTTCTTTGTCCGGGCGGCGCGGGTAGACCAGGATGGTGTTGGCGTTGAGGATCTTCTTCTCCAGGCCCTGGGTGGTCAGCAACAGGTTCAGTGCGTCCTCGGCGGTGGTGCGACTGGCGGTCATGCTGGCCGATGCGCTGGGATTGACGTCCTTGTCGATCACAAAATTGACCCCGGACAGCCGCGCGATCGTCTCGAAAATCGTGGACAGGCTCTGGGCGCTGAACTCAAGGCTCAAAGGTTTGCGCATGGCTTCGGAGAGGTCCGCGCTGAGATAGTCGGCGCTGACCAACTCACGGGTCAGGGCGTTACGAAAGTCCAGGGCCTCTCGGTAGTTAGGCTTTTGCGCGATGATCCGGCGTACCAGGTTGAGCGCTTCCACCGGGTTGGAACGCTTCATGTCATAGGCCCGCGCCAGCTGCGGGCGCAGGTGCTTCATCGCCTGGATGCTCTGGATTTCCTGGCGCGCGCCGAGGTTGCCGGGGTCATATTTGAGGATGGTTTCCAGGGCGCGGATGGCGGCGGTATCGTCGCCACGCATCAGCGCGGTGCTGGCTTCGCGGCTGTATTGGGCCACCAGCAGTTCCAGCCTGCTGAACTGCGCGGTGCGCAGCTGAATATCGTCGGGATCCTGTTTGGCTTCGGCCTGCAGCACCTCGACAGAACGCACGATGTCGCCTTGTTTGCGTAACTCATCGCTTTGCCTGATCGCCCGCTGGGTGTCGCACGCACTCAGCGCGAACAGCGCCAGGCTCAAGGGAATCCATCTAAGCGGCATAAGCGTGCCCCTCCCGGGTCAGTGCTTGTCCAGGCGCAGGGTGCTGACCTGCTTCAACGGCAGGTAGGTCAGCACCACGGCGGTGTCGGTGAGTTTGTCCAAGCGGTAGTGGGCGTCCAGCATCTTGCCGGGCACGATGCGCCCGGGCACCGAGCATCGGTTGCACAGGGTGTACTGTTTGCCATTGCCGCTGAGCACGACGATGTTCGCCTGGTTCTCGTAGCGCCATTGCGCGCTGACCGTGAAGGGCAGCGCCGGCGGCGTGGGCGCTGTGTTAACCACCGGCGCGGGAGCAGGCGGTGGCGTCCAGGTTTGTACGGGGAACAGATCGATCTTCGCCAGGGGCGTTTCGGCAATGGCGGCGGGCGCCGGTCCAGTCGGCGCCGGTGTGGCGGTGACAGGGGCCGCAGCGTGGTCGGGAGGTGCGGGTTCGTCCTGCCAGAACAGCCAGGCGCAACCGATCAACGTCAGCAGCAGGAGGAGGCGCAGGTACACCGGCAGCTTCATTCCACCACCCCCAGGACGCTGATTTTAAGGTCGATGGTGAGTAGGCCGCTGGCGATGTCCTTGCGCTCCAGGGTCAGGTTTTCGATGCGCACCGCCGGCTCCTTGGCGATATCCGTCAAGGCTTCGCGCAGGAGAAAGTAGGGGCCGGAAAGAGGGATCTGCGCATCCAGGCGCTGCAATCCGGTATCCCCCGGCGTGGAGTAGGCCAGGGTGGTTTGCTCAATGATGAAACCGCGCTGGCTCAGCAGGCCCAGCAGTTTTTCCAGGCGCGGGGCAAAATCGGGTGCCGTGGGTAATGCCTCGACCGCCGCCGGTTCAGTTACCTGAACCGCCTGGGGCTGTTCGTCGATACCCGCTTGCAGCGCCTGGCGTCGCTGGCTGTCGGCGCTGCTTGCCGGCTGAATCACCGCCACCTCAATCAGCAACGTCGCTGCCATTACCCCCACGGCCAGCAGGCCCCAGAAGCCCAGGCGCTGGCGCGTTTGCATCAGGTACCAACGCAGGCGCGGCAAGTGGCGAGTGAGGGCACCCATGGGCGGCTACCCCGCGCCAACGGTGAGTTTGACTTGCACCGGATGCTGCGGGTCTTGGGTCTTCAGTGCGCTTTGTTGCAGGTTCACCTGCACCCCTGGCTGGGCCTTGAGCCGGTCCACGAAGCGAAACGCATCCCCCAGTTGCTTGGCTTCCAGGTCCAGGTGCACGACCTGGGCCTGGGTGTTGACCTCCACGCGGGTCAGGGCGATTTCCTTGGACCAGGCCTGCGCCACGCCATCCATCAGGGCAAACGGCGTGATCTTTTGCCGGGCGAAGCTAGCCAGCTGCTGTTTTTGCTGGGGTGACAAACGGATGGCGGCCTGGATCAGCTGCTCCTGGCGGCGGGTGAGTTGAATAAATTGCTGCTCCAGCACATCGGTCTGTTGCTGCTGTTGCACCATGCGCTGCCAGTGGTGCCAGGTGCTTGACAGCAACAGACCTGCGACCAGCCACAACCCGGCTACCAGGGCACGATGGGTGGGGGTGGGGCGTTGGAAATCAACGCTGGGCGCACGGGGCGCGCGCAGGTGTTGCCAGACACCCGCGAGCCTGGATTTCATGACGGCGACTCCTCCAGCCACGGATGCACGGGCCCCAGGCGATTGTCCACCGGGGCGTTGCTGACAACCCGCGTAGCCGAGGCATGTCGTTCTACCAGCAGGTCGGTGGTGAACAGGTTGTCGTTCAAGGTGCTGCCGGGCAGGGTAGGGATCACGCACACCTGATCGATCATGCCGTGGTGTCGGTACAGGCAACTGAGGCTGCCGGCCTCGGGCACGGCTACCACGCAATCGTCGGGCAGGTGCCGCCAGTACTGCCGGGCGACTGCCGTCAGCACGGGCGCGCAGGTCACCAGCGGCAAGCGGTTGAGCGTGAACAGCTCGCGCAGGTCCTGCAGCACATCCCGTGGCGTGGCGACCGCCAGGCGCGGTTGACCGAAAGGGCTATCGGCGACCTGCACCTGCCAGCGCTCGGCATCGATATTGGCCTGCTGGCCGAACGTCGCCTCGGCGAAGCCTTGCCAGTCCTGTGCGCTGTACAGCTCGGGGTGCCAGGGCAGCATCAGGTAATGCACATGGGGAAAACCCAGCAGCACCGTGGCACGGTCGAGAAACTTCACGCGCCCGCGTGGCGCCTGCTCCAGCAGTTCGGCACAGGCGGCCAGCGGCGCGCCCCGGCGTTGCGCGTGGCAGATGGGCGCGCCGCGCCAGCGGGCCCGCGCGGCCCATTCGGCGGCATCGCTGTGCAGCCACACCACGTGCTCAATAAAGGGAAATGACACGGTGGACCTCCTTGAGCGTGGTGTCGCCCTGAGCCGCATGGGCCAGGGCAATGTCGCGGATGAACACATGGCCGGCTTCACGCGCCAGTTCACGCAGGGTGGAGGCGGAGCTGCGGTTGAGCAGGCCTTCCTTGATGCGGTCGGTCAGGGTCAATACTTCGGCCAATGCGAGCCGGCCGCGATAGCCGGTGTGGCGACAGGCCTCGCACCCCTTGCCCACGCGGTAATGACCCTGGTTCAACTGAGCCTCGGGCAGTTGGGCGAGGCGGGCAATGTTCGCGTCGGGCGCGGCCTCCTCGGCGCAGTCCGGGCAGACGCGTCGCACCAGGCGTTGGGCGACCACGCCGTTGAGCGCTTCGACGAAACTCGCCGGGTCGACGTCCATGTAGGTAAAACGCTCCAACACGCTGAACGCGCTGTTGGCATGCACCGACGACATCACCAGGTGCCCGGTCAGAGCGGCCTGCACCGCAATGCCGGCGGTTTCACCGTCGCGAATTTCGCCCACCAGGATCGTGTCCGGGTCATGCCGCAGGATCGAGCGCAGGCCGCGGGCGAAGGTCAGGCCCTTCTTGTCGTTGACCGGGATCTGCAGCACGCCGGGCAGTTCGTATTCCACCGGGTCTTCGATGGTGATGATTTTTTTCTCGCCGGTATTGGTCTCCGACAAGGCGGCATACAGCGTGGTGGATTTGCCGCTGCCGGTGGGGCCGGTGACCAGCAGCATGCCGTAGGGCTCGCTGGCCAGGACGCGAATGCGCGCGATAGTGTCGGCGGCCAGGCCCAGGGCCTCCAGGCTCAGGGATTCGCCGCGCTGGGATTTGTCGAGGATGCGCAACACCGCGTCTTCGCCATGAATGCTGGGCATGATCGACACGCGAAAATCCACTTCGCGGCTCTGGATCTTCATTTTGAAGCGCCCGTCCTGGGGCACCCGCCGCTCGCCGATATCCAGCTCCGACAGCACCTTGATCCGCGACAGCGCCTGCTCGGCCATGTCCAGGCCGCTGGCCTGGCCCATCTGCTGCAATACACCGTCGATGCGGTACTTGATCACCAGGCCGGCGGGACTGGTTTCCACATGGATATCGCTGGCGCGGCTTTGCAGCGCGTCGAACAGCATGGAGTTGACCAGACGCACCACTGGGTTGTCGTCGCGGGCGATGCTGCTCAGGGAAATTTCCTGGGCGGCCTGGCTGATCGGTGCGTCGGGGTCGTCTGCGCCAAACGGCTGCATCACCCGCTGGCTGGCTTCGGCCTTGGTCAACCGGGTCTTGACGGCGCCGGGCAGGCTCATGGCCAGGGGCAATTGGCGCAAGGTGCTGGAGGACTGCAGCCAGTGTCGGCTGGTCAGGGTGAAGGGGTCGCCCAGTACCAGGCACGGCTGGCCCTCGTGGTCCAGGGGCAGCACGTTATGCACCAGTGCCTGAGGCAATGGCAGCAGGTCAAAGCGCCAGTGTTCATCGAGATTTTCCGGGGCAATGGCGAGCATTCCCAAAGTATGGGCGATCGTCGCCAGCTGTTCGGGCGCTGTGTGCAGCACCTCCAGCAGGTAATTGGATACGCTCAACCCGCGTTGCTCTGCGAGAGCCTGCATTGCCGTGTCTGTTCGCTCATCGCACTACCCCTGAATGGAGCCCGCCAGTTCAAAGATCGGCATGTACAACATGAACACGATCAGGCCAATCAGCCCGCCCACCACCAGCATCAACACCGGCTCGAAGACCTTGCTGAACAGCTCGATGGCGCGCTCCAGCGCCTCATCGTGAAACTGCGCGATGCGCTCGCACATGGCCGCCAATTCGCCGCTTTGTTCACCGACCCGCAGCAGGCGTTCGGCGACGGCGGTGGTCAGTTGGTGACGGGCCAATGACGTGGACAGCGGCTGACCGGACTGGATATCGATCATGGCTTGGCGCAGGGCTGCCTGGCGTTCCACAGGCAGCAGGGCACCGGACAGTTCCACCGCTGTGACCACCGGCATTCCGCCCATCAACAGCATGCCGGCGGTGCGATAAAACCGCGCGAGTACAAACAGCGTGCGCTGGGCGCCCAGGCTGGGAATCTTCCAGAACAGCTCGGCCGCGCGACGTTTGAACGCGGCACTGCGAAACAGCAGCACCAGCGCGACGATTGCCAGCACCAGGCCGATCAGTAACTCCATGCCGCGCGCCTCCACCAGCGCGCCCCACCACACCATCAAACGCGCGGTGGCAGGCAGGTCGTTGACCGCGTCGAACACCGAAGCGAAGCGTGGGATCACGAAGAACAGCAGAAACAGCAGGATCAACGCACCCACGCTGAGCACCACCACGGGGTACATCAGGGCGCCGCTGACGCGTTTTTTCACGCTTTCCAAGTGCGCTTCAAAATGATGGTAGCGGCGCAGGGCCACGGCCAATTGGCCGCTGTGCTCGGAGGACGCCACGGTGGCGATCAACAGCGACGGGAACGTCTGCGGCTTGAGCTGCAGCGCTTTGGATAACGAGTTGCCCTCATACATCGACGCCAGCAGGTCGCTCATCACTTGCCGGTTGATGCCAGGCGGTGCCTTGTCGCGCAGGGTTTCCACGGCTTCCACCAGCACCAGGCCGGCGTCGAGCAGCACCACCAATTCCTGGATGAACAAGCCAAGGGCGAACCTGGACCGCCGGCTCGGTAATTTGAGTTGGCGACGGGCTTTCAACGAGATGACCTGGGCGCCGTCGGCCTGCAATTGCCGGCGCGCCTGGGCCAGGTCGGTGGCTTGCAGATGCAGGGACTGCAAGTGGCCATCGCGGATGATTCGCGCGTCGATGTCGATCATGGCGTTTGCCTGGCCAGTTGCTGGCGCTGCTGCAGCAGCTCGCCGTAATAACGCCACACGGCGCGAGCGTAGCGTGTGCGCCGCGCTTCACGCTCCGGCTTGGCGCCTGCGTTGTAAGCGCCCACGGCCTGCCAGCCATAACCTTTTTCGCGGATGAAACCGGCGAGAATCCATGCGCCGACCATCACGCTGGTGCAGGGTTGCTGGAGCAGGTGCCGTTCGGTGATGCCGAACGCGGCCAGCGCGGGCAAATGGCGGCTGTTGATTTGCATCAGGCCGATATCCTGGCTGCCGTCGGTGTTGATATTGCGCGCGTCAGGGTTGAGGCCGGACTCGACCTTGGCAATGGCATACAGCAGCAGTGGGTCGACGTGGTAGCGGCTGGCTGCCAGTTGCCAGCAGTTGGCCTGGGCTGTACCCGTGAGGCACAGGAGCGTCAGGACCAGCCGCAGCGTGCGCATGTCACAGACCGTACACAATGTCGGCGTAGGTGTTCACACCGCCGGCCTTACCGTCGCGGCCCAGCGAGATGATTTCCGCATCGTTGGGCGGGGTGCCGGGGTTCTTGTAGAGATAAGCGTTGCCCCAAGGGTCTGGGGGTAACGTTTTCAAATACGGCCCCTGCCAATTGCCCGAATTGGTGGGCCGCGTGGTCAACGCATTCAGGCCGAGGGTTTCGTCGGGGTAGTTGCCATTGTCCAGACGGTACTGGTTCAAGGCATCGGCGAGGGACTTCATCTGGCCCTGGGCGGTTTGCACCTTGGCGAGTTCAAGGCGGTCGAACATCTTCGGGCCGACGTAGCCGGCGAGCAGGGCGATGATCAGCAGGACGACCAGCAGTTCAAGTAACGTAAAGCCGCCCTGAGGCGGGGCGATAAGCGTGCGTGCGCGCATGGCAATCCTCGACGGTTGGGAGTAACTCTCTGCCGGCCCGTTGGGGAAGCGGGCACCGCCGGTAGGACTGCGTTATAACCATTACTGCTTCCAATTGTAGCGGTGCGCGATATAAGGCGCCGTAAGGCGCCCTATAACGTTTGGCGCTTGCTGTTATCAAGTCAGCGCATATGCCGGTGACTCAAGGAACAACATCCCATGCGCGCTGCCAGAAAGTGGAGCCGGGTTTGCCGGGTTCATTTTCAATCTGCCCGCACCATGCGCCTGCTGATCCCTGTTTGCACCGATACTTCACTCCATGGTTGGAGACTTGTGAGCCGCTGTTGTAGGTGTAGGCAACTTCCGATAGCCACTGAGGGAAACCGTCATTGTGCCCAGCCTTTTTGATCACGAAGGTCGTTTCCTTCTGGCCGTTTTTCCGATTTTGCGCGTCATAAACGCCTAATTTAATGATGTAGTTAGGCTGCGGAGCGCCCGGAACGGGATCGACATACGGGCCCACCTTGAAGGAAAAGGTGCTCTGGTGGTTGGGTGGGGGCGAAGCATGGTCCGAAGCGTTTGTGGACCATATATACGTAAGAGGACCGTTGTGTCCGACTGAGCTTCTGCCGTCGAATGTGACGGTTTCACCTTCTTTGGCTTCGGTTGGGCCTTGGAAGTTGGCAGTAGGAGGGCGTTCATCAGGGGTTTCACCGCCGCCGGTAATGATCGACATCACCTGTTTGTAATGCGGGTTAGTGGCATAGGTTGCATTGGCCTGCGGGTTAGCAGAGTTGAACGTAACCGTACCATTGGCTTTTACGCCGATTTTGGCAATGGCAGGGGGGACCTGGTTGGCTATTTCCAGTCCCCATTTGGCCGGTGCCAAATTATCGGTTCGGATTTTCTGGGTGATATCCACCAATTCCGTTCCTTTGGCATCGACCCCAAAGATCCGGAAGTGGACGGAGTCGCCGACTTTGAGCGATTGCATATCGGGACCGATGTAAGGGCCGATATTTGTCAGCGGGTCCGGAACACCGCCACTTTGGAACCTTACATCTGAACAAGAAATGAAGAACTCGCCATTTGGATCATCCCTGACCCATATTCCTACCACCAATCCATTACCCGATGCGTTGCTGGGGATAGTCCGATTGATCACATAAAAACCTGCAAGCCCGGGGAGCAAGGCGGGTGGGTTCCAATTGGTGTACGCCTTTTCGAGTCTTTCGGGTCCCCCCAAGGCGATTAAATCACTCCATTTCAATACGTCAGTCGCGCTGTTAAAACCAGGCCTGGTTATAAACGCATAAAACGTGCTGGGCACATGAAGAATTGTGCCAACAAGGCGTATAGCCAGTGATTGACCTGGCACTACATTTTCCTTGTACTTTGTCCATAACGGAGTGGGGTAATCCAAGCTGGCTTTTTTCGGATCATTTGCTGCGCATATGTGGCCGTCCGGAATAATGGCCTTGATCTGATCCAACGTCGGATGGTTGATCTCCGGAATCTTCGCAACCTCGTGCCATTGATCGGCGGCAATTGCCCAGTCATTGGTGGAATTGAATGTTTTTGTAAAAGCCTCTCGACAGCCTTCATCTTTAATAGATGAGCCATTAGCAGAGCCCCAGTGTCCTCCCGTTACGTAACAGTTCAAAGCACGGGATGGAGGCGTTTCGACAGCCCCATGCCCCCATCCTGCTGCGGGTGCCAATAACACCGCTGCCAGGACCCACTTGAATAAGTCTCTCGCGTAGCTCTGTAAATTATTCATGCTCTAGTCCACCTTCAATTCAGATAAACAAGTTCCGAACTGCTGGAACGATCAGTGTGTTTACGTCGTTAAGTCATTGAGTCAGCTGATCTCCCATGGGAGCGGTGCGGGTTGCAGGGTTACTCTGTACAGAGCCATACAGAAACACCCACCCTTGATAACTGCCTTGCCCTGTAAAACGTTGGTTAATGACAGAAAAGTTGCCTTGTTTGAACGGTGTGCCTTCGGCCTGGCTGAATACGCCCATGATGGTTTCGCCCGGACCCGCGACCACGCCCCAATCGGTGGTGCCGGTCAGCGGGTCGGTGTAGACCCGGCGCAGATAGCGCTTGATGGTCGGTTGGCGGCGGTCGAGGACCAGATCTTCAAGTGATTTGGGAAAGGTGTTGCCGGCCGCATAGTACAAGCCGATGGCCCGTCGGATTTCATTGCCGCGCGCCAGCAGTTCCAGCTCGCGTTCGCGCTGCAGCACGCTGGACCACAGCGTGCCCACTTCCATCAGCATCACGGCCACTACGGCCACGGTCACCAACATGCCCATGAACACCGAGCCTTGCTGGTGCTGTTTACCAGTCGGCATAGGCGCTCCCGTCATTGGCGGTGCCGGGCGCGCCGCTGCGTACGTCGCCCAGGCCTTGTTCGTCGGAGGGCTGCAGTTGCCAGGTGTCGCGCTTGCCGGTCAGCGGGTCCAGGGGGATTTCACGCAGGTAACGGCGGTCCACCAGGGCTTGCAGGGAGGCGGGGTTTTCACCGTGGTCTTCACGGTATTGATCCAGTGCCTGGCGAATGGTGGAGAGGTTATGGCGCAGCACGGTCTCCTGGGCCTTGGCGTGCTGGCGAAAATATTGTGGCGTGACCAGCGTCATGAGTGTGGCGATGATTGCCATCACCACCAGCAATTCGATCAAGGTAAAACCGCGCTCACCACTGGCTGTATAACGTTCCATTCAAACTCTCCCGTGGGCTGCGGGATGAAACGTCGAATACATCTTCTCCCTCTTGTGGGTTGTCGGCGGTGCTCTTGTAACTGCGCAGTTGCCAGATCTTTTCCGGCGCAAGTTCGGGGCACTCGCAAAGAGGGTCCCGAGGAATGCGCCGCAGAAAATAGAGTTTGTTGCCCTGCAGGTTGGTTTTGTCGGTGACGCCGTCGACCAATATCCGCAAGGAGGGCGGGTAACCACTGTCGGTGACGCTCTTCTCGATGCGTCCGTCGTCACTGGCTTCTTTGTAGGAATCAATGGCGCGGCGTATCTCTCGCAACGAACGTTGCAAGTCGAGTTCTCGGTCGCGTTTACCCATCAATGCTGTCAGCGGATAAGCCACTGTCGCCAGCGTGGCCAGCAAGGCCAGCGTCAGTAGTAATTCAATCAGCGTAAAACCTTTGGCGCAGTGATGGCTGGGCGTGCCCTGCCACATCACCGTTCTACCTCCCGATCAGGCTGCCAAGGACTTCCGCGTTAACCCAGGCCATGGAATTGACTGCAAAGGTGAGTGTAGATGCAGTGTGTTTTTTGTACAGGTATGCAGTTACCCACAAACGCTGTGAGCGCAGCTGTGGATAAGGTGTTCGTGGGTGCCCACAAGCCTCGTCAATCGAGGGCTACAGGCTCCTGTACGAAAATTGATCAAGCTAAGTCACGGTTTTTTGGTGCTTTTCCGTGTGGATAAAGGTCAGGCATCGGTTGGACTTGCCCCCAAAGTCTGTTGGCGCTTCTGTGGATAAGATGTTCGCTATCCGCTACAGGCCTTATAAAACGGGGTTCTTAATCGTTTGGTTGTTTATTGATCAAATCGCCGCTTAAACCAAAGAATGGCGCTGAAACCCTCGCGTTATGAAGGTTGTGCTCGGTTTTCCACAGCCTGGTAGAAGTTGCCCCCAAAGTCTGTTGGCGGTTCTGTGGATAAGGTGTTTGCGCACCGCTACAGGTCACGGTTTACGTGGCTTATAGGCTTGTGATTAATAAATGATCAATATATTGAGTGAGCCGTCAACTTGAATAAGTCACGGATTTTCTTCAGTTAATTTTGGCCGGCTAGCGCAGTTGCCCACAATTGCTGTGGGTGGGTTTGTGGATAAGTTGTTGGGTAAAGGCTGCAGGGCAGGCTGGCAGTGGCCTGCGAGAGATATGATCAAATGTTGAGCAGTGTGAGGATCAAATGTGGGAGGGGTAAGCCCCTCCCATCTGTTTTTTTGAGCTATGGGTATCGGTTATTCGTGTGCAGCCACGCCTTTGAGGTAAGGGGCTGGGGCTGCGCCGAGGTTGTTCAGCATGCGCTCGCTGTACCAGTCCACGAAGTTCACCACGCCGAACTCATAGGTCTTGGAGTAAGGCCCCGGCTGGTAGGCGGTGGAGTTGATGCCGCGCTGGTTCTCTTCGGCCAGGCGACGGTCCTGATCATTGGTGGCGTCCCACACCTGGCGCATGCGCTCCACGTCGTAGTCCACACCTTCCACGGCGTCCTTATGCACCAGCCACTTGGTGGTCACCATGGTTTCCTGGGCGCTGATCGGCCACACCGTGAACACGATGATGTGATCGCCCATGCAATGGTTCCACGAGTGCGGCAGGTGCAGGATGCGCATCGAGCCCAGATCAGGGTTTTTGATGCGGCCCATCAACTTGGCGCAGCCCTGCTTGCCGTCCAGGGTCATCGACACCGTGCCCTTGAGCAGCGGCATGCGCACGATACGGTTACGCAGGCCGAAGCTGGCGTGGGCATAAGGGATCTTCTCGGCATCCCAGGCGGCAGCGGAAGCGGCCACGTGGTCCTTGAAGGCCTGGTCGGCGCGTGGGTCGGTGACGTCGTCCCATTCCAACAGGGTTTTCAACAGCTCCGGGTGCGACGCGTTGCAGTGGTAGCACTCGCGGTTGTTTTCCAGCACCAGTTTCCAGTTGGCCTTTTCCATCAAGGTGGTCTGCACCGCCACCTTGGTGTTCTCCATGTCGTAGGGTTCCATGTAGTGGTTCAGCGTCGACAGGAAGTCATCGATGGCCGGCGGGTTCTCGGCCAGGCTGATGAAGATGTAGCCGCCGGCGGTCTTCACGTTCACGGGCTTGAGGCCGTACTGCTTCATGTCGAAGTCGGCGCCCATCTCGGTGCCGGCGAACAGCAGGCGACCGTCCAGTTCGTAGGTCCACTGGTGGTAGTGGCAGACCAATTTGGCCACCTTGCCTTTGTCGCTGGTGCACAGGCGCGAGCCACGGTGGCGACACACGTTATGGAACGCATGCACCACGCCCTCGGCGCCACGGATCACGATGATTGGGTTCTTGCCCACCTGCAGGGTCAGGTAGTTGCCTTTGGTGGGAATCTCGCAGGTCATGCCGGCGATCAGCCACTCTTTCTGGAAGATCTCCTGCATGTCGATTTCGAACAGCCGTTCATCAGAGTAGAACGGCTGCGGCAGCGAAAACGTGCGCTCGCGCTCTTGCAGCATTTGCGCGGTGGCCTTGCGTGCGGGTTCCAGCGGATCGCCCAAGCTCAGGGTTGCGGTGACGTCCATCGTGTGTGTCCTCATGGCCATTCTGTGTGGCCGGCGAATAGTGGCTGATCAGGTGTGCAGCAAGGCGTAAACAAAGCGTCGTTGTTGGGAGCGAGTGTGGGGCTGCTGATGTGCCGAACCTTATCCATGAGCGACATGGCCCACTCTGATCCCGACGCGCAAGCCCCGTGGTATGGGGGCTGGTCGCGATAAGTATGTGAATGTCGCAGATAGGTAAATGGGCGGTTCTCGCGTTACGCAGAATCGCCACCATAAGGCCGACGTCGGCGGTGGAGAACAACATGTCCAATAATTTCCTGAATCCGGTAACCACCCAGACCTGGGCCAATGGTCGGCACATCGTCCGTTGCGTCAAAGTCATCCAGGAAACCTGGGATGTGCGCACCTTTTGTTTCATGGCCGACCAGCCGATCCTGTTCTTTTTCAAGCCGGGGCAGTTCGTGACCCTGGAGCTGGAAATCGAAGGCCAGCCGATCATGCGTTCGTACACCATCTCCAGCTCGCCGTCGGTGCCCTACAGCTTTTCGGTGACCATCAAGCGCGTGCCGGGCGGCAAGGTGTCCAACTGGCTGCACGACACGTTGCATGAAGGCCAGGAGCTGGCAGTGCATGGGCCGGTCGGGCTGTTCAACGCCATCGATTACCCGAGCCCGAAGGTGCTGTACCTCAGCGGAGGTGTGGGTATTACGCCGGTGATGTCGATGGCGCGCTGGTTCTACGACACCAACGCCAATGTCGACATGACGTTTGTCCACAGCGCCCGCTCGCCCAAAGACATCATTTATCACCGCGAGCTGGAGCACATGGCATCGCGGATCGACAACTTCAGCCTGCACCTGATCTGCGAGAAGCATGGCCTGGGCGAGCCCTGGGCCGGGTATCGCGGCTACCTGAACCACAAGATGCTTGAGTTGATGGTGCCAGACTTCCTCGAGCGCGAAGTGTTCTGCTGCGGCCCCACACCGTACATGAGCGCGGTGAAACGCCTGCTGGAGGCGGCCGGTTTCGACATGACGCGCTACCACGAGGAGTCTTTCGGCGCCACGCCACCCGAAGCGCGGGCCGACGCCGTGGAGCAAGCTGAACAAGCTGCCGACGCGCCGGAAGTTGACCTGGCGGATCTGCACCAGGTGGAGTTCATCGCCTCGGGCAAAAGCATCCGCGTGGCGCCGGGCGAAACCGTGCACGCGGCCGCCGCCAAGCTTGGCCTGATGATCCCCAAGGCCTGCGGCATGGGTATCTGCGGTACGTGCAAGGTGATGAAGCTGGGCGGGGAAGTAGAGATGGAGCACAACGGCGGGATTACCGAGGAAGACGAGGCCGAAGGCTACATCCTGTCGTGCTGCAGCGTGCCGAAGGGTGATGTGCGTATCGAGTTCTGACGATAGATCGTTCCCACGCTCCACGTGGGAATGCAGCCCGTGACGCTCTGCGTCACAAGATGCACAAGGTTCGAGCCTTGCGTGCTTGGCGGGACGCGGAGCGTCCGGGGAGGCATTCCCACGCTGAGCGTGGGAATGGTCAGAAGGTTACTGGGCGTAGAGGTGGACTACGAAGTGCTGACCTGATGCTGTCAATTCATAGACTTTGTCATAGATCCTCAACGTCCTCGACGGCTCGCGGATGGTGTCGCCGATTTGGGCGGTCTTTCTGAACTCATCCCAGTCGATCACCGTGGTGCTGACACTGCCGTCGCTTTTGAGCATATTGCCGTTGCTTTGATATTCCATGATCAAACCTCTTCTGGATTTCCGTTTCCAGCCGATTGTCGGCGGGCGGTTGTGCCCGAAAGCTCGGCCGCTGCAGCGACCGTTTCCTTGCGGGTTCCAAGAGGCTAGCCAATGAAACCCCAGCGCGCTGCTGTCGGAAATACCAGATAACAGACTCGGCATTGCGCCAGTATTCGCCAGGCTCAGGCGTTCATCACTTCCCTGATATCCGCAGCCAGTTCTCTTACGCGTTCCTCTTCGGTATCCCACGCACACATAAAGCGCGCCCCACCTTTGCCGATGAAGGTGTAGAAGCGCCAGCCTTTTCCCGTCAGTGCGGCGATGGCGGGTTCCGAAAGCTGCAGGAACACGCCATTGGCCTGCACGGGGAACATCAGTTCGACGCCGGGAATATCGGCCACCAGGCTGCTCAGCAGTTGCGCGCAATGGTTGGCGTGGCGTGCGTGCTTGAGCCAGGCGTCGTTTTCCAGCAGGCCCACCCAGGGGGCGGACAAGAAGCGCATTTTCGAGGCCAACTGACCCGCCTGTTTGCAGCGGTAATCGAAGTCTTCGGCGAGCTTGTGGTTGAAGAACAGGATCGCTTCACCCACAGCCATGCCGTTCTTGGTGCCGCCAAAGCACAACACGTCCACCCCGGCTTTCCAGGTCAGATCGGCCGGCGAGCAGCCGAGGAACGCACAGGCGTTGGCGAAGCGCGCGCCATCCATGTGCAGGTTCAGACCCAGTTCCTTGCAGGTGGCGCTGATGGCGCGGATTTCTTCGGGGGTGTACACGCTGCCGACTTCAGTGGCCTGGGTCAGGGTGACCACACGCGGTTTGGGGTAGTGGATGTCCTGTCGCTTGAGGGCGATCTCGCGGATCGATTCCGGGGTCAGCTTGCCGTTTTCGGTACGTGCGGTGAGCAGCTTGGAGCCGTTGGAGAAAAACTCCGGCGCGCCGCATTCATCGGTTTCGACGTGGGCGGTTTCCGAGCAGATCACGCTATGGTAGCTCTGGCACAAAGACGACAGCGCCAGTGAGTTGGCGGCGGTGCCGTTGAAGGCGAAGAACACTTCGCAGTCGGTTTCGAACAGGTTGCGGAAACCGTCGGCGGCGCGGTGGGTCCATTCATCATCGCCATAGGCGCGCTGGTGGCCGTGATTGGCTTGTTCCATGGCGGCCCAGGCTTCCGGGCAGATGCCGGAATAGTTGTCACTGGCGAATTGTTGGCTCTTGTCGGTCATGGCCCGTTCCTGTGGTCGATGTTGGTGCGCACTGTAACCAAGATTGTTGGGCGCGCGCACGCTCTGTAAATGCAAAGTCATTGGGGATTTATGCACAGCGCTCACGCCTTGCCTGTCGGACCCGTCCGAGACGGCGCCCTGGACCTGCTCAAGTGGCTGGCGCTGCTGAGCATGGTGCTCGACCACCTGCGTTATGTCGGTTTGAGCCTGGATGGCCTGTATGTGCCGGGGCGTCTGGCGTTTCCGTGGTTTTGCCTGGCGATTGCGGCGAACCTGCATCGGGTCCGAAACGCGCCGGTAAGCGGTCAATGGCGCTACCTGGGGTGGTTGCTGCTGTTCAGTGTGATCAGCGAAGTGCCGTATCGCTTGTTTATCGAGGATGCCGATACGTTGAACGTGCTACCCACCCTCGCACTGGGCCTGCTGGTTGCACGAGGATGGCAGCAGAAGACCACCATTGATCGAGGATTGGCGCTGATTGCCCTTGCCTTGGCGGCGGTGTTCTCCAGTCAGCTGATGTTCGGTTTTTTTGGCGTATTGCTGCCGCTGGCGATGTTGCTGGTGTTTCGCCTGCCCTGGTATTTCAGTGTGTTGCCAGGATTGGTCTGCGTGGCCGCCAATCAATGGCAGATCCTGCTCAATAGCGGCACAGCGGTGGCGCTGTTGGGGTTGGTCGCGTGCCTGATTGCGCCATGGGCGGGCTTAGTCTTATTGCGACATGCCCACCGCACCTCGCCGCCAGCAATGCGCCGCTGGGCCTACGCCCTGTATCCCATGCACTTCCTCCTGCTGCTGCTCCTGCGCCACATCATTGCCTAACCCCCTCCCACATTTACTCCGTGTTGTTTGAACAATGTCGTAAACGCACCTTTGCGTGGCGTGCGCAGGCATTTGACCTGTCTGCACCAGCCCTACCATCGCATCAAAGGGCCCTGCGAGGGCCTTAACAAGACGAAAGGCTGGGAGAGACGCGATGTTCAGCAAACAAGACCAGATCCAGGGATATGACGACGCACTGCTGGCCTCGATGAATGCCGAGGAGCAGCGCCAGGAAGATCATATCGAGCTGATCGCGTCAGAGAACTACACCAGCAAGCGTGTGATGCAAGCACAAGGCAGCGGCCTCACCAACAAGTACGCCGAAGGCTACCCAGGCAAGCGCTACTACGGCGGCTGCGAGCATGTGGATAAAGTCGAGGCCCTGGCCATCGAACGCGCCAAGCAACTGTTCGGCGCCGATTACGCCAACGTACAGCCGCACTCCGGTTCGTCCGCCAACAGCGCGGTGTACCTGGCGCTGATCAATGCCGGCGACACCATCCTCGGCATGAGCCTGGCCCACGGCGGTCACTTGACCCACGGCGCCAAGGTGTCGTCCTCGGGCAAGCTGTACAACGCGGTGCAGTACGGCATCAATACCGACACCGGCCTGATCGACTACGACGAAGTCGAGCGCCTGGCGGTGGAACACAAGCCGAAGATGGTGGTGGCCGGTTTCTCCGCCTACTCCAAGACCCTGGATTTCCCACGCTTCCGTCAGATCGCCGACAAAGTAGGCGCACTGCTGTTCGTCGACATGGCCCACGTCGCCGGCCTGGTCGCCGCCGGGTTGTACCCGAACCCGCTGCCGTACGCCGATGTGGTCACCACCACCACCCACAAGACCCTGCGCGGTCCGCGTGGCGGCCTGATCCTGGCCAAGGCCAACGAAGAGATCGAGAAGAAACTCAACGCCGCCGTCTTCCCCGGTGCCCAGGGCGGCCCGCTGATGCACGTCATCGCCGGCAAAGCCGTGTGCTTCAAGGAAGCGCTGGAGCCCGGCTTCAAGGCCTATCAGCAGCAAGTGATCGACAACGCCCAGGCCATGGCCAGCGTGTTTATCAAGCGCGGCTACGATGTAGTGTCCGGCGGCACCGACAACCACCTGTTCCTGGTCAGCCTGATCCGTCAGGGCCTGACCGGCAAAGAGGCGGATGCCGCTCTCGGTCGCGCCCACATCACCGTCAACAAGAACGCGGTGCCGAATGACCCGCAGTCGCCGTTCGTGACCTCGGGCCTGCGCATCGGCACCCCGGCGGTGACCACGCGTGGTTTCAAAGTGCCGCAGTGCATCGAGCTGGCCGGCTGGATCTGCGACATCCTCGACAACCTCGGCGACGCCGATGTCGAGGCCAACGTGGCCAAGCACGTGTCTGCCCTGTGCGCTGATTTCCCGGTTTATCGCTGAGCGCGGTTTTGGAGTAATGACTATGCAACGCTACTCGGGCTTCGGCCTCTTCAAGCACTCACTCAGCCACCACGAAAACTGGCAGAAGATGTGGCGCACGCCGACCCCGAAAAAGGTCTACGACGTGGTCATCGTCGGCGGCGGCGGGCATGGTCTGGCGACTGCCTACTACCTGGCCAAAGAGCACGGCATCACCAACGTGGCCGTGGTTGAAAAAGGCTGGCTGGGCGGCGGTAACACCGCGCGCAACACCACCATCGTGCGTTCCAACTACCTGTGGGACGAGTCGGCGCACCTGTACGAACACGCGATGAAACTGTGGGAAGGCCTGTCCCAGGACCTGAACTACAACGTGATGTTCTCCCAGCGTGGCGTCTACAACCTGTGCCACACCCTGCAGGACATCCGTGACTCCGAGCGTCGCGTCAGCGCCAACCGTCTCAACGGTGTGGACGGCGAACTGCTCAACGCCAAGCAGGTTGCGGACGAAATTCCGTACCTGGATTGCTCGAAAAACACCCGCTACCCGGTGCTCGGCGCCACCGTGCAACGGCGCGGCGGCGTGGCCCGTCACGATGCCGTGGCCTGGGGCTTTGCCCGCGCCGCCGACGCACTTGGCGTGGACTTGATCCAGCAGACCGAAGTGATCGGCTTCCGTAAGGAAAATGGCGTGTGCATCGGTGTGGAAACCAACAAGGGCTTTATCGGCGCCAAGCGCGTCGGTGTAGTGACTGCCGGTAACTCCGGTCACATGGCTTCGCTCGCCGGTTTCCGCCTGCCGATCGAATCCCACCCACTGCAAGCACTGGTGTCGGAGCCGATCAAGCCGATTATCGACAGTGTGATCATGTCCAACGCCGTGCACGGTTACATCAGCCAGTCCGACAAGGGCGACCTGGTGATCGGCGCCGGTATCGACGGCTACAACGGCTACGGCCAGCGTGGTTCGTACCCGGTGATCGAGCACACCATCCAGGCCATCGTCGAGATGTTCCCGGTGCTGTCGCGCGTGCGCATGAACCGCCAGTGGGGCGGCATCGTCGACACCACGCCGGATGCGTGCCCGATCATCTCCAAGACCCCGGTACCGAACATGTTCTTCAACTGCGGTTGGGGCACCGGTGGCTTCAAGGCCACGCCGGGCTCAGGCAACGTATTTGCCGCGAGCCTCGCCAAGGGTGAAATGCACCCGTTGGCCGCACCTTTCTCCATCGACCGTTTCCACAACGGTGCGTTGATCGACGAACACGGCGCCGCGGCCGTCGCCCACTAACAGGAGAAATTCCCTATGTTGCATATCTTCTGTCCTCACTGTGGCGAACTGCGCTCCGAAGAGGAATTCCATGCATCCGGCCAAGCGCACATCCCGCGCCCGCTGGACCCGAATGCCTGCACCGACGCAGAGTGGGGCGACTACATGTTCTTCCGCGACAACCCGCGTGGCCTGCACCACGAACTGTGGATTCACGCCGCCGGTTGCCGCCAGTACTTCAACGCGACCCGCGACACCGTGACCTACGAAATTCTTGAAACCTACAAGATCGGTGAGAAGCCTCAGTTCACCGCCAAGGCCTCTGGAGAGAAGGTATGAGCCAGATCAATCGCCTGTCCAACGGTGGCCGGATCGACCGTAATAAAGTCCTGACCTTCAGCTTCAACGGCCAGAGCTACAAAGGCTTCGAGGGCGACACCCTGGCCGCTGCTTTGCTGGCCAACGGCGTCGATATCATCGGCCGCAGCTTCAAGTACTCGCGTCCACGGGGTATCTACGCCGCCGGCGCCGAAGAGCCGAACGCCGTGCTGCAGATCGGCGCTACCGAGGCCACGCAAATCCCTAACGTGCGCGCTACGCAACAGGCGCTGTACCAAGGGTTGGTTGCCACCAGCACCAACGGCTGGCCGAGCGTCAACAACGACATGATGGGCATCCTCGGCAAGGTCGGCGGCAAGCTGATGCCACCGGGCTTCTACTACAAAACCTTCATGTACCCGCAATCGTTCTGGATGACCTACGAGAAGTACATCCGCAAGGCTGCCGGCCTTGGTCGCTCGCCGACCGAGAACGATCCGGACACCTACGACAACTTCAACCGACACTGCGACGTGCTGGTGGTCGGCGCCGGCCCTGCGGGTCTCGCCGCCGCACTGGCGGCGGCGCGCAGCGGTGCCCGCGTGATCCTGGCCGATGAGCAGGAAGAGTTCGGTGGTTCGCTGCTCGATTCGCGCGAAAGCCTGGACGGCAAACCGGCCACTGAATGGGTGGCCAGCGTTATTGCCGAATTGAAAGCCCTGCCGGACGTGGTGCTGCTGCCCCGCGCCACCGTCAACGGCTACCACGACCATAACTTCCTGACCATTCACGAGCGCCTGACCGACCACCTCGGTGACCGCGCGCCCATCGGCGTGGTGCGTCAGCGTATCCACCGTGTACGTGCCAAGCGCGTGGTGCTGGCCACCGGTGCGTGCGAGCGTCCGCTGGTGTACGGCAACAACGACGTGCCGGGCAACATGCTCGCTGGTGCGGTTTCCACCTACGTGCGCCGCTACGGTGTGGCGCCAGGTAAAAAACTGGTGCTGTCGACCAACAACGACCACGCCTACCGCGTTGCATTGGACTGGCTGGATGCGGGCCTGCAAGTGGTGGCGGTCGCTGATGTGCGCCACAACCCACGCGGCGCGCTGGTGGAGGAAGCCCGCGCCAAAGGTATTCGCATCCTCACCGGCAGCGCTGTAGTCGAAGCCCGTGGCACCAAGCGCGTGACCGCTGCGCGTGTCGCCGCGATTGACGTCAAGGCGCATAAAGTCACCAGCCCCGGCGAGTGGCTGGACTGCGACCTGGTGGCCAGCTCCGGCGGCTACAGCCCGGTGGTTCACCTGGCCTCGCACCTGGGCGGCAAGCCGACCTGGCGTGAAGACATTCTCGGTTTTGTACCGGGCGAAGCGCCGCAGAAACGCGTGTGCGTCGGTGGTATCAACGGCGTCTACGGCCTCGGCGATTCCCTGGCCGATGGTTTTGAAGGCGGCGTGCGCGCCGCCAGCGAAGCCGGTTTTGCCCCGGTGGAAGGCACCCTGCCAAAGGCCTTGAGCCGTCTGGAAGAGCCAACACTGGCCGTTTACCAAGTGCCGCACGACAAGCCGACCGCACGGGCGCCGAAGCAATTCGTCGACCTGCAGAACGACGTCACCGCTGCCGCCATCGAACTGGCCACCCGCGAAGGCTTCGAGTCGGTCGAGCACGTCAAGCGCTACACCGCGCTGGGCTTTGGCACCGACCAGGGCAAGCTGGGTAACGTCAACGGCCTGGCGATTGCCGCGCGCTCGCTGAATGTGACCATCCCGCAGATGGGCACCACCATGTTCCGTCCCAACTACACGCCGGTGACCTTCGGCGCCGTAGCGGGCCGGCACTGTGGGCATATCTTCGAACCGGTGCGCTACACCGCGCTGCACGCCTGGCACGTGAAGAACGGCGCCGAGTTTGAAGACGTCGGCCAGTGGAAACGCCCGTGGTACTTCCCGCGCAACGGTGAAGACCTGCACGCTGCGGTGAAGCGCGAATGCCTAGCCGTGCGCGACAGCGTCGGCCTGCTGGATGCGTCCACCCTCGGCAAGATCGACATTCAAGGCCCGGATGCCCGTGAGTTCCTCAACCGCATCTACACCAACGCCTGGACCAAGCTTGACGTGGGCAAGGCGCGCTACGGCCTGATGTGCAAGGAAGACGGCATGGTCTTCGACGACGGTGTGACCGCGTGCCTGGCTGACAACCACTTCCTGATGACCACCACCACCGGCGGCGCCGCCCGCGTACTGCAGTGGCTGGAAATCTACCAACAGACCGAATGGCCGGACCTCAAGGTGTACTTCACCTCGGTCACTGACCATTGGGCAACCATGACCCTGTCCGGCCCCAACAGCCGCAAGCTGCTGGCGGAAGTCACCGACATCGACCTGGACAAGGACGGCTTCCCGTTCATGACCTGGAAAGAAGGGTTGGTGGGCGGCGTACCGGCGCGGGTGTTCCGTATCTCGTTTACCGGTGAGCTGTCGTATGAGGTCAACGTGCAGGCCGACTACGCCATGGGCGTACTGGAACAGATCGTCGCCGCTGGCAAGAAGTACAACCTGACCCCGTACGGCACCGAGACCATGCACGTACTGCGGGCCGAGAAGGGCTTCATCATCGTCGGCCAGGACACCGACGGCTCGATGACCCCCGACGACCTGAACATGGGCTGGTGCGTTGGCCGTACCAAGCCGTTCTCGTGGATCGGCTGGCGCGGGATGAACCGTGAAGACTGCGTGCGTGAAGAGCGCAAGCAACTGGTGGGCCTCAAGCCGATCGATCCGAAGGTATGGCTGCCGGAAGGCGCGCAACTGGTGCTCGATCCGAAGCAGACGATCCCGATGAAGATGGTCGGTCACGTCACCTCAAGTTATGCGCACAACTCCCTGGGTTATTCGTTTGCCATGGGCGTGGTGAAAGGCGGCTTGAAGCGCATCGGCGAACGGGTGTTCTCGCCTCAGGCCGATGGCAGCGTGATCGAAGCGGAGATTGTGTCTTCGGTGTTCTTTGACCCGAAAGGCGATCGCCAGAACATTTGACACCTGATCGTTCCCACGCTCCGCGTGGGAATGCATCCCGGGACGCTCTGCGTCCCAAGAGCGGACGCAGAGCGTCCAAAGCGGCATTCCCACGCAGAGCCTGGGAACGATCAATTTAAGACACAGGTGCTTTATGACAGCAGCCAATGTTTACCAACAACGCCCCACCTCCGGCGCCAAGGCCGAGTCGTCGCTGCACCATGCCGACCTCGTCAGCCTGGTCGGCAAGGGTCGCAAGAACGCCGGCGTGACCGTGCGTGAAAAGAAACTGCTCGGCCATCTCACGATCCGTGGTGACGGCCATGACGCGGCCTTTGCCGCCGGCGTGCACAAGGCTCTGGGCATCGAATTGCCGGGCGCCCTGCAGGTGATCGTCAAAGGCGAAACCAGCCTGCAATGGCTCGGCCCGGATGAATGGTTGCTGATCGTGCCGAGCGGTGAAGAGTTCGCCGCCGAGCAGAACCTGCGTGCCGCTCTGGCTGATTTGCATATCCAGATCGTCAATGTCAGCGGCGGCCAGCAGATCCTTGAACTGAGCGGCCCGAACGTACGCGACGTGCTGATGAAGTCCACCAGCTACGACGTCCACCCCAACAACTTCCCGGTGGGCAAGGCGGTGGGCACGGTGTTCGCCAAGTCCCAACTGGTGATCCGCCATATCGCTGAAGACACCTGGGAACTGGTGATTCGTCGCAGTTTTTCGGATTACTGGTGGTTGTGGTTGCAGGATGCCTCGGCCGAGTTCGGTCTGAGCGTCGTCGCATGATCGTTCCCACGCTCCGCGTGGGAATGCCGCCATGGACGCTCTGCGTCCGCTTTTGGGACGTGGAACGTCCCGGTATGCATTCCCACGCAGAGCGTGGGAACGATCAGCCTGAGGAGTGACTCATGAGCCGCGCACCCGATACATGGATTTTGACCGCCGACTGCCCCAGCGTGCTCGGCACGGTGGACGCGGTCACCCGCTACCTGTTCGAGCAGGGCTGCTACGTCACCGAGCACCATTCGTTCGATGACCGCCTCTCGGGCCGGTTTTTCATTCGCGTTGAATTCCGTCAGCCCGGCGATTTCGACGAGCAGGCTTTCCGCGATGGCCTGGCCACGCGCGGTAAAGCCTTTGGCATGATCTTCGAGCTGACGGCACCGAACTACCGGCCAAAAGTGGTGATCATGGTCTCCAAGGCCGATCACTGCCTCAACGACCTGCTGTACCGCCAGCGCATCGGCCAACTGTCGATGGACGTGGTGGCGGTGGTGTCCAACCACCCCGATCTCAAGCCATTGGCCGACTGGCATCAGATTCCCTACTACCATTTCCCCCTCGACCCCAACGACAAACCGTCCCAGGAGCGTCAGGTGTGGCAAGTGGTGGAAGACACCGGCGCTGAACTGGTGATTCTTGCGCGTTATATGCAAGTGCTGTCGCCGGAGCTGTGCCGCAAGCTCGATGGCAAGGCCATCAACATTCACCACTCGTTGTTGCCGGGGTTCAAGGGTGCCAAGCCGTATCACCAGGCGTACAACAAGGGCGTCAAACTGGTGGGCGCCACGGCGCATTACATCAACAACGACCTGGACGAAGGCCCGATCATCGCCCAGGGCGTGGAGGTGGTGGATCACAGCCACTATCCCGAGGACTTGATTGCCAAGGGGCGCGATATTGAAGGGCTGACGCTGGCCCGGGCCGTTGGGTATCACATCGAAAAACGTGTGTTCTTGAACGCTAACAGGACGGTCGTTCTTTAGTGGCAAGTTGCAAGCTTCAAGCCGCAGGAAAAAGCGGCACTGCACACTTCTTGCGGCGGGTAGCTTGCCGCTTGAAGCTCGCTCCACTCTCTCAACAACGATAAATATAGAGGTGACTGACATGTCTGGTAATCGTGGTGTCGTGTATCTCGGCAACGGCAAGGTCGAAGTACAGAAAATCGACTATCCCAAAATGCAGGACCCCCGTGGCAGGAAGATTGAGCACGGCGTCATCCTGCGCGTGGTCTCCACCAACATCTGCGGCTCCGACCAACACATGGTGCGCGGCCGTACCACTGCCCAGACCGGTCTGGTGCTCGGTCACGAAATCACCGGTGAAGTGATCGAGAAGGGCAGCGACGTCGAAAACCTGAAGATCGGCGACCTGGTTTCCGTACCTTTCAACGTAGCGTGCGGCCGCTGCCGTTCGTGCAAAGAGCAACACACCGGGGTGTGCCTCACCGTTAACCCGGCCCGTGCCGGTGGCGCCTACGGCTATGTCGACATGGGCGACTGGACCGGCGGCCAGGCCGAATACGTGCTGGTGCCGTATGCCGACTTCAACCTGCTCAAACTGCCGGATCGCGACAAGGCCATGGAGAAAATCCGTGACCTGACCTGCCTCTCCGACATTCTGCCGACGGGCTACCACGGCGCCGTCACGGCTGGTGTTGGCCCTGGCAGCACCGTCTATATCGCCGGTGCCGGCCCGGTCGGCCTGGCCGCTGCTGCCTCTGCGCGGCTGTTGGGCGCGGCGGTGGTGATCATCGGCGATGTGAACTCCATCCGCCTGGCCCACGCCAAGGCCCAGGGTTTTGAAATCGTCGACCTGTCCACCGATACGCCGTTGCATGAACAGATCGCCGCGCTGCTCGGCGAGCCGGAAGTGGACTGCGCCGTCGACTGCGTGGGTTTTGAAGCACGCGGCCACGGCCATGACGGCGTCAAGGCCGAAGCCCCGGCCACGGTGCTCAACTCACTGATGGGCGTGGTGCGCGTGGCCGGCAAAATCGGTATCCCTGGCCTGTACGTCACCGAAGATCCAGGTGCCGTGGATGCCGCCGCGAAAATGGGCAGCCTGAGCATTCGTTTCGGCCTGGGCTGGGCCAAGTCTCACAGCTTCCACACCGGCCAGACCCCGGTGATGAAGTACAACCGCCAACTGATGCAGGCGATCATGTGGGACCGCATCAACATCGCCGAAATCGTCGGCGTGCAGGTGATCAGCCTGGACGACGCGCCACGTGGGTACGGCGAGTTCGATGCGGGCGTGCCGAAGAAGTTTGTGATTGATCCGCACAAGTTGTTCAGCGCGGCGTAAGGCCCAATCACACGAAGACCCGAATGTGGGAGGGGGCAAGCCTCTCCCACATCGGGTTGTGGTATTTGGGATATCAGCGGTTGGCCAGGGCGCCCTGATAGACGGTGGGGCCGGTGGGTTGCTTGCTCACCGAACCGCCTTTGGTCTCCGAACTCACCATCAACTCCACCGGTTTGCTGATGGACGCTTGCTGACGTGGGTTCAGGCCAATGATGCCTTTGCCGTCCTCCGGCAACAGGCCCAGGGAGATCGGGGTGCCGTCTTTGGGGATCGCCCACAGTTCCAGGCTCTTATCCGGCTCCGCCGCGGCGGCGGCGATGGGTTGCACTTCAAGGTAATCCTTGTGCGCCATGATCTGCGCGGCCGGCTGCTGGGTGGTGGTCACCAGGGTGGCGGCGGATTTGACGCTGTCGTGGGTGTAGATCGCGCCGCCGATGCCGGCAACCACCACGACACAGGCGCCGACGAACAGGCGAGGGCGGCTCCAGAATGCAGGCTTGTGCTCAATCACTGGGGGTTGGATCGCAGTCATAAGTCTCTTCCTGACAAATTTTGTAGTCAGTTCATGGACCCGCTTTGGCTGGATCGGTTCCTCCCAGGGCTTGGAACAACCGACCGGTTACCCAGTCCAACGCCTGCTTTTGCCCTTATATCCCGAGGTTGGTCCAATGAAGATTTCACGCGGTTTCGCCCTTTCCTGCCTGATGACGCTGGCTGCCGGGCCCGCATTCGCCGCAGGCTTCAGCCTGGGCGACGCGGCCAATGCGATTTCCGGTATGCAGGGTGGCAACAACAAAGCCGCCGCTGCCGCACCGTCGTCCGAGACGGCCGACCTGCTGAGCGCGTTGACCTCGCAACTGAACGTCACGCCGGAGCAAGCCATCGGCGGCACCGGCGCCATGCTTGGCCTGGCGCGCAACCAGTTGAGCGGCAAAGACTACTCACAGTTGGGCCAGAGCGTGCCCGGGCTTGACCAGTTGTCGGGCAACAATGCTCTGGGCAGCCTCGGAGCCTTGAGCGGGATGCTCGGCCAGACCGGCGGCAGCAAGACCAGCGGCCTCGACGGCCTCTTGGGTAGCGTGAAGAACACCAACGACCTCAACACCGCGTTCAGCGCCCTGGGCATGGACAGCGGCATGGTCGGCCAGTTTGCCCCGGTGATCCTGCAGTTCCTGGGCAGCCAGGGCGCCAACAGCTCGGTGCTGGGCAAACTGGCTCAGGCCTGGGGTACCGGCAGCTGATTACCCCTGCGCGCGCAGGTGTTCGATGCGCGCGTCTTTCTCTTCCCAGAGCTGGTTGACCCAGCTCTGTACGGTCTGGCGAAACGCCGGATCGTTCTCGTAATCTCCCTGCCACAACGCCGGGTCCAGCTCGCGGGTCTGGATATCGATGATCACCTTCGGCACCGCGCCGCTGATCAAGTCCCAGAACCCCGGAGTGTGCTGCGACGGGTAGACCACGGTGACGTCGAGAACCGCATCCAGCTGTTCACCCATCGCCGCCAGCACAAACGCCACACCGCCCGCCTTGGGCTTGAGCAACCGCTTGAACGGTGACGCCTGCTGCGCGTGCTTGGCCTGGCTGAAGCGCGTGCCTTCCAGGTAATTGACCACCGTTACCGGCTGGCGCTTGAACAGCTCACAGGCCTGTTTGGTGATCTTCAAGTCCTGGCCCGCCAGCTCCGGGTGCCTGGCCAGGAACGCCTTGGTGTAGCGCTTCATGAACGGGTAATCCAGCGCCCACCAGGCCAGCCCCAGGAAGGGCACCCAGATCAGCTCTTTTTTCAGGAAGAACTTGAAGAACGGCGTACGCCGGTTGAGGGCCTGGACCAGCGCCGGGATGTCCACCCAGGACTGGTGGTTGCCGATGACCAGGTACGACGTGTCGCTGCGCAAATCCTCCCCGCCACGAATGTCCCACTGCGTTGGAATGCACAGGGCGAAGATCAGCTTGTCGATCTCGGCCCAGGTCTCGGCGATCCACATCACCGCCCAGGACATGTAGTCCCGATAACGACCGGGCGCCACCAGCTTGAGCAGGGCAAACACCATCAGCGGCCCGATCAGGACCAACGTATTGAGTAACAGCAGCAATGTAACCAGACAGCCGGTGAGCAGGCGGCGCATAAGCAACTCTTGGCAGGGTGTGGGCGGGCCATGATAAGCAGCTTGAGTCTAGAGGCCAAATCACAAAACGCCGGGGGATCTAACTAAGTAGCGCTTATGCGGTCTAGAATCCGCCTACTTCTTTTCCAAGGAATCACTTCGTGAAACTGCTCCTTGCCTCCCTCGCCCTGGTTGCCCTGCCGGTCATGGCCGCCGAACCGACCCTTTACGGTCGCTACGAATACATCCAGTTGCCGGAGATCGGCGAAACCTTCAAGGCCAAGATGGACACCGGCGCGCTGACCGCCTCGCTGTCGGCCCGTGACATCCAGACCTTTACCCGCGATGGCGACGACTGGGTGCGCTTCCGCCTCGGCGGCACGGGCGCATCCGACAAGGTCTACGAACACAAAGTCTCGCGCATCAGCAAGATCAAGAGCCGTGCCGACGAAGATGACGACAAGGACGAAGCCACCGTGGCCAAACGCCCGGTCATCGACCTGGAAATGTGCCTGGGCAACGTCAAGCGCACCGTCGAGGTCAACCTCACCGACCGCAGCAGTTTCAATTACCCGCTGCTGATCGGTGCCAAGGCCCTGCGTGAATTCGGCGCTGCGGTAAATCCGGCCCGTCGGTACACTGCTGACAAACCGGACTGCTGACGGACCGCCATGCCCCACATCCTGATTGTCGAAGACGAAGCCGCGATTGCCGACACGTTGATATTCGCCCTGCAAGGCGAGGGCTTCGGCACTACTTGGCTGAGCCTGGGCCAGGCGGCGCTGGAGCATCAACGCAAGACGCCGGCCGACCTGATCATTCTCGACATCGGTCTGCCGGATATCAGTGGCTTTGAGACCTGCAAGCAGTTGCGCCGTTTCAGCGAAGTGCCTGTCATGTTCCTCAGTGCCCGCGACGGCGAGATCGACCGCGTGGTGGGGCTGGAGATCGGCGCCGACGATTACGTGGTCAAGCCGTTCAGCCCAAGGGAAGTGGCGGCGCGGGTCAAGGCGATCCTCAAGCGCGTCGGCCCCGGCGTGGCGCCGGCGTTGTTCCAGGTGGACCTGGAGCGCATGCAGATCGCCTATCGCGGTCAGCCCTTGAGCCTGACGCGCCATGAATTTCGTCTGCTGCAGAGCCTGCTGGAACAACCTGAGCGGGTGTTCAGCCGCGAACAGCTGCTGGACGCCGTGGGCGTGCCCGCCGATGCCGGCTACGAGCGCAACATCGACAGCCATATCAAAAGCCTGCGCAGCAAACTGCGCGGCGTTGCCGCCGAAGCCGAACCGATCCAGACCCATCGCGGCCTCGGCTACAGCTACAGTCCGAGCCACGGCTGATGCGCCTGGGGCTGCGGATTTTCCTGGTGTACGCGCTGTTTATCGGCCTGACCGGCTATTTCGTGCTCAGCACCGTAATGAAGGAAATCCGCCCCGGCGTGCGCCAGTCCACCGAAGAAACCCTGGTGGACACTGCCAACCTGTTGGCCGAGATCCTGCGCGATGATGTGAAAAATGGCACCCTCGGCCAAAGCCACTGGCCCGAATTGCTCAAGGCCTACGGCAACCGCCAGCCGGGCGCGACCATTTGGGGGTTGCCGAAAAACCAGGTCAACCACCGTATCTACGTGACCGACGCCAACGGCACCGTGCTGCTCGATTCCAGCGGCGTGGCGGTGGGCCAGGACTATTCGAAATGGAACGACGTTTACCTGACCCTGCGTGGCGAATACGGCGCGCGCTCCACCCGCAGCAACCCGGAGGACGCCACCTCGTCGGTGATGCACGTGGGCGCGCCGATCCGCGATAACGGCCAGATCATCGGCGTGGTCACCGTGGCCAAGCCGAACAGCTCGTTGCAGCCTTACGTCGACCGTACCGAGCGGCGCCTGCTGTGGTACGGCGCCGGCCTGGTGACCCTTGGTTTGCTGTTGGGCGCCTTGTTGTCGTGGTGGTTAAGCGTTGCGTTAAGACGACTGACCGCCTATGCCGAAGCGGTCAGCGAGGGCCGGCGTGCCGAGTTGCCGCATTACCGCGGCGGCGAGTTGAAGCAGTTATCCACCGCGGTGGAGCACATGCGCACGCAGTTGGAGGGCAAGGCCTACGTCGAACATTATGTGCACACCCTGACCCACGAGCTGAAAAGCCCGCTGGCGGCCATTCGCGGCGCGGCGGAGCTGTTGCAGGGCGATATGAGCCGTGAGCAGCAGCAGCGCTTCGTCGGCAATATCGACAGCGAAAGCGCGCGCTTGCAGCAGTTGATCGAACGCCTGCTCAACCTGGCGCAGGTGGAGCAGCGCCAGGGGTTGGAAGAACAGTTGAGTATCCCGCTGGCGGCCCTGGTAGACGATGTGCTCAATGCCCAATGTGCGCGCATCGAAGGCGCCGGGTTACACGTCGAACAAGCGATTGCGGCGGATGTGAAAGTGTTTGGCGAACCCTTCCTGTTGCGTCAGGCGTTGGGCAATCTGCTGGACAACGCCCTGGATTTCACCCCGCCGGGTGGCACGTTGCGCTTCAGTGCGAGCAGCCGGCACAACGATGTGCAGGTGAGCCTGTTCAACCAGGCCGCGCCGATTCCCGACTATGCCTTGCCCCGCTTGAGTGAGCGGTTCTATTCATTGCCGCGTCCGGTCAGTGGGCGCAAGAGCACGGGCCTGGGTTTGAACTTCGTCGAGGAGGTGATGAAGCTGCACGGTGGCGCCCTGCAGATCGGCAACACGTCGGGCGGCGTGCAGGTGGTGCTGCATCTCCACACAGTCTCCACAATGCCCACATAAAACACCCACGCACGCGGCTCACGCTCTGCCCATCAAAACAGGGAGAGCCCCATGAACCGCAGCCTGCTTTTCAAACTTGGCGCCATTGCGCTACTGATCCTGCTGTTGCTGATTCCGTTGTTGATGATCAACGGCATCATCAGTGACCGCCAGCAACTGCGCGACGGTGTCGTGATGGACATCGCCCGCAGCTCCAGCTACGCCCAGCGCCTGACCGGGCCGGTGATGGTGGTGCCGTATCGCAAGACCGTGCGTGAGTGGAAGCTCAACGAGAAGCTCAACAAGCGCTACGAGGAAACCCGTGAAGAGCGCGGCCGCTTGTATTTCCTGCCGGACCGTTTTGAACTCGATGGCAAGGTGCAGACCGAGTTGCGCGCGCGGGGTATTTACCAGGCGCGGCTGTTCCATGCCGACACCCGTATCAGCGGGCGTTTTGAGCTGCCTGCGCAGTTGGGCATCACCGAACACTTTGAGGATTACCGTTTTGAGCCGGCTTTTCTGGCGGTGGGTATCAGCGATATTCGCGGCATCGAAAATGCGCTGAAGCTGGAGCTGGGCAGCCAGCGCCTGGAATTCGAACCAGGCTCACAAGTGGACTGGCTGGGGGAGGGCGTGCATGTGGCGCTACCGGAACAGGACAGCAAAAAGCCGGCGATGGTGGACTTCGCCTTCGACCTGCGCCTGCAAGGCACCGAACAACTGCAAGTGGTGCCGGTGGGCAAGACCAGTCAGGTTTCCCTCGCGTCCAACTGGCCGCACCCCAGCTTTATCGGCAACTTCCTGCCGGCCCAGCGTGACATCACCGACAAAGGCTTCACCGCCAGCTGGCAAACCTCGTTCTTCTCCACCAACCTCGAACAGGCCCTGCAAGCCTGCCTGGATCGCCAGGGCTGTGAGGACTTCAACAACCGCAGCTTCGGCGTGAACTTCATCGATCCGGTGGACCAGTACCTCAAGAGCGACCGTGCGATCAAATATGCGCTGCTGTTCATCGCCCTGACCTTTGCCGGCTTCTTCCTGTTCGAAGTGCTCAAGAGCCTGGCGGTGCACCCGATTCAATATGCCTTGGTGGGCGTGGCGCTGGCGTTCTTTTATCTGCTGCTGTTGTCGCTGTCCGAGCACCTGGGGTTTGCCCTGGCGTACCTGATTTCCGCAAGCGCATGCGTGATGTTGATCGGTTTCTATGTGTGCCATGTGCTGCGAAGCGTCGCCCATGGCCTGGGGTTCTCAGCGGGGCTCGCGGCGTTGTATGGCTTGTTGTATGGGCTGCTGAGTGCGGAGGATTACGCACTGCTGATGGGCTCGCTGCTGCTGTTCGGCCTGCTCGGGACGGTGATGGTGCTGACGCGCAACCTGGACTGGTACGGCGTGGGCAAGCGCAAGGCGACCGAGCCGCTGCAGTTTGATCTGGAGGCGGTGCAATGATCGGCTTGCGCGAGGATCGACAAGTAGGGGCGCAGTTAGCCACAAGGATCGCCACATTCCTTGCTGTCACCACCGTCCAAGGTGGGGGTGGGCTTGCCCGCGATAGCGGTGGTTCACAAACAGATGTACTGAATGACATACCGCAGTCGCGGGCAAGCCCGCTCCCACATCGGGTCGGTGTGCAGGTCAGGCCGGCGGCTGGGTTTCCAGCATCGAAGGCCGCTGGCTGACGTCGGCGTACCAGGCGGCAAGCTGCGGGTTGTCCACGCGCCATTGCATATCCGGATGGCGAAAATCCAGATAGCCCAAGGCACAGGCCACGCTGATCGCGGCGATGTCGAAATGGCTGGCCAATTCGGCGATGGCATTCTGTTCCAGCTCGGCGAGGGTGCGGCGGATTTTGTTGCGCTGTTCGTCGAGCCACTGATCCCAGTGTTTCTCCACCGGGCGCAGGGCGGTTTCATAGCGCACCAGCACGGCGGCATCCAGGATGCCGTCGGCCATCGAGGCCAGGGTCAGGCGACGCCAGCGCGCCGAGCCGTCGCGGGGGATCAGCGGGTTGCCGACGTGCTGGTGGTCGAAGTAATCGAGGATCACCCGGCTGTCGTGCAGCACGCTGCCATCGGCCAGGCGCAGGGCCGGGATCTTGCCCACGGGATTGCCGTCGACCAACTGCGCATCGGGGTTGACCGGCGTCGGCATGCAGGCGTGCAGGGCCACGCGGTCCTGCTGGCCGGTTTCGAGCAGCAGCACGCGGACTTTGCGTACGAACGGCGATGCAGGGTTGTGGAACAAGGTCATGTTGGGCGTGGACATGGGCATTCCTCTGGATTGACTGTGGCTAGCCTAGAGGGTCGCGCGGTGGCTGGCGAGGGGCAGGTTGAGGGCCTCATCGGGGGCAAGCCCCCCCACACTTTGAATGTGTTCACAAATCAAAAATGTGGGAGGGGGCTTGCCCCCGATGAGGCCCTCAGCCACGACGCTTGAACAACCCCCAACTACCAATGGCCGCCGGTATGCCCAACCCCACCCAGCTCAACGAATCCCATAGCCCATCCCCCAGCAACGCCGCAAACAACCCCGCGGCGCTGAGCACGCCAATCCCCAGCGGAATGCCAAATACCTTCCAGAAACTCGACTGGCGTGGCCTCATGCCTTGCCCGCCCTGCGCTTGGCGATCCACAAGTAGATCCCGCTGATCAGCACGACGATGGTCAGCCCGTCCAACAGCGCCCACAGGACTTTCATCGGCATGCCGCCATAGTCGCCAAAGTGCAGCGGCTGGGACAGGCCCATGGCGTCCATGTACCAGGGCCGCTCGGCGATGGCCGTGACCTGCAGGGTGCTGGCGTCGATCAGCACCGGGGTGAGCAGGTGCGAGGTCAGGTGGGTGCTGCCTTTCATGAACACCGCGTAGTGATGCTCGCTGGAAAAGCGCGTACCGGGGAAGGCGATAAAGTCCGGCTGCATGCCGGGTGCGGCGCGTGCGGCGATGTTCAGCAACTCGCTGGCCGGGGCGCGTGAGGTCAGCGGCGGCGCGTCCTTGTACGGTTCGATCAGGGCCGTCAGGCTGTCCTGGCGCCAGGCGGCGATGATCAGGTCGGCGCAGGCGCTGATCACGCCGGTCACGCCCACCACCAGCGCCCAGGTCAACGTGACTACGCCGATCAGATTATGCAGGTCGAGCCAGCGCAGGCGAGTGGTTTTGTCCCGGCGCACGCTGGCGAATTTCAGACGACGCATGAACGGCAGGTACAGCACCGTGCCGGAAATGATCGCCAGCACAAACAGCACGCCCATGAACGCCAGCAGCAGCTTGCCCGGCAGACCGGCGAACATATCCACATGCAGGCGCAGCAAAAACAAGGTGAAACCGCCATTGGCCGAGGGCATCTCCAGCGCTTCGCCGGTGCGTGCATCGAGCATGAAGGTGTGGGACGCGTTCGGCTCCGTGCCGGCGGTGGCGGCCATAATCGCGATCACACCGTTCGGGTCGTCTTCATCCCAGGCCAGGTATTGCAGGGCCTCTGCGGGGCGATGGGCCAGGGCCTTGTTCGCCAGTTGTTCCAGGTTCAATCGCGGCGTATCGGCCGGCATCTGCTGGAGCTGGGGTTCGTTGCCCAGCAGATGGTCGATCTCATGGTGAAACACCAGCGGCAGGCCGGTGAGGGCGAGCAGCAGCAGGAACACCGTGCAGATCAGGCTGGTCCAGGTGTGGACGAAGGACCAGCGTCGGATGGTTGTGCTTTTCATGCTTCAGCCTGCTGCCTGTGCGCCGATCACCATTGGTACGTGGCGCTGGCGACGACGCTGCGCTGGTCGCCGAAGTAGCAGTAAAAGCCATCGCAGGTCGAAATGTAGTCTTTGTCGAACAGGTTGGTGGCGTTCAATTTTACCGATGCGCCTTTGAGGCTGTTATCCAGGCGACCCAGGTCGTAATGCACTGCGGCATCGAACACCGTGTAGGCGTCGGCCTTGCCAAGCCAGGTATTGCCTTGGTCACCGTAAGTGTTGCCGGTGTAGCGCGCACCAAAGCCAACGCCGAAACCGTCGAGTACACCGGTATGCCAGGTGTAGTCCGTCCATAGGGAGGCTTGCTGGTTTGGCATCAGTTGCAGACGATTGCCTTTGTAGTCACCTTTTTGCACTTCGGATTTTGCCAGGGTGTAGGAGGCGATGACTTTGAGGTTTTCAGTCACATCTGACACTGCCTCCAATTCCAGGCCTTTTACTTTCACTTCACCGGACTGGTTAGTGACGGGGATACTGCCTGCCGTGGTTGTGGTCACCAGCACATTTTTCTGGGTCAGGTCGTAAATGGCGGCAGTCAGCAGCGTGTTCGAACCCGCAGGCTGGTATTTGATACCCAGTTCCCATTGTTTGCCTTCGGTGGGTTTATACGACTCAGTGGCGGAGACGCTGGCATTACTCGCAGGCTGAAAGGACTCGGCGTAGGAGATGTAGGGTACAAAGCCGGAGTCAAACACATAGCTGAGTGCCGCATTGCCACTGAAATGCTTAATGCGGTCGGTATTGGTCGCGTCGTTCTGGTTGAAATATGTGGTGCCTTGATGCACCCAGTCTTCACGGCCGCCCACGGTCAGGCGCCATTTATCCAGTGCCAATTGATCCTGGATATAGAGACCCGTCTGCACGGTTTTCTGGTTGTAGTCGTAATACGCACCCGAACGTGCGGGGCGCACGATAGGCTGGCCGTATATTGGATTGTTGACGTTAGTCTTCAGCCCGTCGCCGTAAATCGACAGGTAGGAGGTGTCGGTGCGTTGGTGATCCAGGCCCAGCAGAAGGGTATGAGTGAGGTCGCCAGTGCTGAAGTCGGCCTGAAAGTTATTGTCGAGGGCCAATTGGCCGATATTTTCATCCACATTGGTCGAGGTGCGGCCCACGTCGCCATTGGCCTCTACCTGCGTGAACGGATAGGCACCTACGGTCAGCGTCTGGAACGACAACTCGGATTTGGTATAGCGCAGGTTCTGCTTGAACTGCCACGTATCGTTAAAGCGATGCTCGAAGGCATAGCCCAGCGCGTAATAGGTGCGGTCGTAGAACTCATAGTCCGGATCGCCGAGGTTCTTGTGGTGAGACACCTCCCCCAGCGGCGATTTGATCTTGGTGCCCTGGATCGGCAGGAACTGGCTGGTGGCGCCGGTATCGTCGCGGGTGAACTGCGACAGCAAGGTCAGCCGGGTGTCGGGGTCGATGTTCCAGGTCAGGCTGGGTGCGATGTTGTAGCGCTTGTTGTCGATGTGATCGACCTGGGTGCCGGAGTCGCGCACCACGCCGCTCAGGCCGTAGAGAAACTGGCCATCGTCGTCGATCTTGCCGGTGCTGGAGAAGTTGATCTGGCGGTGGTTGTCGCTGCCGTACTGCACTTGCACCGCATGGCTGGTCTGCTCGCTGGGACGGCTGCTGACCATGTCCAGCAGGCCACCCGGCGGGGTCTGGCCGTACACCGACGAGGCCGGCCCGCGCAGCAGGGCCAGGCGGTCGAGGTTCCAGGTCTCGGCTTTTGGGTTGGCATACACGCCGCGTGGCAGGGGCAGGCCGTCGAGGAATTGGGTGGGTTCGAAGCCGCGTACCCGCATCCAGTCGTAGCGTGTGTCGCTGCCGTAGCTGGCGGACACGATGCCGGGCATGTATTTGACCGCATCATCGAGGGTGTGAACGCTGCGGTCCTGCATTTGCTGGCGGGTGGCGACGGAGATCGAGCGTGGCGCTTCCACCAGGGCGGTGTCGGTCTTGGTGCCGGCGGCGGTGCGTGTCGCCAGGTAGCCTTGGGCCGGGCCCCAGGCACTTTCATAGCTGCCTTGCCCGGTGATGTTGGTTTCCGGCAATGCCACCACGCCGTCCGGAATCGCCACCAGGGTAAACGTCCCGGCGCTGCTCTGTTCCAACTGCAATCCCGTGCCGCGCAGGGCCTGGCGCAGTGCGCTCTGGGCATCGAACTGGCCGTTTACGGGGGCGGAGGTTTTACCGGCGGCCAGGGCCGGGTCGAGGGTCAACGCCAGGCCGGCCTGGCTGGCGATCTGGTTGAGCGTGCTGGCCAAAGGCGCCGCCGGCAGGTTGTAGGCACGCACGCTGGAGGCCTGTTCGGCGGCCAACAGCTGAGGCGTAATCAGCGGTGTGCTGAGGGCAATGGCCACGGCCAACAGACTGGGGCGCAGCAGGGTATCTAGCGTGCGGGACATAAGGCGGCTCCTGAATGGAAGTAATTCGCAATTGCCTATGTGCCGAGCGAGATTCGAAAAGTGATAGGGCGAGATGAAAATATTTTTTGCCGGGGATTTCTCGGTGTGTTTGAAGGCCTATCGGGGGCAAGCCCCCTCCCACAGTTAATCGGGTTTTGTTCAGGTAAATGTGGGAGGGGCTCGCCCCCGATAGCCTCAGCCCAGGCATTAATGATGCCTAAGGCCTGGCACCCACCGTCACCCACCACGGCGTGCGCTGCCTGATCTGCACCGGCAATGTCGGCAGCAGCGCATTGAGCGCCAGTGTGGTGTCGTGCAGCGGGAAGCTGCCGGTGATGCGCAGGTCGGCCACGGTTTTATCCACACCCAGGTAACCGGGCCGGTAGCGGCTCAATTCCTCGATCACGTCGCCCAGGCGCGCGTTGTCCACCACCAGCATGCCGCGTGTCCACGCATCGGTGGCAGGGCTCACCGCCAGCAGTGGGCCGAGGCCGTCGCTGCGCATCAGCACCTGCTGGCCTTCTTTGAAGATCTGTTCCTGATGCAGTGCCTGCGGCTGCGCCGCCACGGCTGACTGCAGCACGCTCAGGCGCGTGGCGTCGTCTTCGCGCTTGACGATAAACCGCGTGCCCAGCGCCCGCAGGCGGCCGTCGCGGGTTTGCACGTAGAACGGGCGAGCGTCGTTGTGGCCGGTTTCGACGAGGATTTCACCGTCCTGCAACACGATCAATCGGCGCTTTTCATCGAAGCGCACGTCGATGGCGCTGTGCGTGTTGAGGTTGATCTGCGTGCCGTCCGACAGTTTCAGGGTGCGCTGCTCGCCGGTGGCGGTGCGTTGATCGGCCAGCCAGTAGTGGATCGGCACATAGCGCTCGCCCGCAAACAAAGCCAGGCCGCAGATGAGCGCGATGCTCGCCAGGCCGCTGCCGAGCTTGCGCACCCGTTGGCGAATGGCCTGGCGCGACTGCAACAGCGCCGCCCGCGCCGGGCCCGAGGCGACGCTGAAACGTTGGTCGAGCATGCCCAGCTGCCGCCAGGCGCGGGCGTGTTCTTCATCGCTGGCCAGCCATTTGCTGAACTCTTCCCGTTCCAGGGCACTGCCATCGCCCGAATCCAGGGACAACTGCCAGGCAATGGCGGCATCGAGCACGCGGGCCGAGACCGGTCGGGTGCCGATCGCACTCATGTCGGCTCGCCATACAGCGCGACGTAGCACTGGCGAATGCCCTGGGCCAGGTACTGGCGCACGCGCGGCACCGACACGCCGAGGCGCTGGGCGATCTGCGCATGGCCGAGACCGTCGAGGCGGCTGTAGAGAAACGCCGCGCGAGCCTTGCTCGACAGTGTGCCAAGCAGACGGTCGATGGCCTTGAGGTCTTCGAGGATCAGGTGCTGGGCTTCGGGTGAGGGGTGTTCGCTTTCCGGGATCAGCATCAACTCGGCCAGGTAAGCCTGCTCCAGCGCCGTGCGCCGGAAATAGTCGAACAGCAGGCCCTTGGCGATGGCCACCAGAAATGCCCTTGGCTCGCGCGGTTCCGGCAACGTGTCGCGACCCAGCAGGCGCATGAACGTGTCCTGGCTCAGGTCTTCGGCGCGGCTCGGGCAGGCCACGTTGCGCCGCAACCAGGCCAGCAGCCAGCCGCGATGGTCGCGATACAACGCACCAACCCGCTCACTGTGTGGGGTCTGGATCGACGACAAGGCATCACCGAATAAACAAGAGGTTTAAACTAACGAGAATTATTCGCGATTGTGTCAGAGGCGGTGGGTGGGCGCAATTGGCGTCTGTCGGGAGATGAGATTAAAACGATGGCGCCTGTTGGCGCCGTTTCCATTGGCTTACGCGCCCGTGCAATGCGTGCGGCGTGTCGATGAACTGCCGACGCGCACGGCTGAACAGGATCAGCATCAATTCCGCCGTGGCCAGGGCGTCAGCACTGGCGTGGTGGCGTTCGCCGACCTCCAGGTGGAAATACTTGACCCAATCGTCCAGCCCAGCCTCGCGAATAGGTGCTTCGGGGCATAGCAGCGGGGCGATGTCGGCCACATCCAGAAACGGGTGTACCAGGCGATACCCCAGGCTGTCCTTGAGCGCGCGGCCCAGCATGTGTTGATCGAACGGCGCATGGAACGCCAGCAACGGGCTGTCACCGAGGAACTCCATGAAGTCCAGCAGGGCCTCCACCGGGTCGCTGCCGGCGGCAATCGCACTGGGCCCCAGGCCGTGGATCAGCACACTGGGGCTGAGTCGGGTGTGGGCGCGGTGCAGGGTGCGTTCGAACAACTGGGAAAAATCCACCGCGCCATCCTCGATCACCACTGCGCCAATGGACAGCACCTGGTCACGGTTGAGGTTCAGGCCGCTGGTTTCCAGGTCCAGCACCACCCAGCGTTGGCTGCGCAAGGCGTCTTCACTCAGCGGCGCGGGTTTGCGCAGTTGCGCCAAGCGTCGTTGCTGCGTCGCATCAAGCTGGGGTTTGGCCGTGCGCAGCCAGCCGAACAGGCTCACAGCTGATACCGCAAGGTCAGGCTGCTTTGCAGGCGCTGGGCCTGGCGCAGGGATTCGCGCAGGATGCGCCGGTCCAGGTGGTTGAGACTGTCGGGGTCGACGCGGTTCGAATAGGGCTGGTTTTCGCGACTTTGCCGTTGATGCTGCTGCATGCGGGTTTGCTGGATAAAGTGGTAGGCCTCTTCGTACGCGGCGCCGTCCAACGCTTCGATGACCTCCCTGACCACCAATTGGCGCAGCCGCTCCAGCGTGTTGTTGGCGTGAATGCCATTGGCCAGGGCCAGCAGACGCGCGCCATCCACGAACGGGGTGAGGCCCTGCACCTTGAGATCCAGGGTGGCTTTTTCGCCGGCTTTGCGGCTCAGCACAAAGTCACGGAAACGCCCGACCGGAGGGCGCTGGCGCAGCGCGTTCTCGGCCAGCATGCGTTGGAACAGGCGGTTATCCGCGACCTGATCGAGAACGCCCTGGCGCAACAGCTCGCAGCCTTGCTCGTCGCCCCACACCACGCGCAAGTCAAAATAGATACTCGAACCCAGCAGGTTTTCCGGCGTCGCCTCGCGAATGAACGCCGCAAAGCGCCGTGCCCATTCGGCCCGCGACAGGCACAACTCCGGGTTGCCGGCCATGATATTGCCCTTGCACAGGCTGAAACCGCATAGCGCCAGGCTCTGGTTGATCTGCTGGGCCAGCGGCAGCAGGCGAGCACGGATCGCAGCCGCGTCGGCGGCGTCCCTGGCCTCGAACAGAATGCCGTTGTCCTGGTCGGTGTACAGCGTCTGCTCGCGACGGCCTTCGCTGCCGAAGCACAGCCAGCTGAAAGGCACGCCCGGGTCGCCCTTTTCAGCGAGGGTCAGCTCGATCACCCGGCAAACGGTGTGATCGTTGAGCAGGGTAATGATGTGGGTGATCTGGGTGGATGACGCGCCGTGGGCCAGCATGCGCTCGACCAATTGGCCGATCTCGCCGCGAATCGCCACCAGGTTGTCGATACGCGGGGCGTTGCGGATGGTGCGCGCCAGGTGCACGAGATCCACGCGTTGCAGGGAAAACAGATCGCGCTCGGACACCACGCCGCACAGGCGCTGGTCCTTGACCAGGCACACATGGGCAATATGCCGTTCGGTCATGGCGATGGCGGCGTCGAAGGCGCTGTGGTCCGGCGTCAGGAAGAACGGTGCCTGGGTCATGTGCGCGTCGATGGCCTGGCTGAAATCGCTGACGCCGTCGGCCACCACATGGCGTAGGTCGCGCAGGGTAAAGATCCCCAGGGGCGCCTTGTTATCGTCGACGATGACAATGCTGCCCACTTGCTGCTCGTGCATCAGTGTCACTGCTTCGCGCAATGGCGTGTGCGGGCTGCAGGTGACCGGATGGCGCATGGCCAAATCGCCCAGGCGGGTATTGAGCGAGTATTGGGTGCCGAGGGTTTCCACCGCTTTTTGCTGCACTTGCTGGTTAACCTGATCCAGCAGGCTGCTGACGCCGCGCAGGGCAAAGTCGCGAAATGGGCTGGAGAGGGCGAACAACTTGATAAAGGCTGGCTTGTTCAGTTGCAGGCAAAAGGTGTCTTCGGCGGCCTTGTGCTCGGTGCGCGTGGCGCGTTCGCCCAACAGGGCGGCCAGGGGGAAGCATTCGCCGGTGGTGATTTCGAAGGTGGTCTCGGTGGTGTCCGGCCGTTCGCCGATCACGCGGCCTTGTTTGACAATGTAGAAATGTTCGACCGGCCCGCCGGAGGGTTTGAGGATGCTGTCACCGGGAGCATAAAAGCGTAATTGGCATTGTTCCACCAGGTACGCCAGGTGCGCGTTTTCCATCTGGTTGAACGGCGGGAAGCGTTGCAGGAACTGCAGCGTGCCCTGGATATTTTGCAACACCGCAGTTTTCCCCGCCTGGGCGAAGGCATCAGCTTTACTCATTACAGTAACCGCGTTTTTTTGTCGTTATCGAGGTGCATGGTCGGCTCCTGCGCCACGGGTGCCCATTGGACGTAAGTCTAGGTCTATGAAAACGCAGCGGGACTAGGGAAAAACCTTACATGGTTATCGTCCAAACTCCGTAGAACGCCCACTAGGCAAACTTTCCGACGAAGTGCACATTGTTCGACCTTCCGCAGATGTCTGACGAGTGCTGGGAGATTGATTAGAACCGCTGAGAACCGTATGTCCGACCACGATATTTTGAGTGATGCCGAGCGCGAGGCGCTCAACGCCGTGATGCTGGAACCCGATCTACCGCCACAACGCGTGTTGATTGTCGACGACGACAAGGACGCGCGCGAACTGCTGGCGGAGATCCTGGGCCTGGACGGCATTCGCTGCATGACCGCCGACAGTGGTGAGCGGGCGTGGGACTTGTTGAAATCCAGCAGCTCCATCGGCTTGTTGATTACCGACCTGCGCATGCAACCCAGCAACGGGTTGGAGCTGATCAAACAGGTGCGCGAATCCACCCGCGCGGCGCTGCCGATCATCATCATGTCGGGGGATGCCGAAGCGCCCGATGTCATTGATGCCATGCATTTGAGTGTGGTGGATTTTCTGCTCAAGCCGATTGATAGCGTGAAACTGGCGAAGTTGGTGAAGCGGGAGCTGGGGATGGCTTCCTGATTTTGCAGTGAATGTGCGGGGCTCAACGGCGGCAGGCTTCTCACACTGTTGACCGCGTACTTCCTGTAGGAATGCGTTCACCGTTTGCTCGTTCACCCTCAAAGAAAAAGCCCTGATCTTTCGATCAGGGCTTTTTCATTTACAGGCCGTTTTTAGCCTTGAATTCCCGACGCCGACGGTGCAACACCGGCTCGGTATACCCATTAGGCTGCTTGGTCCCTTCAATCACCAGTTCCACCGCCGCCTGGAACGCGATGTTGCTGTCGAAATCCGGTGCCAAAGGGCGATACAGCGCGTCCCCGGCGTTCTGGCGGTCCACCACCGGCGCCATGCGCTTGAGGCTTTCCATCACTTGCGCTTGATTGACGATGCCATGGCGCAGCCAGTTGGCGATGTGCTGGCTGGAAATACGCAGGGTGGCACGGTCTTCCATCAGGCCGACGTCGTTGATGTCCGGCACTTTCGAGCAGCCGACGCCCTGGTCGATCCAGCGCACCACATAACCGAGGATGCCCTGGGCGTTGTTGTCCAGCTCGTTGCGGATTTCTTCCTCGGTCCAAGCGGTGTTCTGCGCCAGCGGGATGGTCAGGATATCGTCCACCGAGGCGCGCTCGCGCTTGGCCAGCTCGGCCTGGCGCGCGAACACGTCGACCTTGTGGTAGTGCAGCGCGTGCAATGCGGCCGCCGTGGGCGAAGGCACCCAGGCGGTGTTGGCGCCGGCCAGGGGGTGGGCGATTTTCTGTTCGAGCATCGCCGCCATCAGGTCGGGCATTGCCCACATGCCTTTACCGATCTGTGCACGCCCTTGCAGGCCGGTGCTCAAGCCGATATCGACGTTCCAGTTTTCATACGCCGCGATCCACTTTTCCGACTTCATCGCTGCCTTGCGCACCATCGCGCCGGCTTCCATGGAGGTGTGGATTTCATCGCCGGTGCGGTCGAGGAAGCCGGTGTTGATAAACACCACACGCTCGCTGGCGGCCTTGATGCAGGCTTTGAGGTTGACCGTGGTGCGGCGCTCCTCGTCCATGATCCCGACTTTGAGGGTATTGCGCGGCAGGTTCAGCACGTCTTCGATGCGGCCGAACAGCTCGTTGGTGAACGCGACTTCTTCCGGGCCGTGCATCTTCGGTTTCACGATGTACACCGAACCGGTACGGCTGTTCTTGCGGCTGGTATTGCCGTTGAGGCTATGGATCGCCGTCAGGCTGGTGATCAGGCCGTCGAGAATACCTTCGGGCACTTCGTTGCCGTCTTTATCCAGGATCGCGTCGATGGTCATCAGGTGGCCAACGTTGCGCACGAACAGCAGCGAGCGGCCATGCAGCGTCACGTCCTGGCCATCCACGCCGGTGTAGACGCGGTCGGGGTTCATGGTGCGGGTGAAGGTCTTGCCACCCTTGGCCACGTCTTCGGCCAGGTCGCCCTTCATCAGGCCGAGCCAGTTGCGGTAGATCACCACTTTGTCGTCGGCATCCACGGCGGCGACGGAATCCTCGCAGTCCATGATGGTGGTCAGCGCGGCTTCCATCAGCACGTCTTTGACGCCGGCGGCGTCGGTCTGGCCGACCGGGGTGCTGGCATCGATCTGGATTTCGAAGTGCAGGCCGTTGTGCTTGAGCAGGATCGCGATCGGTTGGGCGCTGTCGCCCTGGAAGCCGATCAATTGACTGTCGTCGCGCAGGCCGCTGTTGCTGCCGCCTTTGAGGCTGACGATCAGTTTGCCGTCGGCAATCTTGTAGCCGGTGGAATCGACATGGCTGCCGGCGCTGAGCGGTGCGGCTTCGTCGAGGAAGGCGCGGGCGAAGGCGATGACCTTGTCGCCGCGCACCTTGTTGTAGCCTTTGCCCTTCTCGGCGCCATCGGCTTCGCTGATGGCGTCGGTGCCGTAGAGCGCGTCGTACAGCGAACCCCAGCGAGCGTTGGATGCGTTGAGGGCGAAGCGGGCATTCATTACCGGCACCACCAACTGCGGGCCGGCCATGCGCGCGATTTCGTCATCGACGTTTTGGGTCGAGGCCTGGAAATCCGCGGCTTCTGGCAGCAGGTATCCAATGTCTTGCAGGAAGGCTTTGTAGGCCACCGGGTCGTGGGCCTGGCCGGCATGGGTCTGGTGCCAGGTATCGATCCGCGCTTGGAAATCATCGCGTTTGGCGAGTAGGGCTTTGTTCTTCGGCGCCAGGTCGTGGATGACCTTGTCGGCACCGGCCCAGAACTGGTCGGCAGTGATGCCGGTACCGGGAATGGCTTCGTGGTTCACGAAGTCGAACAGGACTTTGGCGACCTGCAGGCCACCGACTTGAACGTGTTCAGTCATTGCTTGCCTCACTCTGCGGAGCTTATGCGCTGTTTCAGATTTTCATTATGTAGTGCACGGTTGGGCATACTACATGATGACTTGCGGTTGTGAAAATTAGACTAAATACGTCGTTTAGCGACCCACTTTGGTCGTACGGTCACAGCGGAGAACGGTATGTTCTCAAAAACCTATTGGATTGTTCCAGATAAATATAAAAATGGTACACGATTTGTTTTCGAGGGCCCTCGGGTCCACCTTGTAGATTGATTTCCAGAGGGCTTCGCTATGGACCATCTTGTACTCACTATTATTGCCGCCGACAAACCCGGCCTGGTGGAACGCATCGCGCAGAACATCGCTGCCCACAGCGGCAACTGGCTGGACAGCCGCATGGCCCACATGGCGGGGCAGTTTGCCGGCATCCTGCGGGTGAGTGTGCCGACGGAGAATCGTCAGGCCCTGGTGGGGGCGTTGGAGGACTTATCCACCCACGGCATTCGCGTGCTGGTGGGCGAGGGCAGCACCGGGCAGGCACCGGCTTCCAAGCCCATCGTGATGACGTTGGTGGGCAATGATCGCGCGGGCATCGTGCGAGAGATCACGGCGCTGTTGAGCCGGCAGGGCGTCAACCTTGAGAGCCTGAGTACGGGCGTAAGCCCGGCGCCGATGAGTGGGGACCTGCTGTTCAAGGCCGAGGCGCTGTTGCAGGTGCCGTCGACGTTGCCCCTGGATGCGTTGCAAGCCTCGCTGGAAACACTGGCCGATGACCTGATGGTGGAACTGCACCACGAAGAGTAATCACAGGGTTATGCATGGAAATCTTGCATGGGCCTGTGGATAACCTGTAGAGACTGCTCGGCAGGCCACGTGGGCCGAGGCTCTTCGTCAACTGAGCAAAAAACGAGCAGTTTCAATGGCTTGTGCACAAATGGCGGGGATCAGGTTGTGGATAACCTTGGGGTGAATGTCTGCAAGCCACACAGACCGTGGCTTGCAGAGTTTTGTACATTATTTGATCAGCGTTTACGTACGCTCAGCCAGGCGTCCACGCTGTACACCAGCAGCCCGGCCCAGATGAACGCGAAGGCCAGCAGCGTGCTCGGCGCCAAATGTTCGCCGAACAGCAGCACCGCTTCCAGCAACACCAACGTGGGCGCCACGTACTGCAAAAAGCCCAATGCGGTGTAAGGCAAATGCCGCGCGGCGGCGTTGAAACACACCAGCGGGATCAGCGTCACCGGGCCCGCGGCCACCAGCCACCAGGCTTCGGAGGTGCTCCAGAATGCCAGTTGCGCACTGTGTGCGCTGGGGTTGAACAGCAGCCACGCCACCGCAATCGGCACCAGCATCCAGGTTTCCACCACCAGCCCCGGCAACGCCTTGACCGGTGCCTGCTTGCGGATCAATCCGTAGAAACCGAAGGTCAACGCCAGCGCCAGCGACACCCATGGCAAGCTGCCGACCTGCCACACCTGTTGCGCCACGCCCACGGCGGCCAATATCACCGCCACCCATTGCAAGCGGCGCAGACGCTCGCCCAACAGCAGCATGCCCAGCAGCACGTTCACCAGCGGGTTGATGTAGTAACCCAGGCTCGCTTCGAGCATGCGCCCGCTGTTGACCGACCACACATAGGTCAGCCAGTTGGCCGCAATCAGCGAACCGCTCAGTGCCAAAATCGCCAGTCGCTTGGGGTTGTCGTGCAGCTCGCGAAACCAGCCGGGATGTTTCCACACCATCAGCAGCAAGCCCCCGAACAGCGCCGACCACAGCACCCGATGCACGATGATCTCGGCGGCGGGTACGCTGGCGATGGCTTTGAAGTAGAGCGGGAACAGGCCCCAGATGACGTAGGCGCTCAGGCCCAGGATGTACCCCTTGCGGGGGTTGGCGGCGTGCATGCGGAATCCTTGCTTAGGCAGCTAACAAAGCGCGATTGTAAGGATATTTCTCAACCAATGGGACTGCTTGGTAATGAGTTGTGCTTTGTGTGGGAGGGGCAAGGCCCTCCCACCTTAAAAGCAATCAGAAGAGTTTCAGCGGCTCTTCGTTGAGGGCTGCGAGTTGCTCACGCAACGCCAGGACCTGATCGCCCCAATACCGCTCCGTGCCGAACCACGGGAAGCTGTGGGGGAACGCCGGATCATCCCAACGCCGCGCCAGCCAGGCGCTGTAGTGCATCAAACGCAAGGCGCGCAGCGGTTCGATCAGCGCCAGTTCTCGCGGGTCAAAATCGTGAAACTCCTGGTAGCCGTCCATTAATTCCGACAGCTGGCCCAGGCATTCCTGGCGATCACCGGCGAGCATCATCCACAGGTCCTGCACCGCCGGGCCCATGCGGCAGTCGTCCAGGTCAACGATATGGAACATCTCGTCGCGGCACATCATGTTGCCGGGGTGGCAATCGCCGTGCATGCGGATGTTCTTGTGCGGGGTGGCCTTGTACACCTCCTCCACGCGTTTGAGCAGGTCGCGCGCCACCGATTCGTAGGCCGGCAGCAGGCTTTTGGGAATGAAATTGCCCTCCAGCAGCGTGGTCAGCGAATCGTGCCCGAAGTTCTTCACTCCCAATGCTTCGCGGTGTTCGAACGGCCGCGTGGAGCCCACGGCGTGCAAGCGCCCCAGCAGTTGCCCCAGGCGATAGAGTTGGTCCAGATTGCCCGGTTCCGGCGCACGGCCGCCGCGCCGGGGGAACAGGGTAAAGCGGAATCCCGCATGCTCGAACAGGCTTTCGCCGTTGTGGATAAGCGGCGCCACCACCGGTACATCGCACTCGGCCAGCTCAAAGGTGAAACGGTGTTCTTCCAGAATCGCTTCGTTGGTCCAGCGCTGCGGCCGGTAGAACTTGGCGATCAGCGGCTCGGCGTCTTCGATGCCCACTTGGTACACGCGGTTTTCGTAGCTGTTGAGCGCCAATACGCGGGCATCGCTTAAAAAACCGATGCTTTCGACGGCGTCGAGTACCAGGTCGGGGGTGAGTGTTTCAAACGGGTGGGCCATGCGAACTCCTGCGCGCAGCAGGGCGCCGCGTCCGGCCGGGTATGGTAACGCACACGGCTTGAGATAGGGGGCGACTGTGCCATTGTCATCGGGGGCAAGCTCCCCCCACCTTTGAAGGTAATCACCGGTCAAAATGTGGGAGGGGGCTTGCCCCCGATAAGGCCGTGTCAGGCGCCGACGATCCCGCCGTCATCCCGCCGAATGGCCAGCACCGACGAGCGCGGTTTGCCGTTGGGCAAGTGCTCCGGCCAAGTCGAACCGCCGGTTTCGCCCGGGTGCTGGATGCCCACAAACAGCGTCTTCTGATCCGGCGCGAAGCTGATGCCGGTCACCTCGCACGCCACCGGTCCGACCATGAAACGGCGGATTTCGCCGGTGCTCGGGTCGGCGCAGAGCATTTGATTGTTGCCCATGCCGGCGAAGTCGCCGCTGTTGCTGTAGTCGCCGTCGGTGAGAATCCACAGACGCCCGGCCTTATCGAAGCCCAGGCCGTCGGGGCTGTTGAACATGTTCTGCGGGTTGATGTTCGACGAGCCGCCCTTGGGGGCGCCGGCATGCACCTGCGGGTTGCCGGCCACCACGAACAGGTCCCAGCTGAAATCGTCGGCACCATGGTCGTCGGCGTTGGCCTTCCAGCGCAGGATCTGGCCGTAGACGTTCTTCTCGCGTGGGTTGGGCCCGCCCACTGGCTGGCCGTCCTCGCCGCGCTTGGCGTTGTTGGTCAGGGTGCAATAGACCTGGCCGTCGGTGGGGCTGACCACGATCCATTCCGGGCGGTCCATGCGCGTGGCCTTGACCACGCTGGCGGCCAGGCGCGCGTGAATGAGCACTTCGGCCTGGCTGGCGAAACCGCTGCCGGCGTCGATGCCGTTTTTGCCATGGGTCAACTCCACCCACTGACCCTTGCCACGCGGATGGTCGGCGTTGCCATCGCCGGCATCGAAGATCGCCACGTACAAGGTGCCGTGGTCGAGCAGGTCTTTGTTGGCTTTGGGGTTCTTGTGGTTGATCTTGTCGCGGCTGACGAACTTGTAAATGAACTCACCGCGCTCGTCATCGCCCATGTACACCACGGCGCGGCCATCACGGGTTTGCGCCAGTGCCGCGTTCTCGTGTTTGAAACGGCCCAGTGCCGTGCGTTTGGCCGGGGTGGACTGCGGATCGAACGGGTCGATTTCCACTACCCAGCCATGGCGGTTGAGTTCGTTGGGGTTCTTGGCCATGTCGAAACGCGGGTCGTGCAGGTGCCAGTTGATCTCTTTGCTGGCCGCCACCACGCCGTAGCGTTTCTGCCCGGCGTCGAAGGCTTGCTGCGGGTTGCTGCTGCCGAAGCAGTCGGTGAAGTTTTCTTCGCAGGTCAGGTAGGTGCCCCAGGGGGTCATGCCGTTGGCGCAGTTCTGGAAGGTGCCGAGGGCTTTCTTGCCGGACTTGTCGGCGCTGGTCTTCAACCACTCATGGCCGGCGGCGGGGCCACTGAGGCGGATCGGCGTGTTGCCGTGAATGCGACGGTTGTAGCGTGAGTCCTGAACGAAGTGCCAGGTGTCACCCTTACGCCGAATTTCGATGACCGATACGCCTTCGCTGGCCTGGGCCTTGCGCACCTCTTCGGCCGATTGCGGCGCACCGCCGTGGGCATAGAGATAACGGTAGTTGGTGTATTCGTTGTTGATCGCCATCAGCGCGCGATTGTCGTCGCCGGGGAACGGGAACAGGCTCATGCCGTCGTTGTGATCACCGAACTGCTGCTCCTGCGCGATCGCCGTGCCGTTGCCGGACGGGTCGAAGGCCGGCGCGTTCTGGTGCAGCGGCTGGCCCCAACTGATCAGCACCGAGGCGCTGTAGCCTGGCGGCAGGCTGATGGTGTCGCTGGTGGCGGCGGCGATGCTGTCGAACCCCAGCAACGGGCTGGCGTTGGCGGCATTGACCGCCAGGGCGCTGCGGCTGAGCAGATTGCCGCCCAGGAACATCGCGGCGCCGCACAGGGCGCCGGCGCCGATAAAGCGGCGGCGGGTCAGGCCGACCATCTGTTCGAGGTCGGTGGCTTGGTTCTCTTCTAACAGGCTCATCTCAGGCTCCTTGAGTGCTTTTTGCCAACACCTTAAGCAGCGGCCGTGACGAAATTGTTGCAGTTTGAAGAAACGCCTCCCTTATACCGGCGTTCCCAGCAATACCTGGCTCGGCGCGAATTGCACCTGGATCGGCTGGCCGGTTGCCGCGCCCAGTGCTTCAAATGCATTGGCCTGGGCCAAAGCGCAGAGGACCAGGCCATTTGGCAAGATGATGCGCACTTCGGCGGGGCCATCGTCGGCGTGGAGAATTGTCTCGATTACGCCGTCCAGGCAATTGTTTCCAGGTGTTGCGGTTTGCCCTGGGCCCAGCAGCTCCAGCCACCCGGCCTTGATCAGCGCCACGGTTTCCACGCCCGGTTCCAGTTCCAGCCGTTGCGTGCTGTCGTGGGTGATCTGCGCCTTGAGCGTCAGGCCACCGGCCAACTGCAGATGGATCAGGTCATTGCGGCCCTGAGACTCGATGGCGTGGACCCGGCCATGCAACTGGTTGCGGGCGCTGGTGCGCAGCATCAGGCGGCCGAGCAGGTTGAAATCACTGGCCGCTTCGTCGGACGCCAGCACCTCGGCCTGCAGTAGTTGCAGGCGCTGATACAGGCGCAATACCCGCTCGCCCTCGTGGGTCAGCCGTGCACCGCCGCCGCCTTTGCCGCCCACACTGCGCTCGACCAAGGGCTGTTGCGCGAGGTTGTTAAGCTCATCGATGGCGTCCCACGCGGCTTTGTAACTCAGGCCCGCGCTCTTGGCCGCGCGGGTGATCGAGCCTTGTTCGGCAATATGGGCCAGCAGCGCAATACGCTGCGGGCGGCGGATGATGTGTTGGCTGAGGGGCGTCGGCAGAGGCATGGCAATACGCTTGAATGGGCTCGACCGAACGTTGCGGGCAAGACGGACCGCCGTCAAGTCACGCGCCGGGCCTGGGCGTGCGGGCCAGGCAATACACATCGACCTGGCGCGCGCCGGCACTGATCAGCAGGTGGCTCAGGCTGTGGGCGGTGGCGCCCGTGGTGAGCACATCGTCCACCAGCGCAAAGTGGCGGCCTTGCACCTGCGCATCGGGCGCCAGGGCAAAGGCGTTGAGCAGGTTGCGTCGGCGTGTCCGGGCGTCGAGGGCCTGTTGCGCGACGGTTTCGTGGGGACGCAGCAGCAGCTGTGCATCGCAGGCAATGTTCAGGTCCTGGCTGAGCCAGCGCGCAACCATCAGCGCCTGGTTGTAGCCGCGCTCGCGCAGGCGCTTGCGGGCCAGAGGCACCGGCAGCAGGCAGTCGGGACGCGCCAGGTCGGTGTTGTCGAAGCGATGCTGCACGTGCTGCGCGAGCAGTCGCGCAAGCATCTGCCCCAACGGCCAGCGCGCCTGATGCTTGAAGCGGCTGATCAGGCTGTCGACCGGAAAGCTGTAGGACCAGGGCGCGATCACCTGTTTAAACGCAGGCGGCTTTTTCTGGCATTGGCCACAGGTCAGTCCGTCCATCGGCAAGGGCAGTGCGCACACGTCGCACTGGTCCAGCAGCCACGGCAGCTCGGTTTCGCAGACGTTGCACACACACTGCGCCGATTCGGTGGTTTCATCGCAGATTAAACAGATTTGTTCGTTTTTTAACCAGTTGTAAACTTGGTGTTTGTGTCCAGGTTGACAGTGCATGAATCTTCCTTAAATATGCCGAGCATCCGTGTCGTGCCTGTGGGTATTGCCTGCCCGTAGCGCCTGCCGAAGCATAATCAAGGAATCGCCCATGAGCGCCAGCACCACCGCCACCTTGCGTCACGATTGGTCGTTAGCCGAAGTCAAAGCGTTGTTCGTGCAACCGTTCAATGACCTGTTGTTCCAGGCGCAGACCGTGCACCGCGCGCATTTCGACGCCAACCGCGTACAGGTGTCGACCCTGCTGTCGATCAAAACCGGTGCTTGCCCGGAAGATTGCAAATATTGTCCGCAGTCGGGTCACTACAACACCGGCCTGGAAAAAGAAAAGCTGATGGAAGTGCAGAAGGTGCTCGAAGAGGCCGCGCGCGCCAAGGCCATCGGTTCGACCCGTTTCTGCATGGGCGCCGCGTGGAAACACCCGTCGGCCAAAGACATGCCCTACGTGCTGCAGATGGTCAAAGGCGTCAAGGCCATGGGCCTGGAGACCTGCATGACCCTCGGTCGCCTCGATCAGGACCAGACCGCAGCCCTGGCCGAGGCTGGCCTCGACTATTACAACCACAACCTCGACACCTCGCCGGAGTTCTACGGCTCGATCATCACCACCCGCACCTATAGCGAGCGCCTGCAGACCCTGGCCTATGTGCGTGAGTCGGGAATGAAGATCTGTTCCGGCGGCATCCTCGGCATGGGCGAGTCCCTCGACGACCGCGCCAACCTGCTGATCCAACTGGCCAATCTGCCGGAGCATCCCGAGTCGGTGCCGATCAACATGCTGGTGAAGGTGGCCGGTACGCCGCTGGAAAATGCCGATGACATCGACCCGTTCGACTTTATTCGCATGCTGGCGGTGGCGCGCATCCTGATGCCCACCTCCCATGTGCGCCTGTCGGCCGGTCGCGAAGCCATGAACGAGCAGATGCAGGCACTGGCCTTTTTTGCCGGCGCCAACTCGATCTTCTACGGCGACAAACTGCTGACCACCGCCAACCCGCAGGCGGACAAGGACATGCAGCTGTTCGCCCGTCTGGGCATCCAGCCGGAGGCGCGCGAAGAGCACGCCGATGAGGTGCACCAGGCGGCGATCGAACAGGCCTTGGTGGAGCAGAAAAGCAGCGAGCAGTTCTACAACGCCGTCGTTTAATTGAAGTGCGATCCCAATGTGGGAGGGGGCTTGCCCCCGATAGCGGTGGGTCAGTCAACACATGCGCTGGCACACCCTCATCGGGAGCCAGCTCCCTCCCCTATGTTTGACCGAGTTAAACCTGCCAATCCGAGGCCTGCATGTCTTTCGATCTCGCCGCGCGCCTCGCTGCCCGTCGTGCCGAACACCTTTATCGCCAACGGCCGTTGCTTGCCAGTCCTCAAGGCCCGCAGGTAGTCGTCGACGGCCAGTCATTGCTCGCATTCTGCAACAACGATTACCTGGGCCTGGCCAATCATCCACAGGTGATCGAAGCCTGGCGCGCCGGTGCGTCCCGCTGGGGCGTGGGCGGCGGCGCTTCGCACCTGGTGGTCGGCCATTCGACGCCACACCATGAACTGGAAGAAGCCTTGGCAGACCTCACCGGTCGCCCACGCGCTCTGCTGTTCACCACTGGCTACATGGCCAACCTCGGTGCGGTCACGGCGCTGGTAGGCCAGGGCGATACCGTGCTCGAAGACCGCCTCAACCATGCGTCATTGCTGGACGCGGGGCTGCTGTCCGGGGCGCGTTTCAATCGCTACCTGCATAACGACGCCGCCAGCCTGGCCAGGCGCCTGGAGAAGGCCACCGGCAACACCCTGGTGGTCACCGACGGCGTGTTCAGCATGGACGGCGATCTCGCGGACCTGCCCGCGCTGGCTCGGGAAGCCCGCGCAAAAGGCGCCTGGCTGATGGTGGATGACGCGCACGGCTTCGGCCCCCTGGGCGCCAACGGCGGCGGGATTGTCGAGCATTTCGGCCTTAGCCAGGAGGACGTGCCGGTGCTGGTCGGGACCTTAGGAAAGGCGTTCGGCACCGCCGGTGCGTTTGTGGCGGGCAGTGAAGACCTGATCGAGAGCCTGATCCAGTTCGCCCGGCCGTACATCTACACCACCAGCCAACCGCCCGCGCTGGCCTGTGCCACTTTGAAAAGCCTGGAGCTGCTGCGCACCGAACACTGGCGCCGCGAACACCTCAATGCGCTCATTCGCCAGTTCCGCCACGGCGCCGAACAGATCGGTCTGGACTTGATGCCCAGCTTTACGCCGATCCAACCGATCCTGGTCGGCGACAGTGCCCGGGCGATGCGCCTGTCCCGGATGCTGCGCGAGCGTGGCCTGATGGTCAGCGCAATCCGCCCGCCGACCGTGCCCGCCGGCAGTGCGCGTTTGCGTGTGACGCTGACGGCCGCCCATACCGAAGCACAGGTGCAGTTGTTGTTAGACGCGTTGCAAGTGTGTTGGGAGCGCGACCATGCGTGATCGACTGATTCTGTTGCCGGGCTGGGGCCTGGGTATCTCACCGCTGGAGCCGTTGGCCGCGGCCTTGCGTGGCGTGGATGAACACCTGCAGGTGCACATCGAGCCGCTGCCCGCGCTGGACTCCAGCGACCTGAATGAATGGCTCGACGAACTCGACGCCACCCTGCCGGACAACGCGTGGCTGGGCGGCTGGTCCCTCGGCGGGATGCTGGCCAGCGAGCTGGCGGCACGCCGCGGCGCACGCTGCTGCGGCCTGGTGACACTGGCAAGCAACCCGTGTTTTGTCGGCCATGACGGCTGGCCCAACGCGATGCCCGCCGAGACGTTCGATGCCTTCCTCGCCGGTTGCCGCGCCGATTCCCAAGTCACGCTCAAGCGCTTCGGCCTGCTGTGTGCCAAGGGCGCCGCCGACCCGCGCGGTCTGGCGCGTTTGTTGGTTGGCGGCGCACCGAATACGCCTTCTGAGGGGTTGATGAACGGCCTCGAACTGCTCGCGCAACTGGACACCCGCGATGCGTTGCTGGCCTATCGCGGGCCGCAATTGCACCTGTTTGGCGGCATGGATGAGCTGGTGCCCGCCGAAGCCGCCAGTGAATTGCTGGCCCTGCTGCCCGAGGTTGAAATCGGCCTGATTGAGCAGGCCGGTCACGCTTTTCTTCTGGAGGACCCCCACGGTGTTGCGGCGGCCATCCAGGCTTTTTTGCATGAGTGCGTTGATGACTGACTTATCCCATCCCCCGCTGCCCGGCGCCTTGCCGGATAAACGCCAGGTCGCGGCGTCGTTCTCCCGCGCGGCGGCCAGCTATGACAGCGTTGCCGAGTTGCAACGGGCAGTGGGTGGTGAATTGCTGGCGCGTTTGCCGGCGGGCATCGCACCCGCGCGCTGGCTGGATATGGGCTGCGGTACCGGTTATTTCAGTCGGGCGTTGCGCGAGCGGCTGCCCCACAGCCACGGCGTGGCGCTGGATATCGCCGAAGGCATGCTCAATCACGCGCGGCCGTTGGGCGGCGCGGCGCACTTTATTGCCGGGGACGCGGAGCGTCTGCCGCTCAAAGACGACAGCTGCGGTCTGATTTTCTCCAGCCTGGCGGTGCAGTGGTGCGCCCATTTCGAGTCGGTGCTCAGCGAAGCCCGTCGCGTGCTGCAGCCGGGCGGTGTGCTGGCGTTCGCCAGCCTGTGCGTGGGCACGCTGGAGGAACTGCGTGAAAGTTGGCGCGCGGCCGATGGCCTGGTGCACGTCAACCGCTTCCGCACCTTCGACACGTACCAGCAACTGTGCGCCGCCAGTGGCCTGCGTACATTGAGCCTGACGCGTCACGCCCATGTGCTGCACTACCCGGATGTACGCAGCCTGACCCATGAACTCAAGGCACTTGGTGCGCACAACCTGAACCCCGGCCGGCCGGGTGGCTTGACGGGGCGCGCGCGGATTGCTGCACTGGTGCAGGCCTATGAGCAGTTCCGCCAGGCCCAGGGTCTGCCGGCGACTTACCAAGTGGTCTATGCCGTACTGGAGAAGCCTCTATGAGCGCCGCCTATTTCATCACCGGCACCGATACCGATGTGGGCAAGACCACCATCGCCGCGGGCCTGTTGTACGCAGCTCGGCAGGCGGGCAAAAGCACGGCGGCCGGTAAACCGGTGGCGTCCGGTTGCGCGGTGACGCCCAAGGGCCTGCGCAACGCCGATGCACTGGCGCTGCTGGCTGAGTGTTCGGTGCCGCTGACCTATGCCGAAGTCAACCCCGTGGCCTTCGAACCCGCCATCGCTCCGCATTTGGCCGCGCGTGAGGCGGGTGTTGCACTGACGGTGCAGTCGCTGCTCAAGCCAATGCAACAGGTCCTGGCGCGGCAGGCCGATTTCACCCTGATCGAAGGAGCCGGCGGCTGGCGCGTGCCATTGGCCGATCAGGCCAACCTCTCGGACCTGGCGATGGCGCTCAAGCTGCCGGTGATCCTGGTCGTGGGTGTACGCCTGGGTTGCATCAGCCATGCCTTGTTGACTGCAGAAGCGATTGCGCGGGATGGTTTGTCGCTGGCGGGGTGGGTGGCCAATATCGTCGACCCCAAGACCTCTCGTCTGGAAGAAAACCTCGCCACCCTGGCCGAGCGCTTGCCCGCGCCATGCCTGGGGCGCGTACCCAAGCTCAAGCACGCCAGCGCCGAGGCGGTCGCTGAGTACCTGCAACTGGACCTGCTTGACTGATTTTGGCTATCACTTGGGCATTGTGCCATTAGTGTTTTTAACGGGCGTTTTGCCACCAACTCTGCTTCAATCACAGCTCATGATTCTCTAAAGGCAGGTTTACGCCATGGAAATCTCTGGAAGCAGCGCGTTTTATTCGGGCCTGAGCAGCATTCAGGCCGGGCAGAGCCGTGTCGACCAGGCCGCCGGCAGAATTGCCAGCGCCGCCACGAGCCAGCCGTCGGATGCGCAGATCGACCGCCTGCGCGCCAACGACCGTGCCCAACCTTCCAACTCCGCCAGCAATATGGTCGAAATGGCCGAGGGCAAGTTTCAGGTGGAGCTGGGCGTCAAAGTCGCCAAGGCTTCGGATGAAATGCTCGGTACGCTGATCGACACCTACGCTTAGCCCGCGCTTTATTGCGCAGCGGGCCTGCCCCGCGCGGGCTGCTTGGCAGCCCGGACGCTCCTATCCACTCCCCCGATCCAACGCGCTGGTCCTGACCTCGGCCCGGCGTGTTTGTTTTGATTCTCTACACTCACCTCATGTGGCATTGCGCCGCAAGCGTAGTCGTGGGCGGCATTGATGTGCGTCATGACAAACGGCATCTGGACGGCGCTTGACATCCCCAGGTCGTAAACGTATGTTTCAAACACCTGTTTGACCGCCACAGCACATCCACGCGGTTGTTCATTCCAGATACATCAGCAGAGGTTTATCGCTATGCCTGACTACAAGGCCCCCTTGCGTGATATTCGCTTCGTTCGTGACGAACTGCTTGGCTATGAAGCGCACTATCAGAGCCTGCCGGCTTGCCAGGACGCTACCCCGGACATGGTCGACGCCATCCTCGAAGAAGGCGCCAAGTTTTGTGAGCAAGTGCTGGCACCGCTGAACCGCGTGGGCGACCTGGAAGGGTGCACCTGGAGTGAGTCGGGCGTTAAAACGCCAACCGGTTTCAAGGAAGCCTACAAGCAATTCGTCGAAGGCGGCTGGCCAAGCCTGGCCCATGATGTGGAGCACGGCGGCCAAGGCCTGCCGGAATCCCTGGGCCTGGCGGTCAGCGAGATGGTCGGCGAGGCCAACTGGTCGTGGGGCATGTACCCAGGCCTGTCTCACGGCGCGATGAACACCATTTCCGAGCACGGCACGCCCGAGCAGCAAGAGGCGTACCTGACCAAGCTGGTGTCGGGCGAATGGACCGGCACCATGTGCCTGACCGAGCCGCACTGCGGCACCGACCTGGGCATGCTGCGCACCAAGGCCGAGCCTCAGGCCGACGGTTCCTACAAAGTCACCGGCACCAAAATCTTCATCTCGGCCGGTGAACACGACATGGCCGATAACATCGTGCACATCGTGCTGGCTCGCCTGCCGGACGCACCGGCCGGCACCAAAGGCATCTCGCTGTTCATCGTGCCCAAGTTCCTGCCCAACGCCGATGGCTCGATCGGCCAGCGCAATGCGGTGAGCTGTGGTTCCCTGGAACATAAGATGGGCATCCACGGCAACGCCACCTGCGTGATGAACTTCGATGCGGCCACCGGTTACCTGATCGGCCCGGCCAACAAAGGCTTGAACTGCATGTTCACCTTTATGAACACCGCTCGCCTGGGCACTGCGCTGCAAGGCCTGGCTCACGCTGAAATCGGCTTCCAGGGCGGCCTGAAATACGCCCGCGATCGCCTGCAAATGCGTTCCCTGACCGGCCCGAAAGCCCCGGACAAGGCCGCCGACCCAATCATCGTGCACCCTGATGTGCGCCGCATGCTGCTGACCATGAAAGCCTTCGCCGAAGGCAACCGTGCGATGGTGTACTTCACGGCCAAGCAAGTGGACATCGTCAAGTACGGCACCGACGACGAAGCCAAGAAACAGGCCGACGGCCTGCTGGCCTTCATGACCCCGATCGCCAAGGCCTTCATGACCGAAGTCGGTTTTGAAGCGGCCAACCACGGCGTGCAGATCTACGGCGGTCACGGTTTCATCGCCGAGTGGGGCATGGAGCAGAACGTGCGCGACAGCCGCATTTCGATGCTGTACGAAGGCACCACCGGCATCCAGGCCCTGGACCTGCTCGGCCGCAAAGTGCTGATGACCCAAGGCGAAGCGCTCAAGGGCTTCACCAAGATCGTGCACAAGTTCTGCCAGGCCAACGAAGGCAACGAAGCGGTCAGCGAGTTCGTCGCGCCGTTGGCGGCGTTGAACAAAGAGTGGGGCGAATTGACCATGAAGGTCGGCATGGCGGCGATGAAAGATCGTGAAGAAGTCGGTGCCGCGTCGGTGGACTACCTGATGTACTCCGGCTACGCCTGCCTGGCCTACTTCTGGGCCGACATGGCACGCCTGGCCGCCGAGAAACTGGCTGCCGGCACCACCGAAGAGGCGTTCTACACCGCCAAGCTGCAGACCGCGCGCTTCTACTTCCAGCGTATCCTGCCACGCACCCGTACCCACGTGGCGACCATGCTGTCGGGCGCCAGCAACCTGATGGACATGAAAGAAGAAAACTTCGGCCTGGCTTACTAAGCCTTACCGGGTTACTTCCAATGCCGCCGCTTCCCCTGGGGAGCGGCGGTTTTTTTTGCCTGATAAAAAACGCAGCTTATCGCTCAGGGAATGCGCAGGCCTGCCGTTAAAGTGATGGCAATGTGATACATGTCGAACAGGGTGTGCTTAACTGTTCGCGCTAAGGCGAAGTGCCATTACTTTTCTGCGGGTCGGAGCTTTACCCTTGTCACGCGTGTCCGCTGTCCGTTTCAGCCATTTCCTTCCGTCATTGCTGCTATTGCTGGCCGGGCTCTCGGCTGCGTACGTCAAGGACCTCAACGTCTTCTTCACCTCGCTGTTCAACGTATTGCCGACCCTGGTGCTGTTGCTCGGTGGTTCGTACTGCGCGGTGTACCGCCGCCAGCGCGAACTGTTTTTGATGATCACGGTGTACGTCGCTTACTTCCTGCTCGACACCCAGACTGATTTTTATCGCGACAACGGCCGCGTGCGCGAAGACGCGGCGGTGGTGTTTCATCTGTGCTGCCTGCTATTGCCGTTACTGTTCAGCATCTACGCGCTGTGGCAGGAAAAAACCCACTTGTTCCGCGACTTTGTCGCACGTTGCGCGGTGCTGCTGGCTGTCGGCAGTGTCGCGTTGGCGCTGGAGCAAAGTTATCCCCAGGCGCTGTTGAACTGGCTGGCGGAAATTCGCTGGCCGGTGCTGCATGGCAACTGGATGAGCCTGATTCAACTGTCGTATCCGATGTTCCTGATCGGTTTTGTCACCCTCGCGGCGCAGTACTGGTACCAGCCACGTCCCTTGCATGCGGCGCAACTGGTAGGCGTGATGGGGTTGTTCTGGATGCTGCCGCAAACCTTCATCCTGCCGTTCACCCTGAACATCATGTGCAGCCAGGTCATGCTGATGATTGCGGCCGGCGTGGCCCATGAGGCCTATCAAATGGCATTCCGTGACGAACTGACCGGTCTGCCGGGGCGACGCGCCCTCAATGAGCGCATGCAGCGCCTGGGGCGCAACTATGTGCTGGCGATGACCGATGTCGATCACTTCAAGCGGTTCAACGACACCCACGGCCATGATGTCGGCGACCAGGTGCTGCGCCTGGTGGCGAGCAAGCTGTCCAAGGTCAATGGTGGCGGGCGCGCTTACCGTTACGGCGGCGAAGAGTTTGCCGTGGTGTTCGCCGGCAAGACCCTGGACGAATGCATGCCGCATCTGGAGGAGATCCGCGAGATCGTCGCCAACTACGATATCAAGCTGCGCAACTCGGACCGCCCGCAGGATGACCAGCAGGGTCGCCAACGCCGGGCGGGCAGTGGGGCGTCGAGTGTTTCGGTGACGGTCAGCATCGGCGTCGCCGAGCGCCAGGTTGAGCAGCGTACGCCCGAAGAGGTGCTCAAATCCGCCGACCAGGCACTGTACGCAGCGAAGGGCGCGGGGCGTAACTGCGTGGTCGCGGCCGGGCAGAACCGTCGTGGCGCGGTGCGCATGCAGAGCGCTGCCGGTTGACTGATGGCGGTGTATTCAGCGGCCCTACAGTGATTGAACGAGGCGCGGGCCGGCAGTAGGTTGGAGCCATCTGCCGCCGGAGACATCGCCATGCCTGAGTACAAAGCTCCCCTGCGCGACATGCGCTTTCTGATCGACAACGTATTTGATTTCCACGGCCACTACGCCGCATTGGGCGCGACGGACGCGAGCCCGGATATGGTCAGTGCAATCCTTGAAGAGGGTGCGAAATTCTGTGAGAACGTGCTGTCGCCCCTCAACCGCAGCGGCGATGAAGAGGGCTGCCACTTCGACAATGGTGTGGTGACCACACCCAAAGGCTTCAAGCAAGCCTTCGCCCAGTACGTGGAAGGCGGCTGGCACGGAGTAGCGGCCGACCCGGCCTACGGCGGCCAGGGCTTGCCGCAGTCCCTGGGCCTGGTGCTCAGCGAGATGATCGGCTCCAGCAATACCTCGTGGGGCATGTACCCAGGCCTGACCCACGGCGCCATGTCGGCGATTCACGCCCACGGCACGGCCGAGCAGAAGGACACCTACCTGAGCAAGCTCACCGCCGGCGAATGGACCGGCACCATGTGCCTGACCGAGGCCCATTGCGGCACCGACCTGGGCCTGATCAAGACCCGCGCCGTGCCCCAGGCCGATGGCAGCTATGCCGTCACCGGCAGCAAAATCTTCATCTCGGCCGGCGAGCACGACCTGAGCGCCAATATCATCCATCTGGTGCTGGCCAAGCTGCCGGACGCGCCGGCGGGCACCAAAGGTATTTCGTTGTTTATCGTGCCCAAGTTCCACGCCGATTCCGGCGAGCGCAACGCGGTGCACTGCGGCTCCATCGAACACAAAATGGGCATCAAGGCATCGGCCACGTGCGTGCTCAACTTCGATGGCGCCAAAGGCTTCCTGATCGGTGAGGCCAACAAAGGCCTTAACTGCATGTTCACCATGATGAACCACGCGCGACTGGGCACCGGCATGCAAGGCCTGTGCAACGGCGAGGCGAGTTTCCAGGGCGCCATCAAGTACGCCAATGACCGCCTGCAGATGCGCTCGCTGACCGGCGCCAAAGCCCCGGACAAAGCCGCCGACCCGATCATCGTGCACGCCGACGTGCGACGCATGCTGCTGACCATGAAAGCCTTCAACGAAGGCAATCGCGCACTGGCCTATTTCACCGCGCAGCTGCTGGACACCGCCCATCTGAGCGACGATGCCGCCCAGCGCCAGGAAGCTGAAGACCTGCTGGCCTTTCTGACACCGATCTGCAAGGCCTTCATGACCGATACCGGGTTGGAGGTGACCAACCTCGGCATGCAGATCTTCGGCGGCCACGGCTACATTCGCGAATGGGGCATGGAGCAACTGGCACGGGATGCACGCATCGCGCCGATCTATGAGGGCACCAACGGCATCCAGGCCCTCGACCTGCTGGGCCGCAAGGTGCTTGGCAGCCAAGGCAGGCTGCTGCGCGGGTTTACCAAAGTGGTGCATAAGTTTTGCGCCGCGAATGCCGAGCACCCGCAATTCAACGCGTCTGTGGCGCAGCTCAATCACCTGAACCAGGACTGGGGCGAGCTGACCACCAAGGTGGGTATGGCCGCGATGAAGAACCCGGACGAAGTGGGCGCGGCGGCTGTGGATTACTTGATGTACAGCGGCTACATCATCCTCGCCTATCTGTGGTTGCGCATGGCCATTGCCGCGCAGGCCCACAGCGACGGTGAGTTCGCCAAGGCCAAGCTGGCCACCTGCGAGTTCTACTTTAAACGCCTGTTGCCGCGTACCTCCACCCATCGCGCGGCCGTGGAAGCAGGCAGTGACTGCCTGATGAGTCTGCCTGCGGAGGCATTTCTGCCTGGATGACTTAAAAATACCAATCAGTCACAAGTGGACCCTATGTGTCTCAAAAGTTGTTCGGTTACACTCGGGGCCTGTAAAACCGATCCTACCGAATCACTTTTTACGTTCTAACGAGGTTTGCCATGGCTGATTACAAAGCGCCGCTGCGGGATATGCGCTTCGTCCTCAACGAAGTGTTCGAGGTTGCCGACACGTGGGCCCAACTGCCGGCATTGGCGGACAGCGTGGACGCCGAAACCGTTGAGGCGATCCTCGAAGAAGCCGGCAAAGTCACTGCCAAATCCATCGCCCCGCTCAGTCGCGGCGGCGATGAGCAGGGCTGCCGCTGGGCGGACACGGTGGTGTCCACCCCGGATGGTTTTCCACAGGCCTACAAAACCTACGCCGAAGGCGGTTGGGTGGGGGTGGGCGGCGATCCTGCGTTTGGCGGGATGGGCATGCCCAAGGCAGTGTCGGCCCAGGTTGAAGAGATGATCAACTCGTCGAGCCTGGCCTTCGGCCTGTACCCGATGCTGACCTCCGGCGCCTGCGTGTCGATTGCGACTCACGCCACCGAAACGCTCAAGGCCACTTACCTGCCGAAAATGTATTCGGGCGAGTGGGCCGGTTCCATGTGCCTCACCGAAGCCCACGCCGGCACCGACCTGGGGATTATTCGTACCAAAGCCGAGCCGCAGGCGGACGGTTCCTACAAGGTCAGCGGAACCAAGATCTTTATCACCGGCGGTGAACACGATCTGACCGAAAATATCATCCACCTGGTGCTGGCCAAGTTGCCTGACGCCCCGGCCGGGCCCAAGGGCATCTCGCTGTTCCTGGTGCCCAAGTTCATGGTCAATGCCGATGGCAGCCTGGGTGCGCGTAACCCGGTGAGCTGCGGTTCCATCGAGCACAAGATGGGTATCCAGGCCTCCGCCACCTGCGTGATGAATTTCGACGAAGCCGTGGGTTACCTGGTGGGCGAGCCTAACCGTGGTTTGGCGGCGATGTTCACGATGATGAACTACGAGCGCCTGGGCGTTGGTATCCAAGGCCTGGCATCCGGTGAGCGTTCCTACCAGAACGCCATCGAGTACGCGCGTGACCGCTTGCAGAGCCGCGCGCCGACCGGCGCCCAGGCCAAGGACAAAGTGGCTGATCCGATTATCGTCCACCCCGACGTGCGTCGCATGCTGCTGACCATGAAAGCGTCGAACGAAGGTGGTCGTGCGTTCTCCACCTACGTGGCGACTCAACTGGATATCGCCAAGTTCAGCGACGACGCCGCAGCCCGCGAGCGCGCCGACAACCTGGTGGCCTTGCTCACACCGGTGGCCAAGGCGTTTCTCAGCGACCTGGGCCTGGAAACCACCGTTCTTGGCCAGCAGGTGTTTGGTGGCCACGGTTACATCCGCGAATGGGGCCAGGAGCAACTGGTGCGCGATGTGCGTATTACGCAGATCTACGAAGGCACCAATGGCATCCAGGCCCTGGACTTGATGGGACGCAAGATCGTCGGCAGTGGCGGCGCGTTCTACCGCTTGTTTGCCGACGAAATCCGCCAGTTCACCGCCAACGCCGGGTCTGAGCTGGGCGAATTCATCCGCCCGCTGAATGCGGCGGTGGATAACCTGGATGAGTTGACCGCCTGGGTGCTTGATCGCGCCAAGACCAACCCCAACGAAATCGGCGCGGCGTCGGTGGAGTATTTGCATGCGTTTGGTTACATGGCGTATGCCTACATGTGGGCGCGCATGGCCAAGGCCGCGTGGGGCAAGGAGGGCGAAGACGATTTCTACGCCAGCAAACTGGGCACCGCGCGCTTCTACTTTGCGCGCCTGTTGCCGCGTATCCACTCGTTGAGTGCGTCGGTAAAAGCCGGGAGCGAATCGCTGTTTTTGCTGGATGAAGCCCAGTTCTAAAGGCGTGGAGGGCGTGTAAGCAATCTCTTACATGACGTGCTGCTAATCGTCCTCTATCGCCACATTGGATCCATCGATAATCTACTTCACATGGACGTCGCGCAGGAAGCGCAAAGCAACAACACGGACACGTAGGATTCTGCCAGGACGGCGGAGTGAAATGGATGTCAGGGAAACAGTCTGCAAAGCCCCGCTTCGGCGGGGTTTTCTTTTGCCCGCGAAAAAGTCAGGCCGGCGTCTGCGGGGCGTTCATCACGTCTTCGAGCAAGGTGCGCAGCAAGGCCATCGTTGCCTGCTGGCGCTGCACATCACGGCACACCAACCCGACTTTGAGCGGCACCCGTGGTTCGCTCAAGGGTTTCCATAGCAGTGACTGACTGTTGTGCTCATCCTGGGAGCGTCCCGGCAGCACCGTCGCCAGCCGCGTATGAGGCAAGCTGTCGAGAATCCCCACCATGGTATTGAGCTCGGCCTGCACCTGCGGACGCCGTCCGAGGTTGGCGAGCTGGCCTTGCCAGATCTGCCGAATCTGAAACTCCTCCCCCAGCAGCAACATCGGCAACTCAGCCGCCTGCTTCAACGAGACCTTTTTGAATTCCCGCAAAGGATGGTCCTCGGGGATGACCACTTTCAGCTCATCTTCGTACAGCAACACGCCTTGCAACCCAGGCTGACGTGGCGGCAGGTAGCTGATGCCGATGTCCAGCGAGCCGTTGAGCAGGCGCCGTTCAATTTCCAGCCCGGTCAATTCATAGATCTGCACCACCAGGTGCGGTTGGGCTTTGCGCACCCGTTCGAGCATCTGCGGCACCAGGCTGGTGTGCACGGTCTGCAGCACACCGATGGCCAACGTGCGCAATGCCTGGCCTTTGAAGTGACGCAACGCTTCGACGGCGTGCTGCATGCCATCGATCAACGGCAGTGCATGGTTGTAGAGCGTGTGCGCTGCCAGGGTTGGCAGCAGGCGTTTGCTGCTGCGCTCGAACAGGCTGACGTCCAGGTGCTGCTCCAAATGACGGATCTGCTGTGACAACGCCGGTTGGGAAATCGACAGGCGTTCTGCAGCCCGGCCCACATGGCCTTCTTCATACACCGCGACGAAATAACGCAGTTGCTTAAAATCCATAAGGTTTGCTTATCGAAAAAGCTGGAAAAACGAAATGGCCCAGGGCCCTCGAGACGCCTAGTCTAGCGCCTATTCGCAGGGCTTACAGGGCCGAATCGAGCAATGAACAGCGTTCACGTTGATAGCGTTTATATAGGCAACTCAAAAAACCTCCAGCCCGTGGGTGGGCAAGGTTCACTTGCCGCTGGAGGTGAAGTGTGAATCTGTTCACCTTGCGCCGTCCCGCGCCGAGCCTGGATGACCTGGTGCTCGAAGTGTCACCCGGTGAACCGTCCGGTGATGCGCTGATGCCCACCGTCGCCAAGCCCCCGCAAGTATTCGTGCGCGGACAGGGTTCCTGGTTATGGGACAGTGACGACCGCGCCTATCTCGATTTCAGCCAGGGCAATGCCGCCAATAGCCTCGGCCACAGCCCACAGGTGCTGATCAAGGCGCTTGCCGACCAGACCCAGGCATTGATCAACCCCGGCATGGCCCTGCACAACCGTACGCAACTCAGTCTGGTCGAACGCTTGTGCCATCGCACCGGCAGCGACCAGGCTTACCTGCTTAACAGCGGCGCGGAGGCGTGCGAGGCGGCGATCAAGCTGGCGCGTAAATGGGGCCAACTGCATCGCGGTGGGGCTTACCGCATCATCAGCGCGAGCAACGCGCGACACGGTCGCAGCTTCGCGGCGCTCGCGGCCTCCACCGGCGCCCAGGAAAACCGTTTCGAGCCGCAGTTGCCCGGCTTCAGCCACGTACCCTTCAACGACTTGCCAGCACTGCACGCCGCCGTGGACGCCCAGACCGTGGCCATCATGCTTGAGCCGATCCAGAGTGCCGGAGTGGTGCCGGCGACCGAGCACTATCTTAAGGGCGTCGAACGGCTGTGCCGGGAATTGGGGATTCTGCTGATCCTCGACGAGGTGCAAACCGGCATGGGGCGTTGCGGGACGTTACTGGCCGAGCAGCACTATGGGGTGCGCGCCGACATCATCACCCTGGGCAAAGGCTTGGGCGGCGGTGTGCCGTTGGCGGCGCTGCTGGCGCGGGGTAACGCCTGTTGCTTCGACCTGGGCGAGCTGGAAGGCACCCATCATGGCAATGCGCTGATGGCGTCGGCCGGTGCCGCGGTGCTCAACAACGTGCTGGAGCATGGTTTTCTTGAGCACGTGCGTGAGTCCGGCCTCTATCTGGGCGAGGGCCTGGCGCGCCTGGCTTACCGTTATGACCATGGCGCACCGCGCGGCCAGGGCCTTCTATGGGGGCTGACGTTGTCGGAAGAATCCGCGGATGCGGTGGTCAATGCGGCTTTACATGAAGGCCTGATCCTCAGCGCCCCGCAGCCCGACTGCCTGCGCTTCACCCCCGCGCTGACCGTGAGCAAAAGCAACATCGACGAAATGCTCCTGCGCCTGGCCCGCGCTTTCTCCCGCGTGCGCACCGCGCAATTGCAATGCCGCAAAGGCATCGCTGTTTAACCCGATTTCCTGAACCGTCTCGCGGTATACGCAGCACCCCCAGCCTGATTTTTTTGGCTGGGGGTGTTTTTTTACCTGATTGTTAACGCATGGCTCCGTGCCAGATCCCACTGAACCCTCACGAACACCCAAGGTCGATTAGCTACACGGCTCACACGAGCCGATTGATTGGAGCTGACCCATGGATTTCATTCGCATCATCATCGCCATTCTGCTGCCGCCACTGGGGGTGTTTCTGCAAGTGGGCTTCGCCGGCGCGTTCTGGCTGAATATTCTGCTGACCCTGTGCGGTTACATCCCAGGCATCGTGCACGCGGTGTACATCATCGCCAAGCGTTAAGGCCCTCAGCCTTTCGCGATCAGGCGTGAGTTGCGCTCATTGCGAAAGGCCAGTTGCTCGATGGTCTGGGTGGCGTGTTCGGCTTCTTCCCGCGCCTTGAGGATGAGGCCGTGATGCTCGGACTTGCTGCACACCGGGTCGGCATTGCTGGCATCTCCCGTGAGCATGAAGGCCTGGCAACGGCAGCCGCCGAAGTCCTTCTCTTTTTCGTCACATGAACGGCACGGCTCGGGCATCCAGTCGTAGCCGCGAAAGCGATTGAAGCCAAACGAGTCGTACCAGATGTGCTGCATGCTGTGGTCGCGCACATTGGGAAATTGCACCGGCATTTGTCGGGCGCCGTGACACGGCAGGGCAGTGCCGTCCGGCGTCACCGTCAGAAAGATACTGCCCCAGCCATTCATGCAGGCCTTCGGGCGTTCCTCGTAGTAATCCGGCGTCACGAAGATCAGTTTGCACGGGTGGCCTTCGGCTTCGAGCCTGGCGCGGTATTCATTGGTGATGCGCTCGGCGCGTACCAGTTGCTCCCGGGTCGGTAACAGGCCCACGCGATTGAGCTGCGCCCAGCCATAGAACTGGCAGGTGGCGAGTTCGACGAAGTCCGCTTCCAAGGCGATGCACAGCTCGATGATGCGGTCGATCTTGTCGATATTGTGCCGATGGGTGACGAAGTTAAGCACCATCGGGTAGCCGTGTGCTTTCACCGCGCGGGCCATTTCCAGCTTTTGCGCGAAGGCCTTTTTCGAGCCGGCCAGCAGGTTGTTCACCTGTTCGTCGCTGGCCTGGAAGCTGATCTGGATATGGTCCAGGCCGGCTTTCTTGAAGTCGCTGATCTTCTGCTCGGTCAGGCCGATGCCGGAGGTGATCAGGTTGGTATAGAAGCCTAGCCTGCGCGCCTCGCCGATCAGCTCGGCAAGGTCTTGTCGCACCAGCGGTTCACCGCCGGAAAACCCCAGTTGCGCGGCGCCCATCTCGCGGGCTTCGCGAAACACCTTGAACCATTGCTCGGTGCTCAGCTCTTTGCCCTGCTCGGCGAAGTCCAGCGGGTTGGAGCAGTACGGGCATTGCAGCGGGCAGCGGTAGGTCAGTTCGGCCAATAGCCAAAGCGGCAGGCCGATCGGCGGTTTTTCAGGCAAGGGTAATCCAGTGCTCTGCACGGGCGACCTCCATGAATTGCTCGATGTCGTCGCCCAGCTCAGGCACGCCGGGGAACTGTTCTTCGAGCGCGGCAATGATCGCCGCCACGTCGCGCTCTCCGTCGATCAAGCCACCAATCAGCGCGGCGCTGTCATTGAGCTTGATCATGCCTTCGGGGTAGAGCAACACATGGCCTTTCTGCGCGGGCTCGTACTGGTAGCGGTAGCCCTGGCGCCAGGTCGGTTTTCTGCTGCGATCAAAGCTCATAGGGTGATCCCTTTATGCCACACCCGCTGGTCGGTCACGCTGTGGTACGGCGGGCGGTTCAGTTCGTAGGCCATGCTCATGGCGTCCAGCATGCTCCATAGGATATCCAGTTTGAACTGGAGAATTTCCAGCATGCGCTCCTGGCCTTCGCGGGTGGTGTAGTGCTGCAGGGTGATTGCCAGGCCGTGTTCCACATCGCGGCGGGCCTGGCCCAGGCGAGTGCGAAAGTACTCGTAACCGGCCGGATCGATCCACGGATAATGCTGCGGCCAACTGTCGAGGCGCGACTGGTGGATCTGCGGCGCGAACAGTTCGGTCAACGAGCTGCTGGCGGCTTCCTGCCAACTGGCGCGACGGGCGAAGTTGACGTAAGCGTCTACCGCAAACCGCACGCCGGGCAAGACCAGTTCCTGGGAGCGCAGTTGCTCGGGGTCCAGACCCACCGCCTGGCCCAGGCGCAGCCAGGCCTCGATGCCGCCGTCTTCACCCGGTGCGCCGTCGTGGTCGAGCAGGCGCTGGATCCACTCGCGACGTATCTCACGGTCCGGGCAATTGGCCAGGATGGCGGCGTCTTTCAGCGGAATATTCACTTGGTAATAGAAGCGGTTGGCAACCCAGCCCTGGATCTGCTCGCGGGTGGCGCGGCCTTCATACATCGCCACATGGTAGGGGTGATGGATATGGTAGAAGGCGCCCTTTGCCCGCAGGGCCTGTTCGAAGGCGTCGCGCGTCATTGGTATGTCAGTCATTTGGCTTGCTCCTACAATTCAATGCTCATGCCGTCGTAAGCCACTTCCACATTGCGTCGCACCAGCTCGGCGCGCTCGGGGGAGTCTTCGTCGAGGATCGGGTTGGTGTTGTTGATGTGGATAAGTACCTTGCGCTGCGTTGGCAACTGCTCAAGCACTTCCAGCATACCGCCGGGGCCGTTCTGTGCCAGGTGGCCCATCTCGCGCCCGGTGCGGGTGCCGACGCCCCGGCGTTGCATTTCGTCGTCGTCCCACATCGTGCCGTCCACCAGCAGGCAATCGCTGCCGGCCATGATGTCCAGCAACGGCGCATCGACCTTGCCCAGGCCTGGGGCGTAGAACAGTTTGCCGCCGGTGCGCAGGTCTTCGACGATCAGGCCGATGTTGTCGCCCGGGTGCGGGTCGAAGCGGTGCGGCGAGTAGGGCGGTGCCGCGCTGCGCAACGGCAGCGGGGTGAAACGCAGGTTGGGGCAGGACGGGATGGTGAAGCCGGCATCCAGTTCGATGCGGTTCCAGGCCAGGCCGCCGTTCCAATGGGTCAGCATCGTGAACAGCGGAAAACCGGTGCTCAGGTCTTCATGGACCATGTCGGTGCACCAGACTTGATGCGGGCAGCCTTCGCGCAGGCTCAGCAGGCCGGTGGTGTGGTCGATCTGGCTGTCCATCAGGATGATTGCGCTGATGCCGGTGTCACGCAGGGCGCGGCCCGGTTGCATCGGCGCGAAGCCTTGCAGTTGCGCGCGAATATCCGGCGAGGCATTGCACAGCACCCAATTCACGCCATCGTCGGAGATTGCGATGGACGACTGGGTGCGCGCGTGGGCTCGTAGGCTGCCATCACGAAAACCTGCGCAGTTCACGCAATTGCAGTTCCACTGCGGGAAACCACCGCCGGCGGCGGAACCTAGAATCTGGACAAACATGATCGCTCCATCAAGCAAAGCTCAAAACAAAAACGCCCCGGGCGAACCGAGGCGTTGTCATACCCAGCCGATTAACGGCTGGCGAAGTACATGGTGACTTCGAAACCGATGCGCAGATCAGTGTAAGCAGGTTTGGACCAGGTCATATTCTTACTCCTACGAAGGGATGGGACGTTTACTACCAAGTAATACATATAGTCCACCTCCAGTCGGAGATGTTCAGATGTGTGCGTGGGAATGTTACGCAATTCTTTTCAAGTTAGCGCTGTCTTGGTGGAAAAAGGCTGTTGCAGGGTTGGCAATGATCAACCTTTAACCGTCCAGAGGTCCGTCGAAGGCGCGCCGTTGGCGACCCAGAGCCAGCCGCCGACGGCGTCCTTCAGGTGCTGGGCGGCATGCTGCAAATCGGCGTAGGTGCAGGCATATAGATGTTGCTGGAGGCGCTCCAGGTAATCCGACGGATGGCCCGCCAGGTGCGCATGCCACAGCAGTTCGGCTGCTTGCGATGTCGGCAGCGTGTCGACGTTGAATTGCTGCGCCAGGGCCGTGTTGCCCAAGTCTGTATCGCGCTCGATCAGCGTAGGCACTTGCGCCAGGAAACGGTGCAGGTGCTGCACAATTTCATCCAAAGACAGGTGCGGAGATTGCACACCAAACAACAGGCCGGTCTGCCCGTTGATCTGTCGGATACCGCTGAACACGGCGTAGCCGATTTGCTGTTCCACCCGCAAGCGTTGGTAAAACGGCCCCTGCACCCGATGAACAAGCAGGCGCCATGCGGCTTCATCCGCCAGGGAAAGACTAGGTGTCGGGCAGAACAGCAACAACGCGGCTTCGCTGGCGTCGGTTTTAACTGCATGCCACACGCACTGACCGTTGAGGTCACGGGGTTGGCGCTCAATGCCCGCCGGTTGCCCCGGCAAGCCGGCGGCAGCTGTTTTTATCAGCGCCTCGCATGTTGCCGGCAAGCCTATACCCAGCCCATGCCAACGGGCGGTATGCCAGGAAGCAGGCTGATGTGGGCGCTCGGCCGTGGTCTCTGCGCAGTATGCGGGCAATGCTTTAAGCAATGCGCGAATGGCGAGCGGTGGTGGCGTGGTGTCGGGTGTTGGGTGCGCCTGCGTAAGGCTTTGCGCCAACGCTTCGAGTACCTTCGGCATGAGCGCGTGAAGCCCGACCATGCTGATCCGCCAATCGTGGCCGGTCGTTTCAAACGTTAACGCCAGCCCAGCCTGGCGAGCGTTTTCGCTCAAGACGTGCAACGCACCTTCCAGTCCGGACGGCGCGGGTGAGTCAAACCGCCAGTTCAGGTACAACGCGCCTTCCTGGCGGTCTGTGGGTACAGCCTGGCTGATGAAGGTCAGCGCGGATGCTTCCCGGCGACCCCGCGAGCGGTCCTGGGCAAAGGTGCGCAAGCCGCGGTGGGCGCTGGTCTGGCCACGAATCAGGCCGGCACGCGGTTCTGTGTCGGAGGGGCGTAGGAAGGGGTTGTCGGGTGGCCGTTGCCACGTGTGCTTGGCGGCTGGCAGTTGCAGTGAATCCAGCAGCGTGTGCAGCGCCGCGATGCTGTGGTCTGACAGCGCTTCGCTGTCGTTGCGGGCCAGTGCCAGTGCGCCCTGGACCTGCCGCTGGCGCACGGTCAATCGGGCGAATTCTTCGCGCAGTGGCGTCCAGTCACTGTGTGCGAAAAAGCTCAGCCAATCGTGCAGCAAGGCTTCAACCGGTGTGACCGATTCGCCTGGCTGGTTGAGGGTAAAGTCGATATCCAACAGCGCCTGCCCGGCGAAGTGGTAGAGCACGCTGGCATGTAACGCGGTGGCCATGCCTTGGGCTTGCAGTTCAGCCAGCAGCCCGCCGGGCGCCGGGTTGTTGAGCCAGGTGCACAGAAACTCCAAGGTTTCGCGTGGCGCGTTGCAGGCGATGACGTGGTGCAGTTGCTGGCCGGCGACATGGCGATAAGCCTGGGGCTGGCCGTCCATCAGGGCCGGTGGTGCGGCCTGTGGATGTCCAGAGCCGGTGGGGATGATTTCGCCGAAGCGGTGCGCCAGGGCTTGGAGTTCGTCCAGCGGTTGGGGACCGGCCAGGCTCAATGTCATCTGCCCACTCTGGTAGAACTGTGCGTGAAATGCTCGCAAGGCTTGCTGAAAGGCTTCCGTTTCGACCGGCAGGCTGTCCCGGTTGCCGGCATGGAAGTCCCGAAGCGGATGACCGTTCGCGACACCTTCGAGCAATGCCACTTGCTGCTGGGCCTTGGCATCCCTCGACCAGGCGACAAACTCTGCCTGCAGCACTTCGCGCTCGCGTAGCTGATCGTCGAGTGCCAGGCGTGGTCGGGCGAGCATGTCCGCCAAGCGCTCCAGCCCTTGTGCAACGTTCGGCACCGGCAGTTCGAAGAAAAATTCGGTGATGCGCTCGCGGGTACTGGCGTTGACCTGTCCGCCATGCCGCTGCACGTAGGTCATCAGCCCTTCGCCTGTCGGAAAACGCTCGGTTCCCAGGAACAACAGGTGTTCCAGAAAATGCGCCAACCCCGGCCACGCCAAGGGCGCGTCATGACTACCGGCGGCCACCCGCACAACAGCGGCGCAGCGCTGTAAATGGGGCGCTGCGTGCAGGATGACACGCAGGCCATTGGCCAGAGTCAGAGTGGCAGAGTGAGGGTGGGCCGGGGCGGGCATGGGCACTTCCAGAACGTGGGGAGTGCCCATGCTAGCAAACCCGCGGGATCAGGGCTTGTGCAGCGTGCCGTACAACTCGGGGCGGCGGTCGTGCAAATAGTCATTGGCGATGCGTGCGTCGAGGATTGCCTGGTGATCCACGGTGCCGACAATCAGGGCTTCATCCAGGCCTGCCAGGGCAATGCGCTCGCCATTCGGCGCTGCCAGGCTGCTTTGCCCGCAGTAGTGAATGTCCTCTTCGTTCCCGCAGTAGTTGGCATACGCCACGTAGCACTGGTTCTCGAACGCGCGCGCACGCACGGTAACGTCGGCGATAAAGTCGAACGGCACCATATTGGCGGTGGGCACCAGGATCAGTTCAGCGCCGGCCAGGGCCAGGCGGCGGGCGTTTTCAGGGAACTCCAGGTCGTAGCAGATCAGCATCCCCAGCTTCCAGCCGTTGAGTTCCACCACCGGGAAATCATCCTCCCCGGCGCTGAACATCGAGTGGTCCAGGTCGCCGAACAAATGGGTCTTGCGGTAGTTGCACAGGCGCTGGCCGTTGGCGTCGATCAACTGCACGGCATTGTAGATATCCCCGTTTGCGGCGCGCTCCGGGTAGCCATAGAGGATGGCCAGGCGGGCGTTTTTCGCAAGCTCGGCAATCGCCTGCGCCGAGTCCCCGTCCTGCGCTTCGGCCAGGGCCCCGGCGGCTTCGGCACCGATGTTATAGCCGGTAAGAAACATCTCCGGCAGCACCAGCACATCGGCGCTGCCGGATGCCTCATGCGCCATGGTGTGCAGGCGCTTGAGGTTAGCCGCCACATCCAGCGGCAGGGGCGGGCATTGGTAGAGGGCGACACGCATGGCTTGGCTCCTTAATCGGCGAGGGCGATTGGCCCGATCTCGTCGAACACGTCACCTGGCCCTGGGTTTTCAGGATGAGTGCGGCCGCCGAAGTGATTCATGATGCCCCACACGGCATTCAACGAGGTCTGCACCGCGCCTTCCACCCAGGCGGGTGTCCAGGACACATCATCGCCGGCGATGAAAATCCCGCGTTGTTCGGCAGGCATGTCCTTTTGCATGAAGTGCGCGTACATGCGCTGGTTATAGCGATAGTGACCGGGCAGCGCGCCCTTGAAGGCACCGAGGAAGTGTGGATCGGCCTCCCAGGACACGGTGATCGGGTCGCCGATGATGCGGGCCTTGATATCGACTTTCGGGTAGATCTTGCTCAGCGCGTCGAGGGCCAGTTTCACCCGCTTATCGATTGGCTGCGGGAGCATTTTCAGTGCGTCGCTCATCCACGAGTACGACAGGCAGATCACGCCAGGCTTGTCGTCGCCGTTATCGAACAGGTAGGTACCGCGAGTCAGGCGATCGGTGAGGGTCATGCTCATCAGGTCGCGGCCCGTTTCAGGGTCTTTGTCTTTCCAGAACGGGCGGTCGACCATCACGAAGGTTTTCGAGGACTGCATGTAGCGGGTGCGGTCCAGGGCCATCCACATTTTTTGCGAGAACAGCGTTTCATCGCACTCGATCTGGGTGGTCAGCAGCCAGCTCTGGCAAGTGGTGAGCACAGCCGCGTATTCGCGAGTATCGCCGTAGGTGTCGGTGACGGCAAAGCGGCCGTCGGCGGCGTGGGCAATGCGCTTGACCCCGGCCCGTGGCGCACCACGGTGCAGCGAACTGAGGCTGGTGCCCGCCGGCCAGTGGGCGCAACGCTGCGGCACATGGCGCCAGATGCCCATGGGCACCTGGGCCACGCCGCCGACCACCAGATGCTGGTGATCGTCGCAGTTGGTCATCACCACGCGGAAGATCTCCAGCATTGAGTTGGGGAAGTCCGAGTCCCAGCCGCCGGTGCCGAAACCGACCTGGCCGAACACTTCCCGGTGGTGGAACGACAACTTGGCGAAGGCTTTGGAGGTGGCGACGAAATCGTAGAAGGTGCGGTCGTCCCACAACGGCACCAGCTTATTCCACAGGGCCTTAAGGCGTGGCACGTCGCGGTCGCGGATGGCTTGCTGGATATCGCCGAACTGCGAGCCGGCCTCCAACGCATCGGCCCAGGCGTCAGCCACTTCCTGAAACAGGGCCGGCAGATCCGACAGTTTCTGTGCGTAGTGGGTCTGGCCTTCGAGGTCGATCACGGTACTGCCGGAGGCGGGCGTCAGTGGGTTGGGGAATGGTTTGGTGTCCAGTCCCAGCTTGTCCACGTAGTGGTAGAACGCGGTGGACGACACCGGGAAGCGCATGCCGCCGAGTTCGGCGATGATACCTTCGGCCCCTTCAAACGCCTGAGAGCGCAGGCGTCCGCCCATCTTCGAGGCTTCGTACACCACAGGTTTGAGGCCCAGCTTCATCAGCTCGTACGCCGCGACCAGCCCGGCGATGCCCGCCCCCACGATCGCCACTTCGGCGCCATGCTGTTCAGCCGGGATGCTGCCCAGGCCGGCGGGGTGTTCGATCCAGTCATCGAAGGCAAACGGGAAGTCCGGGCCAAAAATGGTGATGGGTTTTTTCCCGTCTGCGGGGTGGCGATGGGGCTTGCTGACAGTGCTCGACGGAATGCTCATGGCTGACCTTACTGACGGCTCGGCGGGACGCGACCCGCTGAGTATAGGAAAAGATGGCAGCCAGTTTAGGCAGCGTTGCGCTCGTTAATAAGGCGCAATGTGTCGTCGAATTGGCTTCATTTCAGCAGATATGACGAAATCTTCGGTCAGATTGGCTGACCGCGATCCAATTTGTTACTGAGGATGATCGAGGTGGTGGTTTTCTCGACCCCGTCGACGCTACCGATCTGGTCCAGCAGTTGGTCCAGCTGCTCCGGCGAATCGGTACGCAGCCAGGCCACGTAATCGAACTCGCCGCTCACCGCGCACAGCTGTTGCACCTGGGCCATGGCGCTAAGCCTGCGCAGCACTTCTTTACCGGAGCGCGGCTGTACGGTGATGCCGACATAAGCCTGCAGGCCGCCATCCACCACGCGCTGGCCCAGGCGCACGCCATAACCGGTGATCACTTGGGTTTTTTCCAGGCGCGCCAGGCGCGAGGTGACCGTGGTACGCGCAATGCCTAAGCGCCTGGCCAGCATGGCCACGCTTTCGCGGGCGTTGATCTGCAGCGCAGCGATCAGCTGGCGATCGATTTCATCCAGGACAGACAAGGGCAGAACTCCGTGAGGCAGCGATGGATGCGCATGTTACAGGCTTGCATCGGCGGCAGGCAGCGCGCGAACAGTGGGGAACTGGCAAATCGGGTGGGCTGTAGGTCAAGGCGTTCAGGGATATTGGGCAGTTGTTTGCCAAGTGAGATGTGGACGTTTTTGCAAGGAATCAGGTTTTTAGAGATTGATTGCCCGCGACTTTCCAACTGCCAGAAACGCGAAAGCCGCGCAATGCGCGGCTTTGGAGTTGGTGGGCCCACACGGACTTGAACCGTGGACCAAAGGATTATGAGTTGCTGGGTGACCATGTATGCCTAGAGAAATCGTTCGTAGGTGAACGGAGGTTGGCATAGCTGGAGGCCCCGTAGCGTATGGTGTTAAACGTAGTTTTCAGTAGTTTGGTAAAGCTGTGCATTGTACCGTGGTTGTACCGCTTCGCCACCGCGACGCCTGAGCTAGCCCTTCGGCTTGGCTGGTTGCAGCACCAAGGATCCAGGGGTCGAATATGCGCCGAGGTGGACTCTAGCGTCACGAATACCACCATCGACAATTCAAAGCTCTGTGAGTCAGCTTATAGCGCGCTTACCCTCGACTAGGTCGAGGAGAGCTTCAAGATCACTGATCAGGTCACTATGATTTGGGCCGTACTCCAATACTTTTATGTTGTAAGCGGATGCTAGGTCGCTTTTAACAAAACTCGAGTGGGAGCCTTCTTTTAATAGCGCGTAATGGGGACGTTGAGGATTTGCTGTTATTCGGACCTCTTCCAGTAGGAGAAGTACATCAGGGTCATCCATCCCACAACCAATAAAAATGCAAGTATTAGTCAGCAATAGAGCTTTCAAAATTGTATAAAAGGAAGAGTGATTCTCCTTGGCGGCGTGATACTCCGCTTTCGTGAATACCATTTTTGAAATGTCATCGATGCTGCCGTGCGCTTTTATGATCAGGCGTGTGTCTGATCTTATCTCATCTCCTAGGGAAGAACTGTAATACGGAATTACTTTAAAACCCTCAGTAGAGGCAGTTAAGCAGTGTTTCTCATAAATCTTATCAAAGTTAGTGGTTATAACAAGTCTAGAGTCAAGGCTAAATATAATATTATGCAGGTCGCTAGGGATAAATGCTGCATTATTGAAGGATTTATCTAATAGCGCTCGATAATCACCAGCGTCTGCCTGATCACGAATTGCCTGAAGAGCAAGCAATAGCTTGTTGCTATCTATGAGTGATTTGATTTCAGGCTTATGCACCCTAGGCACAAGCTCGGCAGCTTCTGCCAAGAAATCTTTCCACGCAAGAGGACGTAAACCTGCTTCAGTTTTGGCTGATGAAGCTACTCCAGCCCCCAGAAACAATATGCATCGTCTGCGTGCTACTTCAGTCACCAACATTTGGGGCCAAGTTATCATGCTTGCTCCAAATTCTTGAGCAGTTTATCGCTAATTTTAGACATGAGTGAATCAAAGTCTTTGACCTGGCCATATTGACTGCCTACTACACCATCCTTATATTCAAGCGAATGCATCGGTGCTTTTGCAGCCTGAGCCATAGGTACTAGGCTGTATAAGTAAGGGATATGGCCCAGCTCCATGTCTTCTAGCGTTAGCCCGCCGACTGTAAGGTCTGCCATTGCGTCTTTAACGGTCGAAGGGATTTTTCGCATGATCTCATCATAGGATTTTACTGGTCGCGGGCCAGTCTTAAATTGCCGACTTACATACTGTTGAACTGAATACCCTAAGAAACGATGTTTTTTGGAGGTATCTTTGATTAGCGTGTACTGATCAAACGCAGCTGGATTTTCTAATAGTCCATCTCTGACAGAGCTCATGTATTGAGCGTCCCATTTCTTTATCCACTCTGAAATGTTTTTGATTCCGAGAAGGCTAAAGATATCGCACCCGAATGGGGTTACTATGTAATCACATGATAGGATAATTGATCTGTTCAGGGCGCCTAGGGATGGGCCAACGTCAAAGACGATAATATCATATTTGTCACTTAAGCTTTCCAGAAGCTGGTGGCACCAGTTTGTAATACGATACCCTCCAATTTCACGCCCTCTTACAGATGACCACGCGTCGCTTAACTTGTCCTCGATTATAGACATGTTTGGATGGCCAGGAATTATATCTGTGCCATATCTATTCTTTGTACCTAATATAGGTTCTGCAGGTAGTTCAATTTGTGGCTCGCCCATTTCAAATGGCGAAAGATACGAATAAAGAGTTTTCGCGGCAGAGGAACCTGTTAGGTAAATTTCTTCACACTGTTCGTCTGAAAGGAGAGCTTGGGTTGCGTTGCATTGAGGGTCCGCATCTACAAGTAATACACGCTTTCCCTTATAGATATTTATATAGGATACTAGATTACATGCCAGAGTGGTTTTACCTACCCCGCCTTTGTTGTTGAAAAATGCTATTGATTTCACTTGATATCCCTTCTGTGATGGCTCGTGCGCACAGGCGAGTCCGTTAAGTCTTGGCTGTCGTCTAGTGGGCCCTTATGTGGTTTTTTGTTTAAAGCATTAATGAGGTGCTATTAGGAAGAGTAACCCCTGTCGGTCGAAGTATTTCTTCACCGTCCTCTCCGATATAAATGTCAAAAGGAGGTGACTGTCTGCCTGTGTGCTGTATATCGTATAATGCACCGGTTCTGCCCAAGAAGGGAGCGTTGCTGTCGAAGCCATCAGGAGCAAACCCTATGCAAATAAGGGGTAATGAAATTTGCTTCATGAAATTTCGCTGCCGCAGTTCCTGGAATGATCCGTTTCGGTTTGAAACTGGCCAGATTCGGGTTGCTGAGCTACTTTTATCGGTACTGGTGACAAATATTCCTGCGTCGATGTGACCAGCTTGAAATAGAATAAATAACTTGTTTATAGCGCGGAACGAGCTGGCAACGTTTCCGGTCTCGAACTCCACCCCGAGTCTGAAAGTTTTATCAACAACTACTTTGTCAAATAATTGTTGGTCTTCGGGCGCGAGATGGGCGATGTCATAAATGTCACTTTGCACATACATGCCGTAAAACATTGGGAATAAAGTAAAGACTGAGTCGGGCGGTAGGCCTTTACATCTAATGTAGTTATGCAAGACTTCGAGAAGCTTATTCTTGTCGCGAATTTTATAGCCTATGCCCGAGTACTGGCATGTTACGATGCCGTCGATATCTTGCTCAATTATTTTTGTCTCACCTCGGCAGCCATCGAATGCTGCCAAGTTTGACTGGAAGCGTCTGGAAATGAAGTTGGCTGAATTCATTACACATGGGGTAACCTTGTTGTTTCTTTGTCTCCTAAAATGTATGGTATCATTTATAATAAAGCCTTTGTCACAAGTCGCAATTTTCTGAAGGCAGGTTGAAATAATTTCCATAGACGTATGCAATACGGCCGGTGGTATGAACTCGCCATCGTGCTCCAACTTAATTTTCATAGTTGGACGCCTCGTAGAGTCGAGTAACTATATCTCCAGGGTTTACGCCAAAGACTTGGCACACTTCAATAAGACGTACCACTGAGATCTTGCTTTGACCACTCTCGATTCTGCCGTAATGGCGGCGATCAACATTGAGTGATGCAGCAACGTCATCTTGGGTTAAACCAGCGCTATTTCTGGCTTGCCGTAAAAGCGCTCCGAGAATGTCATACGCCTTCTTTGCTTTCTTCGTGTCCATCGGTAGCCCCTGTCCGCAAAACAATGGATAGAAAGCTACCATTCAAGGGTTAAAGCTCGAGGGACCCAGGGGTCCCTTAATGTGCAACCCTAGAAAATTTCGGGTTTGGCGTGGTAAAATCTGTGGATAATTTCTCTGTTTATTTTGATAGGGCTTAAATGACGTACTCCAATCAATTTTTCGAGGCTTTAGGCGTTGACCATCGCGTAAAATCTGAAGTCAAATCTTTAGCCCTACGGACAGGGATTCCACTATCTAGACTGAATTTTTACAATCATAAAAACGTGGTTCCATCTGGTTTTGATTTAACGAAAGTCACGGAAATTTTTGGTGTTTCGGAAGTTCAACTTCGTCTGAAGATGGGTAGGCTCGATCGTGCTTTGATTGAACTTATCCAGAATAGTTCTGATCAGGTTCTCCGAGCTATAAATTCGTCTGCACCTGATGAAAGATTAGTATCAAATCTCAAAGAGGTGTTTGAAACTCCGTTAGGCAAACTTTATGAAGCGGACTGTTTAAAAGTTTTACGATCTATTGAAAGTGACTCTGTTGACTTGGTTTTTGCCGACCCACCGTTTAACCTTGACAAACTTTATCCCTCCAACATGGATGATAATATTAGAGAAGAGGAATATCTGAAGTGGATGGAGGAATGGCTTAAGGAGTGTGTCCGAGTGCTAAAGCATGGTGGGGCTTTGTTTACTTGGAATCTTCCAGTGTGGAACAGTAGTATTACTAATTTTCTTCATGGTTCTTTGACGTTTAAGCACTGGGTTGGAGTTGATATTAAGTACAGCTTGCCTATTCAAGGTAGATTGTATCCCTCGCACTACTCACTTTTGTATTTTGTGAAAGGTGAGAAAGCTAATAAGCTAGTGGCGGACCGTCTTCCTACTCCTACATGTCCTAGTTGTTATGGAGATATTAAGGATTATGGCGGATATAAACATAAAATGAATCCACTAGGTATTAGTTTGACGGATATATGGACAGATATTCCGCCTGTACGTCATGCAAAGTACAAGAAGAGAGTTGGGTCAAATGAGCTCTCGATTAAGTTGCTTGACAGGATTATTGAGATGTCAACTAACGAGGGTGACCTAGTATTCGATCCATTCGGTGGGTCGGGAACAACGTATGTTGTGTCCGAATTGAAAGGAAGACGTTGGATAGGATGCGAAATAGGTCCTTGTGAAGATATAGTCCAGAGATTTGAAAATATTAGTGACGATCAAGAACACCTAGAACGCATCCGCGCGAAGCTGAATCATCTCTTTGTTCCAGCTATTGCCCGGGAACGCGAGCTGCGTGGTTTGTGGACTGCCCAATCGGTTAGTAAGAAAAATGAATAATTCAGTCGGTATCGTAGGTTCGGCTAGGGAAATATGTCTCTAATCCGACAGAGATGCGGAAATGTGCATAAACCGAGATGCCCTTATATTTCAGCTGCGCAAAGTGATATATAAGGGCTGAGCCCATCTGCAAAATATGTCCAATCGGATTGTAGTCGAGTCAGGGCCGCGCGCGGCAACAATCTATATGGCATAAGTACCCCGCATAGCTGGGAAATACCTGGACGCCAAGGCAGACCGCTCTAGATCGTTGATGTAAACGTAAACGTAAACGTAAACGTAAACGTAAACGTAAACGTCTAAGGCTAATGCAATTGCGGCATGCATGATTCATCGAAAGCATCTGACCTACCTAGCTGTTGGCCACCGAAAGTCGGGATGGTGGGTGGGCCTTTGAGAAATGCATAGATAAAGAGGGTATCTTATAAATGCTCTAACAATCTAGTCTTTAGAGTGGCTGGAATAATGATCTAAGCTGCATCTTCAAAGCGGCACGACGAGTTACTATTGTAGTCCTTGTTTAGTTAAGTTTAGTCTGTAAGAGAAGTTTAAAAAACGTCGCGCCCTCCGGAATTAGCGTTGATCGTGCCCAACTCATCTACAGTGATTTGGTCAACGAAAGACCGAGTCGGTGTGTTGGAACCGATGCCTAGAAATAGCCCGACAGCAACGTGCCAGCCTCGTCGGTTTTGGTCGTAATAGGCGGTTACCTCTCATCACTAACCAGAACTCGATTGGGTTGCAGTGGCGAGCCGCTTTTTTTCTTTGGTGGCGCCTGGGATGATCTCTCCTGTGGTTACCTTTTTTACCGCTTATACGCGGTAGCGGCCGTGCGCCTCGCAGAGCAATATGTGTTGAGCCGAGGGCGAATAAATATAGGTGGTGGGGGGCAGGCGAAGCCTGTGGGCCCACAACACACATCTTGCCGTACGGCTGAATAAGATTGTATGCGATTACTGTTTACTAAGCTGTTAATTTATCGAAGTCGCACACAATCGCATAGATTCGCATAGATTCGCATTGAATCGCGTTAGCTTGCATTAGTATTAACTAACTTGCTTAGTGGTTGTTTTCGCGTTAGCTCGTCCGTGGTAAAACGCAATAAAACGCGTAGGAGGAGCACCAATGAAAAAAGACGATTCGAGAGTTATCTATAAGAGATCTGGTCGCTCGGAGTTTCTTTCAATACGAGCCGAGCTGGAGAAAAAAATTGCCCGAGGGCACACGCTAGCTGAAATATATGATCATCATGCAAGCGTCTTCAGCTTCGGATACTCACAATTTACTAGGTATGTAGCTCGCTATTGTCAAAGAGCTCGGCGGATTGTCACGTGCGGATCTCAGAGGGCTTCGAAATGAAGCAGTTGCCTAAAGTTTTCGTATCATTATTAATATTTCTTCTTTCAGGAAGAAACGCTTTCGCCATATATTGCACAAACTGTTCTACATTTTATCAACAGATGTTCGAATACGCTGAGGCTGTCAGCACTACGTTAAACACTGCTGAACAGCTAAAAACGCAAATTCAGCAGTACCAAAACATGGTTACTCAGGGCGCAGCCCTACCCAATTCAATGTTCGGTAGCATCGCGGCCGACTTGAAGAGCGTGGCTGACATCTACACCCGCTCGCAGGCCTTGGGCCGCCAAATTCAGAATATGGATTCACAGTTCAACACGGCTTTTCCCGGCTTTGAGTCCTACCTGAATCAAGCCGCGAACTCGGCGGAAGTCCCGGCGCGGGATCGCTATCAGAAGTGGTCGGAACAAGGCAGCGACAACGTAAAGACGGCACTCGAGGCGGTAAACCTCAATACCAGCGCGTTCGAGTCTGAAGACGTCCAGCTTGATCGCATGGTGGCCCGTTCGCAGTCAGCCGTAGGCCGCATGCAAGCCATACAGGCGGGCAACGAAATCGCCTCGCAGAACGTGCAGCAACTGCAGAAACTGCGCGATCTGATGGCCACCCAAATCAACATGCAGGGCAACTACATTGCCCAGCAAGGCGACCGGAAGGCCGTTAGCGAAGCCGCTGAACAGCAGTTTGAAGCGCGCAAAAACACACGCGGCGGCGTGAAGGAGTACTGAGAATGACTATTTCGAGATGGCTAATCGCATTGATGTGCGCCGGGGCTGCGATGGCAGGCTCCATAGTCACCGTGGTGGCTCTACTTAACAGCGAATGTGATGCGGTGGCTGAGCAACAAAGGCAACAGCACGACGCTGATGCCTCATTTGAGGCGCGCCCGAACACTCGCGGCGGCGTGAGGGGGTACTAGCTATGGATCGTCTTCTATTGTCGTTACTCGCCTTGGCTGGTGTGTTCGTGGGCGGGGATGCTGTGGCCGCGACCGACCTTTCCCATGCCGATACATCGATTCAGGGTCTACTCGACCTCGTTTTGCAACAGTCGCACCAGTGGTCAGGGACATTGTATGACTATGCGATCAGACTGTTCTGGCTGCTAGCCTCGATCCAGTTCATCTGGACGTTCATGCCTTTGGTGATGAAGCAAGCCGATTTCGGCGAGATTGTCGGCGAGCTACTGCGCTTCGTGCTGGTGATCGGTTTCTTCCTTGCCGTCATGAAGTACTCGGTGGAATGGTCGACGGCAATTGTCGAAAGTTTTCGCGATGCGGCGGCCTCGGCGAGCGGCCTCGGGCGTGCATTAGAACCCGGCGACATGTTGGCAGTTGCGCTGGATTTTGGCCGCACCATGGTGCAGGGCATTTCAGTGTTCTCCCCAGCTAAGGGACTTCTGATCGCTGTATGTGCAATCCTTGTGTTGGCATGTTTCGCCTTCATCGCTGCATTCATGTTTGTCACGCTCGTAGAGTCTTACGTCATCATCAATGCTTCCGTGCTGTTCTTCGGCTTTGGCGGTTCGCAATGGACGCGGGATTTTGCAATTGCGCCAATGCGCTTTACCGTTGCTATTGGCGCCAAGCTATTTGTACTAACCCTGATTGTCGGCCTGATCGTACAGTCGGCAAAACAGTGGTTGGCCGCCTACACCAATGACGAAGCGTCATTGGTGACAATGGTCGGTTTGGCCTTGGTGTGCTGTTACCTCACGAAGACAATTCCTGACCTGATCGGTGGCATGATTAGCGGCACGTCAATGGGTGGCGGCTCGGCCATTGGCGGGATGGCAGTGGCCGGTGCTGCCGGGGCGGCTGCGGCTGCGGCCACCATCGCCACAGTCGGGGCGGCGGCTCCTGCTGCTGCCCTCGGTGCTGCCGGTACTGGTAGCGCAGCCGCGGCTGGGGCAGCGGGTGTCGGTGGACTCGGCGGCGGTCTGGCGGGGGCGATTAACTCCAGCTTTGCCGGTGCCAGCTCCGCAGGTGGTGCCGCGTCGTCTATGGGGGCAGCGGCGTCCTCCGGCGTGGGTGCCAGCACCGGCGGCGCAGCGGCCAAGGGTGCCAGTTCCGCAGGCGCGAAGGTCGGCGGCAGCTTCGCCAAGCCTGCCGGGCAGGCGTCGGCCGCGCAGTCCTCTCCAAGCAGCGGTGTACAGCAGGTCGCCAGGCAGGCCGGAAGGGCCGCGCTAGAAAGCGACGACAAAGACCAGCAGGCGACACCAAAAGGGGGAGTTGTTAGCTCCGGCAGCTCACTTTCCCAAGCGGCCAATGGTGGCGCAAAGATGCTCGGCGTGATGGCCTCGATGGCAGTGCCGGGTATGGAGAATGCGCACACATTATCTCCCGGTGCAGGATCTCCGGCACCAGTTCCCGATGATATCAACTCGACCACCCTGGCCAATGGAGCAGAATCAGCCACGGAGCCTTCACAAGCAGATTCTAACGTTATCCGCCCGGCCTCGGACACTAGCTCTACTCCCGGCCGCGTCGCCTCGCTCAAAGTGCCGGGCGTGACCTCGAACAACGATCTACCGGAGAAAAAACCATGATGGACGTTCTGATATTCGCTGGATTCGTAATATTAGCCTCGACATTCGCCATCGGCATGTGGGCGCTCGGCAGGTGGCTGCGTAGCAAGGGCTATGGGCCGCAGCTCGATAGTCTGGATCGCCAATATACGGCCTTGCAGCTTCGAGTAAGCCCTTTCGCTTTGTCGGCTTCCTATCGCATGTTTGCCGGAGCGCAGACCATGAATCGTTTACCTCTTATGGGCAGCAAGAGTAGCGTCGCTCTGAACCAACAAGTATTGATGGCCATCCAAGCCGCGCAGGAAGCCCAGAAACGAGAGAATCCCGGCAATCGCTGATTGCTGAGCTGCCAACAAAACCCCGCCCGAACGCGGGGTTTTGTTTTCCGAACGTATCCCTCTTTCCTTATGCCCAGTTCTGGAGGAATCGGGTTATCACCTCAATTATAAATGCGGACGAGGGCCGTCGCTGTCTATTCAAAGACCGCAGACGGCACGATGCACCATGTGCTCGATGTGGTGTGCGTTTGACGGAGAACCGCCCTTCTTTTTGGTGCCTAACGGCCGTAGGCCGAGTGGCAAGGCCTGACCGCGCCTCAAGCGCGGGCTGCGCCGCGCAGGATCTGAATATCCTGAATATCCTGCTCACTCCGGGCGGCTGTGCGACGTTTCGGGCGTGTGCGCGACGCTGTCGGGCGGGTGTGCGACGCTATCGGGCGGGTGTGCGACGCCTTAAGCGTTACCAGGACCTTTCCTCCTCACCCTAACGCCGTCGATAACCAGGCCTAGCACCTTCAATTTTTCCGTGTCTTCCCTTAGCCTGAATCGTGCATCGCGCATTGCCTTATTGGGCACCGTACCGGCGACGGCCACGATAAGAGTGTCAAGATACCAACCGCCTGTAGGCTCTACTTTGTGACTCAAAACGTGCCGAGCTACCGCTTGGCTGATGCCATGCTGGAGGCGGGCAATAGGAGCCGGATCGTAGAACAAACTCAAGTCATGTTCTAACAGCATCACCAGTGCTACGCCAAGGCGCACCCGCCATAGATTACGCTCTCCCCCTGTTAGGGGATCAGGTCGTGTCTTGGACGAAGGAATAACGTGGTCGATCAATCCGCCGATTATTGGGAAATCAAACTGGGGCGTTTCGATTATGATCGTTGCGGTACGAAGCTCCACAAACAACTTCTCAATCTGCGTGAAGCTGTAGCCGCTGTCGGAAATTGTTTTTCTAACTCGAGCGGGGTCTACCAGAAGTTCCACACCGCCATCTGAGACAGGGCGTTTCCGTTCCGCGCAATACAAGACTGCTTCGACAGTATCCGCGTGTCGCTGGCCTAGCCTGCCTACCACACGGCAACGCCCAAATGATGTATCGGTCCAATCGCCTTCGCGATGCTGCGGGCGCTGGCTAGGCTGATAAAGCATCACTCTTGCCATCGCGATGGTACTGGTTGCGGTCGTGGAATTACCACCTCTCATCGTCGCCCCCATCTAGCAGATGAGCGCTTGCCTTCCTAACCTCTGTCAATTGAACTGGCAGCAGGACACCGCCTTCGTGGCGTTGATACCAGCGATCATCATCGCACTCAGCGTAATTACCCTTACTCACTCCGAACCGCACAAAGTGCTTGCGCCGTTCCTTGCCAATCGGTTGCCGATCATAAGCCCGGTTGCTCAAGCGCTTGGCTTCATCCTCGGTCATCCTTGCGACGAATCCGCACCAGCGGGCGTTGTCGATTAGTGCCGATGCGCCACGTGCGGCTTGTTGCTGATCAGTTTGCCCGTCTCGTGCACTGCCTTTGCTTACATGATGGAGGTACAGAACTGATGCCCCCGTACTGGCAGCGACGTGCTCGAGCGTCGCAACAAGTCGAGCCATATCGCCGTTACTGTTTTCGTCTTTGTCGTGAATACGGCTCAGGGTGTCTAGTACGATCAGTCTGGTACCAGCACAAAACTCGTTGATGCGCGCAAGGTGCCTATCATCCATCACGTTCAGGCGTTTACCCATGATCGGTTCGAGGATGAGATTTTCAGCTATCGCTTCTCGAGCCCGTCTGTCCAGGTGCTTGCCTATCGCATGAATGCGGCGCTCCAACGCAACGTCCGGGTCTTCCCCTGCGAGATAGACAACCTTGCCTTTCAGCGCGGGAGCGAGTCCTACAAGATCGCCACCGGCAACGCTGCATGCAATTGACATGGCGGCCTCGAGTGCCCAGAAGCTTTTTCCTGTTGCTCCGGGCGCTACCAACGCTCCTACCGTGCCAGCAAGGAAGCCGGGCCATATGAAATCCAGCGTGGGAGGTTCGTTCTCGAAGGCAGTTGTTAGATTGATTGCCATCAACTACCCCTCCAAGCTTTCGAACGAGCCCGTGCTAAGGGCTTCAGCAATTTGAGAAGTCCGGAAGTAGACCCGTCGACCTATTTTCAGGCGGGCCCGGTTGATTGGTAGAGTCCAAGGATTCTGTGTGCGCAGGCTTATCCGCAGCCCATCTGGTGAGCGGTCCAATATTGTTGCTAGCTGGGCAAGGCTCAACAGCGGCCCAAACCGTCCTAGGAGGTTCTCTTCAATACCCATCGTTCATCTCCACTTGTGATCGGATTTATACGTATCGTAGGGAGAGGCTCAGTTGATGACATTCCTTTTATTGGTCATTATGGTTGACATGAAACTCAGCGAAATTGAAATTCAAATCGTGTCTAGCTGCTCTCCTATTCTCGAGTCAGCAATCCGGGAGCTGGTTGCTAGCTGGAAACCGTACTCGAGTAGTGCGAGGCGCTTTCCGATCCTGCGACTGATAGAGGGTCTTATTGATCCCGCTATTCAGCAGCTCACCATCCATGATTCCGTTTTCGGTCGCTATGTCGTGGGGGCTGGCGGAAAGGTCTCTCTGAGTGCGCTAATTCGTACGATTCATTTCAAGGCTGTTATGCGGGCCCAGCAAGTTCTAATTCGTCAGTACATTAGCGCCACGAAACATACGGGTGAGCAATCGCGGGAAGTCTTAGGAACGCTCGAAACCATTGTCGAATTGGTCGGAGCCTGTGGTCGTAAACGTCCAGTACGGTCCCGATGTCCAGTGAAAGGCGTAACTCAAAATGAGCAACGTAATAGAGATCTTTGTGAGGTATGTGGTAATCCTTCTGAGCTCACACGTCTCATCGATACGGGTGAGTGGCCCGAAGAAAATGATCCCGATTACGCTCTGCATTTAAGCAGTCGTTACTGCGTTGATCACCGCCCTCGTTACGCTGACGGTAGTTGGAATTCTCAATACCTACGGGCAAAGCGATCCAAGGAAGTTTTTAGCCTTGAGCTTGTAAGACTGACTAGGCAAAGCGCTCAGCGTAGCCCTCCCGATGACTCAGAGGGTTCCATTGCTGATCGGTATGCTTTTTATCATGCGCACAGCCTTGGTCTCACAGCGGCTGATGAGGTTGAACTAAGAGGCCAGGCCCGCCTCATGACTGACGCACGTCTGACGGACACCAAAAAGCAGATGTTGATGCTTCGGGCGTCCGGTTTGAACCAGAGTGAGATTGCTCGGACAATTGGTATCAGTCGTCAGGCTGTTTCAAAGGCGCTTGCTTCGATCCCTTCTTCGTTCCAGCTCGGCGGCGCGCCAGAGCATCCAGTTCGTTGACCAAGTCTTCTGCACGTAAGTGGGTATAGCGTCGAAGCATCTGCATAGATTTGTGGCCGCTGATAGCAGCAACCTTTTGGTCACTCATGCCTCCTTCGACAAGGCGGCTCACTGCTTCATGGCGCAGGTCGTGAAATCTGAAGTCAGGTAGATCAAGCTTCTTCTTCAACTGACCCCAAATCTTGGTGAACGTATACGGCCGACGCTTCCCGTCTTTCCCCGGTTCACCGAAAAACACCAAATTGCAGTCGATTGGTCGCACCGGGTTGTCCATCGCAGCTTTGAACACTTCAGTGGCGCGCTTGCTCAGTGGAACGGTTCGGGAGCCGTCGTTCTTTGTGTCTGAGAGACGTATGACGCGCTTTGCCAAATCCACTTGAGGGCGACGTAGGGATGAGATCTCTGACGAGCGCATACCCGTTTCCAGAGCGATGCAAACAATCCAACCCAGCATAGGGTTGCTGTGTCGATTCACTGCCGCAAGCAGAAGGCGTTCTTCCTCCGGCGACAATCTTCGGTCACGACCATCCCCAGGGCTTGGCTTCCGGATGTTCAGCACTGGGTTGAACGTCAGACCCAAACCCCACTCCTGAATCGCTACCGTGTACAGGTGGCTCAATAAGGCCAGTTCGAGGCGCACGGTGTTGTTGCTGATGGTCCCACCACGGCTGGGTTCGTTCAGGCGCTTGTCACGATAGCCGGCGATGATTTCAGCGGAGAGGGCAGCCAGTGAGTATTTGCCCAGGTGCTCGATGAGTTTCTTGGCTTTCGAGGTTTCGCCACGCTGAGTAGTGGGCTTCTTGGTGGGGGTTATGTCGCTCAGGTAGCGCTTGAGTGCAGCCTCTAGCGTCATTTTCTCCGAGCCGCTACGCCGGATGTACACGCCACGCACCATTTCTTCTTCGGTACGCCTCGACCAGTCCTCCGCATCACGCTTTGTGCGGAAGGTTTTGGCGACAGTGGGCCAGCCATTTTTACGAATGAGTGCCTTCCAAGTGCCGGAAGGGGTTTTGACGAGAGTAGCCATGAGAGGGTGCTCCTAGGCGGCTGGCGAACCAGCACTGTACCTAAATTGTACCCTTGGACCATAGGACTGTATCTGTGGTGGACCAGCCAGAAACGCGAAAGCCGCGCAATGCGCGGCTTTGGAGTTGGTGGGCCCACACGGACTTGAACCGTGGACCAAAGGATTATGAGTCCTCTGCTCTGACCAACTGAGCTATAGGCCCTTAACAGGTCGCGGATTATAACGATGGTTTCCTCGCTGTGCTATCCGAAAAGTCCTCAACCTTCATACGAAGGAAGGTTGCGGCGAAAAGTGCTGGCGGCAGAGGCAGGCTGACGATGTAGCCTTGCATTTGTTCGCAGCCTTCATCGGCCAGAAAGGCTTGCTGTGCGGGGTTTTCCACGCCCTCGGCGATGATGGTGAATTGCATGCTGTGGCCCAGGGCGATGATGGCGCGCACGATGGCGGCGTCATGGGTGTCGTCGGGCAGGCCGCGGACGAAGGATTGATCGATTTTCAGGAAGTCCAACGGCAGGCGTTTGAGGTAGCTGAGGGAGGAGTACCCGGTGCCGAAGTCATCGATCGCCAGTTGGACGCCCAGGCGCTTGAGTTCGTGCAGTACGTCGAGGGCTTCTTCAGCCTGGCTCATGATGAAGTTTTCGGTGATCTCCAGTTGCAGGCAGCCTGGCTCCAGGCGGTAGTCGCGCAGTAACTGTTCGATGCGCGGCAGCAGCTTGGGGTGGCGCAGTTGTGCGCCGGCGAGGTTGACCGACAGCGGGCCGAAATCGTCGAAAGTGCCTTGCCAGGCGTGAAGCTGGCGGCAGGCCTGCTCCAGCACCCAATCGCCGATCTGCAGGATCATGCCGTTTTCTTCCGCAAGGGGGATGAAATGTTCGGGCGGCACGTCGCCGAAGGTCGGGTGGTGCCAGCGGATCAAGGCTTCGGCGCCGATCAGCGCGTGGGTCTTGAGGCACAGTTTGGGTTGGTAGTAGAGGCTGCATTCGTTGCGTTCGATGGCGCGGCGAAGTTCTTGTTCCAGGGCGACGCGCTCCTTGGCCTGTGCGGTGAGGTCGCGGGTGTAGCTTTCAACCCGGTTGCGCCCCTTGGCTTTGGAGCGGTACATCGCGGCGTCGGCGTTCTTGACCAGAGTGGCGACGTCGGTGCCGTCCTGCGGGTAGAGACTGGTGCCGATGCTGGCACTGATAAAGAACTCGTGCTCGCCGGCCTGGAATGGCGGGGTGAAGCACGCCAACAGTTTATTGGCCAGGTGCTCGGCATCGCTGGGGTGTTGCAGGCCGGGCAGCAGGATGATGAATTCGTCGCCGCCCAGGCGCGCGACGGTGTCGATGTCCCGCAGTTGCTCTTTGAGGCGCAGGGCGATGTCCTTGAGCAACAGGTCGCCAACGGGGTGGCCGAGGCTGTCGTTGATGTGCTTGAAGCGGTCGAGGTCGAGAAACAGCACCGCGCCCTGTTTGCCGGTTTCCTGCTGGCCGTTCAACGCGGCCTGCAGGCGGTTTTCAAACAGTGTGCGGTTAGGCAGACCGGTGAGGGGGTCGTGGTGCGCCTGGTAGTCGAGGCGGGCCTGGGCGAGTTTGAGGCTGGAGATATCGGCGAATACCGCGACAAAATGCGTCACCTGGTCGCCGTTACGCACGGCGCTGATGGTCAGCCAACTGGGGTAGAGCTCACCGTTCTTACGGCGGTTGGAGATCTCGCCTTGCCAGTGCCCATAGGCGGTCAACTGGTGCCACATGGCGGCATAGAAGGCGCTGTCGTGCAGCCCTGATGCCAGCAGCCTCGGCGTTTCGCCAAGCGCTTCGGCCTCGCTGTAGCCAGTGATTTCGCTGAAGGCGCGGTTGACGGCGCTGATGTTTTGCCGGGTGTCGGTGATCAGCACGCCCTCGGCGGTGCTCTCGAATACGGTAGCGGCCTGTTGCAGCTTTTCCTGCATCAATTGGCGCTCGGTGATATCCCGGGCGATGGTGAGCATGCAGTCCTCGTCACCGATGGGCAGCGGGCGGCTGGACAATTCGCACAGGCGTATCAGCCCGTCGGCCCGGCGGATGTGGCAGATGAAGTCACGCACAAACCCGTCGCGCCGCATCAGCTCCAGCAGATGTTTGCGCTCGTTGAGGTCGACCCAGATGCCCAGTTCCAATGCGGTCTGGTCAATCGAAGTGGCAGCGGTGAAACCGGTAATGCGGCTGAAACCCTCGTTGACCTCGATCAGCAGCCCGTCGCGCTGGCGGCTCAGCAGTAAACCGTCGGGCGAGGCATGAAAGGCCTTGGCGAATTTCTCCTCGGAGGTCTGCAGTTGTTGCTGGGTTTCCTTCAACTGGCTGATGTCGCGCACCACTACCACAATGGCTTCCACCGTATCGAGCTGGAACGGTTCGGCGGATACCAGCCCGGTGAAGGCTTGGCCATTGCTGCGTCGGAACGCCATTTCCAGGTTGCGAATGCTGGTGGTTTGTACGCGGTGCAGCAGGTCGGGGCCTGCTTGGTCAACACCCCAGATATTCAGGTCAGTGGCGGTTTTGCCCAGCACGTCGGCGGCGCTTAAACCGATCTGGTCTTCAAACGCTTTGTTGACCTCCAGCAGGCAGCCATCGCTCAGGCGTGCGATTACCAGAATGTCGGGGCATTGCTGGAACACCGAGGCGAACTTCTGTTCGGAGCGTTGCAAGGCCTCCTCGGTGCGCTTGGCCTCGCTGATATCAATCATCAAGCCACGAAGTACCGGCTCATGGCCGTGCTCGATCAGGCTGACGATATCGCGCACCCACAGGCAGCGGCCGTCGGCGGTGATCACTCGGTAATCGACGCTGTGATCGCGATTGGCACGGGTTTCGCGCCAGCAATAAGCTTCGGCGCGGGTGAGGTCTGCGGGGTGGATGATGTTGCGCCAGAAGCCGGGTATCAGCCAATGGGCGCGTGGATAACCGAGCAGTTCTTCGGCGTGGGGAGACACGTAGCTGTAGGTGAAGTCGGTAATGCTGGCTTCCCAGGCGATGGCGGACAGACTTTCTACCAGGCCACGGTAATGATATTCGCTGCTGCGCAGCTCCTGTTCGAGTGCGACACGGCGGGAAATTTCCGAGCTGAGCCGACGATTGATTCGGATGACGATGACCAATACGGTGCTGAGCAGCAGCAGCGCCGGCACGCCGTATAACAGCAGATCGCTCCAGAACGTGCGGTTATCCGAGAAGTTGCCAACCCAGTGGTGCTGGATTGCGTTGGTTTCGTCCAGGCTGAGGTCGGCCAGCACTTTATCGAGGATACCCACCAATAGCTTGTCTTCGCTTGGTACCCCCATCGCCAGTTGATAGCGGTAGGGCGTTTCACCACTGACGTAAAGGCCTTCAAGTTTGAGTTCGCGCAGGCTCCAGACACTGGACGCGAGGTCGCTGACGACGGCGTCCACTTTTCCGGTGGCCAGAGCCTGCAGGGTGGAGCTGACGTTGGGCATGGCCACCAGATTCAGGTCAGGGTGATGGGTGCGCAGCAGTTCGTGGGGGGCGTAGCTGTCCACTACGGCGATTTTCAGCCCGTAGAGGTCTTTGAGGTTTCGCGGTCGCGCTCCGCCTTCATGGGCGAGAATGACCATCGGAAAGTCGATATAGGGCCGGGTAAAGGCCAGGTATTTCTGGCGCTCGGGCGTAGACATGACGCCGGGGACAAGATCGAGTTGATTGTCTCGGGCCAGCTCCAGCACCATGCCCCAGCGCGGTGGTTCGATCAGTTTGACCTTGACGCCCAGGCGATCCTGGATCAGTCGCACATAGTCGGCGGCGAGACCTTGATAATGCCCATTCTCGTCACGGTATTCGAAAGGTGGCCACGAAGTGTCCACGCCAAGGCGCAGCTCCTGATGGTCCGCCAACCAGGCACGCTCTTGATCGGTGAGAGTCAACGCGCCAGCCGTTGCGGTCCAGATCAGCAGCGACAGTAGTATCACGGTCGGCAAACTGGGCATAACGGTCTCGTTATGGCACGGGGAATTGTTTCGAGTGTAGACGGGCATTTCGCAGGAGGGGTGTCGCGGGGATTTTTATCTGGGCAAAACAAAACCCCCGGCCTGGGCCGGGGGTTCTGGGATCACTCGTCGAGGAAGGAGCGAAGATGCTCGCTTCGCGTCGGGTGACGCAACTTGCGCAACGCCTTGGCTTCGATCTGACGGATCCGCTCGCGGGTTACGTCAAACTGCTTACCGACTTCCTCAAGGGTGTGGTCGGTATTCATGTCGATGCCGAAACGCATGCGCAGTACCTTGGCTTCACGGGCTGTGAGGCCGGACAGTACGTCGCGGGTGGCTTCCTTGAGGCTCTCAACGGTGGCGACATCGATGGGCGACTGCATGGTCGAATCTTCGATGAAGTCACCCAGATGGGAGTCTTCGTCATCACCGATCGGGGTTTCCATGGAGATCGGCTCTTTAGCGATCTTCAACACCTTGCGGATTTTATCCTCAGGCATTTCCATGCGTTCGCCCAGCTCTTCCGGGGTCGGTTCGCGACCCATTTCCTGCAGCATCTGACGGGAAATACGGTTGAGCTTGTTGATGGTCTCGATCATGTGCACCGGAATACGGATGGTGCGGGCCTGGTCGGCAATCGAGCGAGTGATCGCCTGACGGATCCACCAGGTGGCATAAGTCGAGAACTTGTAGCCGCGACGGTATTCGAACTTGTCCACAGCCTTCATCAAACCAATGTTGCCTTCCTGGATCAGATCGAGGAATTGCAGGCCACGGTTGGTGTACTTCTTGGCGATGGAGATCACCAGACGCAAGTTTGCTTCAACCATCTCTTTCTTCGCGCGGCGGGCCTTGGCCTCACCGATCGACATGCGACGGTTGATGTCCTTGATCTCGGCAATCGTCAGCCCGGTCTCGGCCTCAAGCGCGCTCAGCTTCTGCTGGCAACGAATGATGTCCGGCTGCAGGCGGCCGATGGCTTCGGCGTACTTCGCCTTGCCCTTGGCCAGAGCGTCGGTCCAGCTTTCGTCCACTTCATTGCCCGGGAACTGGCGCAGGAAGTCGGCACGCGGCATGCGTGCATCACGCACACAAAGCTGCATGATTGCTCGCTCTTGAGCACGCAAGCGCTCAAGGGCGCTGCGAACGCGCTCAACCAGGCCTTCGAATTGCTTAGGCACCAGCTTGATGGGCATGAACAGCTCAGCCAATGCCAGCAGCTCGGCGATAGCCTGCTTATTGGCGCGACCGTGCTTTTTCAAGGCCTTGCGGGTGATTTCCATTTGATCGGAAACCGCACCGAAACGCTGAGCCGCGATCACCGGGTCCGGACCGCTTTCGACTTCTTCTTCGTCGTCGCTGCTGGCTTCAGCCTCGTCGTCGTCGGTGTCGTCGTCCGCCTTGGCGGCCTTGGCGTCGACAGGCGGCGGAACTTCGGCAGCTGGCGGCGCAATGCCGTCGTCCGGGTCGATATAACCGCTCAGGACGTCGGAGAGGCGGCCACCTTCGGTGGTTACGCGGGTGTACTCGGAGAGAATGTGGTCAACCGTGCCGGGGAAGTGCGCAATTGCGCCCATCACTTCGCGGATGCCCTCTTCGATACGCTTGGCGATTTCGATTTCGCCTTCGCGTGTCAGCAGCTCGACGGTGCCCATTTCACGCATATACATGCGCACAGGGTCCGTCGTGCGACCGATATCGGTCTCCACCGCAGCCAACGCGGCGGCAGCTTCTTCAGCGGCGGCTTCGTCGGTATCGGCGTCGGCCAGCATAAGGGAATCCTTATCTGGCGCAGTTTCGAATACGTTGATCCCCATGTCGTTAATCATGCGGATGATGTCTTCCACCTGCTCTGGATCTGAAATATCCTCAGGCAGGTGGTCGTTGACCTCCGCGTAAGTCAGGTAACCCTGCTCACGACCAAGAAGAATCAACTCTTTGATACGAGACTGCTGTTGCGCTTTTCCGGACATAACACCCTATCCACTGAAGGTCTTGGCGGGCAAAAAACAAGCCGAGGATTATACCCGAGCTATGACCTCACACGCCAGCTGAGGTCGGGTTTGATGCGGAAACATTCTGTTTTAAGAGGTCGCGCATCTGTTTTGCTATCTGAATCTGCTCTTCAGCCGATAATCCAGGCTGCCTTGCTCTCTTGATAAGTTCGTCGAGGGTCTGCGTGTGCTGGCCCGCGGATAACCTAGTAATGGTGTCTAAAAACTGTTGTTCAAGGTTTTCGCCGTCAATCAGCCACTCCTTTTCCGCGAGTGCCTTCAATAATCGACCCTGTTCGGTGCCATGCCATCTTGCCATCAGCTGAATGGAGTTTAGCCTGGGGTTTTTCTGCACCGCCTCGATCAAAGCGATCAGTACCTGCGCGTAAGTGTTGCTCTCGTTGGCAAAGTGCTCGGCACTGTCAACCTTGCCCGCCAGTTGCGGGTGATGAATAAGCGTGCGCAGTGCAATCAGCGTAGGCGCTTCCACCGCGACCGGTGTGCGCGGGGCATAGGCTTCATCTCGATCGCCACGCTTGCCGTTCTTGCTCCAGGGTTTTTTGTTGTCCCATTTCTTGCCGCCGGCGCCGGGCTTCTTCGCCGTCCACTCCTGCTGGGGCGCATAGGCGTCTTGCTGTGGATGAAAATCGGCATAGTCCGGCATGGCGTCGTAGTCCATGCCTGGGTCGTAGGCGGGCGGGGCGTCCTGTGGCGCGCTCTGCACCAGCTGACTCACGGCCTCGCCGCTCAAACCGGTAATTTCCAGCAGGCGCTGACGCATCAGCGTGCGCAGGTTGGCGCCGGGCACCTTGTCGATCAGCGGCGCCGCGAGGGTCGCCATGTGGGCCTTGCCTTCAAGGGAGCGTGGGTCGGCTTCTTCGGTCAGTTGCTGGAAAAAATAATCCGCCAGCGGCTGCGCGTGCTGGTTGATTCGTGCACGGAAGGCGTCGGTGCCTTCTGAGCGCACCAGGGTGTCCGGATCCTCGCCTTCGGGAAGGAACAGGAAGCGCGCGCGACGCCCGTCCTGCAGGCTCGACAGCGTGGCCTCAAGCGCTCGCCACGCGGCGTTACGGCCGGCCTGGTCGCCATCGAAGCAGAACAGGACGCTGGGCACCACGCGAAACAGGCGCTTCATGTGCTCTTCGCTGGTGGCGGTACCCAAGGTAGCGACGGCGTTGCGCAAGCCTTGCTGAGCGAGGGCTATCACGTCCATGTAGCCTTCAACCACGATGATTTCGTCAAGGTTGCGGTTGTTCTTGCGCGCTTCGAACAGCCCGTAAAGTTCCTGGCCCTTGTGGAATACCGGGGTTTCCGGGGAGTTCAGGTATTTAGGCTTGTCGTCACCCAGCACGCGGCCACCAAAGGCGATGATGCGGCCGCGACTGTCGCGGATCGGAAACATCACGCGGTCGCGGAAGCGGTCATAGCGCTTGCCGGTCTCGGCGTTTTCCACCAATAGGCCAGCATCGATCATGGCTTTCTGTTGCAGGGTGTCGCTGCTCAAGTGTTTGTACAGGTTATCCCAGCCCGGCGGTGCAAAGCCAAGGCCGAAGTCGCGGGCGATTTCACCCGTGAGGCCGCGCCCCTTGAGGTACTCGACGGCCGCTTTGCGCTGCGGATGGCTTTTAAGCGCTTGACGATAAAAGTCGGCAGCGGCCGTCAGCAACGGGTACAGCGGCGAGTCGGTGGGTTGTCGTGGTTTGTGCGAACGGCCGCTTTCTTCGCGGGGGATTTCCATACCGGCGGCTTTGGCCAGTTCCTCGACGGCCTGGGGGAAGTCCAGGTTGTCGTGGTCCATGATAAAGCCAAGGGCATTACCGCCTGCGCCGCAGCCAAAGCAGTAATAGAACTGCTTGTCGGGGCTGACGCTGAACGAGGGGGTCTTTTCTTTGTGGAACGGGCAGCAGGCGGTGTAGTTCTTGCCCGCCTTCTTCATTTGCAGGCGCGAGCTGACCACATCGACGATGTCGGTGCGGTTCAGAAGGTCGTCAATAAAGCTCTGGGGAATCAGCCCGGCCATGGCGTTCTCGTCATCACTGCGTGTAAATGAGGGCCCATGAAGTATTCAAGCGCACGTCATGCGGGCTTGATCATCAATTATCTGTTTGGACTGTCAGGAAGTGTATCTGCCGGACATTCGCTGACGTTAGTGTCTATCAGTCTTCGGCTTGAAATGTTGCCCAGGCATCCGGTCTTGACCCATGGCAGGCCTCGGAAGCTCGGTGGTGGGCACAGCCGACGCAGTTGATCGCCTGTTTATAAAATAAGTGTGCTCGTCAGTAGCCTTGTAAGGCTCGTCAGAAGAGACGCGCACCGCTGGCAGAAGAGCCAGTCCTGACGTGTGAAGCAGTGTCTCGGTCGCGTGTGCGGCGTCGACGATGAAGCATCAAGCGATATCCGCAAATGCCATTAGCCCGGCTGAGGGCCGGGCTTGGCAGAAGCTTGCTACGATCGTCTGTGTATTAGTACAGACGAACGGCGCGGCGCTGTTCGCGCTGAACTTTCTTGGCGTGACGCTTAACAGCGGCTGCTGCCTTACGCTTACGCTCAGAAGTTGGCTTCTCGTAAAATTCGCGGCTACGAACTTCAGCCAGTACACCGGCTTTTTCGCAGGAGCGCTTGAAACGACGCAGAGCTACGTCGAAGGGTTCGTTCTCTTTAACTTTGACGGCTGGCATCCAGAGCTACCTTCTTTCATTACCGGGATCAACGTTCTCGTCGCAAACAATTCACGGCTGAGGTCGTCGGTTTTTAAGGGTTGCGGATGTTAACCCCTCATTGCCTGGAATGCAAAGCCTCTGATCGAAAACCGCTAGTCGGGAGGTGGAGCGGCGACTATTATGCGCGCCTTCGAATTCAGCCTCTACAAGGCGCAAACCCATGCTAGTACTGGGACTTGAAACCTCCTGCGACGAAACCGGCGTCGCCCTTTACGACAGTGAACGCGGGCTTCTGGCCGATGCACTGTTCAGTCAGATCGACTTGCACCGCGCCTATGGCGGCGTGGTGCCGGAGCTCGCCAGCCGTGATCACGTCAAGCGCATGCTGCCGTTGATTCGCCAGGTGCTGGATGAGGCCGGTTGCGTGCCCACCGAGATCGATGCGATTGCCTACACGGCCGGCCCCGGATTGGTCGGAGCCCTGCTGGTTGGGGCCTCTTGCGCCCAGGCGCTGGCATTCGCCTGGGGCATTCCGGCACTCGGTGTGCACCATATGGAAGGTCATTTACTGGCACCCATGTTGGAAAAAACACCGCCACAGTTCCCGTTCGTCGCTTTGTTGGTGTCGGGCGGGCATACGCAGCTGGTTCAGGTGGATGGCATCGGCCAATACACGCTGCTCGGCGAGTCCCTGGATGACGCGGCCGGCGAAGCCTTTGACAAGACTGCCAAGATGATGGGCCTCAATTACCCCGGCGGTCCGGAGATCGCACGCCTCGCCGAAAAGGGCGTCGCCGGCCGCTACACCTTCCCGCGCCCGATGTGCGATCGCCCAGGCCTGATGTTCAGCTTCAGCGGCCTGAAAACCTCCGCACTCAACACCTGGCAGCAAAGCCTCGGCGCCGGGGACGACAGCGAGCAAGTCCGTTGCGACATCGCACTGGCGTTCCAGCAGGCCGTGGTGGAGACTTTGACCATCAAGTGCAAGCGCGCCCTCAAGCAAGCGGGCATGAAGCGTCTGGTGATCGCCGGCGGCGTCAGCGCCAACAAGGCGTTGCGCAGTTCCCTGGAGAAAATGCTCGGCGATATGAACGGCGATGTGTTCTATGCCCGACCTGAATTCTGCACGGATAACGGCGCGATGATCGCCTACGCCGGTTGTCAGCGGTTACAGGCGGGGCAGCATGAAAGCCTGGCGATCAGCGTGCAGGCGCGTTGGCCGATGGAGCAGCTGTCGCCGTTGTAGGACACGAGGTGCGTCGGTATTTAAAAATGCCGTTCGCGCCCGGCAAACAGGTCGCGTAGATTGCCGCGATGGCGCCAGACGATCAGCAGCGTCAGCACGCTCATGGGTAACAGCGCCGCCGGCTCCTGCCAGGCCAGCAGTGGCAGGGTCAGGGGCGTGGCGATCAGCGCGGCCAGCGAGCTGGTGCGGGTCAAGTAAAACGTCAGCAGCCAGGCCAGTACGGCCAGCAGCGCGGCGGGTGGGTAGATCCCCAGCAGCATGCCGGCCGCCGTGGCGACGCCTTTGCCGCCGCGAAAGCGAAAGTACAATGGAAACAGATGGCCGAGGACGGCGCATACGCCCACCCAGGCCTGCTGTTGCAGGGTGAGGCCGGCGAGGCTGGCGATCAGCACGGGTAACAAGCCTTTGCAGACGTCGCCCAGCAACGTCAGTACGGCGAGCTTCTTGCCGGCCAGGCGCAGCATATTGGTAGCGCCGGCATTGCCGGAGCCACCCATTCGCGGATCGGGGTTACCCGTCAGGCGGCTGAGCAAAATGGCGAAGGACAGCGAGCCGAGCAGGTAGGCGAGAATCGCCAGTGACCAAAACATGCTAACTATTCCGGGCGAGGACGCCCTGATTCTAACGGGGCATCGCGCCCTTGTCGTGCTGCGGAGAAGAGTGCTTGGACAGAGTGTTTATCGAAGGCCTGGAAGTCGACACCGTGATCGGGGCCTACGACTGGGAGCGCGGGATCCGACAATGCCTGCGTCTGGACCTGAGCTTCGCCTGGGATAACCGCCCGGCCGCGGCCGGCGACGACCTGACCCTGGCGCTGGACTACGCGAGCGTGTCTGCGCGCGTCCAGGCGTTCGCCGAGCAATCCCAATACCAGTTGGTGGAAACGTTTGCCGAGCGCCTGGCTGAAGTGCTGATGCGCGAGTTCAACATTCCCTGGCTGCGCCTCAAATTGACCAAGCCCGGCGCCGTGCCGGCCGCCAAGGGTGTCGGTGTGGAGATCGAGCGCGGATGTCGCTAACTCAGGTTTACCTTGGTCTTGGCAGCAACATCGAGCGTGAGCGCCACTTGCGCGCGGGGTTGGACGCGCTGGCGGGTTTGCTGGTGGACATACGCTGTTCGGCGGTGTTCGAGAGTCAGCCGGTCGGCATCAAGAGCGGGCCGTTCTTCAATTTGGTGGTGTCGGCGTATACCGATCTGGCGTTGATGGAACTGGATCGTCGGTTGAAGTTGATCGAGGCGGATAACGGCCGCTATGCACCGGACCGCAAAGGCTTGCCGCTGGATATCGATGTGCTGCTGTATGGCGAGCTGGTGGGTAACTTTGACGGTTTGGTGCTGCCACGGGCAGAGATCCTGAAAAACGCCTTTGTGTTATGGCCGTTGTCGTTGATGGCGCCGGATCGCATGCACCCTGAGGCGGGCAAGACAATGGCCCACTTATGGCGCGATGCGCACATTGATCAGGTGCTGGCCCCCGTCGCGTTCGAATGGCAGGGCCAGCAGCTCACGCCGAGTGGGTTGTTATAACGCGCACTTTTCCTTGTAGGCCTTGAGTGCCTTGAGCCTTTCCCGCTTGAGCGCTTCGCCCAGTTCCGGACCTTTGAAACCTTTCTCCAGCAGCGGCGCTACGGCCACGCCGCGTGCTGCCTGCGCTGCACCGCGCAAATAATCGGCTTGTGGATAACTGCGCTGCTCCAGGCCTTTGCGGCCACGCGCGTCCATTTCACAGGCAACCACGAACTCCTCGAAGCGCTGCGGCCGGCGATACACGTCAAAACTCTGCAACAACTCCAGCAGCGTCGAGGCCTTCAGCTCCAATGCGCGATGGCCGTGGGTGTGATACTGGCCGACCAGCAGCGCCAGTTCCTGGCAGTCCCTTGGCACTTTGAAGCGCTCATTGACCGCCTTGATCAGCTTCAAACCCCTGTGTTCATGGGCAATATGCTGCGGCAACTTATCCACAGGCGTCAGGCCTTTACCCAGGTCGTGCAGCAGGCAAGCCCAGCGTACGGTCAGCGGTTGCCGATGCACGGCGGCCTGTTCCAGCACGCTTAGGGTGTGCACGCCCGTATCGATTTCAGGGTGGTGTGCCACGGGTTGCGGCACGCCGAACAGCGCATTGATTTCTGGCATCAGGGTTTTCAACGCATTGCAGTCGCGTAACACCTGAATAAATACCTGAGGTTGATCTTCCATCAGTGCGCGAGAGATTTCTTTCCAACTGCGTTCGGGCGTCAGGGCCTCCAGTTCGCCGGATTCGCTGAGTTGGCGCATCAACTCGAGGGTTTCCGGCGCCACTGTGAAACCCAGGTGTGCATAACGCGCGGCAAAACGCGCGACTCTGAGTACGCGTAACGGATCTTCGGCAAACGCCGGGGATACATGCCGCAGTATGCGGGCTTGCAGGTCTTGTTGGCCGTGATAGGGGTCGGTCAGGTTGCCGTCATCGTCTTGCGCCATGGCATTGATAGTCAGGTCGCGCCGAATCAGGTCTTCCTCCAGCGTAACGTCTGGGCTTGCATGGAATACAAAGCCGCCGTAGCCCTTGCCGCTCTTGCGTTCGGTGCGGGCGAGGGCGTACTCATCGCCGTTTTTCGGGTCCAGGAACACCGGGAAATCAGCCCCGACCGGCTTGAAACCCTTGGCGAGCATTTCTTCAGTGGTCGCGCCGACAACGACGCGGTCGATGTCAGTAACGTCGATGCCCAGCAAGCGGTCGCGCACCGCGCCACCAACTTTATAGATTTTCATGAAAAAGCCTCCATTAGCGGCACAGGATAACGCCTGTCCCTGGCCAATGGAGGCTTTGCTGTTTCACAGATGGACGACGGCCATGTCCAGGCAACCGTAGTCATTATCGTTGTGGTCGCTGCGCGGCGGAACATGATGAGTCTTCATCACCTGATCGCCCTGCAGGGTTTCCAAGTGAATATCGAAGCCCCACAGGCGATGCAGGTGCTTGAGCACTTCCTCGGTGGAGTCCCCCAGGGGTTTGCGATCATGTTGCTGATGACGCAGGGTCAGCGAGCGGTCGCCGCGCACATCGATGCTGTAGATCTGCACGTTGGGTTCGCGATTGCCCAGGTTGTATTGCGCGGCCAGCGTCTCGCGAATAATGCGATAGCCCGGTTCATCATGGATGGCCGGTACCACCAGGTCGTCCTTGAGGTCGTCATCGAGAATGCTGAACAACTTCAGGTCACGGATCACCTTGGGCGACAGGTACTGCAGGATGAAGCTCTCGTCCTTGAAGCTGCTCATGGCGAACTTGATGGTGGACAGCCAGTCGCTGCCAGCGATTTCCGGGAACCAACGGCGGTCCTCCTCGGTGGGGTTTTCGCACATGCGCCGGATATCGCGGTACATCGCAAACCCCAGGGCGTAGGGGTTTATACCGTTGTAATACGGGCTGTCGAAACCTGGCTGGAACACGACGCTGGTGTGGGACGTTAGGAACTCCATCATGAAGCCGTCGGTGACCAGGCCTTCGTCGTACAAGTCGTTCATCAGGGTGTAGTGCCAGAAGGTGGCCCACCCCTCGTTCATCACCTGGGTCTGGCGCTGCGGGTAAAAATACTGGGCAATTTTGCGCACGATTCGCACAATCTCGCGCTGCCACGGCTCCAGCAGCGGAGCGTGCTTTTCCAGAAAATACAGAATGTTTTCCTGAGGTTCGGCGGGGAAGCGTGCATTATCCTTGTCGTTGTTTTTACCGGCGCGCTTGGGGATGGTGCGCCACAGGTCGTTAATCTGTTTCTGCAGGTGTTCTTCGCGCTCTTTCTGACGCAGGCGTTCTTCTTCGGCGGAAATCGGGTAAGGGCGTTTGTAGCGGTCGACCCCGTAATTCATCAGCGCGTGGCAGGAGTCGAGCAGGTCTTCCACCGCGTCGATGCCATGGCGCTCTTCGCATTGCATGATGTACTGCTTGGCGAACACCAGGTAATCAATGATCGAACTGGCGTCGGTCCAGGTGCGGAACAGGTAATTGCCTTTGAAAAAGCTGTTATGCCCATAGCAGGCGTGGGCGACCACCAGTGCCTGCATGCAGATGGTGTTTTCCTCCATCAGGTAAGCAATGCACGGGTCTGAGTTGATCACGATTTCGTAAGCCAGGCCCATCTGGCCGCGGCTGTAGGACTTTTCGGTGCTAAGGAAGTGCTTGCCGTAGGACCAATGGTGATAGCCCAGGGGCATGCCGACCGAGGCATAGGCGTCCATCATCTGCTCGGCGGTGATTACCTCAATCTGGTTGGGGTAAGTGTCCAGGGCATAACCCGCCGCGATACGGCTGATTTCCCGGTCATAGGCCTGGATCAGTTCGAAGGTCCATTCGGACCCGGTGGAAATGGGTTGGCGCTTAGTCTCTTTTTTGGCGGTCATGTCACTAACCTGCGCTGGAAGAGTTCACGGAAGACCGGATAGATATCGCCGGCCGAGACCAGTTGTTGCTGGGCGAACGTGTCGGCGAAGGCTTCGCCGATACGCTCGTATTCGAACCACAGGGCCTGGTGCTCCCGAGGGGTGATTTCGACATAGGTGTAGTACTGCACGAACGGCATGATCTGGTTGATCAAAATGTCGCGGCAGATCGGCGAATCGTCGTTCCAGTTGTCGCCGTCGGAGGCTTGGGCTGCGTAGATGTTCCATTCGTTGGCGGGGTAACGTTCAGCCATGATCTCCTGCATCAGTTTCAATGCACTGGAGACGATGGTGCCGCCGGTTTCGCGCGAGTAGAAAAACTCCTCTTCGTCCACCTCCCGTGCGCTGGTGTGGTGACGGATGAAAACTACGTCGATCTTGTCGTAATTACGCTTGAGGAACAGGTACAGCAGGATAAAGAAGCGTTTGGCGATGTCTTTGGTGGCCTGGGTCATGGATCCGGACACATCCATCAGGCAGAACATCACTGCCTTTGAGCTGGGGTTGGGTTGCTTGACCAGCAGGTTGTATTTCAGGTCGAAGGTATCGAGGAACGGCACGCGGCGAATCCGCGCGCTGAGTTTTTCGATTTCCGTCTCGATTTCCTGGATATCGCCGAAGTTATCCGGTTCTTCGCGCTTTAACCGCGCCAACTCTTCCTTGGCCTGTTTGAGCTTGGCGCGGCTGCTGCCCGATAGGGCAATACGCCGGGCGTGGGCCGAGCGCAGGGTTCGGATGATATTGATCCGCGAAGGGTTGCCTTCGTTGCTGATGCCGGCGCGCACCGTCTTGAAGGTGTCGGTGCCCGTGAGATTGCGTTTAACCAGATTGGGCAACTCCAGGTCCTCGAACATGAATTCGAGGAATTCTTCCTGGGTGATCTGGAACACAAACTCATCCATGCCCTCGCCGGAATTACCGGCCTTGCCCGGCCCCTTGCCGCCACCCCCACTTGGAGGGCGCTGGATATGCTCGCCTGTGGTGAACTCCTTGTTGCCGGGATGCACGACGGTCTGTTTGCCGCCCCGGCCGTGGTGCAGCACCGGCTCGTCGATGTCGCGTCCGGGAATGCTGATTTGTTCGCCATGCTCCATGTCGGTGATGGAGCGGCGGCTGACGGCCTCTTCCACCGCCTTTTTGATGTGGTCACGGTAACGCCGCAGGAAACGCTGGCGGTTTACCGTGCTCTTGTTCTTGCCATTGAGGCGTCGGTCGATCACATAGCTCATGGGGCCCCTCCGGGGAGCTTCAAGTCGTGAGCTTCAAGCCGCAAGGCAGAACCCGCTGACGGGCTCTGTCGCTTTTCCCTTGCCGCTTGTCGCTAGAAGCTTACAGCTGCTTCTCTCACTGCGATTTCCGAACCCGCAGGTACCATTCCGAAAGAAGGCGTACCTGTTTGTCGGTGTAGCCACGCTCGACCATTCGAGTAACGAAGTCGTTGTGTTTTTGCTGGTCCTCCTTGCTGGCCTTGGCGTTGAAGCTGATAACCGGCAGCAGATCCTCGGTGTTGGAGAACATTTTTTTCTCGATCACCACCCGCAGCTTTTCGTAGCTGAGCCAGGTCGGATTCTTGCCGTTATTGTTGGCGCGGGCACGCAACACGAAGTTGACGATTTCGTTGCGGAAATCCTTCGGATTACTGATACCTGCCGGTTTCTCGATTTTTTCCAGTTCCTCGTTGAGGGCTACGCGGTTGAGAATCTCGCCGGTTTCCGGGTCGCGGTATTCCTGGTCCTGAATCCAGAAATCTGCATACAGCACGTAGCGGTCGAAGATGTTCTGGCCGTATTCGCTGTAAGACTCCAGGTACGCGGTTTGGATTTCCTTGCCGATAAACTCGATATAGCGCGGTGCCAGGTATTCCTTGAGGAATCGCAGGTAACGCTCGCGGGTCTCGGCCTGGAACTGTTCCTGTTCGATCTGCTGCTCCAGCACATAAAGCAGGTGCACCGGGTTGGCGGCAATTTCGTGGGGGTCGAAGTTGAACACTTTGGACAGGATCTTGAACGCAAAACGCGTCGACAGGCCGTTCATGCCCTCGTCCACGCCGGCGGAGTCGCGATATTCCTGAATCGACTTGGCCTTGGGGTCGGTGTCCTTGAGGTTTTCGCCGTCGTACACGCGCATCTTGGAGTAGATATTCGAGTTTTCCGGTTCTTTCAAGCGCGACAGCACGGTGAATTGAGCGAGCATTTTCAAGGTGTCGGGCGCGCAATGGGCCTTGGACAGGGAGCTGTTGAACAGCAATTTGTCATAGATCTTGATTTCATCACTGACCCGCAGGCAGTACGGTACCTTGACGATGTAGATCCGATCGATGAACGCCTCGTTGTTCTTGTTGTTGCGGAAGGTGTGCCATTCCGATTCGTTGGAGTGGGCCAGCAGGATCCCGGTGAACGGAATCGCTCCCAGGCCTTCGGTGCTGTTGTAGTTGCCTTCCTGAGTGGCGGTCAGCAGTGGGTGCAGCACCTTGATCGGTGCCTTGAACATTTCCACGAACTCCATCAGGCCTTGGTTGGCCCGGCACAATGCGCCCGAGTAACTGTAGGCGTCGGCGTCGTTCTGCGGGAATTCTTCGAGTTTGCGGATATCGACTTTACCGACCAGCGCCGAAATATCCTGATTGTTCTCGTCGCCGGGTTCGGTCTTGGCCACGCCGATCTGGTTGAGGATCGACGGGTAGAGTTTCACCACGCGGAACTGACTGATATCACCGCCAAACTCCGCCAGGCGCTTGGTAGCCCAGGGCGACATGATGGTGTTGAGGTAGCGCCGTGGAATGCCGAAGTCCTCTTCGAGAATCGCGCCGTCTTCCGTGGCGTTGAACAGGCCCAGGGGCGACTCGAAAACGGGTGAGCCCTTGATAGCGTAGAAGGGCACCTTCTCGATCAACTGTTTGAGTTTTTCGGCCAGGGACGACTTACCGCCGCCGACGGGGCCGAGCAGGTAGAGGATCTGTTTCTTCTCTTCCAGGCCTTGGGCGGCATGGCGGAAGTAGGAAACGATCTGGTCGATGCATTCTTCCATGCCGTGGAAGTCTTCAAAGGCCGGATAGCGGCGGATCACCTTGTTGGAGAATATTCGTGACAGGCGCGAATTATTCGAGGTGTCTACCAGCTCCGGCTCGCCGATCGCCAGCAGCAGGCGTTCGGCAGCGGATGCGTAGGCGCTTCGGTCCTGTTTGCACAGGTCGAGATACTCCTGAAGCGTGAGTTCTTCCTGCTGTGTGGACGCGAAGCGTTGTTGGAAGTGGCTAAAAATACTCATGACGTCGTCACCTCGCTCGATACGTGGAGCCGACGCCGGATCAATCAGTTGATGCTGGCAACCATTGACGATCGCCAATGGTTGTTTTCCCCCCAGAACACCCTGAAACGCTACCGATGACCCGCACGCCGGTGTACCGGCTCTCCCCTGATTCGGATGGCCTGCGCTTAAGGATAGTTCGGAATCGGAGAGGTCAAGGTGCGAGACGTAATTAGTTTGCCCGCGCCGTTCGTCAGAAACGGCGCGAGCCCAAGTGACACGCGGGGTGGCGGGGTGTGAAAAAAATTATTGCGAGTCGCCTGATGCGATTTCTGCAGGAAAGGTCGCACGCCATAGCTCAAATCCGCCATCCAGGCTGTAGACGTCCGAGAAGCCCTGGCTGACCAGATAGGCGGCTGCGCTCTGGCTCGAGTTGCCGTGGTAGCAGGCCACGATCAGCGGTGCGTCAAGGTCGGCGGCGCGAATGAAATCGGCGATGTTGACGTTGTCCAGGTGCTGGGCACCAGTGATGTGGGCAGCGGCGTAAGTAGGCTGATCGCGGATATCGACCACCACTGCGCCTTGTTCGCGCAGGGCCTGGGCTTGTTCGGGAGGGATACGTTTGAATTCGCTCATGGCGGGCTCCTTGGGCGGGCGGCAAGCGGTGTCTAGCGCTTGGCGGCGGCCGGCTGTGTAACGGCAAGAGGGGGTGGGCACTGGCAGCGGTGGCGCTCGCCGGTGTCGATATTCATCAAGGTCATGGCGCCACCCCACACGCAGCCGGTGTCGAGGGCGAATACGCCGGGTTCATCGCAGTGGCCTTCCAGGGCCGCCCAGTGACCGAAGATGATCTTCGTGTCGCGGGTCTTGCGTTCCTTGTGGGCGAACCAGGGTTTATAGCCGGGCAGGGCGGTGTCGGCGCCTTCCTTGCTCTTGAGATCAAGTTTTCCTTCGGCGGTGCAGAAGCGCATGCGGGTGAAGTAATTGGTAATGACCCGCAGGCGAGCGACACCGGTGAGATCGTTATCCCACTTGACCGGCTCGTTACCGTACATACCGTCGAGGTAGGCGGTGTACAGGCTGTCATCGGCGAGGGCGCATTCAACTTCGGCGGCACACTTGAGGGCTTTCTTCAGTGTCCATTGCGGCGCAATACCTGCATGGACCAGCGCGATATTGCGGCTTTCATCGTAATGCATGAGTTTTTGCCGACGTAGCCAGTCGAGCAGCTCGGCGCGGTCCGGTGCGTCGAGAATTTCCCGCAGGGTATCGCCCTTTTTCAGGCGTTCGATGTTATTCGCGGCGGCCAGCAGGTGCAGGTCATGATTGCCCAGAACACAGACCAACGAATTGCGCAGGCTATATAAGTAGCGCAGGGTCTGGAGTGACGCGGGGCCACGATTGACCAGGTCGCCCACCAGCCACAGGCGATCCTGCGCCGGGTCGAAGGCTACCCGTTCCAGCAGGCACTTGAGGGGCTCCAGGCAGCCTTGCAAATCCCCGACCGCATATGTCGCCATCAGTGCAGGGCTCCTGGCACGGCGAGCCGAAAAGGCTTGATCATGGCATCGAACACATGGCCATCGGTGGCTTTCATCTGATATGAGCCCTGCATGGTGCCGACCTTGGAGGTCATCACCGTGCCGCTGCTGTAGGTGTGGCTGGCGCCGCTGTCGATCAGTGGCTGCTGGCCGACGACGCCGGCGCCACGGACTTCTTCGACCTGGCCGTCACCGTCGGTGATCACCCAGTGGCGTGAGAGCAGTTTGGCCGGCACCAGCCCATTGTTTTTCACCGTGATGGTGTAGGCAAAGGCGAAGCGGTTTTGTTCAGGTTGCGATTGTTCCGCCAGGAAGCGGGTGACGACGCTGACGTCGATCTGGTAGCGAGGATCGGACATGCAAGAGGCCTTAAAAGCAAAAGCGGAAGACAGCAGATGCGGATCAGTCTAGGCCAAGAAGTGTGTACTAGGCCAGACATGCTGTCCGGCCTGGTGCACGGCAGGCTCAGTCCGCGGCTGGCGCAGGCTGGACGGCCAACTGGTCAGCCAGGCGCACGAACGCGGCCAGATCCAGTTGTTCGGGTCGCAGGCTGCCGTCGACGCCGGCGGCTTCGATCTCGGCGTTGCTCAACAGCGCCTTGAGCGTATTGCGCAGGGTTTTGCGCCGCTGGTTGAACGCCTCGCGTACGACGCGCTCAAGCAGTTTGTGATCCTTGGCCGGGTGTGGCAGCACTGCGTGGGGAACCAGGCGTACGATGGCCGAATCGACCTTCGGCGGCGGATTGAAGGCCCCCGGGCCGACGTTGAACAGATGTTCGACGCGGCAGTGGTATTGAACCATGATCGACAGGCGGCCCCAATCACCGCCGCCAGGGCCGGCAGCCAGGCGTTCCACCACTTCTTTTTGCAGCATGAAGTGCATGTCGCGGATGATCCCGGCGTTATTCAGCAGGTGGAAAATCAGCGGCGTGGAAATGTTGTACGGCAGGTTACCCACCACGCGCAGGCTGTTGGGCGCGGCGTTAAGGGTATTGAAGTCGAACTTCAGTGCATCGCCTTGATGCAGGTTGAAGTTGGGCTTACCGGCGAACTGCTGATTGAGGATCGGGATCAGGTCTTTGTCCAGTTCCACCACGTCCAGCTGCCCACCGCTGGCCAGCAGGCCTTGGGTCAATGCTCCCTGGCCCGGGCCGATTTCCAGCAGGCGATCTTCCGGCTTGGCATGAATAGAGCGCAGGATTCGGTCGATCACGCCAGCGTCGTGCAGGAAGTTTTGCCCGAAGCGCTTACGCGCCCGGTGTTGGTAATGCTCGGTCATATACGGGTCTCGGCCATCCGGTAGGCGGTTTCCAGGGCCACGTGCAGGCTGCCGGTATCGATCTTGCCGCTGCCCGCCAGGTCCAGGGCGGTGCCATGGTCGACGGAGGTACGAATGATCGGCAGGCCCAGGGTCACGTTGACGGCGGCGCCGAAGCCTTTGTATTTCAGCACCGGCAGCCCCTGGTCATGGTACATCGCCAGCACTGCATCGCAGTGCTCCAGATATTTGGGGGTAAACAGAGTGTCTGCGGGCAGCGGGCCGCGCAGGTCCATGCCTTCTTGGCGCAGACGCTCCAGGGTGGGTTCGATGATGTCGATTTCTTCATGGCCCAAGTGGCCACCTTCTCCGGCATGAGGGTTGAGCCCGCAGACCAGGATACGCGGTTGGGCAATGCCGAATTTGTGGCGCAGGTCGGCGTGCAGGATGCGTGTCACGCGCTCTATACGCTCGGCGGTGATGGCGTCGGCCACCTCGCGCAAGGGCAGGTGTGTAGTCACCAGCGCCACACGCAGGCCGCCCGTGGCCAGCATCATTACCACCTGCGCGGTGTGAGTCAGCTCGGCGAGAAACTCGGTGTGTCCGGAAAACGCGATGCCGGACTCGTTGATCACGCCCTTGTGCACCGGCGCGGTGATCATGCCGGCGAAGTCGCCGTCGAGGCAGCCTTGCCCGGCGCGAGTCAGGGTCTGTAACACAAATGCCGCATTAGCCTTGTCCAGGCGACCCGCTACGACCTTGGCCTGCAGCGGGGTGTCCCACACGTACAGGCTGCCGGCGGGCGCGGGCGCGTCAGGCCAATTGCCCGGTGACGCATCCAACAGGGTGACAGCCACACCCAGCAGCGCGGCCCGCTCAACGAGCAGGCCACGGCTGGTAATGGCAATCAGGGGGTGTGGCTGAGGTTGCGAGGCGAGCAGCAGGCACAGGTCTGGACCGATGCCGGCGGGCTCGCCGGGAGTCACCGCGAAACGCTTTGGTTTCACTGGGCTGCCTGGTCGGTGCCTGTTGGTCCGGCGCCTGGCAGCTTGATTTCCACATAGGCTTCGTCACGGATCTGACGCAACCAGGTTTGCAGCTCTTCGTCGTATTTGCGGTTACGCAGCACGTTCAGAGCCTGTTGCTCGCGAGCCTGGCTGGTGTTGTCGGTGGCACGACGGCCAAGGACTTCCAGGACATGCCAGCCGTATTGCGTCTTGAACGGCTTGGACAACACACCTTGCGGAGTATCGGCCATCACCTGCTGGAACTCTGGTACCAAGGCTTTCGGATCGATCCAGTTCAGGTCGCCGCCGTTGAGGGCAGAACCCGGATCTTCCGAGAAGCTCTTGGCCAGGGTGGCGAAGTCTTCACCGTTCTGGATACGGTCGTAGATCTTCTCGGCCAGCTCCTTGGTTTGCGCTTCGCTACGGATTTCGCTTGGCTTGACCAGGATGTGGCGAACATGCACTTCGTCTTTCAACGACGTCTGGCCGCCACGGCGCTCGAGCAACTTGAGGATGATGAAACCGCCGGGCGTGCGAGCTGGCTGAGTAATGCCGCCCACTTCCATGGCGCTCAGTTCACGATCGAACGGAGGTGGCAATTGAGCGGCTTTACGCCAGCCCATATCACCGCCTTCAAGGGCGTTGTCACTGCCGGACTGGGCGATCGCCATTTGCGCGAAATCGGCACCGGCCTTGAGGCGATCATAAATCGCCTTGGTTTTGGCAGCTGCCGCATTGAGTTGTTCGGAGTTGGCGCTGTCCGGGGTCGGAATCAGGATATTGGCCAGGTGCAGCTCTTCGGAAAGCTGCATCTTGCCCAAGTCCGATGCCAGGAAGTTCTTCACTTCCTGCTCCGAAACCTGGACGCGCTCAGCGACGCGGCGCTGACGTACACGGCTGATGATCATTTCACGGCGGATCTGGTCACGGGCGTCCTCGTAGGACAAACCATCGTGAGCCAGCGCCGCGCGGAACTGGTCAATGCTCATGTTGTTGCGCTGGGCAATAGTGCCCACTGCCTGGTTCAACTCTTCGTCCGAGATACGGATGCCGGAGCGTTCGCCGATCTGCAATTGCAGGTTCTCGACGATCAGGCGTTCCAGCACCTGCTGGTCCAGCACGCTGGTAGGTGGCACACCGCCGCCACGCTTGGCGATGGTCTGCTGAACTTCCTTGACCCGTTGGTCGAGTTGGCTCTGCATGATCACGTCGTTATCGACAATGGCCACCACTTTGTCCAACTGCTGGACCGCCGCGTGTGCCGAGACGGTCCCCAGGAACAGCGCGCCCAGTATGAGCGGGCGCAGACAATCAGAAAGCTTGATCTTCACGTTCACGATAACCTTGAATGCCTTTGTCGAGGAAGCTCTCTACCTTGGCGCCGGTCAGGCCGCCGAGTCCTTTGAGGACGATCTGGAAGAAGAGCCCGTGGTCACCCTTTTCGTTAAGCGGGGCGAGCTGGGTATATTCGTCGTTGGAAACCCAGTAACGGTTGATGACACGCAATTTCCAGCAGCAGTTGTCGTATTCGAAACCACCAAAAGCTTCCAGGGTGCGGTTGCGGGCATAGTCATACTGCCAGCGGGTGATCAGGTTCCACTGCGGAATGATCGGCCACATCATCGAGAAGTCGTGTTGTTGGATTTTGTAGTAATCCTTCACATAGTTCTGGGTGTCGGATGGAACGCTGTAGTCACCACCGAACTGCCACTTGCCGGTCAACTGGTTGTAGACCACCTGGTCGTTGCGATAGCGATAACCGAGGTTGACCACCTTGTTGGGGTTGTCTTCCGGTTGGTAGTGGAACATCGCGCTGCCGGAGCGAGCGCTGTGTTCCTCGGTATCCCAGTTGTAGTCGGCAGTGGCGCGCCAGTCGCGGTTGAAGCGGAATTCGTATTCCAAGGCAACAGGCGATACGTCGGACTGCGCATCGGCACGGTCGGCTGCCAGTACGCCTGGAAGCTGAACTTCACGATCTTTGAAGTAAACCGCCTGGCCGACGCTGACGCGCTGACGTTCGAAACCGTTTTCTTCGATCCAGCGGCTGGTCAAGCCCAGGGACAGTTTGTTCTCGTCACCGATCCGGTCAGACCCGCTGAAGCGGTTGTCGCGGAACAACGAGGCGTAGCTGAACGAGTATTCGCTGGTGTCGAAGACCGGAATATCGCTCTGGTCCTTGTTCGGGACATAGAGGTAGTAAGCACGCGGTTCGAGAGTCTGGTTGTAATCTTTGCCGAACCAGTTGGTGTGGCGGTCGAAGTACAGGCCGCTGTCGATGCTGGCGATTGGTACCGCGCGATCTTGGGAGCTTTTGAATTCCTCTCCCGGGTTCATCGTATTCTTACCGAAAGTATCGAGGTCCAGATCATACTTGGTGTAAACGTATTTCAACTTCGGCGTGATGAAGCCGTAGGTCGTAGTAAGTGGCAGTTCAACGCTTGGAGCCAGATTCAGGCGCGTACCGTTGGCGCGGGTCAGCCCCCTCACATTGGTATCTAGGCGCGGAGTAGTCGTAATGCCATCTTTATCAGTGAATGTGCCGTCCTCAAGATCCCGATCAAATCTTACAGCTTCGGTCTCATAGGCGAATCTCAAACCGCCCGGGTTATAAGGCAGCGCGCCATTGAAGGTAATCTGCGGCAACCGATCATACGGCGTGATCTGGGAAATCGTCGCCAGTTGGTAGGCCTGAAGGTTCAAACGAGCCTGATAGGAATCTCCGCGATACGTCACAGAGCCCTGCTGATTCAGGAAGTCCTGAGACTCCACCCCAATCTGGTTGCTTTTCAGATCCTGGAAGTAATAAGGATCGCTGATCCGGGTGTAATCCACCTGAGTCGACAACCGCGAATCCAACCCACCCTTATGCTGCCAATTGAGCATATAGCGGGTTTTCTCGTAATCGGTCTGCTTGCTGCGCTCGTCGTTGTCGTCGTTCAGGTATGCGCCGCCGAACTGACCTTCGCTGGCCTTGGTGAGGTAGCGGAATTCGCCTTCCATCAACAGGCCGCGCTTGGTCATGTATTGCGGGTACAACGTGGCGTCATAGTTTGGCGCCAGGTTGAAGTAGTACGGCGTGGTCAGCGTAAAGCCAGTCTCGCTGCCGGTGCTGAAGCTCGGCGGCAGGAAACCGGACTGACGACGATTGTCGATCGGGAAATAGATGTAAGGGGTGTACAGGATCGGGATGTTCTTGACCCGCAACGTCGCGTTGGTCGCCGTGCCGAAACCGGTGGCGGGGTTCAACGTAATGTTGTTGCCCTTGAGCTGCCAGGCGTTGCTGTCCGGCTCGCAGGTGGTGTACGTACCGTCCTTGAGACGGATGATCGCGTTTTCGGCACGCTTGGCGTACAGCGCGTTGCCGCGGATTCGCGACTTGTGCATCACATATTCGGCGTTGTCGATCTGCGCGGCGCCGGTGTCCAGTTGAACCTGGGCGTGGTCGCCGACGATCAGCGCACCGTTGTCACGCAGGCGCACGTTGCCGTTCAGCTCGCCACGGTTCTCGGCCTGGTACAGGCTGGCTTCCTGGGATTCGAGCTGCATGCTGCCCTGGCGCATGACGACATCACCGGCCAGGGTCGCGACTTGCGATTCCTGCTCGTAACGAGAGGCCTTGGCACCGATGAAGGTCGGCGCGTCGCTCTTGTTCGTCTTGTCGTTCATGCCCGGACGCGTCGGTTCGATGTACGCACCGCCGCAATATGGACCGGTTTCGGCCAATTGGGCTGCGGTCAGCTTGTCGCGCGGCACCCAATCCAGGTGGCTGTAGTCGGCGCTGCGCGAACGCAGGCCGCGGCCCTTGGCTTCGGTGACCAGTGCGGTCTTGGGCTCGGCCTCGGTGCTGCCACCCGCCTCGGCCTGTGCCGTGCTGTTGGCCGAGCTGACGGCAGCGCCGTCATGCACCGGACGCGGTGGTAGAGGGGCTGCGGCGGTTTTCGGCGCGCAATCCCAGGCACCCGAAGCAGAGACTGAGCAGTCATACTGTTCCGCGGCGACCACGAATGAGGTGGCGAAGGGTTGCATGGCCAGCAGACTGCCGGTTACCAGCAACGGAAATTTTCTACGAAACGCGGGGGATTTCAATGCCATCTTATTAGTCCGGGCTTCCTGCGTGCCATCTGCCCGCGGTGTGGGCCGCACGCCTCTCGATGGTCTGAAAAAGATGCGTGATAATAAAGCATGACCCGCTTGACGGCTAGCGCCGTCGGAGACCCTTGTAATGCCCGAGCAAGATCTACGTTTACAACAGCTGAAAGTCTGGCTGGATGAGCAGTTGCCGATCCTTTTCAACGCTCAGGACTGGGGCGTCGTACCCCCGGCCACATTGACCGCGGCCAGCAGCGACGCGAGTTTCAGGCGGTACTTTCGATGGGAGGGCGGTGGCCGGACTTTCGTGGTAATGGACGCGCCGCCCCCCCAGGAAAACTGCAAACCTTTCGTCGATATCGCCCATTTACTTGCGACGTCGGGCATAAATGTTCCAAAAATTTATGCGCAGGATCTGCCGCGAGGCTTTCTTTTGCTCAATGACCTGGGCACAAAAACCTACCTGGACGTGATCGACGAGCACAACGCCGATCAATTATTCGCCGACGCCATCGATGCCTTGCTGGCTTTCCAGCAGTTGCCAATGGATGCACCGCTGCCCAGTTACGACGTCGCCCTGCTGCGTCGCGAGTTGGAACTGTTTCCCGAGTGGTACGTGCGCCGCCACCTGGGTATCGACATGGATACCCAGCAACAAGCGCTCTGGCAGCGCGTCAGCGACCAGTTGATCGACAGCGCCCTGGCGCAGCCGAAGGTGCTGGTGCACCGCGACTACATGCCGCGCAACCTGATGATCAGCGAGCCGAACCCCGGCGTGCTGGATTTCCAGGATGCGGTCTACGGCCCGGTCACCTACGACATCACCTGCCTGTTCAAGGACGCCTTTCTCAGCTGGCCCCAGGCCCGTGTGCGGGCATGGCAGCGTGTTTATTGGGAGCGCGCCGTGCAACTGGGTATTCCGGTGCAGACGGATTTCAATGAGTTCCTGCGTGCCAGCGACCTGATGGGCGTGCAGCGCCACCTCAAGGTGATCGGTATTTTTGCGCGTATTTGCCATCGCGACGGCAAGCCTCGTTATCTGGCGGACGTGCCGCGCTTCTTCGCCTTTATAGAGGCGGTCTTGGCTGAGCGTTCGGAGCTGAGCGAACTCTCCGAATTGTTGACCAGCCTGCGCCAGCCCGCGGAGGCGGTGGTATGAAGGCCATGATCCTGGCCGCCGGCAAAGGCGAGCGGATGCGTCCGCTCACCTTGCACACGCCCAAGCCGCTGGTGCAGGCCGGCGGCAAACGCTTGATCGAGTATCACCTGGAGGCGCTGGCCAGGGCCGGTTTCACCGACATCGTGATCAACCATGCCTGGCTTGGCCAGCAGATCGAAAGCTACCTGGGCGACGGCGCGCAATTTGGTCTGCGCATCCGTTACTCCCCAGAAGGCGAGCCGCTGGAGACCGGCGGCGGGATTTTCCAGGCACTGCCTTTGTTAGGAGACGAACCCTTCCTGGTGGTCAATGGCGATATCTGGACCGATTACGACTTCAGCCGGCTCAAGCAGCCGCTCCAGGGCCTGGCGCACCTGGTCATGGTCGATAACCCGGCGCATCACCCGTCGGGTGGTGACTTCTACCTGGATCACAGTCTGCTTCATGATGCGGCGCTCGGTGCCGATAACCTGACCTTCAGTGGCATTTCCGTGCTCCACCCTCAGTTGTTCGCGGGTTGCAGCGCGGGTGCCTTCAAGCTGGCGCCGCTGTTGCGGGCGGCCATGGCGAAAGGTCAGGTAACGGGGGAGCACATGGCAGGACGCTGGATTGATGTCGGCACGCTGGAGCGCCTGGCGCAAGTCGAAACCCTGCTCACAGCGGGGCAGTAGCATGTTGTGGCCAGGGACGCTGATCGGCGCCGGGGCTGGCTATGCCATTGCCAGTATTCCGGGGGCTTTGTTAGGGGCGCTGTTGGGGCAGGCGCTGGATCGTCGCCTGCAACTGCACAGTTGGGCGCAGTTGCGCGAACGCTTGGGCGGCCGCCCGGCGTTACGCAATGACGAATTGCTGTTTGTGTTGTTGGGGCGGCTGGCCAAGAGCAATGGTCGCGTGGTGGACGGGCATATCCAGCAGGCGCGGCAAGAGATGCGCGCGCTGGACATGAGCGCATCGGCCCAGCGTCGGGCGATTGCGGCGTTCAACCGGGGCAAGTCCGGTTCTGACCGTGTGCGCAGGTACCTGCGCGTGCTCAAGGCTCAACCCCATGCCGCCGAAGGCGTATTGCGAGCGTGTTGGCGGATGGTCTGGGCGGACGGTCGCGCGGACGATGCGGAGCGCGATCTGATCAATCAATGGGGCCGCTGGCTCGGCTGGACACCGCAACAGCTCAAGGCTCTGGCCGCTGACTACACCCCCGAGCGCAAGCCGTTGGCGAACCGAGGCGCGAGTTATCAAGACGCCTTGCGCCTGCTCGGAGTAACGGCTACCACGGAACCGTCGGCGATCAAGCGTGCTTATCGCCGCCTGCTCAGCCGTCACCACCCGGACAAGATCGCCGGCACCGGCGCCAGCCCGGCGCAGGTGCGTGAAGCTACCGAACGCACGCGCGAGTTGCATAGCGCCTACGCATTGATTCGCGAACGCCGGGATTTTCGTTAGTCGCCGCCGTTCAAGGGAGTGCTGTTCTTCAATCTGTGTTGGCCTGGGGGCTTAACCAGCCGCGGATCCTGCGGTACAGCTGCTCCTGCTCGGCGGCGCTGTTGCCGGGCAGGGTCTTGAGCGACACCTGCTTATAGCCGTCATTCTTCAAACGCTTGGCCGCTTGCAGGCGGGCCAGGGCGTTTTTGCTGGCTTGCGGGATATCCTGATAGAAGACATCGGCGGTCGGCAGTTTCAAGCCTGGGGCCAGTTGCTGCACATCCGGCTGCCGGCCGTGGGGTGTCTTGGCGTCGACCATGACCAGTTTCTGCACCTGGGCCGGCTGCTTCTCGCTCAAGTAGCGCGCGGCCCACCAGGCCCCGGTGCCATGGCCGAGCAGTACCACGCTGCGTGCGCTCTGGGTCTGGGCGAACGCCACGGCGGCGTCGATGCGATCAAAGATACGCGACGCATCGGTTTTATCCTGCTCGTCGGCACCCGGAACCACCGAAGGGTCGGTGCCCTCGGCTTCGGCGCTGGCGGCTTGCTCGATGGGTTTGTCGGCGGTGCTGGCTTCCTTGCTGCTGGTGTCGACCGTGGCGTTGGGCGCTTCCATGACACGCGGCGGCAGCGTGTCTACGCTGACGTCCGGCAACGACAGGCTCAGGCTGCCCCAATTGGCGTCCGGCAATTTGCGGCGCAACGGGCCGATTGCCTGCGGCCAGTCAGCATTTTCACCGGCGCCCGGTACGATAATCACCAGACCTTCGGGTTCGGCGCTGTTGGCCGGTTTCCACAGGGCCAGGAAAGAATCGCTGCCGGCCTGTAATTGCTGTTGCTCCTGTTGCGGGATTTTGCGTTCCAGAGCGCTGGCCTCTGCCTGGCTGCGTTCGGGCAGAGGTTGGCGTTCCACGGGCTTTTCGGCTTCTGGCGCGGGAGCGTCAGCGGCCTGTACGGAAAAGGCACTGGTAAAAAGCAGCGACAGGCACAATGCTGGCAGTGCCGAGCGGTGGTGAAAGGGCATCGTTAATTCCCGGCCAGAAGTGATTCCAGCAGCCTAATGGGTTGGTCAGTATTTGTCAGTGATGTGAGACGTGGATCATGGGTTTTCGCTGTCTGCTGGTTATCGGCTGTTGGTGCGTTGCCTTGATGGCAAACGCCGCTCCCGCGTCTGCCGTCGGGCCGGCGCAGTTGACCGCGCAGCAGCGCGAATGGCTGGCGGCGCACCCGGAACTGCGAGTGGGTGTGGTGCTGCAAGCGCCTTATGCGCAATACGATCGGCGCCTGCAGCGCTTGTCCGGGGCCAACGTTGAGTTGATGCAGTGGCTGGCCAAGGCGCTGAATATCGAGCTGACCTGGCGCAATTTTCCCTCTCAGGAGCAGCTCGAAGAGGCTGTGCGCGAAGGTGAAGTGGACATCGCGCCCGGCCTGCAGCAAACCCCGGCCGGCCTGCGCCTGTGGTTGTTCAGCGACCCCTACATGCGCGTGCCCCAGCGTGTGGTCGGCATTCGCGAGGGCGGCGGTGCGGTGGAGCTGGAAAAACTCGATGATCAATCTCGCGTCGCGGTGCGCATGCCCAGCGCCGTGGCCGATTACCTGCGCAGCACGTACCCCAATCTGAATCTGCAAGGCGTGCCCATGGAGCGTCAGGCCCTGCAGTTGCTGGTCAGCCAGCAGGCGCGCTACGCCGTGGTGGATGAAGCGCAACTGAGCCGTTTATCAGCGGAGGCGGAATTCGCCGGGCTGGCGGTGGTGGGCGATATCGGCCTGCCGCAACTCTTGCGCGTGGCCACCCGCCGCGAATGGCCGCAGCTGGCCGGCATCATGGAAAGCGCGCTGCGCGCCATCCCCGCCCGTGACCTGGACCAACTGCACACCCGTTGGCTGCAGCCCCAATACCCTCGGCTGTCGCAATCTCCCGGGCTGTGGCAAAACCTCAGCCTGTTGCTGGGCCTGCTGCTGCTCGCCAGCCTGGCGGTGGTGGTCTGGCAGCGCCGCCACCAGCGCCAGCTGGAACACGATCTGCTGGCCGCCCGTGAAGAAAGCGCCGCCCGCGCCGCCGGTGCCCAGGCGTTACGGTTGACGCAGTTTTCCATCGATCAAAGCACTGTCGGCATTCTCTGGGTCAACTGGGACAGCCATGTACGCTATGCCAACCGGGCGGCCGAGACCATGCTCGGTTATGGCCCCGGCGCTTTGATCGAGCGACCGCTGGTCGACCTTGACCCCACGCTGGACATGGACCGCTGGCTCAACCTGTGGAAGCGCGCGCGGGCCAGCGAAGAGGGGCCGCAGAATTTCGCCACCGATTGTGTGCGCGCCGATGGCAGCATCCTGCCGGCTAACGTCTCCTTGAGTTTTGTACGCTTTGCCGACGCCGAATACCTGGTGGTCTACCTCAACGACGTCACCGAACTGCGCCGCACCCTGGCCGCCCTGTTGCAAAGCGAGGCGCAACTGCGCGAGCTGTCGGCCCACCTGGAAACCGTGCGCGAAGAAGAAAAGGCCCGCATCGCCCGGGAAGTACACGACGAACTCGGGCAGATGCTCACCGTGCTCAAGCTGGAAACCTCCATGTGCGAGCTGGCCTACGCGCAGTTGGACCCCGGCCTGCATGAGCGCTTGAACAGCATGAAGCGCCTGATCGCTCAGCTGTTCCAACTGGTGCGCGACGTGGCTACCGCGTTGCGCCCGCCGATTCTCGACGCAGGCATTGCCTCGGCCATCGAGTGGCAGGCCCGGCGCTTCGAAGCGCGCACGCACATTCCTTGCCTGGTGCAAGTGCCGGATAACCTGCCGGCGCTGAGCGACGCCAAGGCCGTCGGCCTGTTTCGCATCCTGCAAGAGGCACTGACCAATGTGATGCGCCATGCCCAGGCGCATACTGTGGAACTGAGCCTGGCGATCGAAGGCGCCGACCTGCGCCTGACCATCAGTGACGACGGTGTCGGCTTCGTTCCGGCCCAAGGTCGAGCGACCTCGTTCGGCCTGGTCGGCATGCGCGAGCGGGTGTTGATCATGGGCGGCCAACTGAGCCTGCACAGCGAGCAGGGGGAGGGCACCACCCTGAGCGTGACGGTGCCGTTGGATGCCTGACAATAAGAGGAAGCCCTTGTGATACGTGTACTGGTAGCCGAAGACCACACCATCGTCCGTGAAGGCATCAAGCAATTGATCGGCCTGGCCAAAGACCTGCAGGTGGTGGGGGAGGCGAGCAATGGCGAGCAGTTATTGGAGACGCTGCGCCACGTCGCCTGTGAGGTGGTGCTGCTGGACATCTCAATGCCCGGCGTCAATGGCCTGGAAGCGATTGCGCGGATTCGTGCATTGAACAACCCGCCGGCGATCCTGGTGCTGTCGATGCATGACGAAGCGCAGATGGCCGCGCGGGCCTTGAAGGTCGGCGCCGCCGGCTACGCCACCAAGGACAGTGATCCGGCGTTGCTGCTCACGGCGATTCGCAAGGTGGCGGCCGGCGGGCGTTATATCGACCCTGACCTGGCCGACCGGATGGTCTTCGAAGTCGGCCTCACCGATGCCCGCCCCCTGCATTCATTGCTTTCGGAGCGCGAGTTCTCGGTGTTCGAACGCCTGGCGCAGGGCGCCAATGTCAATGACATCGCCCAGCAACTGGCCCTCAGCAGCAAGACCATCAGCACCCACAAGGCGCGCCTGATGCAGAAGCTTAATATCACCTCCCTGGCCGAGCTGGTGCGGTACGCCATGGAACACAAGCTTCTGTAGCGGCATATCTATTTGCGACACCCCGCAAAACCGCGCCGCACCCATTCTTGCCGCTTGCAGCGGGGGTCTTGCCGCCGCACTGTCCGGTGCCCGCCATCGGTGTAGGGCGATCCCTACCCCCAACCTTCCAACCGGCTGATGTGATTCTCTCCTGGCCCCCGATTTCCGGGGCTTCGCGCCTGGACTACGCTTGTGCCACAGCAGTCCAAAATAAAAGGTGCGGGTATGAGCGAGGTGGATTCAAATGATGTGCTGGTCAGCTTTCGTGGCGTGCAGAAAAGCTACGACGGCGAGAACCTGATCGTCAAAGACCTCAACCTGGAGATTCGCAAGGGCGAGTTCCTCACCTTGCTTGGGCCTTCCGGCTCGGGCAAGACCACCAGCCTGATGATGCTCGCGGGTTTCGAAACGCCGACCGCCGGTGAAATCCAGCTGGCCGGGCGCTCCATTAACAACGTGCCGCCGCATAAGCGCGATATCGGCATGGTGTTCCAGAATTACGCGTTGTTCCCACACATGACCGTTGCCGAGAACCTCGCATTCCCATTGTCGGTGCGCGGTTTGAGCAAGACCGACATCAGCGAGCGCGTCAAGCGCGTGCTCAGCATGGTCCAGCTCGACGCCTTCGCCCAGCGCTACCCGGCGCAGCTCTCCGGCGGTCAGCAACAGCGCGTGGCCTTGGCCCGGGCGCTGGTGTTCGAACCGCAACTGGTGCTGATGGACGAACCCCTCGGCGCACTCGACAAGCAACTGCGCGAACACATGCAGATGGAGATCAAGCACCTGCACCAGCGCCTCGGGGTGACCGTGGTGTACGTGACCCACGACCAGGGCGAAGCCTTGACCATGTCCGACCGCGTGGCGGTGTTCCACCAGGGCGAGATCCAGCAGATCGCCGCGCCGCGCACCCTGTATGAAGAGCCGAAGAACACCTTCGTGGCTAACTTCATTGGCGAAAACAACCGTCTCAACGGCCGCCTGCACAGCCGCAGCGGCGAACGTTGCGTGGTTGAGCTGGCGCGGGGCGAGAAGGTCGAGGCGCTGGCGGTGAACGTCGGCCAGGTCGGCGGCCCGGTGACGCTGTCGGTGCGCCCGGAACGCGTCAGCCTCAATGGCTCCAGCGAAAGCTGCGTCAATCGCTTCTCGGGGCGCGTGGCGGAGTTCATCTACCTGGGCGACCACGTGCGCGTGCGCCTGGAAGTCTGCGGCAAGACTGATTTTTTTGTGAAACAACCGATCGCCGAGCTGGACCCAGCCCTGGCCGTCGGCGACGTGGTACCGATTGGCTGGCAAGTCGAGCACGTTCGCGCACTCGACCCACTTCTAGAGGCGAATTGATCGCCCCCATGGCTTCACCAACCCTGCACGTGGAGAGAACAACAATGTTGAGATCCCTGAAGTATTCGGCCCTGGCAATTGGCTTGATGGGCGCAACGCATGCCATGGCCGGCCCGGACCTGACCGTCGTGTCGTTCGGCGGCGCGAACAAGGCGGCGCAGGTCAAGGCCTTCTACGCACCGTGGGAAAGCGCAGGCAACGGCAAGATCGTTGCCGGTGAATACAACGGTGAAATGGCCAAGGTCAAAGCCATGGTTGACACCAAGAGCGTGTCCTGGGACCTGGTGGAGGTGGAGTCGCCGGAACTGTCCCGTGGCTGTGACGAAGACATGTTCGAGCCCCTGGACCCGAAACTGTTTGACAACACCGCCGACTACGTGAAGGGCGCGATCCAGCCGTGCGGGGTGGGCTTCTTCGTATGGTCGACGGTGCTCGCCTACAACGCTGACAAACTGACTTCGGCGCCAACCAGCTGGGCGGATTTCTGGGACACCAAGAAATTCCCGGGCAAGCGCGGCCTGCGCAAAGGCGCCAAATACACCCTGGAATTCGCGCTGATGGCCGACGGCGTTGCGCCGAAGGACGTCTACAAAGTGCTGGCCGGCAAAGATGGCCAGGATCGTGCGTTCAAGAAACTCGATGAACTCAAACCGTCGATTCAATGGTGGGAAGCCGGCGCTCAACCGCCGCAGTACCTGGCCTCCGGTGACGTGGTGATGAGCTCGGCCTACAACGGTCGCATCGCCGCCGTGCAGAAAGAAAGCAACCTGAAAGTGGTGTGGAACGGCGGTATCTACGACTTCGACGCCTGGGCCATTCCAAAAGGCCTGGCCAAGGACCGTGCCGAAGCGGCGAAGAAATTCATCGCTTTCTCGGTCGCGCCGCAGCAGCAGAAGACCTACTCGGAAAACATCGCCTACGGCCCGGCCAATACCCAAGCCGTCCCGCTGCTGGCCAAGGACATCCTCAAGGACATGCCGACCACCCCGGAAAACATCGCCAACCAGGTGCAGATCGACGTGAGCTTCTGGGCGGATAACGGCGAGCAGCTTGAGCAGCGCTTCAATTCCTGGGCTGCCAAGTAACACCGCATAACCCTGTGGGAGGGGGCAAGCCCACTCCCACAGGGGATTTCTTGTGTGTGAGAGATTGCATTCATTTTCAAGTTTCGGAGTCAGCCATGGCCATCGCCGTTCCCTCTAACGAGGTCGACAGCCCCACCCTCAAGCAGCGCCTGGCGCGTGCGGAGCGGCTCAATCGCTGGAAAGCCCAGGCTTTGATTGCGCCGCTGGTGCTGTTTTTGCTGCTGGTGTTCCTGGTGCCGATTGTTGCGCTGCTCTACAAAAGCGTCGGCAACCCGGAAGTGGTGGGCGGTTTGCCGCGTACCGTGGTGGCGGTGAAGGCGTGGGACGGGCGTGGCCTGCCGGGTGAGCCGGTGTACCAGGCCCTCAGCGAAGACTTGGGCGAGGCGCGCAAAAACCAGACCCTGGGCGATCTGTCCAAGCGCTTGAACATGGAACTGGCCGGCTATCGCAGCCTGCTGACTAAAACCGCGCGGGCGCTGCCGTTTACCGACGCGCCCGCCTCTTATAAAGAAGCGCTGGAAAACCTTGATGAGCGCTGGGGCGACCCGGCGTACTGGCAGGCGATCCGGCGCAATACCAGCAGCGTCACGCCTTTTTACCTGCTGGCGGCCGTGGATCACCGTATCGACGACCTCGGCGAAGTGGCGCCGGCCACTCCAGACCAGGCGATCTATCTGGATATCTTCGCTCGCACCTTCTGGATGGGTCTGGTGATCACCGCCATTTGTTTGCTGCTGGCGTATCCGTTGGCCTACTTGCTGGCCAATCTGCCGGCGCGCAAAAGCAACCTGCTGATGATCCTGGTGCTGCTGCCGTTCTGGACCTCGATCCTGGTGCGGGTGGCGGCATGGATCGTGCTGCTGCAATCCGGTGGCCTGATCAACAGCGCGCTGTTGAGCATGGGCTTGATCGATAAGCCTCTGGAGCTGGTGTTCAACCGCACCGGAGTCTATATCTCGATGGTGCATATCCTGCTGCCGTTCATGATTCTGCCGATCTACAGCGTGATGAAGGGCATCTCGCCGACCTACATGCGTGCGGCGATTTCCCTGGGCTGCCATCCGTTCAGCAGTTTCTGGCGCGTGTACTTTCCGCAGACCTACGCCGGCGTCGGCGCCGGTTGCCTGCTGGTGTTCATCCTGGCGATTGGTTACTACATCACCCCGGCGCTGCTGGGCAGCCCGAACGACCAGATGGTCAGCTACTTCGTGGCCTTCTATACCAACACCAGCATCAACTGGGGCATGGCCACGGCACTGGGCGGCCTGCTGCTGCTGGCGACGGTTTTGCTGTACCTGATCTACAACCGGCTGGTAGGCGCCAGCCGCCTGCGCCTGAGCTGAGGAGACGTTGCGATGCTGAGCCCTTATATGTCACCGGTGGAACGGGTGTGGTTTTACAGCTTGCGGATTCTCTGCGGCCTGATCCTGTTGTTTCTGATACTGCCCGTGCTGGTGATCATCCCGTTGTCGTTCAACAGCGGCAGTTTTCTGGTGTACCCGCTGCAAGGCTTCTCCCTGCACTGGTACCAGGATTTCTTCGCTTCGGCGGAATGGATGCGCGCGCTGAAAAACAGCATCATCGTCGCCCCGGCGGCCACGGTGCTGGCCATGGTATTCGGCACCCTGGCGGCCATCGGGCTGACCCGTGGACACTTCCCCGGCAAGGCGCTGGTGATGGCCCTGGTAATTTCGCCGATGGTGGTGCCGGTGGTGATCATCGGCGTGGCCAGCTACCTGTTCTTCGCGCCGTTGGGCCTGGGCAACAGTTTCTTCTCGCTGATCGTGGTGCATGCGGTGCTGGGTGTGCCGTTCGTGATCATCACCGTGTCCGCCACTTTGCAGGGGTTCAACCATAACCTGGTGCGCGCGGCGGCCAGCCTGGGGGCTTCGCCGTTGACGGCGTTTCGCCGGGTGACATTACCGTTGATCGCGCCGGGGGTGATCTCCGGGGCGCTGTTTGCCTTTGCCACCTCGTTCGATGAGGTGGTGGTGACGCTGTTTCTCGCCGGGCCCGAGCAAGCGACCTTGCCTCGCCAGATGTTCAGCGGCATTCGCGAAAACCTCAGCCCCACCATCGCGGCAGCGGCGACGTTGCTGATTGCCTTCTCGGTGCTGCTGTTGCTGACCCTGGAGTGGTTGCGCGGGCGTAGCGAGAAACTGCGCACCGCCCAGGTTTAAAGGTCAATACAGATCAAACTGCGGGAGAGGCCTGCCCCTCCCACTTAGGTTCCTTGACCATTCAGCCGCTGAATGGAAGACAACCTGTTTCAGTCAGCTACTCTTGTGCCAGCCCATCCATTAAAAAGAGGCCGCGCACATGAGTACTTCCTCATTCAAGATCGCCCACAAACTACTGACCGGCGCCGGTGCCATCGAGCAATTGGCCGCCGAGCTGACGCGCCTGGATGTGGATAATCCGCTGATCGTCACCGATGCTGCACTGGTCCAGTCCGGCACGGTGGCGCTGGCGCTTGAACATTTGGGCGAGCGCAGCTACGAGATTTTCGACCGCGTGAAGCCCGACCCCGAGATTGCCATCGTCGAGGATTGCATGCAGGCGTACCGTGACGGTGGGCACGACGGCTTGATCGGCGTGGGCGGCGGCAGCGCCATCGACATTGCCAAAAGCGTGGCCGCCTATGCCGGTTACCACGGTGCGCTGCAAGACTTGTTCGGCGTCGACCAGGTGCCGCGCAAAGGCCCGCCGCTGATTGCAATTCCCACCACCGCCGGCACCGGTTCGGAGGTGACCAATGTGGCGATCCTCTCCGACAAGGTCGCCCAGCTTAAAAAAGGCATCGTCAGCGACTACCTGTTGCCGGATGTCGCGCTGATCAGCCCGCAGATGACCCTGACGTGCCCGCGCAGCGTCACCGCCGCCAGTGGTGTGGACGCGCTGGTGCACGCGATCGAATCCTACTTGTCGCTCAACGCCTCGCCGATCACCGATGCGCTGGCCATTGGCGCGATCAAACTGATCGTCAACGCGCTGCCCAAGGCCTACGCCAATCCGGCCAACCTGCAGGCGCGCGATGATATGGCCACCGCCAGTCTTATGGCCGGGATGGCTTTCGGCAACGCCGGCGTGGGTGCCGTGCATGCGCTGGCCTATCCGCTGGGTGGGCGCTACAACGTCGGACACGGCGTGAGCAATTCGTTGCTGCTGCCCTATGTGATGCACTGGAACAAGTTGGCGTGTGTCGAACGCATGCGCGACATCGCCGAGGCGATGGGGGTAGAAGTGGCAGGCTTGAGCGTCACTGAGGCCGCCGACCGGGCCGTCGACGCGATGACGCGCCTGTGCGCGGATGTGGAGATTCCCTCCGGGCTGCGCAATTTCGGAGTGACCGAGGATGCCATCCCCGCCATGGCGGCCGAGGCGGCAGGTATCGAGCGCCTGATGCGCAACAACCCGCGCAAGCTCAGCGCGGCCGACATCGAGAAAATCTACCGGGCCGCCTACTAGCCATTGAGCCAGGTCACGGTGCGCGCGGCAAAGCATGAGGTATACAATGCGCGCCATCGTGATTTAGCTCAGAAAAGGTGTGTCATGCAGCCCTTCGTCATTGCCCCATCGATTCTCTCCGCCGACTTCGCCCGCCTGGGCGAAGAAGTGGACAAGGTATTGGCCGCCGGTGCCGACTTTGTCCATTTCGATGTCATGGACAACCACTATGTGCCCAACCTCACCATCGGCCCGATGGTCTGCGCGGCGCTGCGCAAGTACGGCATCACCGCGCCGATCGACGCGCACCTGATGGTCAGCCCGGTGGATCGCATCATCGGCGACTTCGTCGACGCCGGCGCCACGTACATCACCTTTCACCCGGAAGCCTCGCTGCATGTGGATCGCACTCTGCAGTTGATCCGCGAAGGCGGCTGCAAGGCCGGCCTGGTGTTCAACCCGGCCACGCCGCTGGACGTGCTCAAGTACGTAATGGACAAGGTCGACATGGTGTTGCTGATGAGCGTCAACCCAGGCTTCGGCGGGCAGAAGTTCATCCCCGGCACCCTCGACAAGCTGCGCGAAGCCCGCGCGCTGATCGATGCGTCGGGGCGTGATATCCGCCTGGAAATCGACGGTGGAGTTAACGTCAACAACATTCGCGAAATCGCCGCCGCCGGCGCCGACACGTTTGTGGCCGGCTCGGCGATCTTCAACGCCCCGGACTATCAGGACGTCATCGCCACGATGCGCGCCGAACTGGCGCTGGCGCGTCCATGAGCGGCTTTGAGCAGTTGTTCCCCGGCAAATTGCCACGGCTGGTGATGTTCGATCTGGACGGTACGTTGATCGATTCGGTGCCCGACCTGGCGGCGGCGGTGGACCAGATGCTGCTCAAGCTGGGGCGCAAGCCGGTGGGCATTGAGGCTGTGCGCGAATGGGTCGGCAACGGCGCGCAGATGCTGGTGCGCCGCGCCCTGGCCAATCACATCGATGCCGAAGGTGTCGATGACGTCGAGGCCGAGCGGGCGCTGGAATTGTTCAACGAAGCGTATGAAGGCGGCCACGAGCTGACCGTGGTCTACCCCGGCGTGCGGGACACCCTCAAATGGTTGAGCAAACAGGGCGTGGAAATGGCCCTGATCACCAACAAACCGGAGCGCTTTGTCGCGCCGTTGCTGGACCAGATGAAAATCGGTCGTTATTTCCGCTGGATCATCGGCGGCGATACCTTGCCGCAGAAGAAGCCAGACCCGGCGGCGCTGTTTTTTGTGATGAAAATGGCCAATATCCCGGCCTCCCAGTCGTTGTTCGTCGGCGATTCGCGCAGTGACGTGCTGGCGGCCAAGGCGGCGGGCGTGCAGTGTGTGGCGCTCAGTTACGGCTACAACCATGGTCGGCCGATTGCTGAAGAATCGCCGGCGCTGGTGATCGATGACCTGCGACGGTTAATCCCCGGTTGCCTGGGAGCGGGCGCTGAGATAACGTTGCCCGACCTTGATCCGTCCCCTTCTGGAAATGCCATCGTGGTGGTCACTCGCAAGCTCTGGATGAAAGTCATGAAGGCCCTGGCCCGCTGGCGTTGGCGCGCCTGACCGATCCTGGCCGCGCCCTGCGGCACGTTTTGCCTACCTGACCGTCAGACCCTCACACCACGAGGCACCTCATGAACCGTGAAGAATTCCTGCGTTTGGCCGCTGCCGGCTATAACCGCATTCCCCTGGCCTGCGAAACCCTGGCCGACTTCGATACGCCGCTGTCGATCTACCTGAAGCTGGCCGACCAGCCTAATTCCTATCTGTTGGAATCGGTACAGGGCGGCGAGAAGTGGGGCCGTTACTCGATCATCGGCCTGCCGTGCCGCACCGTGCTGCGGGTGTATGACCACCACGTCAGCATCACCCATGATGGTGTCGAGATCGAAAGCCATGATGTAGAAGACCCGCTGGCCTTCGTCGAGGCGTTCAAGGCGCGCTATAACGTGCCGACCATTGCCGGCCTGCCACGTTTTAACGGTGGCCTGGTGGGCTATTTCGGCTACGACTGCGTGCGCTATGTGGAGCAACGCCTGGGCAAGTGCCCGAACCCGGATCCCCTGGGCGTACCGGACATCCTGCTGATGGTCTCCGACGCAGTGGTGGTGTTCGACAACCTGGCCGGCAAGATGCACGCCATTGTCCTCGCCGACCCGTCCCAGCCTGACGCGTTCGAGCAAGGCCTGGCCAGCCTTGAAGCGCTGCTGGAAAAGCTGCGCCAACCGATCACCCCGCGCCGCGGCCTGGACCTGAGCCGTCCGCCGGCGGCCGACCCGGTGTTCCGCTCCAGCTTTACCCAGAATGACTACGAGCGCGCGGTCGACACCATCAAGGAATACATCCTCGCCGGTGACTGCATGCAAGTGGTGCCGTCGCAACGCATGTCCATCGATTTCAAGGCTGCCCCCATTGACCTGTACCGGGCGCTGCGCTGCTTCAACCCGACGCCGTACATGTACTTCTTCAACTTCGGCGACTTCCACGTGGTGGGCAGTTCGCCGGAAGTGCTGGTGCGTGTCGAAGACAACCTGATCACCGTGCGCCCGATCGCCGGTACCCGCCCGCGCGGCGCGACCGAAGAAGCGGACCTGGCGCTGGAGGAAGACCTGCTGAGCGACGACAAGGAAATCGCCGAGCACCTGATGCTGATCGACCTGGGCCGCAACGACACCGGGCGTGTCTCGGAAATCGGCTCGGTCAAGCTCACCGAGAAGATGGTGATCGAGCGCTATTCCAACGTGATGCACATTGTGTCCAACGTCACCGGCGAGTTGAAAGCCGGGCTCACCGCAATGGACGCACTGCGGGCGATTCTGCCGGCGGGTACGTTGTCGGGTGCGCCGAAGATTCGGGCGATGGAAATCATCGACGAGCTGGAGCCGGTCAAGCGTGGTGTGTATGGCGGTGCGGTAGGGTATTTCGCCTGGAACGGCAACATGGATACCGCGATTGCGATCCGCACTGCGGTGATTAAGGACGGGGAGCTGCACGTTCAGGCCGGTGGCGGCATTGTCGCCGACTCGGTGCCGGCCCTCGAATGGGAGGAAACCTTGAACAAGCGCCGCGCGATGTTCCGCGCCGTGGCGTTGGCCGAACAGACCCCGCAGGATTGATGGCGGCCACAATGTGGGAACGGGGCACCGTCCCACATTGGTTCGCACGCGTCAGAAGTCCAGGCTGACACCGACGCTGACCCCTTGCTGGGTCAGGTTGTCATCCTTTCTCACGTTATACGCGGCCTTCAGCGCCAGCTCCTGGGTCAGTCTATGGCTGACCCCCAGGCTCAAGCGGTCCGAATTGCTGCGCGGCGTGTAGCCATCCAGTTTGAAATCGATCCCCTGCACGCTGTTGAGCGAAATCTTTACCTTCTGGGTGTCGTTTTCGAACTCATGTTCGCGGGCCACTTCGCCGAAAACCTGGGTGAGTGGCGTCACGCGGTAGCTGCCCTGCAGGCCGACGCCGAGACGTTTGGAGTCGCGCTGTTGATCGGCGAACGTCAAGGCAGTTGAGCGGTTGCCCTTCTCTGCGTAGCCATCGACGTGAACTCGCGCATAGTCGGCGCTGACGAACGGCGACAGGTGCCATTCGCTGCCCGGTGCGGCGATGTCATAGCCCAGGCGGCCACTCAAGGCCCACAGCCAGCCATCGGTGTCGCCTTTCTCGGCGCCTTCGCTGACGCCCAGGGCGAACTTGCGCTTGAGGCTGTCGAAATCCAGCTTGCCGGCGGTCAGCGCGGTGTCGGCCCACCAGTGGTTGTATTGATACTGAGCGAATGCGCTGCCCATGTAGCTGTTGAGCTTGTAGTCCGAATCGCTGGCGCCTGCTTCCAGAGTCTGGCGGTACAAACCCGCCGCGACGCCGACGCGCCAGGCTTCATCGAGCCGATAGCTGCCACCGATATTGAGGTTGTAGCCGCTGCCGTCGGCGCCGGCCGAGTGGTTTTGCTCGTCGAAGTCCAGGCGTTGGCCGCCCGCGGCTACGATCGCGCGCCACTGGCCGATGGCTTGCCACGCGCCGTTGTCGCCTTGCCATTGGTTACGCAGTTCGTCCTGATGCGCGCGCAATGTCCCTTGGGCCATTTCCGGCAGCAAGGTCAGCTCCCAGGGTGCGGCCAGCAGCGAATAGGCGTAGTCGGCGATCAGTCGTTGCCCGGCGATGGTGGGGTGGACGGAATCGTTGTAAATGAGCTTGGTCGGGTCCGGGGCACTGCCGCCGAGGCCATAGGTGGGATTGGCGGTACAGCCGCTGCCGCTGAAGCACGTTCCTGTGAGGTTTTGCCCGATGCCCAGACCAAAGCGGCCAGGGTCGGCGAAAGTTTCCTGAAGCAGCAGTGGGATGTTCAGCGGGATTACTTGGGCATCGACACGTGACAATCGCTGCACCAGCGCCTGGTTGAACACGCGACTCAGCGCCGAACTCGAGGCCTGCAGCGGCGTGCCGTTGAGGGCCGGAGTCAAACCCAGGTCGGGCAGCATCCACACCATGATGTAGCGCGCACCGGCCTGTTGCAGGGCGTCCGCGCTGTCGGCCAGACGCCCGCCCGCGGCTGCGGCCTGGCTTGGGCTGAGGACGCGCCCTTGCAGGAAGTCATTACCTCCACCGGACAGAAAATACAGTGCGTTCGGGTCTGCGCGCCCGCCGTTTGCCGGCAGGTAGCCCTGTCGACTGCGCAGCACGGTGCCGCCACCCGGGTTGTTGGGCGGGATCGTGGCGTTGGAGACCGAGGTGATGGAGTCCAGGATGTTGTCGGTACGGTAGCCGCCCACGGCCCAGTTGTTCCCGTCCGGCAGGCCCTGGGCGGCCCGAACGGGGGAGGTGGAGGCATTCAGATCGTGGGTGGGCACGCCCAGCCGTGAACCGAGCAGGGTCGATGAAACCAGGCCGAAATCGCCTTGGAACGTCGGACCGGTGCGGTTGGTAAAGCGCAATGTGGCGCCGGTGGAGCCGTCGGGGAATGTGCCGGCATCGGCCAGGCTATCGCCGAACACCACCATGGTTGAGTACGGCGCTGGCGCTGCAAGCGCCTGGGCACAGGCCAGTGACAGCAGGCAGCCGGCGAGAGGGGCGAATACCGTGGGTCTGAACATAGCGAAAATCCATTTAGTTGTTTTTGTGAAGGCGACGAAACATGAGCAATGTAGTAAGGGTTGCCTTCAATGAAAACCGTTTTTTCCTGCATGCTCTGCGTCGCGCACCCAGTATTTGCTGCTCCATATTGCACCGCTGCCGAGGCTACGTTACTGTGCCTGAACGTATGGACGAGACCCTTCCCGTGTTGATCATCAGCAAACTCTTAATGCGAGTCGTCAAGGCACACGCCCGTTGGCGTTGGCGCGCCTGACTTTTTCTCCACCGGCTCCGCCGGACCTGTACCGTTTGGCCTTCTTCACCCTCTGTTTGACGCCCCTTGCCTGCGACGCCGGCAACCGGAACGTGCGCCTGGCAGCGGGTATCCCCTTGAAGGCCGTGGCTAGAAATCAGTGAATTCCAGAGGTGTTTGCTCCCATGTTGCTGATGATTGATAACTACGACTCCTTTACCTACAACGTTGTGCAGTACCTGGGCGAGCTGGGTGCCGAGGTCAAAGTGGTGCGCAACGACGAGCTCACCGTGGCCGACATCGCGGCACTTAACCCCGAGCGCATTGTGGTGTCGCCGGGGCCGTGCACACCGACCGAGGCGGGTGTTTCCCTCGACGTGATCAAGTATTTTGCCGGCAAGCTGCCGATCCTCGGCGTGTGCCTGGGCCATCAGTCCATTGGCCAGGCCTTCGGCGGCGATGTGGTGCGCGCGCGCCAGGTGATGCACGGCAAGACCAGCCCAGTGTTCCATAACAACGTGGGCGTTTTCCAGGGCTTGAATCTGCCCGTAACGGTCACTCGCTACCACTCGCTGGTGGTCAAGCGCGAAACCTTGCCTGAGTGCCTTGAACTGACCGCCTGGACCCAGCTGGAAGACGGCAGCGTCGATGAAATCATGGGCCTGCGCCACAAGACATTGAATATCGAGGGGGTGCAATTTCACCCCGAGTCGATCCTGACCGAGCAGGGCTACGAGCTGTTCGCCAACTTTCTCAAGCAGAGCGGCGGCACGCGCTAAGGACTTTCCATGGATATCAAGACTGCCCTGAGCCGTATCGTCGGCCATCTGGACCTGAGCACCGCCGAAATGAGCGATGTGATGCGCGAGATCATGACCGGTCAATGCACCGACGCGCAGATCGGCGCTTTCATGATGGCGATGCGCATGAAGAGCGAGAGTATCGACGAGATTGTCGGCGCTGTGTCGGTGATGCGCGAGCTGGCGGACAAGGTCGAACTCAAGACCCTCGACGGCGTGGTCGATGTGGTGGGCACCGGCGGCGATGGGGCGAACATCTTCAACGTATCGACGGCTGCTTCTTTTGTCGTCGCGGCGGCGGGTTGCACCGTGGCCAAGCATGGTAACCGTGCGGTGTCCGGCAAGAGCGGCAGTGCCGACCTGCTGGAAGCGGCCGGTATCTACCTGAACCTGACGCCGGTGCAAGTGGCGCGCTGCATCGATAACGTCGGCATCGGCTTTATGTTTGCCCAGTCTCACCACGGTGCGATGAAACACGCGGCCGGCCCGCGTAAAGACCTGGGCCTGCGCACGCTGTTCAACATGCTCGGCCCGCTTACGAATCCGGCCGGCGTGAAGCACCAGGTGGTGGGTGTGTTCAGCCAGGCACTGTGCCGACCATTGGCCGAAGTGTTGCAGCGTCTGGGCAGCAAGCACGTGCTGGTGGTGCACTCCAAGGACGGTCTGGACGAGTTCAGCCTGGCCGCGCCGACTTTTGTCGCAGAGCTCAAGAATGATCAGGTCACCGAATATTGGGTAGAGCCTGAGGACCTGGGGATGAAGAGCCAGAGCCTGCATGGCCTGGCGGTGGAAAGCCCGGCCGCCTCCCTTGAATTGATTCGTGATGCCTTGGGGCGCCGTAAGACCGAAAACGGTCAAAAGGCTGCGGAGATGATTGTTCTGAATGCTGGCGCGGCACTTTACGCAGCGGACCATGCCTATAGTCTTAAAGAAGGTGTCGAGTTGGCTCACGATGCACTGCACACCGGTCTGGCCCGCGAGAAACTCGAGGAGCTGGGAGCATTCACTGCCGTATTCAAGATGGAGAATGAAGGATGAGTGTGCCGACCGTTCTGGAAAAGATCCTGGCCCGCAAGGCCGAAGAAGTCGCCGAGCGCCGTGCCCGCGTCAGCCTGGCTGAACTGGAAGACCAAGCCAAGCTGGCTGACGCGCCGCGAGGGTTCGCCAAGGCCCTGCTGGAGCAGGCTAAAAAGAAGCAGCCGGCGGTGATCGCGGAGATCAAAAAAGCTTCGCCGAGCAAAGGCGTGATCCGTGAGCATTTTGTGCCGGCCGAGATCGCCGTGAGCTATGAAAAGGGCGGGGCGACGTGTCTGTCGGTGCTCACCGATATTGACTATTTCCAGGGCGCCGATCTGTTCCTGCAGCAGGCTCGCGCCGCATGCAAGTTGCCGGTGATCCGCAAGGATTTCATGGTCGACCCGTACCAGATCGTCGAAGCCCGTGCCTTGGGTGCCGACTGTGTACTGCTGATCGTTTCCGCACTGGATGACGTGAAGATGGCCGAACTGGCCGCCGTGGCCAAACGCGTCGGCCTGGATGTATTGGTGGAGGTGCACGATGGCGATGAGCTGGAACGCGCCCTGAAAACCCTCGACACACCGCTCATAGGCGTCAACAACCGAAACCTGCACACTTTCGAGGTCAGCCTGGAGACCACTCTCGACCTGCTGCCGCGTATCCCGCGCGACCGTTTGGTGGTCACGGAGAGTGGCATCCTCAACCGTGCCGACGTGGAACTGATGGAAATCAGCGACGTGTATTCGTTCCTGGTCGGCGAGGCGTTTATGCGCGCGGAAAATCCAGGGGCTGAATTGCAGCGCTTGTTCTTCCCGGAGCGCGGCGTGCCGGTCAGTGGTTCCACGCTCGATTGATTTGAAATGCGATCCAAGTGTGGCAGGGGGCTTGCTCCCGATGGCGGCGATTCAGTTGGAGCATCCTTGACTGACATACCGCTATCGGGGGCAAGCCCCTCTCACATTCGGGTTTGTGTTTATTCAGATAGGTAGGTGCTCATTGATCCAGCCAGTGTCGATGCGTGTTGAAGCAGGCCTTGCCGCCGAGCAAGCCTTACTGGCCGCCGTTTGCGCGGGTGAGCAGGGGTTTGGGTTGTTGTTCTGGCAGCCCAGTGACCAGGCATTGGTGATGCCACGCCGTTTGAGCAGATTGCCTGCTTTCGATGTCGCCAGTCGCGTGTCTGCGGATGCCGGTTGGCCGGTGCTCTTGCGCGAAACCGGCGGCGAGCCTGTGCCGCAATCGGCGGCTACGGTCAACATCGCACTGGTCTACGCGCCGCCACGCAGCGAAGGCGACCAGAACCGCATCGAGACCGGTTACCTGCGTTTATGCCAGCCGATTTGCGATCTGTTGATCGAGTTGGGCGGCGATGCCTCGGTCGGCGAGATCGATGGGGCATTCTGCGACGGCCGTTACAACGTCAACCTCAATGGCCGCAAAATGGTCGGCACCGCCCAACGCTGGCGTCAGAGCGGCGGTCGCGCGGTGGGGTTGGTGCATGGAGCGTTGTTACTGGAGAACGATCGTGAAGCACTGATTGCGGCGGTCAACCGCTTCAACCAGGCCTGTGGTCTGGAGCAGCGAGTGCGCGCCGACAGCCATATCGCCCTGCACGAAGCGTTCCCGGCACCGGACGCCATCAGCCGATTGGATATCTTGTACCGCCAGATGCTGGCCGGCATCCTGGCCTAACGAGTACCGAACACCACCATCGTCTTGCCTTTGACGTGCACCAGGTTGCGCTCCTCCAGGTCTTTGAGCACGCGCCCGACCATCTCCCGCGAACAGCCGACAATGCGCCCGATTTCCTGGCGCGTGACCTTGATCTGCATGCCGTCGGGGTGGGTCATGGCGTCCGGCTGCTTGCACAGCTCCAGCAGGCAGCGGGCCACCCGGCCGGTGACATCGAAGAACGCCAGGTCGCCGACCTTGCGCGTGGTATCGCGCAGGCGCTGAGCAATCTGGCCGCTGAGGGCGTACAGAATGTCGGGATCGTGCTGGGCCAGTTCGCGGAATTTGGCGTAGCTGATCTCGGCCACGTCGCACTCTACCTTCGCGCGCACCCAGGCGCTGCGCTCCTGCTCCTTACCTGCTTGTTCGAACAGGCCCAACTCGCCGAAAAAGTCTCCGGTGTTGAGGTAGGCGATGATCATCTCCCTACCGTCCTCATCCTCGATCAGAATGGTGACGGAACCCTTGACGATAAAGAACAGCGTTTCGGAGCGCTCGCCGGCGCAGATGATGTTGTGCTTGGCCGGGTAGCGTCGGCGCTGGCAATGCATCAGCAGCTTGTCGAGGTTCTTGATCTTGGGTATGGGAGTAAGGGCAACCATGGTTGTATCCCGAAAAGGCGTCGCAAGGGGGTTGGCGTTGTTGTATGCAGCGGTATCGGCACAGATACGGGCTGGATAAAGTGTGGCAATGAGCCATCGATTTGGCGCCAGCTTAACAGAGGCATTCTGACTCGATCAGGGAATTTACTGGGCAACGCCCCGTTATCTATCACTTTGATGGGATGCACTGCCGTGATCGGGCCCTGTGCTAAGCTGGCGACCCTTTTTAAGCAGTGGAGTCTGGGCGATGAAGGCACGCATCCAATGGGCGGGCGAAGCCATGTTCCTCGGTGAGTCGGGCAGTGGCCATGTGGTGGTCATGGATGGCCCGCCGGAAGCCGGTGGTCGTAACCTGGGTGTACGCCCGATGGAAATGCTCCTGCTGGGTGTAGGCGGTTGCAGCAATTTCGACGTCGTCAGTATCCTGAAGAAATCCCGCCAGGCCGTGGAAAGCTGCGAAGCCTTCCTGGACGCCGAGCGCGCCACTGAAGATCCGAAGGTATTCACCAAGATCCATATGCATTTCGTGGTGAAGGGGCGCGGTCTTAAAGAAGCCCAGGTCAAGCGCGCCATCGAGTTGTCGGCTGAGAAATACTGCTCGGCATCGATCATGCTGGGCGCGGCCGGTGTGGCCATTACCCATGACTACGAGATTGTCGAGTTGGGCTGATCAACACTCGGCAAAAGAAAAGGGCGCTTTGAGCGCCCTTTTTTGTACCGGCAGGTCGGATCAGATGCGGTACGTACTTTTGGTCATGACCTTGGCCAGCAGGCTCATGCCCAAGCGTACCGGTGCCGGGAAACGAAAGCCGCCGGCGTCCAGCGCGCTTTCGGCGTGGTGTTCTTCGTCGATGCGCATCTGTTCAAGAATCGCACGGGACTTGTCGTCTTCACTGGGCAATTGCTCCAGGTGTTCGTCCAAGTGCTTGCACACCTGATGTTCCGTCGCGGCGACGAAACCGAGGCTGACCTTATCGCTGACCAGCCCGGCCACGGCGCCGATACCAAACGACAAACCGTAGAACAGCGGGTTCAGCACGCTTGGGTGGCTGCCCAATTGGCGGATGCGCTGCTCGCACCACGCCAGATGGTCGATTTCTTCCTCCGCCGCATGCTCCATGGCCGCGCGCACGTGCGGCAGCTTGGCGGTCAGGGCCTGTCCCTGGTACAGCGCCTGGGCACACACTTCGCCGGTATGGTTGATGCGCATCAGGCCTGCGACGTGACGGGTGTCGGTCTCGTTCATCTGCACATCGGGCTGCAGCAGGGCGGGCGATGGGCGGTAAGGCTGCCCGCTGAAGGGCAACAGCGTACGCATGGCCGTATCGGCTTGCAGCAGCAGACGGTCAATCGGCGAGTAGTGACGTTGGGTTGTCATGCTGACCTCCGGGAAGAATCTCGGCGGCCAGTTTACCGCAAGAGAGGAGAGAGCGTTTGCCCTGAGTCAAGGGCATAGGGTCGCAGCCTCCAGCGTTGGCTTCGACCCTGCGGACTTATCAGCCCGGCGGCCAGTTCATCTGGCGCTGACCCAGAACGTGCATGTGGATGTGATAAACGGTTTGTCCGCCCATCTCATTGCAGTTCATGACCACGCGGAAACCTTCTTCGCAACCCAGCTCCAGGGCCAGGCGCTGGGCTGTAAACAGGATATGGCCGGCCAGGCCTTTATCGTCCTCGGTCAGGTCGTTCAAGGTACGGATCGGTTTCTTGGGAATCACCAGAAAATGCACCGGTGCTTGTGGGGCGATGTCGTGGAAGGCTAAAACTTGATCATCTTCGTAAATGATCTTCGCGGGTATTTCTCTGTTGATGATCTTGGTGAACAGAGTATCCACAGCGGTTTCTCCATGATGAAAGGTCAGGGTGAGTGTACTCAGGCGATCAGCGTGGGCAATAGGCTTTGTTGATGGCGCCGGCGATCTTGCGTGTCAGCCAGCGTGGGCTGAAACGTGGGCTGAATGCCAACCAGCGGTTGCGCCGCCCCGGGATGATGATGGCTTTGTTCTTTTCCAGTGCTCGCACGGTGTAGAGCGCGACTTCTTCCGGGCTCATCAGCAGGTCGCTGCGCTCGAGCTTGGCGGTGTCCATTTGCGCGGTGCTGAAGAATGCGGTGCGCGTCGGCCCCGGACACAATACCGATACCTTGATGCCGCAGGTCTTGAGCTCTTCGCGCAGGCTTTCGGAAAAATGCAGCACGTATGCCTTGCTTGCGTAGTAACTGCTCATCCATGGGCCAGGCTGGAAGGCCGCGATCGAGGCAACGTTGAGGATCTGCCCGCCGCCGTGCAGCGCCATGGCATTCCCCAGGGCATGGCACATCCGGGTCAGGGCAAGGATGTTGACTTCGATCAGGTCCTGCTCGGTCATCCAGTCCTGGGCCAGGAATGGCCCGCTGGTGCCGATGCCGGCGCAGTTCACCAGCAGGTCGATCTGCCGCTCGCCTTCTTCCAGCTCCAGCAGAAACCCGGACAAGCGCAGAGGCTCGCCCAGGTCACACGCGCGAAACAGCACTTCTACGCCAAAGCGTTGGGTCAATTCGAGGGCGATGCTTTCCAACTGATCACGCTGGCGGGCCACCAGAATCAAGCTGCGGCCGCGTCGGGCCAGTGCTTCGGCCAAAGCCAGGCCGATGCCGCTGGAGGCACCGGTGATCAGAGCGTAACGGGTCATGCGTTTCTCCATCGCAACGTCCCGGGCCGGTGATGGCGGCACCACCGGCCCGAAGCGTTTCTTTACTGATCCGGAGAGTCTACAGGGTCGGCCGCTTCGTCAGCACTTTGCGTGTCGTCTTCCTGGACGGTCCCGCTCTGGTCGGCGTCTTCGTCGTACGTCATGGAACTGCTTTCGTAGCTGCTGTCGACGTTGCTCTCGAGTTGATCGAGGTAGCCGTTCATCCCCAGGGTCACCACGATGATCAGTATCAACGGAATGAACGCCAGCCACAGTGACGCCAGCACCTTGACTGCGGTGGAGTTGCGCGGCGGCGGCGCGCCGTACTGGTTGGCGCCCGCATTGCCCGGCATTACCAGCAGCAGCAAGGGGAAAATGCTGTTGACCAGCGGGACCAGGTTGAGCAGGTACAACCAACCGGACCAGCCCAGGTCGTGCAGACGCTGCACACCGATTTGCACGCTTACGACAACGAGCGCCACGAACAGCGCAAGGCCCAGCAGCGAACCGACGATGATGGCAAGGGTCGGCGAGGCGGTGGCGATGGCGAAGCCCACGGTGCTCAGGATGCCGGCTGCCACGATCATTGCAACGGTCAGTACCAGCGTCCATGCCAGGTACCGCAGGCGACCGATACGCCCATTGATGGTGAACACTTTGAGGGTGGCGTATTCCGGCAGGTTTTCACCGACGGCAGCCCGTGGCGGCGCATACGGCGATGCGGCCGGGGTGGAGAAGTCCGTGGTGCCGGCAGTGGTCTCGTGGGTTTCGGCAAGGCTGAAGGCCACCGGTTGCTCGGCTTCGATACGTGCATCGACGCCGGCGTTCTTCAGTGCGGTGAGGTAGGTCTCGGCGTCCGGGCGTGACAGGTCACGTTTAAGTGCGACCGTGCGGCCGGTAAAGAGCTTTTCGATCGCCTCGACGTCGCTCTTGAACAGCTCGGCCAGGTTCAGCTTGGCCGTGGTGCTTTCGACACCCGGGAGCAAGGCTCCATCAAACACAATCTTGAAACGGTTGTCGCTCATGCGGGCATCCTTGTCTGTCAAACATTGGGGGGAGTGCAAGCCTGCGCAATCGGCAGGCCTTGCAGGATTAGTCAGCGTGGCCAGTGTAACTGTGTCGCCTGTGTTTGCGCCTCGCGGTATTCGGCATTCAGGCGCGCAACGAGTTCATCGACGCCGGGCAAATCGCCAATTTCACCGACGCCCTGGCCGGCCGACCAGACAGTCTTCCAGGCCTTGGCCTCGTCGTTCAGCGGTTTGAGCTTGGAACCGGAGTTGACTTCGCCTTTGCCTTGCAGGGCATTGAGGTCGAAGCCGGCGTTTTCCAGGCTCTGGCGCATGAAGCTCGCCGGCACACCCGAGACAGCGGGAGTGTGCACGATGTCGGCGGCGCGCGCTGTGAGCAGCATCTCTTTATAAGCATCTGGAGCGTGGCTTTCGGTGGTGCCGATAAATCGAGTGCCCAGGTAGGCCAGGTCCGCCCCCATGACTTGCGCAGCCAGAATCTGGTGCCCGTGGTTGAGGCAACCGGCCAACAGTACGGTTTTATCGAAGAACTGGCGAATTTCTGCGATCAGCGCGAAAGGGCTCCAGGTCCCCGCATGGCCCCCCGCCCCGGCGGCCACGGCGATCAGGCCGTCCACCCCGGCTTCGGCGGCTTTCTCGGCGTGGCGCCGAGTGGTGACATCATGAAACACCAGGCCGCCGTAGCTGTGCACGGCGTCCACCAACTCTTTGACCGCGCCAAGGCTGGTGATGACGATCGGCACTTTGTGATCGACGCAGATGGCCAGGTCAGCCTCAAGGCGTGGGTTACTGCCATGCACGATCAGGTTGACGGCGTACGGGGCCGGGTTGTCCAACTGCGCCAGGCCCGCCTCGATCTCCTCCAACCAAGCTTTGAAGCCGCTGCTTTCACGCTGGTTGAGCGCCGGAAAGCTGCCGACGATTCCGTTGCGGCAACACGCCAGGACCAGTTGCGGGTTGGAAATCAGAAACATCGGCGCGGCCACCACGGGCAGGCGCAGACGTTGTTCGAGCAGAGCGGGCAGCGACATTGGATGTACCCCGATTGATTGACGTTAGAACGGCTTGACCACCACCAAAATTACGACAGCCAGCAATATCAGAACTGGCACTTCATTGAACCAGCGATAAAAGACATGGCTGCGGGTGTTTTCGCCACGGGCAAAGCGTTTTACCTGGGCGCCGCACATATGGTGGTAACCGATCAGCAGCACGACCAGGGTCAGCTTGGCGTGAATCCAGCCGCCCGTGCTGAAGATGCCGGGGTTCAGTGCAATCAGCCAGATGCCGAACACCAGGCTGGCAAGCATTGCCGGGCCCATGATTCCGCGGTAGAGCTTGCGCTCCATGACGCTGAAGCGTTCCTTGCTGACGGTGTCTTCACTTTGTGCGTGGTAGACGAACAGGCGTGGCAGGTAGAACAGCCCGGCAAACCAGCAGACGATGCTGACGATGTGGAAGGCTTTGACCCATAGATAGAGCATTTTCAGTTATTCCCAGGTTCACGGTAGCGAGGATAGTAGTGGCAGATACGCCCATACGTCACGTTGGCGGTTGTCGCAGAACGATGTGGCCCCTATTATCGACGGCTTTCCAGTGGTTCGTTGAGGGCAGGTTTATGGTCAAGGTCGGTATTGTCGGCGGCACGGGTTACACCGGTGTCGAATTGCTGCGTCTGTTGGCTCAGCATCCGCAGGCTGAGGTGGTGATCATCACCTCCCGATCCGAGGCCGGCCTGGCTGTGGCCGATATGTACCCGAACCTGCGCGGCCACTACGACGGCCTGGCGTTCAGCGTGCCGGACACCAAGACCCTGGGCGCATGCGATGTGGTGTTCTTCGCCACGCCCCATGGCGTTGCCCATGCACTGGCCGGTGAGTTGCTGGCCGCCGGCACCAAGGTTATCGACCTGTCGGCGGACTTCCGCCTGCAGGACGCCGACGAATGGGCCAAATGGTACGGCCAGCCTCACGGCGCACCGCAGCTGTTGGAAGAGGCGGTATACGGTTTGCCGGAAGTCAATCGTGAGCAGATCAAGCAGGCGCGCCTGATCGCCGTGCCGGGCTGCTATCCGACTGCGACACAACTGGGCTTCCTGCCGCTGCTCGAGGCTGGGCTGGCGGATGCGTCGCGTCTGATCGCGGACTGCAAATCAGGCGTGAGCGGCGCAGGTCGTGGCGCCGCGGTTGGTTCGTTGTACTCCGAAACGTCGGAAAGCATGAAAGCCTATGCGGTAAAAGGGCATCGTCACTTGCCGGAAATTCGTCAGGGCTTGCGTCGCGCCGCCGGTAAAGAGGTGGGGCTGACCTTTGTTCCGCACTTGACCCCGATGATCCGTGGTATTCACTCCACGCTTTACGCGACCGTGACTGATCGCTCGGTGGATCTGCAGGCCTTGTTCGAGCAGCGCTATGCCGGCGAGCCGTTCGTCGATGTGATGCCTGCCGGCAGCCATCCGGAAACCCGCAGCGTACGCGGCGCCAATGTCTGTCGGATCGCGGTGCATCGCCCGCAGGACGGTGACTTGGTAGTGGTGCTGTCGGTAATCGATAACCTGGTCAAAGGCGCGTCCGGCCAGGCAGTGCAGAACATGAACATCCTGTTTGGCCTGGATGAGAAGCTGGGGTTGTCCCACGCAGGCATGTTGCCCTGAGAGCAGCGCCAAGCGTTAAGCTTGAAATTGCCGCTGCTCCCATAATAGTTGACCGCTTTTCTAGGAGAAGCGGATAATGCCCGCCATTACGCATATGGCGGCGCGACGCCGGGAGATTATCAGCATGAGCGTTGAATCCTTCACCCCCACGGCTTTGCAATTCACCCACGGTGCTGCGCACAAGGTGAAGAGCCTGGTCGATGAAGAGGGTAATGATCGCTTGAAGCTGCGCGTATTTGTTACGGGCGGCGGTTGTTCAGGGTTTCAGTACGGTTTTACCTTCGATGAAGAAGTTGCCGATGACGACACCATCGTTGAGCGCGAGGGCGTTAGCCTGGTCGTGGATCCGATGAGCTTCCAGTACCTGGCAGGTGCCGAGGTGGATTATCAGGAAGGTCTGGAAGGATCGCGCTTCGTGATCAAGAATCCCAATGCCACCACCACTTGTGGTTGCGGGTCTTCGTTCTCGATCTGATTGGCAGCGGATACAAAAACGCCGCTTGGCTTTGATAGGCCAAGCGGCGTTTTGCTGTCTGGAAGGTCACGCGGGGTAGATCGCGCCGAGTATTCGCAGCCCGCGCGCACCGGTCACGCTCGGGCGATTAGTAGCGATGCCTTCAAGACAGCAATGGGCCAGCCAGGCGAATGCCATGGCTTCCACCCAGTCAGGGTCCACGCCATAAGTCGCGGTGGTGCTGACTTGAGTGGAGGGCAGTAACGCCGCCAGACGCCTCATCAGCGTGCTGTTATGCGCACCGCCGCCGCAAACCAGTAGGGTTTCAGTGTGGCTTTGTGCGATTTGCAGGGACTCGACGATGGTCTGCGCGGTCAGTTCCAGCAAGGTGGCCTGCACGTTCTGAGGCGCGAAGGCTGGCAGGCGGGCGAGGTGCTGTTGCAGCCATCCGAGATTGAACACTTCACGGCCGGTGCTCTTCGGACCTTTGGTGGTGAAGAACGGATCGCTGAGCAATGCGTTGAGTAGCTGTGGCTCAACGTTACCGCCGCCGGCCCACTGGCCATCGCGGTCGAAGTGGTGGCCTTGCTGGAGGTGGATCCAGGCATCCAGCAGCACGTTGCCCGGGCCACAGTCGAAGCCTGCAACCGGCTTGCCTGTCTCGATCAAACTGAGGTTGCTGAAACCGCCTACGTTCAGTACCGCGCGGTTGCCGCTGCGCTCACCAAACAGGGCCTCATGAAATGCAGGTACCAATGGTGCGCCCTGGCCGCCGGCGGCGACGTCGCGGCTGCGGAAGTCGCTGACGACGGTAATGCCAGTCAATTCGGTGAGCAGCGCGGGGTTGCCGATCTGTACGGTAAAACCTCGGGAAGGTTCGTGACGAATGGTCTGACCGTGGCTGCCAATCGCACGAATGTGCTGCGGTTTGAGATTCTGCTGGCCCAGTAACGTATGGATGCCTTGAGCGGCGAGTGCAACCCAGTGTTGCTGGGCAATGGCCGACCGGGCGATTTCATCCGGGCCGCTGGCGCACAGGCCCAGCAATTCGGCGCGCAGGCTGTCGGGCATGGGGACGTAATGGGTGGCGATCAAGCTGATCGCCGCGTCCTGCTCGATGAGGGCAATGTCCAGGCCATCAAGGCTGGTCCCGGACATTACACCTATATAGCGCGGCATCGCTTAACGCTTCGCCGAAGCCAGCAAGGTGGTGCGCTCCTGATCCATGCGCGCCATCAGCGGCTGGCTCTGTTGCATGAAGCGCGCGCGCTCGGCTTTGGCGATGGGGTCAGCCATCGGCAGCTTCTGGCCCAGTGGGTCGACGTGAACGCCGTTGACCTGGAACTCATAGTGCAGATGCGGCCCGGTAGACAGGCCCGTAGTGCCGATATAGCCAATTACCTGGCCTTGCTTCACGTTGCCGCCCGTTTGCACGCCCTTGGCGAACCCTTGCATGTGACCATACAGCGTACGGTACGTGTTGCCGTGCTGGATGATGACAGTGTTGCCATACCCGCCGCGACGGCCGGCCAGCAGTACCTTGCCGTCACCGGCAGCCTTGATCGGCGTACCGCGTGGCGCGGCATAGTCGACGCCTTTGTGGGCGCGAATCTTGTTCAGAATAGGGTGCTTGCGGCCCATGGAAAAACGCGAGCTGATGCGAGCGAAATCCACTGGCGTACGGATGAACGCCTTGCGCATGCTGTTGCCGTCAGCGGTGTAGTAGCTGGTGTTGCCTTGTTTGTTGGTGTAGCGCACGGCGGTGTAAGTTTTGCCGCGATTGGTAAAGCGCGCGGAGAGAATGTTGCCGGTGCCGACCACTTTGCCGTTGGCGACTTTCTGTTCGTAGATGACGTCGAATTCATCGCCCTGACGGATGTCTTGGGCGAAGTCGATGTCGTAGCCAAAGACACTGGCCATGTCCATGGTCATGTTGTGGGACAGGCCCGCGCGGGCAGCCGATTGAGACAGTGAGCTGTTAATCACGCCGTGAACGTAGGCGGAGCGCATTACCGGCTTGGTGGTGATGCGATTGAAGGCAAAGCCCTTGGGGCCCTTGGTCAGTGTAATGCTTTCCAGATCGCTGACATTGCTGTGCAGATTGTTCAGCTGGCCATCCGGTGTGAGCTCGAATTCCAGTTTCTGCCCGTGCTTGAGCTGGGTGAATTGCCTGGCTTGCTTATCGCTGGCCAACACTTGCGTAACGGACGCCGCCGGCAGGCCTACTTTTTCGAACAGGGTGGAGAGGGTATCGCCCTTGGCAACGATCACTTCGCGGTGTTGTGGGCCCTTCGCCGGTGTCGGTGCCGGTACGGGTGGGTTTTGGGTGGCTTGCTGGGTGTCCTCGGGAGTGCTTTCTATCTGCGCGAACGGTGAGTCCACGGGTGCGTTTGTGGCTTGTTGAGCGTCGGAAGCGTCTTGATCTTGTGTCAGTTGTTCAACGGGGCTCTCCAGGTCAAGGCTCAGAGACGTTCGTTTGGCTTCTACATCACTGGAAGGGAATACCAGGAGTGCCAGGCTGAGAAGGGCGGCGATACCACTTGCGGCAAGCAGGTGGGTCTTCGGGTAAAGCGGCGGCGCTTTAGACGGTTCAGTGGTCATAGGTAATTTGACTTTGAAAAGATGAAATGGAAAAGATGAATGACATGATGAAGATGAAATAACTGTATAAAATATAACCAAATCATCTGTGGCGCAAGCTCGCGAATGCCGGGCTTGCTGAAGGTTGTCCGTTTGCAGGGCAAAACTTGTAATTAGTCCCTGATCTTGTATGGTTGGTTCCCTTTTGAATCTGAGCCTTGCGGGTCTGTTATGAAGTCGGTTGAAGAGCAGCTAGCGCTGATAAAACGTGGTGCGGAAGAACTGTTGGTCGAGGCTGAGCTGATCGAAAAGCTCAAGCGTGGCCAGCCCCTGCGTATCAAGGCCGGCTTTGATCCGACCGCACCGGATCTGCACCTGGGACACACCGTGCTTATTAATAAGCTGCGTCAGTTCCAGGAGCTGGGGCATCAGGTGATCTTCCTGATAGGTGACTTCACCGGGATGATCGGTGATCCAAGCGGAAAGAGCGCGACGCGACCACCCCTGACCCGTGAACAGGTTCTCGATAATGCCGAGACCTACAAAACGCAGGTATTCAAGATTCTCGATCCGGCCAAGACCGAGGTGGCATTCAATTCCACCTGGATGGATCAGATGGGGCCGGCAGACTTTATCCGCCTGACTTCTCAGTACACCGTGGCGCGCATGCTCGAGCGTGATGATTTCGATAAGCGCTATTCGACTAACCAGCCGATTGCCATCCATGAGTTTCTCTACCCGCTGGTTCAGGGGTATGACTCGGTAGCGTTGCGCGCGGACGTTGAGCTGGGCGGGACGGATCAGAAATTCAATCTCCTGATGGGGCGTGAGTTGCAACGCGCCTATGGGCAGGAAGCTCAATGCATTCTGACCATGCCTTTGCTGGAGGGGTTGGACGGCGTCAAGAAGATGTCCAAATCCTTGGGTAACTATGTAGGTATTCAGGAGGCGCCGGGTGTGATGTACGGCAAGCTTGTGTCCATACCTGATGCATTGATGTGGCGTTATTTCGAGCTATTGAGCTTCCGCTCGATGGATGAGATCAATGCGCTGCGTGCTGAGGTTGAAGCGGGGGCCAATCCGCGGGACGTGAAGATCAAGTTGGCTGAAGAGATCGTAGCGCGTTTCCATGGCGAGGAGGCTGCGGCCAGCGCTCACCGTGCGGCAGGCAATCGTATGAAAGATGGCGAGTTGCCGGATGATCTGCCGGAGATCGAATTGGCTGCGACGGAGGCGATGCCCATTGCCGCCGTCCTCAATAAGGCGGGCCTGGTGAAGAACTCGGCAGTCGCTCGCGATCTTTTGGGTTCTGGCGGCGTGCGTATTGATGGTGAGGTGGTTGATCGCGCCTTTATATACCAGCTGGGCGCGACTCATGTTTGTCAGGCTGGGAAGAAGGCATTTGCGCGTATTACGCTCAAATCGGAATAAACCTGAAATTAACGGTTGACGGCGAATTATATCTGTCTATAATTCGCCCCACTTCCGGCGCAGTCGAAACGGAAAACTCCTTGGTAAACAAAGAGTTACGCAGAATTCGACAGCGGATCGCTTCAGTTCATCGAAGCTCAGAAGGAGTTGGTAGAGCAAGGTTGTTTGGCTCTATTAACGTTTCGATCTTCTCGGTCGAAAGCGGAGAAAAAGAGGTGTTGACAGCAGCGTGTAACGCTGTAGAATTCGCCTCCCGCTAACGAGAGATCGGAAGCGCAAGTGGTTGAAGTTGTTGAAGAAATCTTCGAAAACTTCTGAAAATAATCACTTGACAGCAAATGAGGCTGCTGTAGAATGCGCGCCTCGGTTGAGACGAAAGATCTTAACCAACCGCTCTTTAACAACTGAATCAAGCAATTCGTGTGGGTGCTTGTGGAGTCAGACTGATAGTCAACAAGATTATCAGCATCACAAGTTACTCCGCGAGAAATCAAAGATGTAACCAACGATTGCTGAGCCAAGTTTAGGGTTTCTTAAAAACCCAAAGATGTTTGAACTGAAGAGTTTGATCATGGCTCAGATTGAACGCTGGCGGCAGGCCTAACACATGCAAGTCGAGCGGTAGAGAGAAGCTTGCTTCTCTTGAGAGCGGCGGACGGGTGAGTAATGCCTAGGAATCTGCCTGGTAGTGGGGGATAACGTCCGGAAACGGACGCTAATACCGCATACGTCCTACGGGAGAAAGCAGGGGACCTTCGGGCCTTGCGCTATCAGATGAGCCTAGGTCGGATTAGCTAGTTGGTGGGGTAATGGCTCACCAAGGCGACGATCCGTAACTGGTCTGAGAGGATGATCAGTCACACTGGAACTGAGACACGGTCCAGACTCCTACGGGAGGCAGCAGTGGGGAATATTGGACAATGGGCGAAAGCCTGATCCAGCCATGCCGCGTGTGTGAAGAAGGTCTTCGGATTGTAAAGCACTTTAAGTTGGGAGGAAGGGCCATTACCTAATACGTGATGGTTTTGACGTTACCGACAGAATAAGCACCGGCTAACTCTGTGCCAGCAGCCGCGGTAATACAGAGGGTGCAAGCGTTAATCGGAATTACTGGGCGTAAAGCGCGCGTAGGTGGTTTGTTAAGTTGGATGTGAAATCCCCGGGCTCAACCTGGGAACTGCATTCAAAACTGACTGACTAGAGTATGGTAGAGGGTGGTGGAATTTCCTGTGTAGCGGTGAAATGCGTAGATATAGGAAGGAACACCAGTGGCGAAGGCGACCACCTGGACTGATACTGACACTGAGGTGCGAAAGCGTGGGGAGCAAACAGGATTAGATACCCTGGTAGTCCACGCCGTAAACGATGTCAACTAGCCGTTGGGAGCCTTGAGCTCTTAGTGGCGCAGCTAACGCATTAAGTTGACCGCCTGGGGAGTACGGCCGCAAGGTTAAAACTCAAATGAATTGACGGGGGCCCGCACAAGCGGTGGAGCATGTGGTTTAATTCGAAGCAACGCGAAGAACCTTACCAGGCCTTGACATCCAATGAACTTTCTAGAGATAGATTGGTGCCTTCGGGAACATTGAGACAGGTGCTGCATGGCTGTCGTCAGCTCGTGTCGTGAGATGTTGGGTTAAGTCCCGTAACGAGCGCAACCCTTGTCCTTAGTTACCAGCACGTTATGGTGGGCACTCTAAGGAGACTGCCGGTGACAAACCGGAGGAAGGTGGGGATGACGTCAAGTCATCATGGCCCTTACGGCCTGGGCTACACACGTGCTACAATGGTCGGTACAAAGGGTTGCCAAGCCGCGAGGTGGAGCTAATCCCATAAAACCGATCGTAGTCCGGATCGCAGTCTGCAACTCGACTGCGTGAAGTCGGAATCGCTAGTAATCGCGAATCAGAATGTCGCGGTGAATACGTTCCCGGGCCTTGTACACACCGCCCGTCACACCATGGGAGTGGGTTGCACCAGAAGTAGCTAGTCTAACCTTCGGGGGGACGGTTACCACGGTGTGATTCATGACTGGGGTGAAGTCGTAACAAGGTAGCCGTAGGGGAACCTGCGGCTGGATCACCTCCTTAATCGACGACATCAGCTGCTCCATAAGTTCCCACACGAATTGCTTGATTCATTGAAGAAGACGATAAGAAGCAGCCCGAAATTGGGTCTGTAGCTCAGTTGGTTAGAGCGCACCCCTGATAAGGGTGAGGTCGGCAGTTCGAATCTGCCCAGACCCACCAATTTTGTGTGGGAAACGCCTGTAGAAATACGGGGCCATAGCTCAGCTGGGAGAGCGCCTGCCTTGCACGCAGGAGGTCAACGGTTCGATCCCGTTTGGCTCCACCACTACTGCTTCTGACGTTTGAAAGCTTAGAAATGAGCATTCCATCGCTGCGATGGTGAATGTTGATTTCTAGTCTTTGACTAGTTCGTTCTTTAAAAATTTGGGTATGTGATAGAAAGATAGACTGAACGTTACTTTCACTGGTAACGGATCAGGCTAAGGTAAAATTTGTGAGTTCTCTTAATTGAGAAATTCGAATTTTCGGCGAATGTCGTCTTCACAGTATAACCAGATTGCTTGGGGTTATATGGTCAAGTGAAGAAGCGCATACGGTGGATGCCTTGGCAGTCAGAGGCGATGAAAGACGTGGTAGCCTGCGAAAAGCTTCGGGGAGTCGGCAAACAGACTTTGATCCGGAGATGTCTGAATGGGGGAACCCAGCCATCATAAGATGGTTATCTTGTACTGAATACATAGGTGCAAGAGGCGAACCAGGGGAACTGAAACATCTAAGTACCCTGAGGAAAAGAAATCAACCGAGATTCCCTTAGTAGTGGCGAGCGAACGGGGACTAGCCCTTAAGTGGCTTTGAGATTAGCGGAACGCTCTGGAAAGTGCGGCCATAGTGGGTGATAGCCCTGTACGCGAAAATCTCTTAGTCATGAAATCGAGTAGGACGGAGCACGAGAAACTTTGTCTGAATATGGGGGGACCATCCTCCAAGGCTAAATACTACTGACTGACCGATAGTGAACTAGTACCGTGAGGGAAAGGCGAAAAGAACCCCGGAGAGGGGAGTGAAATAGATCCTGAAACCGTATGCGTACAAGCAGTGGGAGCCCACTTTGTTGGGTGACTGCGTACCTTTTGTATAATGGGTCAGCGACTTATTTTCAGTGGCGAGCTTAACCGAATAGGGGAGGCGTAGCGAAAGCGAGTCTTAATAGGGCGTCTAGTCGCTGGGAATAGACCCGAAACCGGGCGATCTATCCATGGGCAGGTTGAAGGTTGGGTAACACTAACTGGAGGACCGAACCGACTACCGTTGAAAAGTTAGCGGATGACCTGTGGATCGGAGTGAAAGGCTAATCAAGCTCGGAGATAGCTGGTTCTCCTCGAAAGCTATTTAGGTAGCGCCTCATGTATCACTGTAGGGGGTAGAGCACTGTTTCGGCTAGGGGGTCATCCCGACTTACCAAACCGATGCAAACTCCGAATACCTACAAGTGCCGAGCATGGGAGACACACGGCGGGTGCTAACGTCCGTCGTGAAAAGGGAAACAACCCAGACCGTCAGCTAAGGTCCCAAAGTTATGGTTAAGTGGGAAACGATGTGGGAAGGCTTAGACAGCTAGGAGGTTGGCTTAGAAGCAGCCACCCTTTAAAGAAAGCGTAATAGCTCACTAGTCGAGTCGGCCTGCGCGGAAGATGTAACGGGGCTCAAACCATACACCGAAGCTACGGGTATCACGTAAGTGATGCGGTAGAGGAGCGTTCTGTAAGCCTGTGAAGGTGAGTTGAGAAGCTTGCTGGAGGTATCAGAAGTGCGAATGCTGACATGAGTAACGACAATGGGTGTGAAAAACACCCACGCCGAAAGACCAAGGTTTCCTGCGCAACGTTAATCGACGCAGGGTTAGTCGGTCCCTAAGGCGAGGCTGAAAAGCGTAGTCGATGGAAAACAGGTTAATATTCCTGTACTTCTGGTTATTGCGATGGAGGGACGGAGAAGGCTAGGCCAGCTTGGCGTTGGTTGTCCAAGTTTAAGGTGGTAGGCTGAGATCTTAGGTAAATCCGGGATCTTAAGGCCGAGAGCTGATGACGAGTCATCTTTTAGATGACGAAGTGGTTGATGCCATGCTTCCAAGAAAAGCTTCTAAGCTTCAGGTAACCAGGAACCGTACCCCAAACCGACACAGGTGGTTGGGTAGAGAATACCAAGGCGCTTGAGAGAACTCGGGTGAAGGAACTAGGCAAAATGGCACCGTAACTTCGGGAGAAGGTGCGCCGGTGAGGGTGAAGGACTTGCTCCGTAAGCTCATGCCGGTCGAAGATACCAGGCCGCTGCGACTGTTTATTAAAAACACAGCACTCTGCAAACACGAAAGTGGACGTATAGGGTGTGACGCCTGCCCGGTGCCGGAAGGTTAATTGATGGGGTTAGCTAACGCGAAGCTCTTGATCGAAGCCCCGGTAAACGGCGGCCGTAACTATAACGGTCCTAAGGTAGCGAAATTCCTTGTCGGGTAAGTTCCGACCTGCACGAATGGCGTAACGATGGCGGCGCTGTCTCCACCCGAGACTCAGTGAAATTGAAATCGCTGTGAAGATGCAGTGTATCCGCGGCTAGACGGAAAGACCCCGTGAACCTTTACTATAGCTTTGCACTGGACTTTGAATTTGCTTGTGTAGGATAGGTGGGAGGCTTTGAAGCGTGGACGCCAGTCTGCGTGGAGCCATCCTTGAAATACCACCCTGGCAACTTTGAGGTTCTAACTCAGGTCCGTTATCCGGATCGAGGACAGTGTATGGTGGGTAGTTTGACTGGGGCGGTCTCCTCCTAAAGAGTAACGGAGGAGTACGAAGGTGCGCTCAGACCGGTCGGAAATCGGTCGTAGAGTATAAAGGCAAAAGCGCGCTTGACTGCGAGACAGACACGTCGAGCAGGTACGAAAGTAGGTCTTAGTGATCCGGTGGTTCTGTATGGAAGGGCCATCGCTCAACGGATAAAAGGTACTCCGGGGATAACAGGCTGATACCGCCCAAGAGTTCATATCGACGGCGGTGTTTGGCACCTCGATGTCGGCTCATCACATCCTGGGGCTGAAGCCGGTCCCAAGGGTATGGCTGTTCGCCATTTAAAGTGGTACGCGAGCTGGGTTTAGAACGTCGTGAGACAGTTCGGTCCCTATCTGCCGTGGACGTTTGAGATTTGAGAGGGGCTGCTCCTAGTACGAGAGGACCGGAGTGGACGAACCTCTGGTGTTCCGGTTGTCACGCCAGTGGCATTGCCGGGTAGCTATGTTCGGAATAGATAACCGCTGAAAGCATCTAAGCGGGAAACTAGCCTCAAGATGAGATCTCACTGGAACCTTGAGTTCCCTGAAGGGCCGTCGAAGACTACGACGTTGATAGGTTGGGTGTGTAAGCGCTGTGAGGCGTTGAGCTAACCAATACTAATTGCCCGTGAGGCTTGACCATATAACACCCAAGCAATTTGAGTCGAAAGGCCAGATTGCGGTGTGTGAAGACGCAATGAACCGAAAGTTCGACGCTCACAAAACACCGACAGCTGTCACATACCCAATTTGCTGAAGCGAGGCCATCTGGTCACGACTCAGTACCCGAATTTCTTGACGACCATAGAGCATTGGAACCACCTGATCCCATCCCGAACTCAGCAGTGAAACGATGCATCGCCGATGGTAGTGTGGGGTTTCCCCATGTGAGAGTAGGTCATCGTCAAGATTAAATTCCGAAACCCCAATTGCGAGAGCAGTTGGGGTTTTGTTTTGGGCGCTCGAAAAGCGGAGTGAGGGCACTCTGATTTTCTCCTGTTTTCGACGCTAAATTTTGCCCTTTCTATGCAAGCACTCTTCGCATGGCTATCATGCGTGCCTCATTGTGAGGCGATACTTGCATGCTGATGTTGTTGAAGCTTCTTAAAGACGGCCGATTTCATTCTGGTGAGGAGCTCGGTGCGGCTCTGGGTGTGAGTCGTAGCGCGGTATGGAAGCAGCTCCAGAATTTAGAACTTGAATCGAACCTGGCTATTCACAGGGTTCGAGGAAGAGGCTATCAATTGGCTGCTCCTGTGTCCTTCCTGGATGCTGATGAAATTGCCCTGAATGCGCCTTCTTTGTCTTACCCCATTTTCATATCTGAATCTCTTGATTCGACCAACGCTGAAGCCCTGCGCTTGATTACTGCAGGCTCTACTGCGCCCTTTCTCGTGCTTGCGGAGCGGCAAACGGCAGGGCGGGGAAGACGTGGCCGCCAATGGGTAAGTCCGTTTGCGCAAAATATCTATTACAGCCTCGTATTGCGTATCGAAGACGGATTGCGCCAATTGGACGGGCTTAGCCTGGTTGTTGGTTTGGCTGTTATGCGCGCCTTGCAAGCGTCAGGCGTGCATCGTGCGGGACTGAAGTGGCCGAACGATGTGTTGGTGAATGGTAAGAAGATTGCCGGGATCCTGTTAGAGCTCGTGGGCGATCCGGCAGACATCTGTCACGTAGTCGTTGGCATTGGCATCAATGTGAATATGCAAGAAGTCGCCGGTATCGATCAGCAATGGACCTCTGTGCAATTGGAGGCTGGGGCTCCTGTTGATCGCAACCAAATGGTCGCGCAGCTTGGAGCGCAGTTGCAGCATTATCTCGAGTGTCACCGTGAATCTGGTTTTGAGGCTTTGCGAGAGGAGTGGGAGCAGAATCATCTGTGGCAGGGATGCTTGGTCTCCCTTATCGCAGGAGCAAATCAAATTCATGGGCGCGTGCTGGGTATCGATGGCCGTGGCGCTTTGCGCTTAAATGTAGCTGGTGTAGAGAAAGCATACAGCGGTGGTGAGCTAAGCCTGAGGTTGCGTGATGATTCTTGAGCTCGACTGTGGGAATAGCTTTATCAAATGGAGAGTGATCGAGCCAATTGGAAAATCGGCGTTTGCCGAGGGGGTCGTTGGTTCGGATATGGCCTTAATTGAAGGGCTGAAGGTCGTTCCAGGCCTAAGCTTGGCGCGCTGTCGAATGGTGAGTGTTCGTGCGGTAGAGGAGACTGAAAGGCTCGTTGAGGCCCTGGTGCGTACCTTTAACCTCGTTGTCTCTGTTGCTGCCCCGGCCCGGGAAATGAGCGGTGTGCGCAACGGGTACCGCGAGTTCGAGCGTCTGGGGCTGGACCGATGGTTGGCCATGCTGGGGGCCTTCAAGCTGGCAAAACGCGCGTGCTTGGTGCTCGACTTTGGTACGGCGGCCACTGCAGATTATGTTGGGGCGGATGGAGAGCATCTGGGGGGGTTCATTTGCCCAGGGATGCCACTCATGCGTAATCAGCTGCGTACTCACACGCGCAAGATACGTTATGACGATGTGGAGGCGGAGCGAGCCTTGGAACGCCTGTCGCCGGGACGTACTACTGTGGAAGCTGTGGAGCGCGGTTGTGCGCTGATGCTGAGGGGCTTCGTTTTGACCCAGTTGGAACAGGCGCGGGTTTACTGGGGGGATAATTTCACCGTGTTTCTTACGGGTGGAGATGCGCAATTGATAGCGGATGCGGTGCCTGAAGCTCGGCTTGTGCCCGACCTGGTTTTCGTTGGTTTGGCCATGGCCTGCCCTTTGCCCTGAGGTGTCTATGCGTTGGCTGTTTCTGCTTCTGGTTGTTCTCAATGTCTTCTATTACATTTGGCATCAGCAGGAGGCGCCTTTGCGCGCCAAAGATGTAACGCCTCTGAGTCTTTATCGTGGCTCGTCTCAGGATATAAGGCTATTGAGTGAATCTTCTGATGCTGCTGTCCGTCGGGATCGCTCTAAGACGGCTGAAGCGCAAGATACCTGCCTGTATGTCGGTGGGTTTGCCGATCAGCGCCAGGCGGTCGCGCTTGAGCAGCGACTTACAAGCCTGGATATAAAGGTCCAAGTCCAGTTGCTTAAGTCTTCAGACGCCTCCCGGTATTGGCTTCGGGTCTCGCCAGAAAGCCGGAGGCTGGCAGACGATCTGCCCCTTGAAAACCTTGCTAAGGAATTCAATGAGTTAAAACATAAAATAATGTTGTGCGAAGGCGTTGCAACTGCCGAATAGTTTGCATAGAATGGCGCCCGCTTCGCAGTGAAGACCGTTGAGGTCTACGGTGTGAAGCGAAGGTCAACGCAGCTAACCTCATATTTTTAAATGAGAAATTGCTTGACAGAAGGCTGGCATGATGTAGAATGCCGGCTCGCTTAGGAGGGGTTCCCGAGCGGCCAAAGGGATCAGACTGTAAATCTGACGTCTACGACTTCGAAGGTTCGAATCCTTCCCCCTCCACCATTTTTAGCGTGAGCTGCAGGCTCCGCGGGTATAGTTTAGTGGTAGAACCTCAGCCTTCCAAGCTGATGATGCGGGTTCGATTCCCGCTACCCGCTCCATGTTTGCAGGTCGTGCAAAGTGTTTTGCTCTTGTAGCTCAGTTGGTAGAGCACACCCTTGGTAAGGGTGAGGTCAGCGGTTCAAATCCGCTCAAGAGCTCCATATAACAAGGCAGATATGAAAATATCTGCCTTTGTTTTAACAGCTGCCTCGGCTTGTTGGTGTTTGCTTGGCTGTTTTGCTGGGTGATTTCAAGTCTAGTGGGGTTGGTTGTTGTAAAGTCTTTTTCAGGCCTGCATAATGGTCGGCCTGATTTTGTTTTAGGTCAGTAGCTCAATTGGCAGAGCGACGGTCTCCAAAACCGTAGGTTGGGGGTTCGATTCCCTCCTGACCTGCCAGATTCACGTGGTGTGTCTGGCTTTCTTTTCACAGGATCTTCATAGATGACTCCTAAGGCTGAAGCTCAAAGCTCTCGTTTCGATCTCGTCAAGTGGCTCGCTGTAGTCGCTTTGGTGGTCGTAGGCGTTGTTGGCAATCAGTACTATTCTGCTTCGCCGATCCTGTATCGAGTTCTTGCATTGCTGGCTCTTGCTGCTGTCGCTGCCTTTGTTGGCTTGCAGACTGCAAAGGGTAAGTCGTTTGCAGTCCTGGTGAAGGAAGCTCGCACCGAAATTCGTAAAGTCGTTTGGCCGACTCGCCAAGAAACCACGCAGACCACGCTGATTGTTGTGGCTGTCGTTCTGGTTATGGCGTTGCTGTTGTGGGGGCTTGATTCCCTGCTCGGTTGGCTTGTTTCCTTGATTGTTGGCTAAGGGTGTCCCGTGGCTAAGCGTTGGTACGTTGTGCATGCTTACTCGGGTTACGAGAAGCATGTTATGCGCTCTTTGCTGGAGCGCGTAAAGCTTGCAGGCATGGAAGATGGCTTCGGTGAAATTCTGGTTCCCACTGAAGAAGTGGTTGAAATGCGGAATGGTCAGAAGCGTAAAAGCGAACGCAAGTTCTTCCCTGGCTACGTGCTGGTTCAGATGGACATGAATGAGGGTACTTGGCACTTGGTCAAGGACACTCCTCGTGTCATGGGCTTTATCGGCGGTACTGCTGATAAGCCTGCGCCGATCACCGATAAAGAGGCGGAAGCGATTCTGCGTCGTGTCGCTGATGGTAGCGACAAGCCTAAGCCGAAGACGTTGTTCGAGCCTGGTGAAGTCGTTCGTGTTACAGATGGTCCGTTCGCTGACTTCAACGGAACTGTCGAAGAGGTTAACTACGAAAAGAGCCGGATCCAAGTGGCTGTGCTCATTTTCGGTCGCTCTACTCCGGTAGAGTTGGAGTTCAGCCAGGTCGAAAAGGTCTAGCTGAGCAAGCATCCCAACCCCACAGCCTTAGGCTGTGGGGTTTTGTCGTCACTGGGATAAACGCGCAAGTAACCGGGGAGCCTTTCGAGGCGTTTGAACCCGTAATTGGAGTGCCTCATGGCCAAGAAGATTACCGCTTACATCAAGCTGCAAGTGAAGGCCGCTCAGGCCAACCCTAGTCCACCTGTCGGCCCGGCTCTGGGTCAGCACGGCGTGAACATCATGGAATTCTGCAAGGCCTTCAACGCCCGTACTCAGGGTCTTGAGCCAGGTCTGCCGACCCCTGTGATCATCACCGTGTACAGCGACCGTAGCTTCACTTTTGAAACCAAGTCGACTCCGGCTTCGGTTCTGCTGAAGAAAGCTGCTGGCCTGACCAGCGGTTCCGCTCGTCCTAACACTGTTAAGGTTGGCACCGTCACTCGTGCCCAGCTGGAAGAGATCGCGAAAACCAAAAACGCTGATCTGACTGCAGCTGATATGGATGCAGCCGTGCGTACCATCGCCGGTTCTGCTCGTAGCATGGGCCTTAACGTGGAGGGTGTGTAATGGCTAAGCTGACCAAGCGCCAAAAGGCTATCGCCGGCAAAATCGAAGCAGGCAAGTCCTACAATTTTGTAGACGCCGCCGCTCTGCTGACCGAGCTGTCGACTGTCAAGTTCAGCGAGTCCGTTGACGTTGCTGTGAACCTGGGCGTTGACCCACGTAAATCCGACCAGGTCGTTCGTAGCGCGACTGTGCTGCCACACGGCACTGGCAAGACTGTACGTGTAGCTGTTTTCACCCAGGGTCCTGCTGCTGAAGCTGCCCTGGCTGCCGGCGCTGACCGCGTTGGCATGGACGACCTGGCTGCCGAAATGAAAGGCGGCGACCTGAACTACGACGTGGTCATCGCTTCTCCTGATGCAATGCGTGTTGTAGGTCAGTTGGGTCAGATCCTGGGTCCACGTGGCCTGATGCCTAACCCAAAAGTCGGCACCGTAACTCCAGACGTAGCTACCGCGGTTAAGAACGCCAAAGCTGGTCAGGTTCGTTATCGCACCGACAAAAACGGCATCATTCACACCTCCGTTGGCAAGGTTGGCTTCGACGCCGTCAAGCTGAAGGAAAACGTTGAAGCCCTGATCGCGGATCTGAAGCGTATCAAGCCAGCTTCTTCGAAAGGCATCTACGTTAAGCGCGTTACCCTGAGCACCACTATGGGCCCAGGTCTGGTCATCGACCAAGGTTCGTTGGACGTATAAGACACAGATTGGCGCAAGCAATTGCGCCAATTGAAAAATTGGGGTCCCTGCCTGGCGGGGGCTATCCAAGACCGTAGGCGACGCAAGTCTTAAACCACAAGCCTACGCAGATGGTGCTCCCGGTTCCTTACCGAATCAGACACCAAAACGACATCCGGCTCAGGTCGGATGAAACGGTAACAAGCAGGAGTTAAACCCGTGGCAATTAATCTCGAAGACAAGAAGGCCATCGTCGCTGAAGTCAACGAGGCTGCCAAAGCTGCTCTGTCCGCTGTCGTGGCTGATGCCCGTGGTGTGACAGTAGGCGCTATGACCGGACTCCGTAAAGAGGCTCGTGAAGCTGGCGTATACGTACGTGTTGTACGTAACACCCTGCTCAAGCGCGCTGTTGCTGACACTGAATACAGTGTTCTCAATGACGTGTTCACCGGCCCGACCTTGATTGCATTCTCCACCCAACATCCAGGTGCTGCTGCCCGTTTGTTCAAAGAGTTTGCTAAGGGTCAGGATAAGTTCGAGATCAAGGCAGCTGCGTTCGAGGGCAAGTACCTCGCAGCTAACCAAATCGACGTGCTGGCAACTCTGCCGACCCGTGACGAAGCAATCTCCCAGCTGATGAGCGTGATTCAAGGCGCTACCAGCAAATTGGCTCGTACTCTGGCGGCAATTCGCGACCAAAAAGAAGCTGCTGCAGCCTAAGGCTCGTCAACTTCTCGCGTTTTTTGTTTTTTTCGATGGTCGCGTAGGCCGTCCCCAATATCAGGAATTAGATTCATGTCTATCTCTCAGAACGATATCCTTGAAGCAGTTGGCAACATGTCCGTAATGGAAGTTGTTGAGCTGATCAAAGCTTTCGAAGAAAAATTCGGCGTTACCGCTGCTGCTGCTTCCGCTGGTCCAGCTGCTGCTGCTGCCGTTGTTGAAGAGCAAACCGAATTCAACGTCATGCTGACCGAAGCTGGCGAGAAGAAAGTTAACGTGATCAAGGCAGTACGTGAACTGACCGGTCTGGGCCTGAAAGAAGCCAAGGCTGTAGTTGACGGCGCTCCTGCCATGGTTCTGGAAGCTGTTGCCAAAGACGCAGCTGACAAAGCCAAAGCAACTCTGGAAGAAGCAGGCGCTAAAGTCGAGCTGAAGTAAGCATCGACCTTGCGTCTCCAGCCCAAGCGTTAAGCTGAAGGCTGATGGCTGGTGGCTCTTGCCACCGGCCTTTTTCCGTTCTTGGCTGTCGACTCGGTCGCCGCCATTAACGCGCTGTAGCCACCCGATGCGGTGGTGCAAACCATGGGGTTTGCAAGATTTTCTGGCTGCTCCCGTCGGAGGGGCCAAACAAGCAGGTGACCAAGCTGGGGAACGCTGATGGCTTACTCATATACTGAGAAAAAACGTATCCGCAAGGACTTTAGCAAGTTGCCGGACGTCATGGATGTCCCGTACCTTCTGGCTATCCAGCTGGATTCGTATCGTGAATTCTTGCAGGCGGGAGCGACCAAAGATCAGTTCCGCGACGTGGGCCTGCATGCGGCCTTCAAATCCGTTTTCCCGATCATCAGCTACTCCGGCAATGCTGCGCTGGAGTACGTGGGTTATCGCCTGGGCGAACCGGCATTTGATGTCAAAGAATGTGTGTTGCGTGGCGTTACGTACGCCGTACCTTTGCGGGTAAAAGTCCGTCTGATCATTTTCGACAAAGAATCGTCGAACAAAGCGATCAAGGACATCAAAGAGCAAGAAGTCTACATGGGCGAAATCCCATTGATGACTGAAAACGGTACCTTCGTTATTAACGGTACCGAGCGTGTAATCGTTTCCCAGCTGCACCGTTCCCCGGGCGTGTTCTTTGACCACGACCGCGGCAAAACGCACAGCTCTGGCAAGCTCCTGTATTCCGCGCGGATTATTCCGTACCGCGGTTCGTGGCTGGACTTCGAGTTCGACCCGAAAGACTGCGTATTCGTGCGTATTGACCGTCGTCGTAAACTGCCGGCCTCGGTATTGTTGCGCGCGCTCGGCTATACCACCGAACAAGTGCTGGATGCTTTCTACACCACCAACGTATTCAGTCTGAAGGATGAAACCCTCAAGCTGGAACTGATTGCTTCGCGTCTGCGTGGTGAAATTGCTGTCCTGGACATTCAGGATGAAAAAGGCAAGGTTATTGTTGAAGCTGGCCGTCGTATCACTGCGCGCCACATCAACCAGATCGAAAAAGCCGGTATCACAGAGCTCGAAGTGCCTCTGGACTATGTCCTGGGCCGCACCACCGCCAAGGTTATCGTTCACCCGGCCACAGGCGAGATTCTGGCTGAGTGCAACACCGAGCTGAACACCGAGATCCTGGCGAAAATCGCCAAGGCACAGGTTGTTCGCATCGAAACCCTGTATACCAACGACATCGACTGCGGTCCGTTCATCTCCGACACGCTGAAGATCGACTCCACCAGCAACCAATTGGAAGCGCTGGTCGAGATCTATCGCATGATGCGTCCTGGTGAGCCACCAACCAAAGACGCTGCCGAAACCCTGTTCAACAACCTGTTCTTCAGCCCTGAGCGCTATGACCTGTCCGCGGTCGGCCGGATGAAGTTCAACCGTCGTATCGGTCGTACCGAGATCGAAGGTTCGGGCGTGCTGTGCAAGGAAGATATCGTTGCGGTTCTGAAGACTCTGGTCGACATCCGTAACGGCAAAGGCATTGTCGATGACATCGACCACCTGGGTAACCGTCGTGTTCGCTGCGTAGGCGAAATGGCCGAGAACCAGTTCCGCGTTGGCCTGGTGCGTGTTGAGCGTGCGGTCAAAGAGCGTCTGTCGATGGCTGAAAGCGAAGGCTTGATGCCGCAAGACCTGATCAACGCCAAGCCAGTGGCTGCGGCGGTGAAAGAGTTCTTCGGTTCCAGCCAGCTTTCGCAGTTCATGGACCAGAACAACCCGCTCTCCGAGATCACCCACAAGCGCCGTGTTTCTGCACTGGGCCCGGGCGGTCTGACCCGTGAGCGTGCAGGCTTTGAAGTTCGTGACGTACACCCGACGCATTACGGTCGCGTATGCCCGATCGAAACGCCGGAAGGTCCGAACATCGGTCTGATCAACTCCTTGGCCGCCTATGCGCGCACCAACCAGTACGGCTTCCTCGAAAGCCCGTACCGTGTGGTGAAAGACGCTCTGGTTACTGACGAGATCGTCTTCCTGTCCGCCATCGAAGAAGCTGATCACGTGATCGCTCAGGCTTCGGCCACGATGAACGACAAGAAAGTCCTGATCGACGAGCTGGTAGCTGTTCGTCACTTGAACGAGTTCACCGTCAAGGCGCCGGAAGACGTCACCTTGATGGACGTTTCGCCGAAGCAGGTAGTTTCGGTCGCAGCGTCGCTGATCCCGTTCCTGGAGCACGATGACGCCAACCGTGCGTTGATGGGTTCCAACATGCAGCGTCAGGCTGTACCGACCCTGCGTGCCGACAAGCCGCTGGTAGGTACCGGCATGGAGCGTAACGTAGCTCGTGACTCCGGCGTTTGCGTCGTGGCTCGTCGTGGCGGCGTGATCGATTCCGTTGATGCCAGCCGTATCGTGGTTCGTGTTGCCGATGACGAAGTTGAAACTGGCGAAGCTGGTGTCGACATCTACAACCTGACCAAATACACCCGCTCGAACCAGAACACCTGCATCAACCAGCGTCCGCTGGTCAGCAAAGGTGATCGTGTTCAGCGCAGCGACATCATGGCCGACGGCCCGTCCACCGATATGGGTGAACTGGCTCTGGGTCAGAACATGCGCATCGCGTTCATGGCGTGGAACGGCTTCAACTTCGAAGACTCCATCTGCCTGTCCGAGCGTGTTGTTCAAGAAGACCGCTTCACCACGATCCACATTCAGGAACTGACCTGTGTGGCGCGTGATACCAAGCTTGGGCCAGAGGAAATCACTGCGGACATCCCGAACGTGGGTGAGGCTGCACTGAACAAGCTGGACGAAGCCGGTATCGTTTACGTAGGTGCTGAAGTTGGCGCAGGCGACATTCTGGTTGGTAAGGTCACTCCGAAAGGCGAGACCCAGCTGACCCCAGAAGAGAAACTGTTGCGTGCCATCTTCGGTGAAAAAGCCAGCGACGTTAAAGACACTTCCCTGCGTGTACCTACCGGTACCAAGGGTACTGTCATCGACGTACAGGTCTTCACCCGTGACGGCGTTGAGCGTGATGCTCGTGCGCTGTCCATTGAGAAGACCCAGCTCGACGAAATCCGCAAGGATCTGAACGAAGAGTTCCGTATCGTTGAAGGCGCGACCTTCGAACGTCTGCGCTCCGCTTTGGTAGGTCACAAAGCTGAAGGCGGCGCCGGTCTGAAGAAAGGTCAGGACATCACCAATGAAGTCCTCGACGGTCTTGAGCATGGTCAGTGGTTCAAACTGCGCATGGCCGAAGATGCTCTGAACGAGCAGCTCGAGAAGGCTCAGGCCTACATCGTTGATCGCCGCCGTCTGCTGGACGACAAGTTCGAAGACAAGAAGCGCAAACTGCAGCAGGGCGATGACCTGGCTCCAGGCGTGCTGAAAATCGTCAAGGTTTACCTGGCAATCCGTCGTCGCATCCAGCCGGGCGACAAGATGGCCGGTCGTCACGGTAACAAAGGTGTGGTCTCCGTGATCATGCCGGTTGAAGACATGCCGCACGATGCCAATGGCACACCGGTTGACGTCGTCCTCAACCCACTGGGCGTACCTTCACGTATGAACGTTGGTCAGATCCTCGAAACCCACCTGGGCCTCGCAGCCAAAGGTCTGGGCGAGAAGATCAACCGTATGATCGAGGAGCAGCGCAAGGTTGCAGACCTGCGTAAGTTCCTGCACGAGATCTACAACGAGATCGGCGGTCGCAACGAAGAGCTGGACACCTTCTCCGACCAGGAAATCCTGGATCTGGCGAAGAACCTGCGCGGCGGCGTTCCAATGGCTACCCCGGTGTTCGACGGTGCCAAGGAAAGCGAAATCAAGGCCATGCTGAAACTGGCTGACCTGCCGGAAAGTGGCCAGATGCAGCTGTTCGACGGCCGTACCGGCAACAAGTTTGAGCGCCCGGTTACCGTTGGCTACATGTACATGCTGAAGCTGAACCACTTGGTAGACGACAAGATGCACGCGCGTTCTACCGGTTCGTACAGCCTGGTTACCCAGCAGCCGCTGGGTGGTAAGGCTCAGTTCGGTGGTCAGCGTTTCGGGGAGATGGAGGTCTGGGCACTGGAAGCATACGGTGCTGCTTACACTCTGCAAGAAATGCTCACAGTGAAGTCGGACGATGTGAACGGTCGTACCAAGATGTACAAAAACATCGTGGACGGCGATCACCGTATGGAGCCGGGCATGCCCGAGTCCTTCAACGTGTTGATCAAAGAAATTCGTTCCCTCGGCATCGATATCGATCTGGAAACCGAATAACACGTGACGCGAATCGAGAGCGGGGCAGTGATGCCCGCTCTCTGCTCCGCCAGGAGGAAAGGCCTTGAAAGACCTACTGAATTTGCTGAAAAACCAGGGTCAAGTCGAAGAGTTCGACGCCATCCGTATTGGGTTGGCATCGCCTGAGATGATCCGTTCGTGGTCGTTCGGTGAAGTTAAAAAGCCGGAAACCATTAACTACCGTACGTTCAAACCTGAGCGTGACGGCCTGTTCTGCGCCAAGATCTTTGGCCCGGTAAAGGATTACGAGTGCCTGTGCGGTAAGTACAAGCGCTTGAAGCACCGTGGTGTGATCTGCGAGAAGTGCGGCGTTGAAGTTGCGCTGGCCAAGGTTCGTCGTGAGCGCATGGCGCACATCGAGCTGGCTTCGCCGGTTGCCCACATCTGGTTCCTGAAATCGCTGCCGTCCCGTATCGGCTTGCTGATGGACATGACCCTGCGTGATATCGAGCGCGTTCTCTACTTCGAGAGCTATGTCGTTATCGATCCGGGTATGACCACCCTTGAAAAGGGTCAGCTGCTGAACGATGAGCAATACTTCGAAGCGCTGGAAGAGTTCGGCGACGATTTCGATGCCCGCATGGGCGCCGAAGCTGTGCGCGAACTCCTGCACGCTATCGACCTGGAGCACGAGATTGGCCGCCTGCGCGAAGAAATTCCGCAAACCAACTCCGAAACCAAAATCAAGAAACTGTCCAAGCGTCTGAAGTTGATGGAAGCCTTCCAGGGTTCCGGCAACTTGCCAGAGTGGATGGTGCTGACCGTTCTGCCGGTTCTGCCGCCGGATCTGCGTCCGCTGGTACCGTTGGATGGTGGTCGTTTCGCGACGTCCGACCTCAACGACCTGTACCGCCGCGTGATCAACCGTAACAACCGCTTGAAGCGCCTGCTTGATCTGTCCGCTCCTGACATCATCGTGCGCAACGAAAAGCGTATGTTGCAAGAGGCCGTCGATGCTCTGCTCGACAACGGTCGTCGTGGCCGCGCTATCACCGGTTCGAACAAGCGTCCTCTGAAATCCCTGGCTGACATGATCAAGGGTAAGCAAGGTCGTTTCCGTCAGAACTTGCTCGGTAAGCGTGTTGACTACTCCGGTCGTTCGGTAATTACCGTAGGCCCGACCCTGCGTCTGCACCAGTGCGGTCTGCCTAAGAAAATGGCGCTTGAACTATTCAAGCCGTTCATCTTCGGCAAGCTGGAAATGCGCGGCCTCGCAACCACCATCAAAGCGGCCAAGAAAATGGTCGAGCGCGAACTGCCAGAGGTTTGGGACGTTCTCGCTGAAGTGATTCGCGAACACCCGGTTCTCCTCAACCGTGCACCGACCCTTCACCGTCTGGGTATCCAGGCGTTTGAACCGGTGCTGATCGAAGGTAAGGCTATCCAGCTGCACCCTCTGGTCTGTGCTGCGTACAACGCCGACTTCGACGGCGACCAAATGGCCGTGCACGTACCGCTGACCCTGGAAGCCCAGCTGGAAGCGCGTGCGTTGATGATGTCGACCAACAACATTCTGTCGCCAGCCAACGGTGAGCCAATCATCGTTCCGTCGCAGGACGTTGTATTGGGTCTGTACTACATGACTCGTGAAGCGATCAACGCCAAAGGCGAAGGTCGTGTGTTCGCTGACCTGCAGGAAGTTGACCGTGTGTTCCGTGCCGGCGAAGCCGCACTGCACGCCAAGGTTAAAGTGCGGATCAACGAAACCGTCAACGACCGTGATGGCGGCAGCGTGACCAACACCCGTATCGTCGACACCACTGTCGGCCGTGCGCTGTTGTATCAGGTTGTGCCAAAAGGCCTGTCGTACGATGTCGTCAACCTGCCAATGAAGAAAAAGGCGATCTCCAAGCTGATCAACCAGTGCTACCGCGTGGTTGGTTTGAAAGAGACCGTGATCTTCGCTGACCAGTTGATGTACACCGGTTTTGCTTATTCGACCATTTCCGGCGTTTCCATCGGTGTTAACGACTTCGTTATCCCGGATGAAAAAGCCCGCATCATCGGTGCAGCCACCGACGAAGTGAAAGAGATCGAAAGCCAGTACGCCTCCGGCCTGGTAACCCAGGGCGAGAAGTACAACAAGGTGATCGACCTTTGGTCCAAGGCCAACGATGAAGTTTCCAAGGCGATGATGGCCAACCTCTCGAAAGAGAAAGTCATCGACCGTCACGGCGACGAAGTTGACCAAGAGTCCTTCAACTCGATGTACATGATGGCCGACTCGGGCGCACGGGGTTCTGCTGCGCAGATCCGTCAGCTCGCCGGTATGCGTGGTCTGATGGCCAAGCCGGACGGTTCCATCATCGAAACGCCGATTACCGCGAACTTCCGTGAAGGGTTGAGCGTACTTCAGTACTTCATCTCGACTCACGGTGCTCGTAAAGGTCTGGCGGATACCGCGTTGAAAACCGCTAACTCCGGTTACCTGACCCGTCGTCTGGTAGACGTTGCACAAGATCTGGTGGTTACCGAGATCGATTGCGGCACCGAGCACGGCCTGCTGATGACTCCGCACATTGAAGGCGGCGACGTTGTAGAGCCGCTGGGTGAGCGCGTATTGGGTCGTGTCATTGCCCGCGACGTATTCAAACCAGGCACCGAGGAAGTTATCGTTCCTGCCGGCACCCTGGTTGACGAGAAGTGGGTTGAGTTCATCGAGCTCAACAGCATCGACGAAGTGATTGTTCGCTCGCCGATCAGCTGCGAAACCCGCTACGGCATTTGCGCCAAGTGCTACGGCCGTGACTTGGCTCGTGGTCACCAGGTGAACATCGGTGAAGCGGTCGGCGTTATCGCTGCCCAGTCCATCGGTGAGCCGGGTACTCAGCTGACCATGCGTACGTTCCACATCGGTGGTGCGGCAAGCCGGACCTCCGCGGCTGACAGCGTTCAGGTGAAGAATGGCGGTACCGTCCGTCTGCACAACCTCAAGCACGTTGAGCGAGTGGATGGCCATCTGGTCGCTGTGTCCCGTTCCGGTGAGCTGGCGATTGCTGATGACTACGGTCGTGAGCGTGAGCGTTACAAGCTGCCGTACGGTGCTGTGATTTCGGTTAAAGAGGGTGACAAGGTCGACGCTGGCGCAATCGTGGCCAAGTGGGATCCGCACACTCACCCAATCGTTACCGAAATGAAAGGTACCGTGACCTACGTGGGCATGGAAGAAGGCATCACGATCAAGCGTCAGACTGACGAATTGACCGGTATGACCAACATTGAAGTCCTCGACGCGAAGGATCGTCCAGCTGCCGGTAAAGACATCCGTCCTGCCGTGAAGATGGTCGATGACAACGGTAAGGATCTGTTGCTGCCAGGCACTGACGTAATCGCTCAGTACTTCCTGCCAGCCAACGCCCTTGTCGGTGTAGCGGATGGTGCGAAGATCGCCATCGGTGACGTTATCGCGCGTATCCCGCAAGAGACTTCGAAGACCCGTGACATCACCGGTGGTCTGCCGCGTGTTGCCGACTTGTTCGAAGCTCGTCGTCCGAAGGAAGCGTCGATTCTGGCTGAAGTCAGCGGCACCATCGCGTTCGGTAAAGAGACCAAAGGCAAGCGCCGTCTGGTCATTACTCCGAACGACGGTAGTGATCCGTACGAAGAGCTGATTCCGAAGTGGCGTCACCTCAACGTCTTCGAAGGCGAACAGGTAAACCGCGGCGAAGTTATCTCTGACGGTCCAAGCGACCCACACGACATCCTGCGTCTGCTGGGTGTGAGTGCGCTGGCCAAGTACATCGTTAACGAGATCCAGGACGTTTACCGTCTGCAGGGTGTGAAGATCAACGATAAGCACATCGAGACCATCCTGCGTCAGATGCTGCGTAAAGTTGAAATCGCTGAATCCGGCGATTCGAGTTTCATCAAGGGCGACCAGATGGAATTGACTCACGTACTGGTAGAAAACGAGCGCCTTGCAGCGGAAGACAAGTTTGTCTCCAAGTTTACCCGTGTGTTGCTGGGTATCACTAAGGCGTCGTTGTCCACTGAGTCGTTCATCTCGGCGGCCTCCTTCCAGGAGACCACTCGCGTACTGACCGAAGCAGCGGTAACCGGCAAGCGCGATTACCTGCGCGGCCTGAAAGAGAACGTGGTCGTGGGTCGTCTGATCCCGGCTGGTACCGGTTTGGCTTATCACAGCGAACGTAAGCGTCGCCGTGATGCTGACAAGCCGTTGCGCGTAAGCGCCAGTGAAGTGGAAGCTGCACTGACCGAAGCGCTGAACTCAAGCGGTAACTGAGTTCTGCGATAGATAAGTCCGGGCCCTGGCCGCTCCGTTCGTCGGATCGAAGCAATTTTGCTCCGGTTCGATGGGCGGAGAGGTCGGGGCCTTGCCTTGACTGGGGACAAGATCCTCTTTAGACTCTTGTACCCCTAAATTTGGCGGGAATTCGTTCCTGCCATTTTGCTTTTCTTGCAAGACAATAGCGTCGCAAGACAACAGTGGAGCTAGTAGATGGCAACTATCAACCAGCTGGTACGTCAGCCGCGTAAGCGTATCGTCGAGAAATCCGACGTGCCTGCGCTGCAGAACTGCCCGCAACGTCGTGGCGTATGCACTCGTGTGTATACCACCACGCCGAAAAAACCTAACTCGGCACTGCGTAAAGTATGCCGTGTGCGTCTGACCAACGGTTTCGAGGTTTCCTCGTACATCGGCGGTGAAGGCCACAACCTGCAAGAGCACAGCGTGGTACTGATCCGCGGCGGTCGTGTAAAAGACTTGCCAGGTGTCCGTTACCACACCGTACGCGGTTCCTTGGATACTTCCGGCGTTAAAGGTCGTAACCAGGGTCGTTCGAAGTACGGTACCAAGAAGCCTAAGTAGTAGCGGCTTTTTGTAAACCTGAATCATCTTATTTTCTGAGTCGATAAGAGTAAGGTCGGAGGCGTCCCGAAAGGGCACCGATTCCGAGCGAACCTGAAGACCGTTTGAGGGCTTATCCATGCCAAGAAGACGCGTAGCAGCCAAGCGCGAAGTGCTTGACGATCCAAAATACGGAAGCCAAATTCTGGCCAAGTTCATGAACCACGTAATGGAAAGCGGCAAGAAAGCCGTTGCCGAGCGTATCGTTTATGGCGCGCTGGAAAAGGTTAAAGAACGCAAGAACAGCGACCCCCTGGAAATCTTCGAGAAAGCTCTCGACGCCATCGCTCCGCTGGTCGAAGTGAAGTCGCGCCGTGTAGGCGGTGCTACTTACCAGGTTCCGGTTGAAGTTCGTCCGTCCCGTCGTAACGCTCTGGCAATGCGCTGGTTGGTAGACTTCGCCCGTAAGCGCGGCGAGAAGTCTATGGCTCTGCGTTTGGCCGGCGAACTGTTGGACGCTGCTGAAGGTAAAGGTGCTGCTGTTAAGAAGCGTGAAGACGTGCACCGTATGGCTGAAGCTAACAAAGCTTTCTCGCACTACCGCTTCTAATTTTAGCTTCACTAATTTTGCGAGGGCTTTATGGCTCGTACTACTCCGATTAGCCGCTACCGTAACATCGGTATCGTCGCTCACGTGGATGCTGGTAAAACCACCACCACCGAGCGCGTGCTGTTTTACACCGGCAAAAGTCACAAAATGGGCGAGGTGCATGACGGCGCCGCGACCACAGACTGGATGGTTCAGGAGCAGGAGCGTGGTATTACCATTACTTCTGCTGCCATTACCGCCTTCTGGAAAGGTTCCGAGAAGCAGTACAAAGACGAGCATCGCTTCAACGTAATCGATACCCCGGGCCACGTGGACTTCACCATTGAAGTTGAACGTTCCCTGCGCGTACTCGACGGCGCTGTCGTTGTGTTCTGCGGTACTTCGGGTGTTGAGCCTCAGTCGGAAACCGTATGGCGTCAAGCCAACAAATACGGCGTGCCGCGTCTTGTTTACGTAAACAAGATGGACCGTGCTGGTGCCAACTTCCTGCGCGTGATCGGCCAGATCAAGCAGCGTCTGGGTCACACTCCGGTGCCGATCCAGTTGGCTATCGGTTCCGAAGATAACTTCCAGGGTCAGATTGATCTGATCAACATGGAAGCTGTCTACTGGAATGATGCCGACAAGGGCATGGTTCCTGTTCGTAAGCCTATCCCTGCTGAACTGCAGGAACTGGCTGATGAATGGCGCAATAACATGGTCGAGGCTGCTGCCGAAGCCAGCGAAGAGCTGATGAACAAATACCTCGAAGGTGAAGAACTCACCAACGCGGAAATCAAGGCCGCTCTGCGTCAGCGTACTATTGCTGGCGAGATCGTCCTGGCTGTTTGTGGTTCTTCGTTCAAGAACAAGGGCGTTCCCCTGGTTCTCGACGCCGTTATCGACTACCTGCCTGCTCCAACCGACATTCCTGCTATCAAGGGTACCAACCCTGATAACGAGGAAGAAGAGATGGAGCGTCACGCCGATGACAGCGAGCCGTTCTCGGCTCTGGCGTTCAAGATCGCTACCGACCCATTCGTGGGTACTTTGACCTTCGTCCGCGTTTACTCGGGCGTGTTGGCATCCGGCGACGGCGTGATCAACTCGGTTAAAGGTAAGAAAGAGCGCGTGGGCCGTATGGTGCAGATGCACGCAAACGCTCGCGAAGAGATCAAGGAAGTACGCGCTGGCGACATCGCGGCCCTGATCGGCATGAAGGACGTCACCACTGGTGAGACTTTGTGCGACGCTGCTAAGCCAATCATCCTGGTTCGCATGGACTTCCCGGAGCCGGTTATTTCGGTTGCCGTTGAGCCTAAGACCAAGGATGACCAGGAAAAAATGGGTATCGCTCTGGGCAAGCTTGCTCAGGAAGATCCATCTTTCCGCGTCAAGACTGATGAAGAGACTGGTCAAACGATCATCTCCGGCATGGGCGAGCTGCACCTGGACATCCTGGTAGACCGGATGCGCCGTGAGTTCAACGTCGAAGCCAACATCGGTAAGCCTCAGGTTTCCTATCGTGAGCGCATCACGAAGAACTGTGAAATCGAAGGCAAATTCGTTCGTCAGTCCGGCGGTCGTGGTCAATTCGGTCACTGCTGGATCCGTTTTGCTCCTGCTGACGAAGGTCAGGAAGGTCTGCAATTCGTGAACGAAGTAGTAGGTGGTGTTGTTCCTAAGGAATACATCCCTGCTATCCAGAAGGGTATCGAGGAGCAGATGAAGAACGGTGTTGTTGCCGGCTATCCGCTGATCGGCCTGAAAGCAACCGTTTTTGACGGTTCTTACCACGACGTCGACTCCAACGAGATGGCGTTTAAGGTGGCTGCTTCCATGGCAACCAAGCAACTGGCCCAGAAGGGCGGTGGTGAGTTGCTTGAGCCAATCATGGCGGTAGAAGTTGTTACACCTGAAGACTATATGGGTGATGTCATGGGCGACCTTAACCGTCGTCGCGGCATGATCTTGGGTATGGAAGATACGGTTTCCGGCAAAGTGATTCGCGCCGAGGTTCCGTTGGGCGAGATGTTCGGTTATGCGACCGACGTTCGTTCCATGTCTCAGGGTCGCGCAAGCTACTCTATGGAATTCAAAAAATACAACACAGCTCCGGCGCACATCGCTGAAACTGTATCCAAAAAACAAGGCTGATTCAGTCCTTTAGGCAAGGAGTTAATTGTCGTGGCTAAAGAAAAATTTGATCGTTCCCTACCGCACGTAAACGTTGGCACCATCGGCCACGTTGACCACGGTAAAACCACTCTGACCGCTGCTCTGACTCGCGTCTGCTCCGAAGTTTTCGGTTCGGCCGTAGTTGAATTCGACAAGATCGACAGCGCTCCAGAAGAAAAAGCTCGTGGTATCACCATCAACACCGCGCACGTTGAGTACAACTCGACTATTCGTCACTACGCTCACGTTGACTGCCCAGGTCACGCTGACTATGTGAAGAACATGATCACCGGTGCTGCCCAGATGGACGGCGCGATCCTGGTTTGCTCGGCCGCTGATGGTCCGATGCCACAAACCCGTGAGCACATCCTGCTGTCCCGTCAGGTAGGCGTTCCGTACATCGTGGTTTTCCTGAACAAGGCTGACCTGGTAGACGACGCTGAGCTGCTGGAACTGGTTGAGATGGAAGTGCGCGATCTGCTGAGCACTTACGACTTCCCAGGCGACGACACTCCGATCATCATCGGTTCTGCTCGTATGGCTCTGGAAGGCAAAGACGACAACGAAATGGGCACCACTGCCGTTCGTAAGCTGGTTGAAACTCTGGATACCTACATCCCAGAACCAGTTCGTCTGACCGACAAGCCGTTCCTGATGCCAATCGAAGACGTATTCTCGATCTCCGGTCGCGGTACTGTTGTGACTGGTCGTATCGAGCGCGGTATCGTTCGCGTTCAGGATCCACTGGAAATCGTTGGTCTGCGTGACACCACCGTCACCACCTGCACCGGTGTTGAAATGTTCCGTAAGCTGCTCGACGAAGGTCGTGCTGGCGAGAACTGCGGCGTTCTGCTGCGTGGTACCAAGCGTGACGACGTTGAGCGTGGCCAGGTTCTGGTTAAGCCAGGTTCGGTTAAGCCGCACACCAAGTTCACCGCAGAAGTTTACGTTCTGAGCAAGGAAGAAGGCGGTCGTCACACTCCGTTCTTCAAAGGCTACCGTCCACAGTTCTACTTCCGTACTACTGACGTGACCGGTAACTGCGAATTGCCAGAAGGCGTAGAAATGGTAATGCCAGGCGATAACATTCAAATGACTGTTACCCTGATCAAAACCATCGCTATGGAAGACGGTCTGCGCTTCGCTATCCGTGAAGGCGGCCGTACCGTTGGTGCTGGTGTTGTAGCTAAAATCATCGAGTAAGCTCTTTCTTGAGTTAGCTTGGATGTTTTGAAAAAGCCCCCGCTCAGCGGGGGCTTTTTTATTGGGTTGACACCTATCGGGGCCGTCTATAGAATTGCGCCTCCTTTTAACGGGCGTATTGCGCTCGGTGGGAATAGCAGCCGGAGTCTGAAATCCAATGCAAAATCAGCAAATCCGTATCAGGTTGAAGGCTTTTGACCATCGCCTGATCGACCAATCCACCCAGGAAATCGTGGAAACCGCGAAACGTACTGGTGCTCAAGTGCGTGGTCCAATTCCACTGCCTACCCGTAAAGAGCGGTTCACCGTTCTGGTCTCCCCGCACGTCAACAAAGACGCGCGTGACCAGTACGAGATCCGTACTCATAAGCGCGTACTGGACATCGTCCAGCCAACGGATAAAACCGTTGATGCACTTATGAAGCTCGATCTGGCGGCCGGTGTGGAAGTACAGATCAGCCTCGGCTAAGACTTGGGTCTTAGTCGTGTAACGCTCTGAAATGGGCGGCCATAGCGGGTGAAAGCCCCGTACACTCATGAGGTTTACAACATGACTATTGGTGTAGTCGGTCGTAAATGCGGTATGACCCGTATTTTCACCGAAGAAGGTGTCTCCATTCCGGTCACGGTCATTGAGATCGAGCCGAATCGCGTCACCCAGTTCAAAACTGAAGAAACCGATGGCTATCGTGCAGTGCAAGTCACTGTCGGCGAGCGTCGTGCTTCGCGCGTGACTGCTGCTCAAGCAGGTCACTTCGCAAAAGCAAACGTTGCAGCTGGTCGCACTGTTATGGAGTTCCGTCTTGAAGACGGCGACTACCAGGCTGGCGATCTGATCAACGCTGAAATCTTCGCCGCTGGTCAACTGGTTGATGTAACCGGTCAGTCCAAAGGTAAAGGCTTCCAGGGTACGATCAAGCGTTGGAATTTCCGTGGCCAAGACAACACTCACGGTAACTCCGTCTCCCACCGCGTCCCGGGCTCTATTGGCCAGTGCCAGACTCCTGGTCGTGTATTCAAGGGCAAGAAAATGTCCGGTCATATGGGCGCTGAGCGCGTGACCGTGCAGTCCCTCGAAGTAGTGCGCGTCGACGCTGAACGCAATCTGTTGTTGGTCAAGGGTGCTGTTCCTGGCGCTACTGGCGGCAACCTGGTTGTACGTCCAGCGGCCAAGGCTCGCGGTTAAGGGGAAGCTGACATGCAATTAAATGTAAATGACGCTCAAGCGATCGAAGTTTCCGAACTGACATTTGGCGGCGAATTCAACGAGACGCTGGTTCACCAAGCAGTCGTGGCCTACATGGCCGGCGGCCGTCAAGGTAGCAAGCAGCAAAAGACCCGTTCCGACGTTCGTGGTGGCGGTAAGCGCCCTTGGCGTCAGAAAGGTACTGGCCGTGCTCGTGCCGGTACTATCCGTAGCCCAATCTGGCGCGGCGGCGGTACCACTTTTGCAGCTCGTCCGCAGGATCACTCTCAGAAGCTCAACAAGAAGATGTATCGCGCAGCTCTGCGCTCCATCCTTGCTGAACTCGTGCGTACTGATCGCCTGGTCGTGGTTCAGGACTTCGCTGTTGAAAGTCCAAAAACCAAAGATCTGCTGGGCAAACTGAACAACATGAGCCTGACCGACGTTTTGATCGTGTCTGAAGCTGTTGATCAGAACCTGTACCTGGCTGCTCGCAACCTGCCACACGTTGATGTACGTGACGTGCAAGGTTCCGATCCAGTTAGTCTGATCGCATACGACAAGGTGTTGATCACCGTGTCGGCCGTGAAGAAATTCGAGGAGCTGCTGGGATGAACCAGGAACGCGTATTTAAAGTTCTGCTTGGCCCGCACGTTTCCGAAAAGGCTACGGTTCTGGCTGACAAGAAAGGCCAGTTCGTTTTCAAGGTTGCAACTGACGCAACCAAGCTGGAAATCAAGAAGGCCGTCGAAAGCCTGTTCAGCGTGAAAGTAGAGCGTGTTACTACCCTGAATGTTCTGGGTAAGAGCAAGCGCACTGCTCGCGGTCTGGGCAAGCGTAATGACTGGAAGAAGGCAGTTATCTCCCTTCAGCCAGGCCAAGATCTCGATTTCAGCAGCAGTGCTGAGTAAGGAAGGGGTGCATCATGGCAATCGTTAAATGCAAACCGACTTCCCCTGGCCGCCGTTTTGTGGTCAAGGTGGTCAACCAGGAGCTGCATAAAGGCGCTCCTCACGCACCGCTGCTCGAGAAGAAATCGAAGTCTGGTGGTCGTAACAACAATGGTCGTATTACCACTCGTCACATCGGTGGTGGCCATAAGCAGCATTATCGTCTGGTCGACTTCCGTCGCAACGACAAAGATGGCATCGCTGCCACTGTCGAGCGTATCGAATACGATCCAAACCGTACTGCTCACATCGCTCTGCTGCTTTACGCAGATGGCGAGCGTCGCTACATCATCGCCCCTAAAGGCGTGAGCGCTGGCGACCAGCTGATCGCAGGTGCTTTGGCACCGATCAAGCCGGGCAACGCTTTGCAGCTGCGTAACATTCCAGTTGGTAGCACCGTACACGGCATCGAATTGAAGCCAGGTAAAGGCGCGCAAATCGCTCGTTCCGCTGGTGCTTCGGCTCAGCTGATCGCTCGTGAAGGTGTCTACGTGACCCTGCGTCTGCGTTCTGGTGAGATGCGTAAAGTATTGGCTGAATGCCGTGCGACCCTGGGCGAAGTCTCGAACTCCGAGCACAGCCTGCGTTCGCTGGGTAAAGCTGGTGCCAAACGCTGGCGTGGCGTTCGCCCAACCGTTCGTGGTGTTGCCATGAACCCGGTTGACCACCCACACGGTGGTGGTGAAGGTCGTACCTCTGGTGGTCGTCATCCGGTATCGCCATGGGGCTTCCCGACTAAGGGCGCGAAGACTCGTGGTAATAAGCGTACCGACAAAATGATCGTCCGTCGTCGCAAGTAAATAGAGGGATACGACAGTGCCACGTTCTCTGAAAAAAGGTCCTTTTATTGATCTTCACCTACTGAAGAAGATCGAAGTGGCGGCGGAAAAGAACGATCGCAAACCAGTTAAGACCTGGTCGCGTCGTTCGATGATCCTGCCACAAATGGTCGGTTTGACCATCGCAGTACACAACGGTCGTCAACACGTCCCCGTTCTCGTTAACGAAGACATGGTCGGCCACAAACTAGGCGAGTTTGCCGGTACCCGCACTTATCGTGGGCACGTGGCAGACAAGAAAGCCAAGCGTTAAGGGGTAAGGAAATGGAAGTAGCCGCTAAGTTGTCGGGCGCTCGAATCTCCGCCCAGAAAGCCCGCTTGGTCGCCGACCAGATCCGCGGGAAGAAGGTGGGCGAAGCGCTCAACCTGTTGGCTTTCAGCAGTAAGAAAGCCGCCGAGATCATGAAGAAAGTGCTGGAGTCGGCCGTAGCCAACGCCGAGCATAACGAAGGCGCAGACGTTGATGACCTTAAAGTCAGCACCGTTTTCGTCAACGAAGGGCGTTCGCTGAAGCGCATCATGCCACGTGCCAAAGGCCGTGCTGATCGCATCGTCAAGCGGTCTTGCCATATCACTGTCAAGGTTGCTGACAAGTAACGGAGTCGAAGAGATGGGTCAGAAAGTACATCCCATTGGCATTCGCCTGGGAATCGTCAAGGAGCACACCTCCGTCTGGTACGCAGACGGTCGGACTTATGCGGACTACTTGTTCGCTGATCTGAAGGTGCGTGAGTATCTCCAAGACAAACTAAAAAGCGCGTCCGTAAGCCGTATCGATATCCATCGTCCGGCGCAAACTGCACGTATCACCATCCACACCGCTCGTCCAGGTATCGTTATCGGGAAGAAAGGTGAAGATGTTGAGAAACTGCGTCAGGACCTGACCAAGCAAATGGGTGTGCCTGTGCACATCAATATCGAAGAGATCCGCAAGCCGGAGCTCGACGGTATGCTGGTTGCGCAGAGCGTAGCTCAGCAGCTGGAGCGTCGCGTAATGTTCCGTCGCGCTATGAAGCGCGCCGTACAGAACGCCATGCGCATTGGTGCCAAAGGCATCAAAATCCAAGTGAGCGGTCGTCTCGGCGGTGCTGAAATCGCACGTACTGAATGGTATCGCGAAGGTCGTGTGCCACTGCACACCCTGCGTGCCGACATCGACTATGCCAACTACGAAGCTCACACCACTTACGGTGTGATCGGTGTAAAGGTTTGGATCTTCAAAGGCGAAGTAATTGGTGGTCGCCAAGAAGAACTGAAACCACAAGCACCAGCGCCTCGTAAAAAAGCTGCTAAGTAAGGGGTACGCCAAATGTTGCAACCTAAGCGTACGAAGTTCCGCAAGCAGATGACAGGCCACAACCGTGGTCTGGCTCAGCGCGGTAGCAAAGTCAGCTTCGGCGAGTTCGCGCTGAAGTCTGTAGCTCGTGGTCGTCTCACCGCTCGTCAGATCGAGTCAGCGCGTCGTGCTCTGACCCGTCACGTAAAACGTGGCGGCAAGATCTGGATCCGTGTATTCCCGGACAAGCCGATCTCCAAGAAGCCTCTCGAAGTGCGGATGGGTAAAGGTAAGGGTAACGTGGAATACTGGGTAGCCCAGATTCAGCCAGGCAAAGTCCTGTATGAAATCGAGGGTGTTTCTGAAGAGCTGGCGCGTGAGGCTTTCGCCCTGGCTGCTGCAAAGCTGCCGCTCGCCACCTCCTTTGTTAAACGGACGGTGATGTGATGAAAGCGAATGAACTTCGTGAAAAATCCGCACAGCAGCTGAACGAGCAACTGCTCGGCTTGCTGCGCGACCAGTTCAATCTGCGCATGCAGAAAGCAACTGGCCAGTTGGGGCAGTCTCATCTGCTCTCGCAAGTTAAGCGTGACATCGCTCGCGTGAAGACTGTGCTCAACCAGCAGGCAGGTAAGTGATCATGGCTGAAGCCGAAAAGACTGTCCGTACGCTGACTGGCCGTGTTGTCAGCGACAAGATGGACAAAACCATCACCGTTTTGATCGAGCGTCGCGTTAAGCACCCGATCTACGGTAAATATGTTAAGCGTTCGACTAAGCTGCACGCGCACGACGAAACCAATCAGTGCCACATCGGCGACAAAGTCACTATTCGTGAAACTCGTCCGCTGGCCAAGACCAAGTCTTGGGCGCTGGTTGATGTTCTCGAACGCGCTGTGGAAGTCTAAGGACTAGGGGTCGGAGAAATTATATGATTCAGACTCAATCCATGCTCGATGTGGCCGATAACAGCGGCGCTCGCCGTGTTATGTGCATCAAGGTGCTGGGTGGCTCCCATCGTCGTTACGCTGGTATCGGTGACATCATCAAAGTTACCGTGAAGGAAGCAATTCCTCGCGGTAAGGTGAAAAAAGGCCAAGTGATGACTGCTGTTGTAGTCCGCACTCGTCACGGCGTACGCCGTGCAGATGGCTCCATTATCCGCTTTGATGGCAACGCTGCTGTTCTTCTGAACAACAAGCAAGAGCCGATCGGCACCCGTATCTTTGGGCCAGTGACCCGTGAACTTCGTACTGAGAAGTTCATGAAGATCGTCTCGCTCGCCCCAGAAGTGCTGTAAGGAGATCCGACATGCAAAAGATTCGTCGTGACGACGAGATCATCGTGATCGCCGGCAAAGACAAAGGTAAGCGCGGTAAGGTGCTGAAGGTTCTCGCTGACGACCGTCTGGTCGTTGGTGGTTTGAACCTGGTCAAGCGTCATACCAAGCCTAACCCGATGTCGGGCGTACAGGGCGGTATCGTCGAGAAAGAAGCGCCATTGCACGCTTCTAACGTCGCCATCTTCAACGGCGAAACCAACAAGGCTGATCGTGTTGGTTTCAAAGTAGAAGACGGTAAGAAAATTCGTGTCTTCAAGTCGACCCAAAAAGCGGTTGATGCTTGAACACTGCTAGGTAGATAAGACCATGGCACGACTACAAGAGATTTACCGGAAGGAAATCGCCCCCAAGCTTAAGGAAGAACTTAAGCTCGGGAACGTGATGGAAGTTCCGCGCGTTACCAAAATCACCCTGAACATGGGTCTGGGCGAAGCGATCGGCGACAAAAAAGTCATCGAGCACGCTGTTGCTGACCTGGAAAAGATCACCGGCCAAAAAGTCGTCGTGACCTACGCTCGCAAATCCATCGCTGGCTTTAAAGTCCGTGAAGGTTGGCCGATCGGCGTCAAGGTAACTCTGCGCCGTGAGCGTATGTACGAATTCCTGGATCGTCTGCTGTCGATCTCCCTGCCTCGGGTCCGCGACTTCCGCGGCCTGAATGCCAAGTCCTTCGATGGTCGTGGTAACTACAGCATGGGCGTGAAAGAGCAGATCATCTTCCCGGAAATCGACTACGACAAGATCGATGCTCTCCGCGGTCTGGACATCACCCTGACCACCACTGCCAAGAACGATGATGAAGGTCGCGCCCTGCTGCGTGCTTTCAAATTCCCGTTCCGCAACTGATTGGAGTAGGACCATGGCCAAGATGAGCATGAAAAACCGCGAGCTGAAGCGTCAGCTCACGGTTGCCAAGTACGCCAAGAAGCGTGCAGCACTGAAAGCGATCATCGTTGATCTGAACGCAAGTCCAGAAGCGCGTTGGGAAGCTACAGTTGCCCTGCAGAAGCAGCCACGTGACGCAAGCGCTTCGCGCATGCGTAACCGCTGCCGCCTGACCGGTCGTCCACACGGCGTTTACCGCAAGTTCGGCCTCGGCCGTAACAAACTGCGTGAAGCGGCAATGCGTGGCGACGTACCAGGTCTGGTTAAAGCCAGCTGGTAAGTACTTTCAGAGTCCGGGCGATTGGTGTCGCAAGATACTGACCGCCGGTGACCTTGAATCTGGAACAAGCCCCTTTTGGGGCTTGTTTCATTTCCGGAGTGTGTCTAGAATACCCGGCTCGCCTGAGCCCGTGTTTTCTATGCTCGGAGATTCTCGGCGACATATGTAGCCGCAAGGCTAATTTTTTTGTATTAGGAGCGTCTAGCCCATGAGTATGCAGGACCCGTTAGCGGACATGCTAACTCGTATCCGTAATGCCCAGATGGCTGAAAAGTCCGTCGTAAGCATGCCATCTTCCAAGTTGAAGGTAGCTGTTGCCAAAGTCCTGAAAGACGAAGGCTACATTGCGGGTTATCAGATCAGCAGCGAAACCAAGCCACTGCTGTCCATCGAGCTGAAGTACTTCGAAGGCCGTTCGGTCATCGAGGAAGTGAAGCGCGTTAGCCGTCCAGGCCTGCGTCAGTACAAGTCCGCTGAAGATCTGCCGAAAGTTCGTGGCGGTCTGGGCGTGTCTATCGTCTCCACCAACAAAGGTGTGATGACGGATCGTGCTGCGCGCGCTGCCGGTGTCGGCGGCGAAGTTCTTTGCACTGTGTTCTAAGGGGGGATAAGCATGTCTCGCGTCGCTAAGAACCCCGTTAAGCTGCCAGCCGGTGTCGAAGTCAAATTCGCAGGCCAACAGCTTTCGGTGAAGGGTGCCAAGGGCACTCTTGAACTGAACATCCATTCGTCCGTTGAGATCGTTGAAGAGGCTGGTGAGCTGCGTTTCGCTGCTCGCAATGGCGATCAACAAACTCGCGCAATGGCCGGTACCACGCGTGCGTTGGTAAACAACATGGTCCAAGGCGTAAGCCAAGGCTTCGAGCGTAAGCTCCAGCTGGTCGGTGTTGGTTACAAAGCGCAAGCAAAAGGCACGGTTTTGAACCTGGCCCTTGGCTTCTCGCACCCAGTGGATTACGAACTGCCGGAAGGCATCACCGCTGAGACTCCTAGCCAGACCGATATCCTGATCAAGGGCATCGATAAGCAACTGGTAGGTCAAGTGGCTGCTGAGATCCGCGACTTCCGTCCACCAGAGCCGTACAAAGGCAAAGGTGTGCGCTACGCGGACGAAGTCGTCCGTCGTAAAGAAGCCAAGAAGAAGTAGGGCATAGCAAATGACCGACAAAAAAGTTACTCGACTGCGTCGCGCTCGCAAAGCACGCCTGAAAATGCACGAACTCGAAGTCGTGCGTCTCTGCGTGTTCCGCTCGTCGCAGCACATCTACGCCCAGGTCATCTCGGCCGACGGCAACAAAGTCCTGGCAAGCGCCTCGACTTTGGATAAAGAACTGCGTGATGGTGCCACTGGCAACATCGACGCGGCCACAAAGGTTGGCCAGCTGGTCGCTACGCGTGCTAAGGCCGCTGGCGTCTCGCAAGTGGCTTTCGACCGCTCTGGCTTCAAGTACCACGGCCGCGTTAAAGCGTTGGCTGATGCTGCTCGTGAAGCTGGGCTGGAGTTCTAAGTTATGTCAAATAACGACCAAAAGCGCGACGAAGGCTACATTGAGAAGCTGGTTCAAGTTAACCGCGTAGCCAAAACCGTTAAAGGCGGCCGTATCTTCACTTTCACCGCGTTGACCGTGGTTGGTGATGGTAAAGGGCGTGTTGGCTTCGGCCGTGGCAAGTCGCGTGAAGTGCCTGCTGCGATCCAGAAGGCAATGGAAGCTGCTCGTCGCAACATGATCCAAGTTGATCTGAACGGCACCACCCTGCAATACGCCATGAAGTCCGCCCATGGCGCTTCGAAGGTGTACATGCAGCCTGCTTCTGAAGGTACCGGTATCATCGCTGGCGGCGCTATGCGTGCGGTCCTCGAAGTTGCTGGCGTTCAGAACGTTCTGGCCAAGTGCTACGGCTCGACTAACCCGGTAAACGTGGTTCACGCCACTTTCAAAGGTTTGAAAGCTATGCAGTCCCCTGAATCCATTGCCGCCAAGCGTGGCAAAAGCGTCCAGGAGATTTTCTGATCATGGCTACCGTTAAAGTAACGCTGATCAAAAGCATGACCGGCCGCATCCCTAACCACAAACTGTGTGTTAAGGGTCTGGGTCTGCGTCGCATCGGTCACACTGTAGAAGTCCAGGATACTCCCGAGAATCGCGGGATGATCAACAAGGCTTACTACATGCTGCGTGTCGAGGGTTAATCGATGAAACTCAATGATCTGAGTCCAGCGCCGGGTTCCCGTCGCGAAAAGCATCGTCCGGGCCGTGGTATCGGTAGCGGTTTGGGTAAGACTGGTGGCCGTGGCCACAAAGGTCAAACCTCCCGCTCCGGTGGCACCATCGCTCCAGGCTTTGAAGGCGGTCAACAGCCGCTGCATCGTCGCCTGCCTAAGTTCGGTTTCGTATCCCTGAAAGCTATGGATCGCGCAGAAGTGCGTCTGTCCGAGCTGGCTAAAGTGGAAGGCGACATCGTTACTCTGCAGACCCTGAAAGATGCCAACGTGATCAACGTCAACGTACAGCGTGTGAAAATCATGCTGTCCGGTGAAGTGACTCGCGCTGTCACTATCGGCAAGGGAATCGGCGCCACCAAAGGTGCGCGTTCGGCTATCGAAGCAGCTGGCGGCAAGTTCGAGGAATAAATGGCTAAGCAAGGTGCTCTCTCAGCGCTCGGCAAAGGCGGTATGTCTGAACTCTGGGCTCGTCTGCGTTTTCTGTTCCTGGCGATTATCGTCTACCGAATAGGCGCACACATCCCGGTTCCAGGTATCAACCCGGACCGACTCGCAGACCTGTTTCGACAGAATGAGGGGACCATTCTTAGCTTGTTCAACATGTTTTCCGGCGGCGCGCTGGAACGGATGAGCATCTTTGCGCTGGGGATCATGCCGTATATTTCGGCATCGATCATCATGCAACTGATGACCGCCGTCAGCCCGCAGCTGGAGCAGTTGAAGAAGGAAGGTGAAGCTGGCCGTCGCAAGATTAGCCAGTACACCCGCTACGGCACTGTTATCCTTGCCCTTGTTCAAGCTATCGGCATGTCCGTTGGCCTGGCGGGGCAGGGTGTTGCGTTCACTGGTGACTTTGGCTTCCATTTCGTTGCGGTATCCACTTTTGTGGCTGGCGCAATGTTCATGATGTGGCTGGGTGAGCAGATTACTGAGCGTGGTGTTGGTAACGGTATCTCGATGTTGATTTTCGCAGGTATCGTCGCCGGTCTTCCGAGAGCGATTGGGCAGTCTTTCGAGTCTGCACGTCAGGGTGATATCAATATCTTCGCCTTGGTTGCCATCGGTTTGCTGGCAGTAGCGATTATCGGTTTTGTGGTGTTCATTGAGCGTGGTCAGCGTCGTATTGCTGTTCACTACGCCAAGCGTCAGCAGGGCCGTAAGGTCTTTGCTGCGCAGACCAGCCACTTGCCGCTGAAAGTGAATATGGCCGGTGTTATTCCGGCAATTTTCGCGAGCAGCATTCTGCTGTTTCCGGCTTCGTTGGGTACCTGGTTTGGTCAGTCTGAAAATATGGGCTGGCTACAGGACCTCTCTCAGTCGATCGCTCCTGGTCAGCCGTTGAATATTCTGCTGTTTAGTGCAGGGATTATTTTCTTCTGCTTCTTCTATACGGCGTTGATGTTCAATCCGAAAGACGTAGCGGAAAACCTGAAGAAGTCCGGTGCCTTTATTCCGGGCATTCGTCCAGGTGAGCAGTCTGCGCGCTACATTGATGGCGTTTTGACTCGCTTGACCCTGTTCGGTGCTCTATATATGACGGCCGTGTGCCTGTTGCCCCAGTTCCTGGTGGTTGCAGCAAACGTTCCGTTCTACCTTGGCGGGACCTCGTTGCTGATCGTGGTCGTGGTTGTGATGGACTTCATGTCCCAAGTACAATCGCACCTCGTTTCGCACCAGTACGAATCCCTGATGAAGAAAGCCAACCTGAAGGGTTACGGCAGCGGCATGTTGCGCTGAGTACCCATAAGGTTCGAGGAGTTGGTGATGAAAGTTCGTGCATCGGTGAAAAAGCTGTGCCGTAACTGCAAGATTATTCGCCGCGAAGGTGTTGTTCGAGTAATTTGCAGCGCGGAACCGCGTCACAAACAGCGCCAAGGCTGAGTGTGATCCGCTTGAAGCCCGGCAGCTAGTGCGCTGCCGGGTTGATTATTTGTTATTACAGCGATATTATCTCGCGCCCTATTTCTTGGCTTCCGGGGCGTAGGTAGCTGTCAATTGGAGTCCCACTGAATGGCCCGTATTGCAGGCGTTAACATTCCAGATAACAAGCACACTGTTATCTCGCTGACCTACATCTATGGTGTTGGTCGCACTACTGCGCAGAAAATTTGCGCAGTTGCTGGGGTAAACCCAGCCGCTAAGATCAAGGATCTGAGCGACGAGCAGATTGAATTGCTGCGTGGCGAAGTGGCGAAGTTCACCACTGAAGGTGACCTGCGTCGCGAAATCAACATGAAAATCAAGCGTTTGATGGACCTCGGTTGCTATCGCGGTCTGCGTCATCGTCGTGGTCTTCCAGTACGCGGTCAGCGTACCAAGACTAACGCGCGTACCCGTAAAGGTCCGCGTAAGCCGATCCGCAAGTAATCGCCCCAGCGAATCGACAGGAAAATTATCATGGCAAAACCTGCTGCTCGTCCTCGTAAAAAAGTTAAAAAGACAGTGGTTGATGGCATCGCCCACATCCATGCTTCTTTTAACAACACCATCGTGACCATCACCGACCGTCAAGGTAACGCGCTTTCTTGGGCTACCTCCGGTGGTTCGGGTTTCCGCGGTTCCCGCAAGTCCACCCCGTTTGCTGCTCAAGTAGCTGCTGAACGTGCTGGTCAAGCTGCGCTGGAATACGGCCTGAAAAACCTCGACGTTAACGTCAAAGGTCCAGGTCCGGGTCGTGAGTCTGCTGTCCGTGCTTTGAACGGCTGTGGCTATAAGATCGCCAGCATCACCGACGTGACGCCAATCCCGCACAACGGGTGCCGTCCGCCGAAGAAGCGCCGCGTGTAATCCAGGAGATTGTAAAGAATGGCTCGTTACATTGGTCCAAAATGCAAACTCGCTCGTCGCGAGGGCACCGATCTCTTCCTGAAGAGCGGCGTGCGCGCGATCGAATCGAAGTGCAACATCGAAGCAGCACCTGGCATCCACGGCCAACGCCGCGGTCGCCAGTCCGATTACGGCACCCAACTGCGTGAAAAGCAGAAGGTCCGTCGTATCTACGGCGTTCTCGAGCGTCAGTTCAGCGGCTACTACAAAGAAGCTGCTGGCAAGAAAGGTGCAACCGGTGAAAACCTGCTGCAACTGCTCGAATGCCGTCTGGACAACGTTGTATACCGTATGGGCTTTGGTTCGACTCGTGCCGAATCCCGTCAGCTGGTATCGCACAAGTCGATCAGCGTTAACGGTCAGACCGTAAACGTTCCGTCTTACCAGGTTCGTGCTGGTGACGTGGTCGCAGTTCGCGAGAAAGCTAAAAACCAACTTCGCATTGTCCAAGCTCTCGATCTGTGTGCCCAACGTGGCCGCGTAGAATGGGTAGAAGTAGACACTGAGAAGAAGTCGGGCGTTTTCAAGAACGTTCCAGCTCGCAGTGATCTGTCCGCCGACATCAACGAAAGCCTGATTGTCGAGCTCTACTCCAAGTAAGGGCTAGAAAATAGGTGCATCCATGCAGATTTCGGTAAATGAGTTCCTGACACCCCGCCATATTGATGTGCAGGTTGTCAGTCCAACCCGCGCCAAGATCACTCTCGAGCCTCTCGAGCGTGGTTTTGGCCACACCCTGGGCAACGCGCTGCGCCGCATCCTGTTGTCCTCAATGCCCGGCTGTGCAGTAGTCGAGGCCGAGATTGACGGTGTGCTCCACGAGTACAGCGCCATCGAAGGTGTACAGGAAGACGTAATTGAAATCCTGTTGAACCTTAAAGGTCTGGCTATCAAGCTGCACGGCCGTGACGAAGTTACGCTGACCTTGTCGAAGAAGGGTTCGGGGGTGGTTACCGCTGCCGATATTCAGCTGGATCATGATGTCGAGATCGTTAACCCCGATCACGTAATCGCTAACCTGGCGTCTAACGGCGCCCTGAACATGAAGCTCACCGTAGCTCGTGGTCGTGGTTATGAACCGGCCGACTCGCGTCAGAGCGATGAAGACGAAAGCCGCAGCATTGGTCGCTTGCAGCTTGACTCTTCGTTCAGCCCGGTTCGCCGTATCGCATACGTGGTGGAAAACGCCCGTGTCGAGCAGCGTACTAACCTGGACAAGCTGGTTATTGATCTGGAAACCAACGGTACCCTGGATCCTGAAGAGGCTATCCGCCGCGCTGCAACCATTCTGCAACAGCAGTTGGCTGCGTTCGTCGACCTCAAAGGTGACAGCGAACCAGTGGTAATCGAGCAGGAAGACGAGATCGATCCGATCCTGCTTCGCCCGGTTGACGATCTGGAACTGACTGTACGTTCGGCTAACTGCCTTAAGGCGGAAAACATTTACTACATCGGCGACCTGATTCAGCGTACCGAAGTAGAACTGTTGAAGACTCCGAACCTGGGCAAGAAATCCTTGACTGAAATCAAGGACGTTCTGGCCTCCCGCGGTCTGTCCCTCGGCATGCGCCTCGACAACTGGCCGCCTGCAAGTCTTAAGAAGGACGACAAGGCGACTGCCTGATCGTCGTAATCACCGAACGTGAGTTTGGTAAGGAATGAACCATGCGTCATCGTAAAAGTGGTCGTCACCTGAGCCGTACCAGCTCGCACCGCAAGGCCATGTTCCAAAACATGGCGGTGTCGCTGTTCGAGCACGAGCTGATCAAAACTACACTGCCGAAAGCTAAAGAACTGCGTCGCGTTGCTGAGCCGCTGATCACTTTGGCTAAGACAGACAGCCTGGCTAACCGCCGTCTGGCTTTCGACCGTACTCGTTCGAAAGCTATCGTTGGTAAGCTCTTCAACGACCTGGGCAAGCGCTACGCTACCCGTGAGGGTGGCTACCTGCGCATCCTCAAGTGCGGTTTCCGCGCTGGCGACAACGCGCCTATGGCGTACGTCGAGTTGGTTGATCGTGCTACTGCTGGCGAAGCTGTAAGCGCCGAGTAAGACGACAGTCTGTAACGAAGAACCGGGCCTTGCCCGGTTTTTTGTGGGCGTGATAAAAGCGCGAATGTACAAGCTTCCTCCAGCAGCGCTTGGCACTATCGTATCGGAACTTGTTGGTAGTTATTTTCTATTGATGTCTACAATTTAATGAATTTGTAGGTGTCAGGTGGTTGATCAATACTTCCTCCAAGCCGATTAGCCGGCAGCTCCATCTGACCTGAGGAAAATTGAGCATGAGCCAGAATAAAATCCTTACCACCGCCAGTGGTGCACCCGTTGCGGATAATCAGAACTCCCGCTCCGCCGGCCCGCGCGGACCATTGTTGCTCGATGATTTTCATCTGATCGAGAAGCTCGCCCACTTCAACCGTGAGAACATTCCCGAACGCCGCGTCCACGCTAAAGGCTCGGGTGCATATGGCACGTTCACTGTGACCCGCGACATCACTCAATACACCAGTGCCAAGCTGTTTTCAGCGGTGGGCAAACAGACCCCGACTTTCCTGCGTTTCTCCACTGTGGGCGGTGAGCGTGGCTCGGCTGATACTGAGCGTGACCCCCGCGGTTTCGCCTTGAAGTTCTATACCGAAGAGGGCAACTGGGACATCGTGGGTAACAACACGCCAGTGTTCTTCATTCGCGACCCGCTGAAATTCCCAGACTTTATCCATACTCAAAAACGCCTGCCGCAAAGCAATCTGAAAAGCGCGCAAATGATGTGGGACTTCTGGTCGCACTCTCCAGAAGCACTGCACCAGGTCACGATTTTGTTCTCTGACCGCGGTATCCCTGATGGCTATCGTCACATGCATGGCTTCGGTAGCCATACCTACAGCTTGATCAACGCCCAGGGTGAGCGGCACTGGGTCAAATGGCACTACAAGACCAAGCAGGGCATCAAGAACCTCACGCCTGCAGAAGCCGCGCGTTTAGCGGGTACTGATCCTGATTACGCTCAGCGTGACCTGTTCGGGGCAATCGAGCGTGGTGACTTCCCGAAATGGCGCGTCTGCATCCAGATCATGACCGAAGCCCAAGCCAATGTTCATTACGAGAACCCTTTCGACGTGACTAAAACCTGGTCGCAAAAGGAGTTTCCGTTGATCGAAGTCGGCGAACTGGAGCTTAACCGTAACCCGCAAAATTACTTCGCTGAAGTAGAGCAAGCTGCGTTCGGTCCAAGCAATATGGTTCCGGGTGTGGGCTTGTCGCCCGACCGCATGCTGCAAGGTCGTGTATTTGCCTACGCAGATGCGCACCGCTACCGTGTCGGAACCAACCATCAGCAGCTGCCAGTGAATGCGCCGCGCAGCCCGGTGAATAGCTACCAGCGTGACGGCTCCATGGCCTTCGGTAGTAATGGCGGGGCGGCTCCCAACTACGAACCGAACAGCTATTCCGACGCGCCGAAACAGGCGCCTCAATATGCTGAACCCGCGTTGGCATTGAGCGGTGCGGCGGACCGCTACGATCATCGCGAAGACACCGACTACTACAGCCACGCCGGTGCGCTGTTCCGGCTGATGAACGATGAGCAGAAAGCTCTGCTCATCAACAACATTGCCGGTGCGATGTCTGGGGTTTCGAGTGATGTAGTTCAGCGTCAACTGCACCACTTCTACAAGGCGGACCCCGCTTATGGAGAAGCAATCGCAAAGGCGTTGGGTGTATCGCTTAACTGACTCTAAACGAGAAGCAGAACCGCCCTCATTTGGGCGGTTTTTGCGTTATTTCAGCTAGGTTTCTCTGAAAAACTTCGCTTTTCTGCCGTTGGTCCCGTGACCTTCGGCGCAGCATGGTTCAAACTACAGACTTTCAAGCAGGGAGATGTAGGGCGATGCAAGGTCACCCCGACGTAATCGATTACCTCAACACGTTGCTGACGGGCGAACTGGCTGCTCGTGACCAATATTTCATCCATTCACGCATGTACGAAGACTGGGGCTTTACCGAGCTCTACGAGCGTATCAACCACGAAATGGAAGAAGAGGCACAACACGCCGACGCGCTGATGCGCCGTATCCTGATGCTCGAAGGCACGCCACGCATGCGCCCCGATGACTTGGATGTCGGGACCACCGTACCAGACATGCTCGCGGCCGACCTTCGCCTGGAGTACAAAGTACGTGCCGCGCTCTGCAAGGGCATTGAGTTGTGCGAACAGCACAACGACTACGTCACCCGGGAAATCCTGCGTGTACAGTTGAACGATACCGAAGAAGATCACACCTACTGGCTGGAGAAGCAGTTGGGCCTGATCAAGTTGATTGGCCTGGAAAATTACCTGCAATCGCAGTTCTGATTCTCGGCTATAAAAAAAGCCCCTGCCACCGATGAGGTGACAGGGGCTTTTTACTACACCCGATAAATCAGGTTCGATCACGTTCCAGCAAGGGTTTCAAATAGTAACCCGTGTGCGATTGCGACATCTCGGAAACCTGCTCCGGCGTGCCCACTGCGATGATCTGGCCGCCCTTGGAGCCACCTTCCGGCCCAAGGTCCACCAGCCAGTCGGCTGTCTTGATTACATCCAGGTTGTGTTCGATCACCACCACGGTATTGCCATGGTCGCGGAGCCGGTGCAGTACATCCAGCAGCTGCTGGATATCCGCAAAGTGCAGACCGGTGGTTGGCTCATCGAGGATGTACAGGGTCTTGCCGGTATCGCGCTTGGACAGCTCGCGAGACAACTTCACCCGTTGCGCCTCACCGCCCGATAACGTAGTCGCCGACTGCCCCAGCTTGATATACGACAAGCCTACATCCATCAAAGTCTGCAGCTTGCGCGCCAGCGCCGGAACCGCGTCGAAGAACTCCCGCGCCTCTTCGATCGTCATCTCGAGGGTTTCGTGGATGCTCTTGCCCTTGTATTTGATCTCAAGGGTTTCACGGTTGTAGCGCTTGCTCTTGCACACATCGCACGGCACATAGATGTCCGGCAGAAAGTGCATTTCCACCTTGATCAGGCCATCGCCCTGGCAGGCTTCGCAGCGGCCACCCTTCACGTTGAATGAGAACCGCCCAGGCCCATAGCCACGGGAGCGCGACTCAGGGACGCCCGCGAACAATTCTCGAATTGGCGTAAACAGCCCGGTGTAGGTCGCCGGATTAGAACGCGGCGTGCGTCCGATCGGGCTTTGGTCGATATCGACCACCTTATCCAGGTGTTCCAGGCCCTTGATGCTGTCGTGAGCCGCCGCTTCGAGCGTGGTCGCGCCATTCAAGGCGGTGGCACTCAAAGGGAACAGCGTGTTGTTGATCAGCGTCGACTTGCCGGACCCGGAAACCCCGGTCACGCAGGTGAGCAGGCCCAACGGAATTTCCAGATCGACATTACGCAGGTTGTTGCCGCGCGCGCCCTTGAGGTGCAATGCCATTTTCTTGTTGCGCGGTGTGCGTTTGGCCGGCACTTCTATCTTCACCCGCCCCGACAGATATTTGCCTGTCAGCGAGTCCGGGTGAGCCATGACCTCGGCGGGTGTGCCCTCGGCGACAATATGCCCACCATGCACGCCGGCGCCGGGGCCGATGTCGACCACATAATCCGCCAGGCGGATCGCGTCTTCATCGTGCTCCACCACGATCACCGTGTTACCGATATCGCGCAGATGTTTGAGCGTGCCCAGCAACCGGTCGTTATCGCGCTGGTGCAAGCCGATCGACGGTTCGTCGAGGATGTAAAGTACGCCCACAAGTCCCGCGCCGATCTGACTGGCAAGGCGAATGCGCTGGGCTTCACCGCCGGACAGCGTGTCCGCACTGCGATCCAACGAAAGGTAGTCCAGGCCCACGTTCACCAGGAACTGCAAGCGTTCGCGGATTTCCTTAAGGATCTTGTCGGCAATTTCCCCGCGACGCCCGGTAAGCTTGAGCTCACCAAAGTATTCACAGGCATCGCCAATCGGCAGGTTGGTCACCGCCGGCAGGGTCTTCTCACCGACCCAGACATGACGCGCCTCGCGACGCAGGCGCGTACCCCGGCAATCCGGGCACGGCTGGGTGCTGAGGAACTTTGCCAGTTCCTCGCGCACGCTGGCCGACTCGGTCTCGCGATAGCGGCGCTCCAGGTTCGGCACGATGCCTTCGAACGGGTGAGAGCGCTTGACGATATCGCCACGGTCGTTCAAGTACTTGAAATCGACATTCTGCGAGCCGCTGCCGTTGAGAATGACCTTCTGCTGGTCCGAAGGCAGTTGGTTGAACGGCACTTCCAGGCTGAACTTATAGTGGGACGCCAGCGAGCCGAGCATCTGGAAGTAATAGACGTTGCGCCTGTCCCAGCCGCGAATCGCGCCTTCGGCAAGTGTCAGATCACCATTGACCAGGCGCTTGATATCGAAGAATTGCTTAACTCCCAGACCATCGCAGGTCGGGCAGGCGCCGGCCGGGTTGTTAAAGGAAAACAGCTTGGGTTCCAGCTCGCTGATGGCGTGGCCGCAGATCGGGCAGGCGAAGCGCGCGGAGAAGATGATCTCTTCGCCCGGTTCGTCATCCATCGGAGCGACCAGCGCAATACCGTCCGCCAGCTTCAATGCGGTTTCAAAAGATTCCGCCAGGCGTTGCTGCAGGTCGGCTCGCACTTTGAAGCGGTCGACCACAACATCGATAGAATGCTTCTTCTGCTTGTCGAGCTTCGGCGCTTCATCCAGCTCATAGAGCTTGCCGTTGATGCGAGCCCGCACGAAGCCCTGGGCGCGCAGCTCTTCGAATACGGAAAGGTGTTCACCCTTGCGCTCGCGGATCACCGGCGCCAGCAGCATCAACTTGGCGCCTTCGGGCTGCGCCAATACCAGGTCGACCATCTGGCTGACGGTCTGGGCTTCCAGGGGAATGTCGTGGTCCGGGCAGCGGGGGATACCTACCCGCGCGTACAGCAGGCGCAGGTAGTCATAGATTTCGGTAATGGTGCCCACGGTGGAGCGCGGGTTATGGGAGGTCGACTTCTGTTCGATGGAAATGGCCGGCGACAGACCTTCGATGGTGTCGACGTCGGGCTTTTCCATCATCGACAGGAACTGGCGGGCGTAGGCCGACAGCGACTCCACGTAGCGACGCTGACCTTCGGCATACAGCGTATCGAATGCCAGGGACGATTTGCCGGACCCGGACAGGCCGGTGATCACGATCAGTTTGTCCCGCGGCAGGGTCAGGTCGATGTTCTTCAGGTTGTGGGTTCTAGCCCCACGAATCAGGATCTTGTCCAAGATGGCCTCGCACGGCGGGCGTAAATAATGCCGGAGTATACGGCTAAAGACTGGATGAATATACACTGTCAAAAGGCCGCTTGCAGCCTTACATGAAAGCTGCGCGGCAAACCGCCGCATATACCCTCTCAATCGATGGGACTGGTAGAATCGCCGCCGGTTCACACGAGGTTTTTCCATGCACGATCCCCACAGCGAACGCATGAGTAGCGGCGAGACCCGAGCGGCAGGCGGTCTGGCCCTGGTGTTCGCCTTCCGTATGCTTGGCATGTTCATGGTGTTGCCAGTGCTGGCGACTTATGGGATGGATCTCGCGGGCGCGACCCCCGCTCTGATCGGCCTGGCCATCGGCGCCTACGGCCTGACCCAGGCGATTTTTCAGATTCCGTTCGGGATCATTTCCGACCGTATTGGCCGCCGCCCGGTGATCTACCTCGGGCTGATCGTGTTTGCCCTCGGCAGCGTGCTCGCGGCGCAATCCGATTCGATCTGGGGCGTGATCGCCGGACGCATCCTACAGGGTGCCGGTGCTATTTCCGCTGCTGTAATGGCCTTGCTGTCGGACCTGACCCGCGAGCAGCATCGCACCAAGGCCATGGCGATGATCGGCATGACCATCGGCCTGTCGTTTGCCGTCGCCATGGTGGTAGGCCCGCTGCTGACGCGCGCGTTCGGCCTGCATGGGCTGTTTCTGGCCACCGGCGGCATGGCGCTGTTCGGCATCGTGATCGTAGCCTTCATGGTGCCGCGTTCCACCGGCACGCTGCAGCACCGCGAGTCCGGCGTGGCGCGCAAGGCATTGTTGCCGACGCTCAAGCACCCGGATCTGCTGCGCCTGGATTTAGGTATCTTCGTATTACACGCCATGCTGATGTGCAGCTTCGTCGCCTTGCCCCTGGCCCTGGTGCAAAAGGCCGGTCTGCCCAAGGAACAGCACTGGTGGGTGTACCTGACCGCGTTGCTGATTTCATTCTTCGCCATGATCCCGTTCATCATCTATGGCGAGAAGCGACGCAAAATGAAACGTGTTTTGCTGGGCGCCGTCGCGACATTGATGCTCACTGAACTATTCTTCTGGCAGTTCGGCGACAGCCTGCGGGCACTGGTGATCGGCACAGTGGTGTTCTTCACCGCGTTCAACCTGTTGGAGGCTTCGCTGCCTTCGCTGATCAGTAAAGTTTCACCGGCTGGCGGCAAGGGCACGGCGATGGGGGTGTATTCCACCAGTCAGTTCCTGGGCTCTGCACTGGGCGGCATCATGGGTGGCTGGATGTTCCAGCATGGCGGTTTGTCGGTTGTGTTCCTTGGATGCTCAGGTCTGGCTGCCCTCTGGCTGGCCTTTGCTGTTACCATGCGCGAACCTCCCTATGTAACGAGCCTGCGCTTGCCGTTGTCGCCAGAAGCGATCCGCGAAGCTGGCCTGGTCGAGCGCCTCAAGGCTGTTACAGGGGTTACCGATGCCGTGGTTGTTGCTGAAGAAGCCGCCATCTACATCAAATTGGACACCGAATTATTGGATCGCGCGACGCTCGAGCAACTGGTCAACCCAGTGCCGACAGCGCGCCCAGCTTAGGAGAACGTTATGGCCCGTGGGGTTAACAAAGTCATATTGGTCGGTACATGCGGCCAGGATCCCGAGGTTCGCTACTTGCCTAACGGTAATGCCGTGACCAACCTGAGTCTGGCGACCAGCGAACAGTGGACCGACAAGCAGACCGGCCAGAAGGTCGAGAAGACCGAATGGCACCGCGTATCGATGTTCGGCAAGGTCGCGGAAATCGCCGGCGAGTACCTGCGCAAAGGTTCGCAGGTCTACATCGAAGGCAAATTGCAGACCCGCGAGTGGGAAAAAGACGGCATCAAGCGTTACACCACTGAGATCGTGGTCGACATGCAGGGCACCATGCAATTGCTGGGCGGCCGTCCACAGGGCGACCAGCAGGGCCAGAGCGGCATGTCCAATTCGGCACCGCGTCCCCAGCAGTCGCGTCCACAGCCAAGCCAGCAGCCACAGCGTGAGTCGCGTCCAGCGCCACAGCAGGCGGCACCGCAGCCGGCGGCGGATTTCGACAGCTTTGATGACGATATTCCGTTCTAAGGCTTAAAGCGTCGAAACGAAAACCCCCGATAGTCCAGGCTTCGGGGGTTTTTTATTGCCCGTTAATCCACTTGGTTGTCCTCGTGGGTGGCAGAACTTAGGCTAGGGCCAACTTCCAAAAAAAGGAAAGCCACAATGACCTGGTCTGCCAAGCAATACACGATGTTCGAACAGCAGCGCACCCGCCCGGTACGCGACCTGGTCGCCGCCATCCCCGATACCCATGTGCGCAACGCCGTTGATCTGGGGTGCGGCCCGGGCAATTCCACCGAAGTATTGGCTGCGCGTTTCCCACAGGCGCACATCACTGGCATCGACAGCTCGGACAATATGTTGATCGACGCCCGTAAGCGTTTGCCGACCTTGAACTTCGAACTGGCGGACATCGGCGCGTGGCAGCCGTCGCAGGCTTTCGATGTGATCCTGGCCAATGCCTCGCTGCAATGGTTGCCGGACCACGCCACGTTGTACCCGCACCTGATCCAGCAGCTGACGCCCGGCGGCACCTTGGCCGTGCAGACCCCGGACAACCTTGATGAGCCCGCGCATCGGCTCGCCCGCGAAGTCGCCGCCGATGGCCCGTGGGCCGCAAAGATCGGTGGGTTCCAACACAACCAGCGGCACGCGCCTGCCTACTACTACGAATTGCTGAGCGAGCACTGCGGCACTGTCGACGTATGGCGCACGACCTACCAGCATCCATTGGCCGATCATGCGGCCATAGTGGAGTGGTTCAAGGGCACGGGGCTGCGGCCGTTTCTAGCGCCTTTGAACGACGAAGAAAGGGCCGCTTTCCTACGTGAATATCAGGCGCGCGTCACCCAGGCTTATCCGGCCCTGGCGGACGGCACGGTGCTGTTGCCGTTTCCGCGTCTGTTTGTCATCGCCACACGCTGACAACAACCGCACGGTGGCGGTCAGGCCGCCGCCGCTTGCGCCTTCAGGAACTCATCCGCCGACACCACACCCGCGTACCCGAACGCCAGCGACGCCATATACGCCCCATGCACCTGCGCGGCCGGAATCACCTGCCCATTGAATTCCAGATCACGGGTGGCGCAGGCGTCATGGACCACCGTGACGGTGTAGCCCAGGTCCGCCGCGGCCCGTACCACGCCGTCGATGCACATGTGGCTCATGCTGCCGACCACTACCAGGTCAGTGATGCTGCGTTGTTCGAGCAGCGCACGCAGGTTGGTTTCGCGGAACGCATTCACGAAATGCTTGAGCACCACCGGCTCGTCGCCTTGATTGAGCACCTGGTTGTGCAAAAGCGCGCCGTCGGAGCCCGGGGTGAAGAACGGTGCATCCTCGGACGTGAACTCATGGCGCACATGAATCACCGCATTGCCGGCCTGGCGAAAGGCTTGCAGCACTTGCAGTGCCTTATCGGCAGCGGCTTGCACGCCGTCAAGCGGCCACTTGCCCTGGGGGAAGTAGTCGTTCTGGATATCGATTAGGATGAGCGCCTGCTTGGCCATGGAGGTTGCCTCGTGATGGGTTGATGGGCCCAGTATCTTAGCTGGCGTCGCGCCCGAGGATTGGCTGCACCGACAATAACAGGGGGAAAACTGACAATGGCCGTGGAACGCTCCATCGTTGAGCTGGGTGTGTTGATCTACCAGGGCGCGCAATTGGCGGCTGTGCATGGGCTGACCGACCTGTTCGGCGTGGCCAATCGCATCGCCGCCGGGCACGCGTCCGCCCAGTTGCCGTTGCTGCGCATCAGCCATTGGCACGTGCAGGCCGAGGGTGAGCCGATGCGGGTATTCGACAGCCAGCCCGGCCCGGATCTGCCACTGATGGCTCTGCTTGTGCCGCCCTCGATCTGTGGCTTCACCGATGAGCAGGCGCCGCCGTCTCTACTGGCTTGGCTGCGCAAAACACATGCCGGCGGTACGGTGCTTGGCGGCGTGTGCATCGGCTCGATCATGCTGGCGCGCAGCGGTCTGCTGGACGGGCGCAGCGCCACCACTCATTGGTCATCCGCCGAGTCATTTGCCGCCCTTTACCCGGCGGTGCGCCTGGAGGCGGACAAGCCCATTGTGGACGACGGCGACTTGATCACCACCGCCGGGCTGATGGCATGGTCCGAATTGGGCCTGCGCCTGGTCGACCGTTTGATGGGGCCGAGTATCGCCGCCGACACCGCGCGTTTCCTGGTGGTCGAACACAGTGACAGCGCCAGCCAGTGCGGCAGCAATTTTGCGCCCATCCTCGGCCATGGCGATGGCGCGATCCTCAAGGTCCAGCATTGGTTGCAGGCCAGCGGCGCGGTGGATGTGTCCGTGACCGCCATGGCCCAAGCGGCAGGGCTGGAAGAGCGCACGTTCCTGCGCCGGTTTCGCAGCGCCACCGGGCTCAAACCCACCGAATACTGCCAGCACCTGCGGGTGGGCAAGGCGCGGCAGATGCTGGAGTTCACCACTGGCACCATTGACCACATCGCCTGGACCGTGGGGTATCAAGACCCCAGCGCGTTCCGCGCTATCTTCAAGAAAATAACCGGGCTGGCGCCGAGCGACTACCGCAGCCGTTTTGGTGTGTAAATCGTGCAGAACGCCTGTTGCTCAACGCGAGGTCGTGCAGAATCAAACAGGCCATTGGCTATCGCCTTGCCCCTAACTGACTGATTTGCCGACGCTGTCGGCCTTAGGGGGATTGGCCTGATCCCTGCAACTATCCCCCTTACACACATGGCAGGATGGCCAAGGGGGACGCATGACCCCGATGCAACGGAAAAAAAGCGTGGTGGCGCATTCCACACGCAAAGGCGCGCCCCGGCATGAAGTCGACACCAACCGCGCCCTGGCCCGTTGGCTGGCGCAGATTCTGGGGCTCAAGTTCGGCGGCAGCTACGATCCGCAGCAACACGCGGGGCGTGATCTCTACCTGCTGCCCACGCAAACCATCGTCGGTCCGGCCCAGGCCCGTGCCTTGAATATCCAAGGCCCGGACGACCTGTGGGGCGGGTATGTGGAGCACGATTTCATCTGCACCAAAGCCATTACCCATGGCTTGCTCGGACCGAACGCCAAGGCACCGGATGGCTGGTCGCCGCAGTTCTGCGAGCAAGTGCGCGATGTAGTGCTCGATGGCCTCAGCGTATTCGCCCTGGGTGACGCGCGGGAGGCCGCCACGCGCCTGCTGTACAGCGGGCCGATCCGTCTGAAACCTGTGCACGCCTGCGCGGGGCGCGGACAGCAGGTCGTCCGTAGCCTGGACGAACTCGATACCGTGCTGGCGCACTCGCAGGCGACGGCGATGTTCAATGACGGTGTGGTGCTGGAGCAGGACCTGCGCAACGTGGTCACTCACAGCGTGGGTCAGAGTTTTATCGGCGATTACGTGCTCAGTTACTGCGGCCAGCAATACCTGACTCAAGACGGGCAGGGCGAAGAGGTCTACGGCGGCTCCGACCTGCTGGTGGTGCCGGGGGATTACGCCGACCTGCTGGCACTGAAGCTGCCCGACGACGTGCGCCTGGCCGTCGAGCAGGCCAGGGTCTTCGACGCCGCCGCCGACCAGTGCTATCCGGGGTTCTACGCATCGCGACGCAACTACGATGTCGCTCAGGGCCTGGACAGCGAGGGCCAGCGCCGCAGCGGCGTGCTCGAACAGTCCTGGCGCATGGGCGGTGCCAGCAGCGCCGAGGTTGCGGCGTTACAGAGTTTTATCAACCACCCGGGCCTGCAAGCCATTCATGTGTCCTCGGTGGAAACCTATCAGCACCAAGCGCTGCCGGCGGATGCCATCGAGGTGTACCGAGGCCCGGCGGAACACAGCGAATTTCTTCTCAAGTACGTAACGGTCAAATCTTATGACGGCTAGAAGCGAAAGCATTTCCATCGATATCGACGACGAACAAATGAGCGGCACGTTCCTGAGCCCCAAATCCAAAGTGCCCGGCGTGTTGTTTGTGCATGGTTGGGGCGGCAGCCAGGAGCGGGATTTGGAACGCGCCAAAGGTATCGCGGGCCTGGGCTGTGTCTGCCTGACCTTCGACCTGCGTGGTCACGCCGGCACCGGTATTCCGCTGTCGCGAGTGACGCGCGAAGACAACCTGCGCGACCTGCTGGCCGCCTATGACCGGCTGATCGCGCACCCGGCCATCGACACCTCGGCGGTGGCGGTGGTGGGCACCAGCTACGGCGGTTACCTGGCGGCGATTCTCACCTCATTGCGCCCGGTGCGCTGGCTGGCCCTGCGGGTACCGGCGTTGTACCGCGATCAGGAGTGGCTCAAGCCCAAGCGTGACCTGGATAAAGCTGACTTGATGGACTATCGCAGTACCCTGGTGCACGCCGAAACCAACCGAGCCCTGCACGCATGCTCGGCGTTTACCGGGGACGTGTTGATCGTCGAATCGGAAACCGACGACCACGTGCCTCACGCCACCATCATGAGCTACCGCGCGGCGTGCCAGCATACCCATTCGCTGACCCACCGCATCATCGACGGCGCCGACCACGCTCTCAGCGACCCGGTGTCCCAGCAGGCCTACACCTCGATTCTCGTGGACTGGATCACCGAGATGGTAGTGGGCGAGCGCTTGAGCATCATCCAGTCGCGGTAACCCTCAGGCGGGTGTTTTCTTCACCCGCAATGCCTTGGCCTTGGCCTCAACGCCCAGGTACATCACCAGGGCGATCAGCAGCGGGCATATGAAATAGATCGCCCGGTACGCAATCAGCCCGGCCAGCAGGCTGCCGCGCGATGCCTCGTGTTGCAGTAGCGCGATAAACACCGCCTCCAGCACCCCGAGCCCGGCCGGGATATGAGTGACCACCCCGGCAATCGCGCTGATCAGCAGCACGCCGAGCACCAGTGGGTAATCCAGTTTGGACGGCAGCAGCGTGAAAATTACCGCCGCCATCAACGACCAGTTCAGCGCGCCCAACGCCAATTGCAGGCACGCCATGCGCAACGACGGCAGGTTTATTTCGATACCGCGGATCGACCACGCGCGCTTCTTCGAGAACCGGCATGCCGCCAGATAACCCAGGCTCGCCAGCACCAACAACACCCCCACACCTTGCAAGGCGCCGCTGCTCAATTTCCAGCCGGGTGGCAGTGTCACCAGCCCGCTGCTGAACACCACGCCGGCCAGGGCCATATAGCCGAACCAGTTGGTGGCCAGGCTCAGGCCGAGGATTTTAGCGATATTGCCGGTGCTCACCCCCAACCGCGAATACAGCCGATAGCGCATCGCAATACCGCCCACCCACGCGCTCAGGTTGAGGTTGAACGCATAGCTGATGATGCCCACCGGCAAAATCTGCTTCCAACGCAACGGCTGGCGAATGTAGGTGCGGCCGATCAGGTCGAAGCAGGCGTAGACGATAAAACTGCACAGGGTCAGCGCGCTGGCGATCAGGAGCGTGCGCAGCTTGAACTCGCTCAAGGTCTGTACCACTTCGCTCCAGTCGATGCGACGCGCGAGCATCGTGAACAACACAATCAGCAGCAGGAAGAACGCGATGGTCAGCGGTTTCTTCCAGCGCTTGAAGCGCGAACCGCCGGTTTCAGTGGTCATGGGCCTGGCTCTCGAAAGGTTTCAGACGCGGTTTGTGGGCCGGCAACCAACCCGTCAGTACGGGAAAATGGCGCATCACATGGAACACCAGGAAACCCACGGTCAGGCGCCACAGCCACAGGCGTGGCTTGCGGTTTTCCGGCATGGTCTTGCAGTGGTTGTTCGCCAGCGTTTCCAGGCGCTCGTACAACTGCTGGTTGAACCCGCGGTCGCGGATCAGCACGTTGGCTTCCAGGTTGAGCGACAAGCTCAACGGGTCCAGGTTGCTTGAGCCCACGGTGCTCCATTCGTCATCCACCAGCGCCACTTTGCCGTGCAGCGGGCGCTGGCAGTATTCGTGGATCACCACGCCGTCCTTGAGCAGGTAGTCATAGAGCATCCGCGCCGCCAGCTTGGCCAGCAACACATCGGGTTGACCCTGCATGATCAGTTGCACGTGCACGCCACGTCGCGCCGCGTTGCGGATCTCGCGCAGCAGGCGGTAGCCGGGGAAGAAGTAAGCATTGGCGATCACCGCGCGTTTTTGCGCTTTGCTCAACGCATGGATATACGCTTCTTCGATGTCGTCGCGGTGCTGCAGGTTGTCGCGGTAAATCAGACGCACCAGGCCATCGCCTTGCTCGGCCGGCCACACCGCCGGCCGTTGCTGGCGCCGCCGCCAGCCGCGTCGTGTGCGCACCTGCCGACCGCTCTGTGCCAGGGCGAAGTGATGCAGGTCGGCGACCGCCGGGCCGGTGATTTGCACCGCGTAATCCTGCTTGGCTTCGGGGCCGAAATCGCCGAGGTGGTCGGCGGAAAAATTGATCCCGCCGATAAACCCCACGGTAGCGTCCACCACCACGATCTTGCGGTGCAGGCGGCGAAACCAGTTGGTGCGAATGCCCAGGGTCTTGGATGCCGGGTCGAACATTTGCACGGCCACGCCCGCATCCGCCAACGCACCGAGGAACGAGGGGCTCAGCTCGCCGCTGCCAAAACCGTCGAGGCTGGCGACCACCTTGACGCCCCGCTGCGCCGCCTCGATCAAAATACGCTGAAGCTCATTGCCCACCTTGTCTTCGAACAGAATAAAGGTCTCCAGCAGGATCTCGCGCTGGGCTTGGCGCATGGCCTCAAACACCCTGGGGAAGTACGCTTCGCCGTTTTCCAGCAGTTCAACCCGGTTGCCGCTCTGCCAGCCGTAATCGAGATCGCGGGCCTTGGCTTCGTCCGGCGGCTGATCGGTGGAAATGTGTTCTACCGCAATGTTCATAGTTCGATCTCCACGGACAGCGGCACGTGATCTGACAAATGGGACCACGGCCGTGCGGTCAGCACGCGCGGGTTATGGGCGGTGAGGTTGCGCACGTAGATACGGTCCAGCGCCAGCAACGGCAGGCGCGCTGGAAAGGTGCGCGCCGGTTTGCCGTGGGCGCCGACGAAGACTTCGGTCAGCCCGCTCTGGCTCAGGTCGGCTTTTTGTCGCCAATCGTTGAAATCCCCTGCCACCAGCACCGGCGCATCCGCCGGGATTTGCGCGATACGCTGCTCCAGCAAACGCAATTGCTGCTGGCGATGCACCTCGCGCAGGCCCAGGTGGATGCAGAACGCATGCACTTCCTGGCCGGTGCCCGGCAGGCGCAGTACGCAATGCAGCAGGCCACGGTTTTCATGGCCGCTTTGGGATATGTCGAGGTTGTCGTAGCGCACGATCTGGAATTTGGACAGCAGCGCATTGCCGTGGTCGCCGTGGGGGTAGACCGCGTTACGCCCATAGGCGAACTGCGGCCAGATACTGTCGGCGAGAAACTCGTACTGCGGCATGTTCGGCCAGTTGCTGTAACGCTGTGGGTGCTGTTCGTGAGTGCCGTGGATCTCCTGCAGAAACACTATGTCGGCGCCGATGCTGCGCACCGCTTCGCGCAGCTCGGGCAGGATGAAACGACGGTTGAGCGCGGTGAAGCCTTTGTGGATATTCACCGTGAGCACGGTAAAGCGCGTGATCGGCGTCGTCGGGGGGATGGGGATCAACTCGGGATGGGTCATGGCAACACTCCAGGTTCCGGCAGTTTCCCCGGCTCTGTGGCGAGGTGCGTATCCAGCTCGAAACGCTTGAGTAACTGGCGCGCATCGAAAGGCGCGCGCACTTTGATGTCATTGTCGAAAAAACAGAACACGTCGCGCTGCTTGCGCGCACGCGGCTTGTGCTGCGGGTCGGCCAGGTGCGCATCGGTTGGCTGCTTGCCCTTGCACCAGCGCTCGATGCGGTCGCCCCAACGCGTCAAGGCTTCGGGGGTATAGCCGCTGGCATACAGCTGTTTGTCTCCGTGCAAGCGCAAGTACACAAAGTTGGCGGTGACGTCTTCGAGATAAGGCCACTTGCCCGCTGTGTCCGCCACCACCAGGGCCACGCCGTACCTGTCCAGCAGGTGTACGAACTCGGGCACGGCAAAACTTTTATGTCGAATTTCCACCGCGTGCCGCAGCGCGCGCTTGCCGTGCGCCTGCAGGCTCGCCTTGCCGTTCAGGCGCGGCTCATGCTGGCGGGCGAGGGTGGCGGCTTGTTGGGTGTCGGTGGGCAGCTCCTTTAGAAACGCCTCGAACAAGGCCGGATCGAACTTAAAACTGGGCGGAAACTGCCAGAGGATCGGGCCGAGTTTTTCCTTCAGCTCCAGCACCCCGGAGGCGAAGAAATTCGCCACCGGTTTATGCACGTCCCGCAAGCGTAGGATGTGCGTGATGTAGCGCGGCGCCTTGACGCTGAACATAAAACCGTCAGGCGTATCGGCGTACCACTCTGCGTAGCGCTTGGGCGTCTGCAGCGCGTAGAACGAGCCGTTGATTTCGATACTGTTGACGGCGCGTGACGCAAACTGCAATTCGCGTTTCTGGGGCAGCCCCTCGGGGTAGAAGTCCCCGCGCCAGGGCGTGTAGCGCCAGCCGGATATGCCGATGTGAATCGCCGCCATGGTTGCTCCTGTCAAGGCAAGGCCGGTTTGCCTGCGTGGTTGGATGACTGCCGGATTTGACGGAAAGTTTCGCGATTCCTACAGACGGCACATTCTCGGGAACGATCAGGACGCAAACCCGTCAGTTCCTTACAGACCCATGCGAAGGAGCCCGGTGTTTTGCTGAATTCAAAGACTGCATTACTGCTCGGCGCGCTGCTGTTGTGCGGCAGCGGCGCATTGCATGCCGCGGCCGCCGCGCCTGAACCCCAAGCCCCGGCCAAACCGGAGTTGCTGGTGGAGGGTGGCCTGCTCGGCGCGATCAGCTCCAGCATCGACGACGTGCAGGACAAGCTCGATCTCAACCAGAACCTTATCGACGCCTGGCGCCTGCGCGCGGACCGGGCCGCCGATGAAGTCGGGCGGTTGGTCGACCAGACCGCGCAGCGTTCGCCGTGGAGCATTGCCGGGGACTTTGTGCTGCTGTCCTGCGTGTGGATCGGTGCCTTTACCCTGTTGACGTTGCTGGGGCGCCTGATCGTGCGGCGCCTCGGGCAACGCTCATTTTTCGAGCGCCGCGAGCGCCTGCTGGGTGTGCTGGGTTACGTGGCGCCGTATACGATTCCGGCGCTGATCTGTTTGCCGTTGACCCTCTACGTCAGTCATTTTCTGCCCAGCTCCATCGGTCGCGCGCTGGCGCTGTGTTTCGCCTACGCCACCAGCAGCGGGATCTTCTCCACGTCGATGCTGTTGTGCGTGATTGTCATGTTCAACCTCGGGCACAAGCGGCGTGCGGTGCAGATCATTCGCGCGTACTGCCCGCGGCCGCTGTTCCTGATCGGCTTCCTTGCCGCCCTCAGCGACGCGCTGACCAGCCCGCAGATCGCACGCCAGCTGGGCGGCAATATCACCAGCAGCATCGCGGTGTTCACCGGCCTGTTCGCGGCGGTGATCTTTGGCGTGCTGGTGGTGCGCCTGCGCCGGCCGGTGGCGCATCTGATCCGTAACCGGCCGCTGGCGCAACGCCTCAAGCATCCGGCGTTGCAGCAATCGCTGCGGGTGTTTTCCGGGCTGTGGTACTGGCCGATCCTGTTGATGGTGCTGGTCTCGGCGATCAACCTGATTGGCGCTGGCGACGACAACCAGAAGGCCCTGCGTTGCGCGCTGTTCACCACCATTTTGCTGATCGGTACGGTGTTTCTCAGCACGGTGCTGCAGCACCTGTTCAAGTCCCGCAGCCAGGTGGCGATCCAGCGCAGCAGCGCCTACAAGGAACGCTTCCTCAGCCTGTTGCACGCGATCCTGCGCATCGTCATGGCGATTGCGTTTATCGAGATACTCGGGCGCATCTGGGGCGTGTCGCTGTTCGAATTCGCCCAACGCAACTCGGTGGGCCGGGCGATCAGTGATTCCCTGAGCAGCATCGGCCTGATTCTGCTGGTGACGTGGCTGTTCTGGGTGGTGCTCGACACGGCGATTCAGGAAGCGCTCAAGCCGCCGGTGAACAAACGCTCGAGCCGCCAACCCAGCACGCGGGTCAAGACCATCCTGCCGCTGCTGCGCAATGCGGTGAAGATCATCCTGGTGGTGATCTGCGCGATCACTACCATGGCCAACCTGGGAATCAACGTCGCCCCGCTGCTGGCGGGTGCCGGGGTGGTCGGCCTGGCGATCGGTTTCGGTTCCCAGCAACTGGTGCAGGATGTGATCACGGGGCTGTTCATCATTATTGAGGACACGCTGTCGATCGGCGACTGGGTGGTGCTCGACTCCGGCCACGCCGGCACCGTCGAGGGCCTGACCATCCGCACCCTGCGGCTGCGCGACGGCAAGGGCTTTGTGCATTCGGTGCCGTTCGGGCAGATCAAGGCGGTGACCAACCAATCGCGGCAGTTCGCCTACGCGTTCTTCTCGGTGCAGTTCACCTACGACACCGATGTGGACAAGGCCGTGGAGCTGATCCGCGAGGCGGGGCAGTCGATCCGCGACGACGTGTTCCTCAAATACAACCTGCAAGGCCCGCTGGAGGTGTTCGGGGTCGACAAAATGGACCTCAACGGCGTGGTGCTGACCGCGCAGTTCCGCACCGTGTCGGGCGGCCAGTATGCAGTGAGCCGTGCGTTCAACCAGCGCTTGAAAAAGCTTGTGGATAACTGTGACGAGGTGCACTTCGCGCAGACTTATCCACAGCAGGTGTTGCTGCCCAAGCGCATGGCCCAGGCGGATGAGCCGGACGCTGAGATGCCGGTGGTGTGATGGCGTCTGTCAGGGCCTCATCGGGGCAATCCCCCTCCCACATTTTTTGCCGCCACTGTGGGAGGGGGCTTGCCCCCAATGAGGCCCTCAAGCTTACAGCCTGATCAACTTCTCCTGCAGCGCCTGCTGATCCTCCTCCACCAGCAATTGCTGCTTGCTGCCGACCCTCACCGCCGCCGGCAGCCCGTCGCGATACACGATGCGATTGCCACTCACCGCTGGCACCTTGTTGCCCGGCAATAACGTCCCCACCAGGTTCAACGGGTCCGCACCGCACACCGCCACCAGGCGCCCGTCATGGGGCCGACGCCGTACTTCGCGCAGTAACGGTATCGCTTCCGGCAAGGCAAATTGTTCACCTGCCAGGCCACTCACAAACCGTCCGCCGCGGATTTCCCCACGGGCTTCCAGGCGGTGGAAGGTGCGCAGCAATTCGCGCCAGCTCGGCAGCCAATCGGCCTCGCGCTCCAGCAGGCGCCAGAACACCACGCCGTAGCGGCGCAGCAGCGTCATCGCCACGTGCTCCAGGGTTTCGGCCGAGTGCGGGCCGGCGGCGCTCGGTGGGCGACGAATCAGCGCCCAGCGCCCGGCATCGTCCATGCCGCCGATAAACGCACCGCGCCCGCGTCGGCTGCTGCGGGCCTGGCGCTTGCTGGCGGGGGTGGTCAGTGCGCGCAGGCCGGCGAAGCTGTCGGCATTCACCAGGCCGGCGCCCACCAGTTCCAGCAGCGCGGTCTCCAGTTCGCTGCGCAGCAGATGGGCCTCGTGCACCAGCTCGTCGAAAAACAGCGCGCCGTGTTCGCGCAGCGCCCCGTGGGCTTTCTGCGCCTTGGGCGACAGGGTTGTGCAGTCGGCCGCGTCGGCCAGGCCGCTCCACATACCCACTTGGCTGCGCGGCAGCAGTACCACCGGCGTGCTGCGCTGGGCACTCGCGCTGGGTTTGTCAGTCAGGCGCATCCATACCCATTTGCCGCTGCGGCATAGGTCATCGAGCCAAGTCGGTGAGTAATCCTTGAGCCGAACGTTGAGTAGATCGCTGTCCCACGCCGACGCGGCGGCGGCATAGCCTTCGAATTGCCCGATAATCTGCGCCAACATGGCGCTGCCTTGGCCCCGGGTTTCATCGGACAGGTGCTGCCAATCGAACAGAAACCGCATGAAATCCTGCAGCGCCACCGGTTCGATTTCCCGGCGCAGACGCTTGACGGTGTAGCGATGGATGCGCGCCAGCAGGTGGCGCTCGCACCACTGTTCGCTGTCGGCGCCGGGGCTGAAGTGGCCGCGCAGCACGTAGCCTTCCTGCTCCAGCCGGGCCATGCCCTGGGCGATGTCGGCCGGCGGCAAGGCCAGGGGCGCGGCGATCTGGGCCAGGGTCTGCGGGCCGAAACCACTGAGGCGTGCGCGCAGCACTTCCGCCAGAGCGTCCTCATGGCTCCAGGGCTCGTCGAAGCCCGGCAGCAGCGGCAGGTGGTGGGGCACGAGCGCCTGCCAGATATTCAGGCGCTCCACCGCTGCCCACAATCCGTTGGGCAAACGATGGGCGCGCCCGGCTTTGGCCAGCGCCTGCAGCCAGTTGGCCCAGGGCGGCGTGATTTCGCTGGGGGCGATGCCGCCCAGGCTCATCAGCGCTTCGTGCATTTCATCCACGCCCTGAGGCGCCGGCCAGGCCTCTTCGCGCACGCCGGCGATGGCCTCAGCATCCAATGCACCGAGGTCGTCGGTGCTCTGCGGGTCGCTCCAGCGGCGATTGAGCACGGCCTGAGTACGACGTTCTTCCAGCGGCGCGTCATCCAGAAAGGTGTAGGGGCGCGCGCTGAGAATTTCTGCGGCCATGGGCGAGGGGGCCGGCAGATCGCGGCTGACCAGGCGCACCTGGCCGCTTTCCATGCGCCGCAGCAGGGCCAGCCAGCCATCGCTGTCCATGGCGTCGTGCAGGCAATCGTCGAGGGTTTGCTCGACCAATGGATGCTCGGGTACTTCGCGCTCGCCGGCGAGGTTTTCCAGGCAGGCGATCTGGTCGGGGAACACACTGGCGATCAGGTCTTCGCTTTTCATGCGCTGGATTTGCGGGGCCACCTTGCGCCCACCGGTGTAGCGTGGCAACGCCAGGGCCACGCCGGCGTTCCAACGCCAGCGCACGCCGAACAGCGGCGCGTCGAGCACGGCCTGGATCAACAGGTCTTCGGCGCTCTGGCTGTTGAGGTAACGCCACACCTCGTCCAGCGCGAAGCTGTGGCTGGTGGACAGCGAGAGCACGATCGCGTTTTCGCTGGCCGCCGCCTGCAATTCGAAATTGAAGGTGCGGCAGAAACGCTTGCGCAGGGCCAGGCCCCAGGCGCGGTTGATGCGGCTGCCGAACGGTGTATGGATGATCAACTGGGTACCGCCGGAAGCGTCGAAGAACCGCTCCATGATCAGCGTGTCCTGGGACGGCAGCGCGCTGAGAGCCAGGCGCGTGCGGGCCAGGTAATCGAGGATCTGCTCGGCGCTGGCGTGGTTCAGGCCCAGGGTTTCGGTAAGCCACGCCGATGCCCCGCGCAGGTCCCCGGGTGTGGCGCTGAGCAGGCTGTCCATCTGCCCCTGCAGGCGGGCCACGGCGGCCGACAATTCATGGCTGCGCCCTGGTGCTTCGCCCAACCAGAACGGAATGGTCGGCGGCTGGCCGTGGGCGTCCTCCACGCGTACTTTGCCGGCGTCGACCCGCAGGATGCGGTAGGAGGTATTGCCCAGCTGGAAGATATCCCCGGCGATGCTTTCCACCGCGAAATCCTCGTTGACGCTGCCGATGTTCAACCCCTGGGGTTCGAGCAAGACGCTGTAGTCGGCGTTATCCGGGATCGTGCCGCCGCTGGTCACAGCGGTCAGCCGTGCGCCACGTCGGCCGCGCAGGGTGTGGGTCACGGCATCGCGGTGCAGGTAGGCGCTGCGGATGCCCTGGCGACCGTTGTAGCCGTCGGCAAGCATGTGCAGCAGCGCCTGGTAGTGGCGCTCATCCAGTTCGGCATAAGGCGCGGCGCGGTGGATCAGCGCCAGCAGGGCCTGCTCCGACCACTCCTGGGCGCTGACCTCGGCGATGATCTGCTGCGCCAGCACATCCAGCGGTGCAACGGGGATGTGCAGCGTGTCCAGTTCGCCGCGCCGCACACAGTCGAGCAGTGCGGCGCATTCGATCAGATCATCGCGGGTGAGGGCGAATAAACGTCCCTTGGGTGTGCCGCCCACATGGTGGCCGGAGCGCCCGACCCGTTGCAGAAACCCGTTGATGGACCCGGGCGAGCCGATCTGGCACACCAGGTCGACGTCGCCGATATCGATTCCCAGCTCCAGGGAGGCAGTGGCGATCAGCACTTGCAGCTCGCCGGCCTTGAGACGTTGCTCGGCATCCAGGCGCATTTCCTTGGCCAGGCTGCCGTGGTGGGCGGCCACCGCGGTTTTACCCAGGCGTTCGCTCAAGTGCCGGGCCAGGCGTTCGGCCAGGCGCCGGGTGTTGACGAAGATCAGCGTAGTGCGGTGTTCGCGGGCCAGATCGGCGAGGCGGTTGTAGACCAGCTCCCAGACATCGTTAGCCATCACCGCGGACAGCGGCACCGGCGGTACTTCGATGTCCAGGTCACGGGGGCGCGCGTGGCCGATGTCGACAATGGCGCATGGGCGGCCGGTGCCGACCAGAAAGCGCGACACGGCGTCGATGGGTTTTTGCGTGGCCGATAAGCCGATGCGTGTCAGCGGTTCGCTGCACAAGCTTTGCAGGCGCTCCAGGCTCAGCGCCAGGTGGCTGCCGCGCTTGCCGGCGGCAATGGCGTGGATTTCATCGACGATCACCGTGCGCGTGGTGGCGAGCATCTGCCGGCCGGAGTCCGAGCCCAGCAGTACATAGAGCGATTCCGGTGTGGTCACCAGGATATGCGGTGCGCGTTTGCGCATCTGTGCGCGGTCTTTTTGCGGGGTGTCGCCGGTGCGCACGGCTGTGCGTATCGCCAGCGCTGGCAGGCCTTGCTGTTGCAAGTGCCGAGTGATGCCCGTCAGTGGGGTTTGCAGGTTGATCTGGATGTCGTTGGACAGCGCCTTGAGTGGCGACACATACACCACGAGCGTCTCATCCGGCAGTTCGCCGCCGTTGGCCAGCCCTTGGTGGACCAGCTCATCAAGCACTGCCAGAAACGCTGTCAGCGTCTTGCCGGAGCCGGTGGGCGCAGCGATCAGGGTCGAGCGGCGCTGGCGAATCAGCGGCCACGCCTGCGCCTGGGCGTCGGTCACCGAGGGGAAGCTTTCGCGGAACCAGGCGCTGACGGCGGGGTGGAAACCGCGCAGGGCTGTGTCGATGGATTCAAGTGCGTTCATGGAGTGATTGATACTGCCAGTTCCAACAAGTTGCAAACCCGTACTTTATCCGTGACGGTTGCGCTACAAACCCGCAAAATGCAACGATTCTGGCAACTATCCACGGCACGGCCCACAGCCCTGCCGACCCCAACCATCGTTCCAAACAGACCGGGCCTGCTCAATCTATGCGAATGCGCCTTATGTTACTGGGCGGCGGGAATGCCCTCGGGCAGGCGCTGATTCGCCTCGGTGCGGAGGAAGACATCGGTTTCCTCGCCCCCAAACCGCCCCAAGACGGCTGGGATGCCGCAAGCCTTACCCAATTGCTCGACGACACCCGTCCCGATGCGTTGATCAACCTCGCCTACTATTTCGACTGGTTCCAGGCCGAAGCGGTCAGTGAAACGCGCCTGGCCGCCCAGGAATTCGCTATCGAGCGCCTGGCCGAACTGTGTCAGCACCACACCATCACCTTGCTGCAACCGTCCAGCTACCGCGTGTTCGATGGCTCGCGCGCCACCGCCTACAGCGAAAAGGACGAGCCTGTGCCGCTGGGCCTGCGCGGCCAGGCGTTGTGGCGCATTGAACAAAGCGTGCGCGCCGCGTGCCCGCAACATGTGTTGCTGCGTTTTGGCTGGCTGCTGGACGACAGTGTCGATGGCACCCTCGGGCGCTTTCTGGCCAAGGCTGAGCAACCGGGGCAATTGCTGATGGCGGACGACCGTCGCGGCAACCCGACGCCAGTGGACGACGCCGCTCGGGTGATCATTTCGGTACTCAAGCAACTCGATTGCGCGGCGCCGCTGTGGGGCACGTACCACTACGCCGGCCATGAGGCGACCACGCCGCTGGCGCTGGGGCAGGCCATCCTTACCGAAGCGCGCAGCTTTCACCCGTTGGCCATCGAATCACCCACCGCCCAGGCCCACGCCGCCCGCCCGGATGCCAGCGAAGAACCCCAGCACGGCGTACTGGCCTGCAAGAAAATCCTGCACACGTTCGGCATCAAGCCCCGCGCCTGGCGTGCGGGGCTGCCAGCCTTGCTGGACCGCTTCTACCGCCGCAGCTGAATGTGAGAGGGGGCTTGCCCCCGACAGCGGTGGGTCAGTCAATGAACCGGTGACTGACACTCTGCTATCGGGGGCAAGCCCCCTCTCATATTGGTGACGCAGTGTTGGTTGCAGCGGCTTAGAACTTGTAGCCGATACCCACCATGTAGACCATTGGGTCCACGTCCACATTGACCTTGGCGCGAGTGCCGGCGGCCAATGCGTTGTTGTCCACGGTGGCCTTGGTGCTGATGTCGATGTAGCGCGCCTGGGCGTTGATCATCCACTTGTCGTTGATCATGTAGTCAGCGCCGATCTGCGCCGCCCAGCCCCAGGAGTTTTCCGCCTTGAAGTTGCTGAAGCCTGCGCCCTCGGCACGGCTGCCGACGTGTTCGTCATAGATCCAGGTGTAGTTGATACCGGCACCCACGTAGGGCTGGAAGGCGGACTTGTTATCCAGCGGGTAGTACACGACGCTCAAGGTCGGTGGCAGATGCTTGAGAGTACCGAGCTTGCCATTGGCGGCACCGAGCGCGGTGTTCTTGATCTTCACATCGTGCTCGAACGGCGTGGCCGCCAGCAGTTCGATCCCGACGTGGTCGGTGAGCATGTAAGCGAAGTTCAAGCCCAACTGGGTATCGCTGCTCATGGTCGCCTTGCCACCCAGGTTGGCGCCGGCCAGTGGGCCTTGATCAACCTTGACGCTGCCGCTGTCGGCCTTCGGGTTCACGGTGATTGCACCGGCGCGAACCAGAATGTCGCCCGCTTCGTGAGCATGGGCGGCAGGGGCGACGAGGGCGAGCGCGAAGAGGGACGCGCCGAGCAGAGACTTGTTCATGGGAGCTCCAAAGGACGTTTAAAAGTTGTAGGTCCAATGGTAAAGATCGTTCCGTTCGGTCTTTTGACTCAGCTCAATGAAAGGGCGATAAGCGTTATTCCTGCAGCTCGTACATATAAATCTTTTCGGCAACCATCTGGTAACCGGCGTCGGCCAGTTCGCTGGTGGAGGGCTTGACCTGCATCGCCCCCTCGATCCAGTACGGCTGGTACAGCTCGTCGAGCTTCACGCCGACTTCGCTTTTGACATGCACGATCTGGTTCGACGGCGGCGGCGGCACATGGATACACGCGCCGAAGTACGGCACCAGCAGGAACTCGGTGGTACGGCCTTCCTCGCTCACTTCCAGCGGCACGATATAACCGGGCAGGCGAATATGCTGGCCGTCGAGGCCCTTGACCACCGGGGCGTTGGGCAAATCCTGCTTGGCCGCCGGCGCCGCCTCGACGGACAAGGCATCGGCCATGTTCGACAGGTTGTGCAGCGGTTTCATATTGGGCACTTCCGGCGGCGCATCCGGCGGAATCATTTCCTGCCAGGACAGATCCCTGGGTTGCTCATCGGCCCAGGTCGGCACGGCCACCACCAGCAACAGGGCAAACAGGACACGGCGCATCGAAACCTTCCTCATAAACGTATGGACAGGCCGTCGGCCAGGGATTGTCGATAGGCGCGCCACGCGGGCACGCTGCCCATCAACAGCGCGGCGGCCAGGATACCGGCGAGCAGGGTCCATTCATATTCGCTCGGCCATGACATCGGCAGGTCCAGGCCATAGTTGGCCTGCAGGTAACCGCGCGAGGCGGCGATGCATACGTACAGCAGGCCGACGCCGGCGATCACCCCGGACAGTGCCAATGCAAACGCTTCGAAGATCAGCAGCGTCGCGATATGCCAGGGTCGCGCGCCCACCGAACGCAAAATCGCCATTTCGCGACGGCGTTCGTTGAGGCTGGTGAGGATCGCCGTGAGCATGCCGATCAAACCGGTCAGCACCACGAACAGCGAGATCACGAACAGCGCTTTTTCAGCGGTGCCCATCATGCTCCACAGCTCCTGCAACGCCACGCCCGGCAGAATCGCCAGCATCGGTTCGCCACGAAACTCATTGATCTGCCGCTGCAGCGCGAAGGTGGAAATCTTGTTGTTCAGGCCCAGCATGAAGGCCGTGATGGCTTGCGGCGTGAGGTCCATGTTGCGCGCCTGGTCCGCGCTGATCCGGCCTTTGCCTTGAGCGGGAACGCCGTTGTGCCAGTCGATGTGAATCGCTTCCATGCCACCAAGGCTGATATGCAGCGTACGGTCCACCGGCGTACCGGTGCGCTTGAGAATACCGACCACGGTGAAGGGTTTGTCATCGTGCTTGACCAGGCTGACCACCGCTACGCCATGGGCCAGCACCAGTTTGTCGCCGAGTTTGTAGTGCAGCGCATCCGCCACTTCCGCACCGAGCACCACTTCGAACGGGTCGCTGGCGAAGGCACGGCCGCTGGCCAGTTCGAGGTTTTGCTTGCGGCCGTACTGGTAGTGCTCGAAGTAGGATTGGTTGGTGCCCATCACGCGATAGCCGCGGTGGGAGTCCCCGAGTGAAATCGGGATGGCCCATTTCACCTGAGGGTTGGCGGCGAAGTGCTCGTAGCTGTCCCAACGAATGTTGTTGGTGGCGTTGCCGATGCGGAACACCGAGTACAGCAGCAGATTGACCGAACCGGAGCGCGCGCCGACGATCAGGTCGGTGCCGCTGATGGTGCTGGCGAAACTGTTGCGTGCCTCAACGCGTACGCGCTCCACCGCCAGCAACAGGCACACCGACAGGGCGATGGCGAAGGCGGTGAGGATCGCGGTAAAGCGGCGGTTAGCCAGGCTGGCCATGGCTAGACGAAACAGATACATCTCAAACCTCTGCGGGCGTGGCGGCGCGATTGAGCTCGGCCAGCGAAAGATGACGGTCGAACAGCGGCGCCAGGCTCTGGTCGTGGCTGACAAACAACAGGCTGGCCCCCGCGTCGCGGCACTCGGCGAACAGCAATTGGATGAAGGCTTCGCGGGCGTCGTAATCCAGGGCCGAGGTGGGTTCGTCGGCAATCACCAGTTCCGGTTGGCCGATCAACGCACGGGCGGCGGCCACCCGTTGCTGCTGGCCGATGGACAGCGAATCGGCACGACGCGCCAGCAGGTCTTTGTCCTTCAGGCCCAGGTGCGCAAGCAGAGTGGCGGCCGCCTGGTCGACGCTGCCGTGACGCTGGACCGCGCGTTGCGCACGCAGCCTGGAAAAGTGGCAGGGCAACTCGACGTTCTCGCGCACCGACAGAAACGGCAGCAGGTTGAACTGCTGGAAAATGTAGCCGGTGTGGTCGACACGGAACCGATCGCGCGCGCCCGCCGACAGCGCGGTAAGTTCCTGGCCGAGCAGGCGAATGCTGCCGCGACCGGGTTTCTGCACGCCGCCGAGCAACCCTAACAGGGTGGTCTTACCGCTGCCGCTGGGGCCTTTGAGAAACAGGGTTTCGCCGCGCTCCAGGCGGAAGGCGGGGATATCCAGCAGTTGAGGATGACCGGGCCAGTTAAAGCCCAGGTCGGACAGTTCGATCAATGGCTGGGTCATGGGCACTCAGAACTTCAGGGTGGCTGCGGTGGCCGTCGCGTCGACGCCTTGCTGGCCGCTCGGGCCGATCAGTTGTACCTGGATTTTCAGGGTGGCGGGGAAGGTCTTGAACACTTGGGTCAGGTCCAGATTGCCCAGGGCGGTCGGTGTGGCGCAGGTGAATTGATAGTGAGCGTGGATCTCGCTGTGGTCGTGATGGTGCTCATGGGCGGCTGCGCCTTTGCCGTCGGTGGCGTCATCATCGTCGTCATGATCGGCTTCGGGCTTGTCACCGAACAGCGGGCTGTTGAGTTCCTGGGAGCTGACCTTGCAACCGGCGGCCTTGGGCAGGTTGAACAGGGCGACAGGGTTTTCCAGTTGCTCGCGCGCGGCGGCGACCTTGGCTTTGTCGGCGGCGCTGCTGGCCACGTGCTCGAATCCCACCAGGTTCATCGCCGGGCTGTCCAGCTCAAGCTCCAGCGTCTGACCATCAAGCACGGCGTTAAGGCGAGCAACACCGTGTTCGTGGGCGCCGAGGCTGCCGTGTTCGTGATCATGGTCATCATGCGCCTGGGCGACAGCCAGTGGCAGCAGGGCAAACGGCAAGGCAAGCAACAGACGGCGCATGGAAAAGCTCCCGGAGATGAAAGTTTTGTTATGTAATCTTATAACAATGTGTCGAGAGTTTGCCCGCCCGCTTGGCGTTGTGCAAGCCACATGGGAGCATGCCGGTCGGAAAAACTGCGGGAGTAGGGGCGATGTTGCGAATTCGTGGAACCATCGGCGACCTGCCGGTGGATTTGACTGTAGAGATGGACGACGGCGATTGGGCACGCCTGGGCGCGCAATTTCAGGCCGCGCCAGTAGCCCCGGCGAGCGCTGGCCCGGCTGCGGCGGCGAAACCCGGTGATGATCTATGGCAGAGCGCCCAGGACCTGTTACGCAATGCCGGCCAACTCAGCGGCCTGGAATTGCTCGATCAACTGGAAGGCTTGGCCGGCGATGCGGCAGTGGGCAAACGCCTGCTGGTGCGCCTGCGCCACAGCGCCAAGGTCAAGGTGGTCAGCGGCGGGGATACGCCGCTGTACCGTTGGCTCGGCGATTAGTACAGCGCAGCGAACAACTTGCGGCGGTACACGGTGACCAGCGGGTGATCATTGCCCAGCAGTTCGAACACCTGCAGCAAGGTCTTGTGCGGCAGGCCTTCGTTGTAGCTGCGGTTGCGGACGAATAATTTGAGCAGACCGTCCAGTGCCGCATCGTACTGCTGGCGCGCCAGTTGCTGGATAGCCAGCTGATAGGCCGCTTCGTCGTCCTGCGGGTTTTGCGCCAGCCGGCTTTTCAAGTCGGCGGCGTCCGGCAGCTCGGCGGCCTGGCGCAGGAAGGTGATCTGTGCCTTGGCCCCGGCGAGAGCGGCTTTGTGGTCGTCGCTTTTCACGGCATCGAGCACGGCCTGGGCTTCACCCAACTCACCGCGTTCAGCCAGGCAGCGCGCGTACAGAATCAGTGCGGCGGCGTTAGTGTTGTCCTCGCCCAGCAGCGCGACCAATAGGGCTTCGGCGTCACTGATACGGCCTTCTGCGAATAACGCCTGGGCCTGCACCAATGGATCAGCCGCCTTCGGCGCAGGCATCTGCACATGCGGCTCAAGCATCGCCCGCACCGCCGACTCCGGCTGTGCCCCGGCGAACCCGTCCACCGGCTGACCGTCCTTGAACAGCACCACCGTCGGCAGGCTTTGAATGCCAAACCGCGCAACGATGTCCTGCTCGGCCTCGCAATCGACCTTGGCAAGCAGCAACTCACCCTGATAACTCTCGGCAATCTGCGCCAGCATCGGCATCAACGCCTTGCACGGCGCGCACCACTCGGCCCAGAAATCTACGAGTACAGGTTTGTGGAATGAGTTTTCGATTACCGCCTGGTCGAAGGTGGCAGTGGTGGCGTCGAAGATATATGGGGTGGGCTCACTCATGGGGCGTCTCGAAGAAAGCGGGAATGGGGGCAACTATAAGGGCTGGCGAAAGCTACCGGAAGCAGCAGGGCGCTCAGTTTTCAAGCGCATGCCAAAAAGGGTCCTGATACCAATTGAGAGGGAAGCCCATCGCTTTAAGGCTAACGTCGGGAAAATCGCAAATCAGTTGATGCAAGCGTTGATCCCAGTGGCTGTCGGGGCTCACTTGATGTGTCAGATGATTCAAAATGCAGAGTGCTGCAAAAATGCGGGTGTGCGGCCCGGGCTGAAAGAGATGTTTGGGCCATAAAAAATTGGCTTTCTTTGGCAGTTCGGGACGAATACCTAATTCTCGGTTCCACAGCCGTGAATGATGGGCGCAGATGTTTCGAATGGTGGTCAGGGTGTGCAGCCAAGACTGCATCAGGGGAGCCGCAATTCCCAGACGCCTGGCAATCGCCTTTTTGTCCGCGTCTTTCGCCAAGCCTTTATATAAATGGGATATATCGCCCAGTGTCAGTTCCTCCAACATCGCCCAACCTGGCATAAGAGGTGGGTGGGCGTAGGTGGTGGGGTAGTGGCGGGCGTAGCTTTCTTTAGCTCTTTGGCGTTTAAGGAGGCATTTTCTCCTGTCGTCCGCACGGGATCTATCGATGCGCTCGCATTCGCGCTGAAAATCACGCATGGCGGTGGATTGTTTGAAGGACAGCGTCGTAAGCAGCCGCTGATGATCGAACATCTGATGGAACATTCGTGGGTCCATATACCAATGACTGCCATGGGCGGGGCCCATATGGTTGCTGATGACTGCACGAGATGCGATTTCGACTCTCTCGATGGCATCCATGGTCAGTAAACGAAGCCGTCGATCAAAGTCGTAGAGACGCGTTAACTGACGAAACTGGCTGCCATCACGAAAGCGATGATCGATATCCTCCGGTTGTTGAAACGGTCGCATATAGGGGCTGAGCCTAAAGAAGCTGACCGATTGCAAAAAAGACTCTGCATGAACCTTATCCTGAACATTCAGCCCGCGGTGCTTGAGCAGCTCAAGCTGGGCGCGAACGTCAATGGCGGGTTTGCTGAATGTCCTCATGCTCAAAAAATACCGGGCAAAAAAAACCCGCACAATTTGTGCTTGGTTGCTAACGCAACCAGAGGCATGGCGGGTGTATTGCTGCAAAGGTTAGGTAGCCGCCCGATTTTTTGCAAGGGCGTTAAGCGCTCAGCAATGATTGAAATTGTTTGGAAAAACATGCAGATCGATGGCCCAGGCCGCTTGCGAAGAAGGGCATTTTCCATGCGCCTGCTTTTGCTGTCTTAACCAATCTATTGCTGAAAATCTGTAACGTGCGGGTTTAACGCTTCGAATGGTACAGGCTCACCTTGCGAAACTCCCACGGCTCGGCCAGGTCCGGCAGGGTCAGGGCATCCAGTATGTCCAGGCGTCGATAGGCGGGGTGTTGGAAGTCCCGCACGCGGGAGTCCGCCACCAGTGCTTCGCGTCCACGGCTGAGGAAGTGATCCAGCAGCGGCAGGTTAGCGCGGTCGTAGAGCACGTCGGCGACCAGGATCAGGTCGAAGCGGTCGGCTTCGGCGAAAAAGTCCGCCGAGTAACTCAGTTTCACACCGTTGAGTTCGGCGTTCGCCCGGCAGGACGCTAATGCCAGCGGGTCCAGGTCGCAGGCCACCACTTCCAGCGCACCCGCTTTAACCGCCGCAATACCGGCCACACCGGAGCCGGCGCCGAAATCCAGCACGCGCTTGCCTTTCACCCATTCCGGGTTTGCCGCCAGATACCGCGCCAGCGCCAGGCCGCTGGCCCAGCAGAAACTCCAGTAGGGCGGTTCATGCAGAATGCGCCGGGTTTCCTCCTGGCTGAAGGCGCGGTCCATGTTGTCCGCGTCCAGCAGCCATAACGACAGGTCGGTGCCCGGCAGCGCGCAGGGCACCAGGTGTGCGTCGCCGATCAGATCGCTCAGGGCGCGTTGCAGGTCCAGCGGTGGCGTCATGGTGCCTTGACGAGTTGCAGGGGGCCGGTGGTCTGTGTGATCGCCTGAGTAATGCGCACGGCGGGCAGGTGCAGGATCAACTGGCCGGACTGGCTGGCACGACCGCGCAGCTCAACCCGCGCGCCGGCCGGGAAAGCCTCGGGGTTGAACCGCAGGCGAAAGGCCAATGGCTTGCCGTTGCCGGTCAACACACTGCTGGCGAGCAGTTGCTGCGGGCGCGAGCGGTCGTCGATCACCAGCAGGGCCATTTCGACTTCGGCCCCGGCAGGCACATTGGTCAGGCTGCCGTTGATTTCACGCTGATAGGCCGGCAGTGGACCGAGGTCTTCGATTCCGGGGACTTTTTTCTCCTGCGCGGGCGCCGGCTGGGGCGCGCTCGGCTTGGGGGCTTCGCTGCTGCAGGCGACCAGGACACTGAACAAAGCGAGCAAAACAACGGGTCGTAACTGCATGTACGGCTCCAGAAGGGACAAAATCCGTGGCTTAAAAGAGAAGAAACATAATTGTCAGCCTATATACCGTAAAGGCTATGGCTTGTCTTGCCATGGGGATGCGCTACCATGGCCCTCCCATTTTTTGTTGCCTGCCACCATGCACTGTCCCTTCTGCGGTGCCAACGACACCAAGGTCATCGACTCGCGACTGGTCGCCGAGGGCGATCAAGTACGTCGCCGGCGCGAATGCCTGGCCTCCGGCTGCGGTGAACGTTTCACCACCTTCGAAACCGCCGAACTGGTGTTGCCACGGCTGATCAAGTCTGACGGCAGCCGCCAGCCCTTCGACGAAGAAAAACTGCGCGCCGGTATGCAGCGCGCCCTGGAAAAACGCCCGGTAAGCGTCGAGCGGCTGGAAGCAGCCCTGGCGCATATCAAGCACAAGTTGCGAGCGACCGGCGAGCGCGAGGTCAAGAGCCTGGTCGTGGGCGAGTTGGTGATGGGCGAGCTGCAAAAACTCGACGAAGTCGCCTATATCCGTTTCGCCTCGGTGTATCGACGCTTCCAGGATCTCAACGAGTTCCGCGAAGAGATCGACCGCCTGGCCCGTGAGCCGGCCAAACAATGAACCCACCTTCCGCTGAACAGGCCGTGCTCGACGCCCACTACATGGCCCGTGCCCTGGAGCTTGCGCGCAAGGGCGTGTACACCACCCATCCCAACCCTCGGGTCGGCTGCGTGATTGTGCGCGATGGGCAGATCGTCGGCGAAGGCTGGCATGAGCGCACCGGCGAGCCCCACGCCGAGCCCAATGCCCTGCGCGCCGCCGGCGATAAAGCGCGCGGCGCCACGGTGTACGTGACCCTCGAACCTTGCAGCCACCATGGCCGCACACCGCCATGCGCCGATGCGCTGGTGAGTGCTGGCGTGGCGCGGGTGGTGGCCGGGATGCAGGACCCCAATCCGGAAGTCGCCGGGCGCGGCATGCAGCGTCTGGCTCAAGCCGGGATCGAGGTGCGCAGCGGCGTGCTGGAAAGCCAGGCGCGAGCGCTGAACCCGGGCTTTCTAAAGCGTATGGAGCAAGGCCTGCCTTTTGTGCGCGTCAAGCTGGCGATGAGTCTGGACGGTCGCACCGCAATGGCCAGCGGCGAAAGCCAGTGGATCACCGGCCCCGCCGCGCGCGCCGCCGTGCAACGGTTGCGCGCCGAAGCCAGCGTGGTGTTGACCGGTGCCGACACCGTACTGGCCGACGGCGCGCGGCTGACCGTGCGTGCCGCCGAACTGGGCCTCGATGAAGCCACGACCGCCTTGGCCATGTCGCGCCCGCCGCTGCGCGTGCTGATCGACGGCCGCCTGCGGGTACCGCTGAACGCACCGTTCTTCAAGGCCGGGCCGGCACTGGTCATCACCTGTGTGACGCCGGAAAACCAGTTCCCGCGTGGCCCCGAATGCCTCGTAGTGCCGGGCGTCGACGGTCAGGTCGACCTGCGTTCGGCGCTGGTGGCCCTGGCCGCCCGTGGCGTCAACGAGATACTGGTGGAGGCCGGGCCAAGCCTGGCGGGCGCTTTTGCGCAGCAGGGCCTGGTGGACGAATACGTGATATTCGTCGCCGGTAAATTTCTCGGCTCCGCCGCCCGGCCGTTGCTGGACTGGCCGCTTGAGAAACTGGCGGACGCTCCCCAACTCAAGATCACTGATATGCGCGCTGTAGGCGACGACTGGCGAGTCACTGCCATCCCTCTGCCAGCAGCCAGCGTATAATTTCCGGCCTGCGCATCGCGCGGCCCCGTTTTCCAGGAGAAGGCCATGTTCACCGGCATTATCGAATCCATCGGCAGCATCCGCGCCATGACCCCCAAGGGCGGCGACGTTCGGCTGCTGGTTGAAACCGGCAAGCTCGACCTGGGCGACGTCAAGCTGGGCGACAGCATCGCCGTCAGCGGCGTGTGCCTGACCGTCATCGAGTTGCCGGGCAACGGCTTTGCCGCCGACGTCAGCCGGGAAACCCTGGACTGCACGGCGATGAGCGACCTCAAGGCCGGCAGCCCGGTTAACCTGGAAAAAGCCCTCACGCCGACCACCCGCCTGGGCGGCCACCTGGTCAGCGGCCACGTCGACGGCGTTGGCGAAGTAATATCGCGCAGCGAAAACGCGCGGGCGGTGGAATTCCGCATCCGCGCGCCAAAAGAATTGGCCAAGTACATCGCGCACAAAGGCTCGATCACCGTCGACGGCACCAGCCTGACCGTGAACGCCGTCAATGGCGCAGAATTCGCGTTGACCATCATCCCGCACACCCTGAGCGAAACCATCATGGCCGCGTACCAGCCGGGCCGCCGGGTGAATCTGGAAGTGGACTTGCTTGCCCGTTACCTGGAGCGCCTGTTGCTGGGCGAAAAGGCCGCAGAGCCGACTGCCGGGAATATCACTGAAAGTTTTCTGGCCGCTAACGGCTACCTGAAATCCTGACCAAGGGGGTGCCGCGTGGCGCTCAATAGCATCGAAGAACTGGTTGAAGACATCCGCCAAGGCAAGATGGTCATCCTGATGGATGACGAAGACCGCGAGAACGAAGGCGACATCATCATGGCTGCCGAGGCTTGCAAGGCCGAGCACATCAATTTCATGGCCAAGCACGCTCGCGGCCTGATCTGCATGCCTATGAGCCGCGAGCGCTGCGAACTGCTCAAGCTGCCGTTGATGGCGCCGCGCAACGGCTCGGGTTTCGGCACCAAGTTCACCGTATCCATTGAGGCCACCACCGGCGTCACCACCGGCATCTCCGCCGCCGACCGCGCACGCACGGTGCAGGCCGCCGCCGCCAAGGACGCCAAGGCTGAAGACATCGTCAGCCCCGGCCACATCTTCCCGTTGATGGCCCAGCCCGGCGGCACCCTGGCCCGCGCCGGTCACACCGAAGCCGCCTGCGACCTGGCGCGCATGGCCGGGTTCGAGCCCAGCGGTGTGATCTGCGAAGTGATGAACGACGACGGCACCATGGCCCGTCGTGTCGAACTCGAAGCATTTGCCGCCGAGCACAACCTCAAGATCGGCACCATCGCCGACCTGATTCACTATCGAATGATTCACGAACGTACCGTTCAGCGGATTGCCGAGCAGCCGCTGGACAGCGAACTGGGCCAATTCAACCTGGTGACCTACCGTGATTCGGTGGAAGGCGACGTGCATATGGCCCTGACCCTGGGCACCATTTGCGCTGAAGAGCCGACCCTGGTGCGCGTGCACAACATGGACCCGCTGCGCGACCTGTTGATGGTCAAGCAACCCGGCCGCTGGAGCCTGCGCGCCGCCATGGCCGCGGTTTCCGAGGCCGGCAGTGGCGTGGTGCTGTTGCTGGGCAACCCGGTGGATGGCGATGTCCTGCTCGCGCATATCCGCGAAACCGCCGAGCACACCCAGGTGAAAACGCCGACCACCTACAGCATCGTCGGTGCCGGTTCGCAGATCCTGCGTGACCTGGGTGTGCGCAAAATGCGCTTGATGAGCGCACCGATGAAATTTAATGCGATATCCGGTTTCGATCTGGAAGTTGTAGAATATGTGCCCTCCGAATAAAGGCCGGCGATTTCTGCCCCTTGTTCGCGGTTAAATCATCACTGAGGGACGCACATTTCGCGTCCCGGCTCTTTAAGAGATTTGTCGAATGACCCTGAAGACCATCGAAGGTACCTTCATCGCCCCCAAAGGCCGCTATGCCCTGGTGGTTGGCCGCTTCAACAGCTTCGTGGTTGAAAGCCTGGTAAGCGGTGCCGTGGACGCCCTGGTTCGCCACGGTGTGAGCGAGAGCGATATCACGATCATCCGCGCCCCTGGCGCCTTCGAGATTCCGCTGGTTGCGCAAAAAGTCGCCCAACAGGCCGAATACGCCGCCATCATCGCCCTGGGCGCGGTCATTCGGGGCGGCACGCCGCACTTCGAATACGTGGCCGGCGAATGCACCAAGGGCCTGGCCCAGGTGTCCATGGAGTTCGGCGTGCCGGTTGCGTTCGGCGTGCTGACCGTGGACTCCATCGAACAAGCCATCGAGCGCTCCGGCACCAAGGCCGGTAACAAAGGCGCCGAAGCGGCCCTGTCCGCCCTGGAAATGGTCAGCCTGCTGTCGCAGTTGGAGGCCAAGTGATTTCCGACGAGAGCGATCAGTTCAACCCTCAGGACCCACGCCCTGCGGATGCCGGCAAGCCGTCCAAGAGCGAGAAGCGTCGCAAGGCGCGTCAACTCGCGACCCAGGCGCTGTATCAGCGTCACCTGGCAGGCGCTGCGCTGAACGAAATCGAAGCGCAGTTTCGCGTCGATAACGACTTTACCTTCGCCGATCAGAGTTACTTCCACGACATCCTGCACGGCGTTCACGCCAACCTGACCGAGATCGACACGGCCCTCGCACCTTGCCTGGACCTGACGATCGAGGAACTGGACCCGGTTGAACTGTGCGTGATGCGCCTGTCCACCTGGGAACTGCTCAAGCGCGTCGATGTGCCGTACCGCGTGGTGATCAACGAAGGTATCGAGTTGGCGAAAGTCTATGGTTCGACCGACGGTCACAAGTTCGTCAACGGCGTGCTCGACAAATTGGCCCCGCGCCTGCGCGAAGCCGAAGTGAAGGAACACAAGCGCTGATCCGCGCTTGAGTTCTCGATGGGCGAGTTTGAGCTGATCCGCACCTACTTCGCCGCCGCGCCTTGTGCGCAGGGCGGTGAAGGCATAGCCCTGGGGATCGGCGACGACTGCGCCTTGCTGGCGCTGCCCCCTGGGGAGCAACTGGCGATCTCCACCGATACTCTGGTGGCCGGCGTGCATTTTGCCGACCCCTGCGATCCATTCCTGCTCGGCCAGCGCTCGCTGGCCGTGGCGGTGAGCGACCTGGCCGCCATGGGCGCCCACCCGCTCGCCTTTACCCTTGCACTCACCACTCCGACCGTCGATGCCGATTGGCTGCAACGCTATGCCCAGGGTTTGAACGCCATGGCGCAACACTGCGGTGTGGGCCTGGTAGGCGGCGACACCACGCGCGGGCCACTGAGCCTGACCCTCACGGTGTTTGGCCGTGTGCCGGCGGGGCAGGCCCTGACCCGCAGCGGCGCGCAGCCAGGAGACCTGTTATGTGTGGGCGGCGAACTGGGCAACGCCGCTGGCGCTTTGCCGCTGGTGCTGGGCCAACGCAGCGCCGATGCTGGCGTTGCCGAGCCGCTGCTGGCCCATTACTGGTCACCACAACCGCAACTGGCCCTGGGGTTGGCGCTGCGCGGTAAGGCCACGGCTGCGATGGATATCTCCGACGGGTTGTTGGCCGATTGTGGGCATATCGCCAAGGCTTCGGCTGTCAGCCTGCTGATTGAGCGCCAGGCGCTGCCTTTGTCCAAGGCGTTGCTGGCGTTCGTGGGGGACGAGCAGGCGCGGGTGGCCGCCCTGAGTGGGGGCGACGACTACGTGCTGGCCTTCACCCTGCCACCCGCCGAGCTGGCGCCGTTGCTGGCCGGTGGCTGGCCGATTCATGTGATCGGCCGGGTCGAGGCAGGGCAGGGCGTGACGCTGCTTGATGCCGGCGGCCAGGACATCACACCAGCCGTCCGCGGTTACCAGCATTTTCGCGAGACGCCCTGAAGCGGCGTCCTGCGCTACCCTCAATAGCGTAATCCCTGATGCATGGCTCTGTAGGAGGTCGTCCCGATGGATGTACGCCGCTGGCTGCTGACACTGCTGTGCACTGCTGCGACGTTGTTGCAGGCGCAGGACGCTCCGGTGGTGCCCTCCAAGGTCACGCTGGCCAGTGAGGCCTGGGACGGCTACACCAACGCCGATGGCAGCGGCCTGGCGTGGGATGTGATGCGCAAGGTATTCGAACCGGCGGGTTTGCAAGTACAGCCCCGCACCGAGCCCTACACCCGAGCGGTTGGCCTGGCCCAGCGCGGCGAGGTGGATGGCTGGGTCGGTTCTTACCGCGACGAGGTCACCGGCGTGCTGTACCCGCGCTGGCATTACGATTCGGACCCCATCTACGCCCTCGGCCTGGCGACCTCGCCCGCACCGAGCCTGGCCACGCTGGGGCGTTATCGCCTGGCCTGGGTGCATGGCTACAAATACGAGGCATACTTGCCGAATGTGCGACGTTTCAACCAGATACATCGGCGTGACGGCATCCTGCCGATGCTTCAGTACGGCCGGGCTGATTTCTACATTGATGCGCTCACCGAAGCCCGCGAAGTCCTGAGTCAGGCGCAGGACCCGGCCACCTTTCGGCTTACACACCTGACCCAGCTGCCGCTCTACGTGGGTTTTGCCGACAACGAGCGGGGGCGGGACCTGCGGGCAGTGTTTGATCGGCGTATGGATGCGCTGGTGAAGAGCGGCGAACTCAAGCCGATTTTTCAACACTGGAAACAGCCGTATCCGTTCTGACCTGCATAGAACCGAGTGGAAGGCCAATCGAACCGATTGATCTTTATCAGCGAACATTCAGCTTAAGCGTCTGTAGGAACCTGCTGTTACAATGCCGCCTCTGTAAAATCTGAAATCAGGAGCACCCGGTGCCCGTCGTTTTCGTCGCCGCTTCCAAGCTGCCTACCCCTTTTGCCACGTTCACCATGAGCGGCTTTCTTGAAGAAGCCACCGGGCGCGAGCACGTTGTGCTCAGCCTGGGCGACATCGCCGATGGCGAACCCGTGCTCGGCCGCCTGCACTCTGAGTGCCTGACCGGCGATGCGTTGTTCAGCCAGCGCTGCGACTGCGGCTCGCAGCTCGAAGCCGCGCTGCAGGCAATCGCCCGGGAAGGCCGTGGCGTACTGCTGTATCTGCGTCAGGAAGGCCGTGGCATTGGCCTGCTGAACAAAATCCGCGCCTACGAACTGCAGGATGGCGGCGCCGATACCGTGGAAGCCAACGAGCGCCTGGGTTTCGCGGCCGATCAGCGCGATTATGCGATCTGCCTGCCGATGCTTGAGCACCTGGGCGTGAAATCCCTGCGCCTGATGACCAACAACCCGCGCAAGGTCAAAGCCTTGGCCGACATGGGCATTACCGTGGCCGAGCGCGTGCCGCTGCACACCGGGCATAACCCGCACAACAAACTCTACCTGGCGACCAAGGCCAGCAAGCTCGACCACATGATGGGCAACGAACACCAGGGCGAGGTCGACCGCGCGTGACCCGGGGCCAGGTCAAGCGTCGGCTGTCCGTCAACTGGTGGCAGTATCTGGCCCTGGCACTGCTGCCCCTGTTTGTGGTCAACCTGGTGTTTGGCCAGGCTGAGTCCCTGCTGCCGGTGTTGGCCATGCCGTTCTTTATCGCCGGTGTGGCCTCGATGTTCCTCAGCCTGCGCTACTTCAATGGCTATAAACACGCGTTGATCGCCACCTCCAAAGCCCTCGACACCGCCGAAGAACCCGCCGCCTGGATCACCCTGGCGGCCCGTCGCCGCACGGCGTTGCTGGTGGCCGCGCTCCCCGCGTGGGTGGGTGCACTGGCAGTGTTTGTCGGCCTGGAGGCGGTGCCGTTGTTTCTGTTGGCGCTGTCGACGATGGTGCTGTTTTACCTCTACCGCATCCCGCGTCAGTTGGGATGATGCGCCGCTGGCTGGCGCTTCTGCTGCTGGCGCTGAGCGCCCAGGTCCTGGCGGCCGAGCGGGTGGTCAGCCTGGCGCCGTCGCTGTCGGAAATCGTAATGGAACTGGGCGCCGCCGACTTGCTGGTGGGCGTGCTCGACGGTGGCGAGCGCCCGGTGGCATTGGCGCAGGTACCTTCGGTCGGTCGCTATGGTCAGTTGGACATGGAGCGCCTGCTGAGCCTCAAACCGGACCTGATCCTGCTGTGGCCTGGCAGCGTCGGCCCGGCCCAGCGCGAGCAATTGCAGCGTTTGAATATCCCGGTGTATATCGCCGAGCCCCACAACCTTGAACAACTTACCGTCCAGGTCCAAGCCATCGCCGCGCGGCTGGGACGTGCCGACGCCGGGCAGCAACTGGCCGCGCAGTTGCGCCAGCGCCTGACCGAATTGCGCCGGCGCTATCGGCGTGCCGAACCCCTACGGGTGTTTTACCAGGTGTGGAATTCGCCGCTGTACACCGTGGGCGGCGGGCAGATCATCAGCGATGCGTTGACGGTCTGCGGTGCGCGCAATGTGTTCGACGACCTGAACCTGCCGGCGCCGCAAGTCAGCATCGAGTCGGTGTTGCAGCGCAATCCCGAGATGATTCTGGTCAGCGATCAAGCGCAGATGGACGCGTGGAAAGCCTGGCCAACCATGGCCGAGCGCGTGCGGCAGGTGCCCGATAAGGGCCTGGAACGGCCCAGCGGGCAGATGCTGGAGGCGCTGGGGCGATTGTGTCGGGTGATTGCGCCGGACCTGTGACACCGTTGCGCAGGCGCGTCAGGTCTCCGGGGTCCAGGTCACGCCGAACAGCCACGTCCGGCCTTCCTCGCGATAATCCTGGTTATTCATGAACGCCGGATCGTCATAGCTGTAGCGCGCCCGCACGTAAGACCGGTCCAACAGGTTATCGACCTTCAGCGACAGCGCCACTTGCCGATTGATCGCCCAGCTGCCACGCAGCCCAAGCAACGCATAGCCGCCCAAGCGTTGAGTGTTGTCGGCATCGTCATAACTGCTGCTGATAGCCTGCCAGCTGGCGCCCACGCCAAGTTGATCGAATTGCCGGTCCAGGTCCAGGCTCAACGTGCGCCGTGCGCGACGGGCCAAGGTATAGCCGGTGCTACGGTCGCGCGGATCGATGATCGACAGTCCCAGGTTGCCCTGCCAGCCGAACAGTTCCTGCTTGAGCGCCGCTTCCATGCCGTTGATGCGCGCCGACGCCACGTTCTGCGGCTTGCCCGAGCTGTCGAGGATGATCGCGTCGCTCAAGTCCGTGCGGTACAGCGAGGCTTCCAGGCGTGTGCTGTCACTGAGCTGGCTGCGCCACTGCAACTCGTAGCTCTTGGAGGTTTCGGGCTGCAGATTGGGGTTGCTGTAGTGTGTGTCGGGGTAATACAGGTCGTTGAAGGTCGGCGCGCGAAAGCCTTCGCTGTAGCTCAGCAGCACGTCATTGTCGGGGTTGATGGGCAAAGTCAGCGTGCCACTCCAACTGTTCTGCGCACCGAACTGCTGATTCTGGTCGCGGCGCAGGCCTAGTTCCGTGGAGAACCATTCACTGTGAAAGCGATGCTGCACAAAGGCCGCGCGGTTCCAGCGGCTGTTTTCGCTAAACGCGGTGGAGCCATGGAAGCGATCCTCGTACCAATCGCCGCCGAGGATCAGGCTGTTGTGTTCGTCCAGGGTCAGGTCGTTCTGCCAGTTGATCGAGTCGCGGTAGGTGTTGAACACGCTGAAGTCGTCGCTGAGGGTGTCGCGCTTGGTGTCGCGGTTTTCGCTGTGGCCCAGTTCCAGGCGTGACTGCCAATGCGCATTGAGCGTGGCATCCAGGTAGCCGCTGGCGCTGCTGACGGTGTAATCGGTGTAAGGCTTTTGCCCCAGCGTCTGACCACTGGCGACGTCGTAGCGGCCGAAGCTGTTGTCGTACTCCGATTTGCCACGGTTATCGAGCAGGTTGAAACCAGCCTCCAGCGCATCGCTGAACGAATGGCTGAGATTGAGGCTGAGCGACTGGTTGCGGTAGGCATCGTGGTCGCCGTCACTGGGAAAAGACGCACGGGTCGAGTTGATGCCGGCGGTTTCATCCAGGCTCGCTCCCAGGTTGAACCGCGTGTGTTCGTCCCCGCCTGCCAGACCGAGGCTGCGCTGCCAGGTCCGGCGGTTGCCGAACTCCAGCTTAAGACGCGGCTGCAAGCCTTGCTCGGCGTTGCGCCGGGTGAAGACCTGGATCACCCCGCCTATCGCATCGCTGCCATACATGACTGAGCGCGAACCGCGCAGCACTTCCACGCGCTCGATTTGATCGACATTGAGGTATTGCAGGCCGCTGTCGCCGGAGGTGGTATTGGCGATGCGCTGGCCGTCCACCAGCACCAGGCTTTGGGCGGATTTGGTGCCGCGCAGGTAAATCCCCGGCAAGCTACCGCGCCCGCCGGTGGGCGCCACTTGCACGCCAGGCACACGGCTGAGCAGGTCGGTGAGGCTGGTCGGTTGCAGGCGGTCGATATCGTCGCGGGTGAACACCGTGTTGGCGGCGCTGCTGTCATTGCGCGCCTGCACCTGGCGGTTGGCGCTGATGACCACGTCGGGGAGCTTAAGGGCCTCGTCGCGGGTGTCGGCGAGCAATTGCGGGGAGGGCAGGAGCAGCAAGGCAAGGTACAGGTGTTTCATGAGCTGTCCATGGCGTGGAGGAGGGCACAAACCAAATGTGGGAGAGGGGCTTGCCTCCGATTGCAGGGGGCCAGACTCAGTATCGGTAACTGATCCACCGCTATCGGGGGCAAGCCCCTCCCACATGTTGTTCCAGGTTTTTACAGACCCAGCAGTGCCATGCGGTTGCGCACAGAGGCTTCAATCCCTGCCTCGTCCAGCCCGCACTCAGCCAGCATCTGCGCCGGCTTGGCATGTTCGACGTACACATCCGGCAAGCCCAGGTGCAGCACCGACTTGAGGATATTCTCCCGCGCCAGGTACTCACTGACCGCTGCACCGGCACCACCCATGATGGCGTTTTCTTCAACTGTGACCAGCAACTCATGGCTGCCGGTGATCTCGCGCACCAGGGCTTCGTCCAGGGGTTTGACGAAGCGCATGTCGACCACCGTGGCGTCGATCTTCTCGGCGACTTTCAAGGCTTCGGCCAATTGCACGCCGAATACCAGGAACGCAACCCGGTTGCCCTGGCGACGCACGATACCCTTGCCGATCTCGATGGGTTCAAGGTCTTTTTCGATCACTGCGTTTGGGCCGTTGCCGCGCGGGTAACGCACCGCGGCCGGGCCGTTGTACAGGTGGCCGGTGCTGAGCATCTTGCGCAATTCGTTTTCGTCGCTCGGGGTCATCACCAGCATCCCGGGGATGCAGCGCAGGTAGGACAAATCGAAACTGCCGGCATGCGTCGGGCCGTCTTCTCCCACCAGGCCCGCGCGATCGATGGCGAACAGCACGTCGAGGTTCTGCACCGCGACGTCATGCACCAGTTGGTCGTAACCGCGTTGCAGGAACGTGGAGTAGATCGCAACCACCGGTTTGGCGCCTTCGCAGGCCATGCCGGCGGCGAACGTCACCGCGTGTTGCTCGGCAATCGCCACGTCGAAGTAGCGCAGCGGGAACCGCTCGCTGAACGCCACCAGATCAGAGCCTTCCTTCATCGCCGGGGTAATGCCCACCAGGCGCGAGTCGGCGGCGGCCATGTCGCACAGCCACTCGCCGAACACCCCGGAATACTTCGGCCCGCTGGGCTTTTTCGGCGCGGCGGCGGGAGCGTCCAGCGGTTCGAGCTTGGTGATTGCGTGATAACCGATCGGGTCGACTTCCGCCGGGGCGAAGCCTTTGCCTTTCTTGGTGACGATATGCAGAAACTGCGGGCCCTTGAGGTCACGCATATTGCGCAGCGTGGCGATCAGCGTCGGCAGGTCGTGGCCGTCGATGGGGCCGATGTAGTTCCAGCCCAGCTCCTCGAACAAGGTGCCGGGCACCAGCATGCCCTTGGCGTATTCTTCGGTGCGTCGGGCAATTTCCCACGCGCCGGGCAGACGCGAGAGTACCTTTTTGCTGCCTTCTCGCATGCTGGCGTAGGTGCGGCTCGACAGGATCTTGGCCAGGTAGTTGGACAGGCCGCCAACATTGCGCGAGATCGACATGTCGTTGTCGTTGAGGATCACCAGCATATTGGCGTCCACTTCCGGGGCGTGGTTCAGCGCTTCGAACGCCATGCCGGCGGTGAGTGCGCCATCGCCGATCACTGCAATCGCCTTGCGATCACTGTTTTGCAGGCGGGCGGCAATCGCCATGCCCAGTGCTGCACTGATGGACGTGCTGGAGTGGCCGACGCCAAAGGTGTCGTACTCGCTCTCGGAGCGACGTGGGAAAGCGGCAACACCGTCCTTCTGGCGCAGCGTGCTCATGCGCTCGCGGCGACCGGTCAGGATCTTGTGCGGGTACGCCTGATGGCCCACGTCCCACACCAGCCGGTCGTCCGGGGTGTCGAACACGTAATGCAGGGCGATAGTCAGCTCGATGACGCCCAGGCCGGCACCGAAATGCCCACCGGTCTGGCCGACCGTGTAGAGCAATTCCAGGCGCAATTCATCGGCCAGGGTTTCCAGCTCGGCTTCACCCAGACGACGCAGGCCGTCCGGCGTGGCAGCACGGTCGAGCAGGGGCGTGGACGGGCGCTTGCGGGGAATCTCTTGGAACGTCGTGGGCATCAGGCGAATCGTTATAGGTATAGAAGAGGCGGCAGTTTACCTCAAGCATCGCAAACTGCCCACGCAGAGCGCCGAACTTGGCCGATAGGCGGCCATGATGGCCGTGCCGATCAGTGGCGACGTTCGACGATATACCGCGCCAGGTCGCGCAATGGCTCGGCCGCCGCGTCGAAAGGTCGCAGGGCGGCCAGGGCCTGGTCGCGCAGTTCCAGGGCGTAGGCCTTGGCGGCTTCGAGCCCGAGCAGCGCAGGATAGGTCGGCTTGTCCCGTGCGATATCGGCGCCCTGGCGTTTGCCCAGCGTGGCGGTGTCACTTTCTACGTCGAGAATGTCGTCCTGCACCTGGAACGCCAGGCCAATCGCCTGGGAATAGGTCTGTAACGCCGCCAATTGCGCAGGCTGCGCCTGACCACTGGCCAGCGCGCCCAACTGCACGGCGGCTTCGATCAGCGCGCCGGTCTTGTGGCGATGCATGTGTTCAAGGGCTTGCTGGTCCAGCTTGAGGCTGACCGAGCCCATGTCGATTGCCTGCCCGCCGACCATACCGGCCGGGCCCGCAGCCTGCGCCAGAGTGGTGACCATGCGCAGGCGGATCTCGGCGTTGACGCTGCTCAAGCGCGGGTCCAGCAATGCGCTGAACGCCAGGCTCTGCAGACCATCGCCGGCGAGGATCGCGTAGGCTTCATCGAAGGCTTTATGGGTGGTGGGCTGGCCGCGACGCAGATCGTCGTCGTCCATTGCCGGCAAATCGTCGTGTACCAGTGAGTACGCGTGGATCAACTCCACCGCGCACGCCGCGCCATTAGCCTGTTCGGCCGGCGCGCCCAGCGCCTCGCAGGCCGCATACGCCAGCAACGGGCGCACGCGCTTGCCGCCATTCATCACGCTGTAGCGCATGGCTTCATAGAGGCGATTCATTTCCGGGCTTGGCGCAACAAACAAGGGCTCCAGCGCCGCATTCACCCGGGCTTGGCTACTGGCCTGATACGCGTCGATCATTCCGGCTGTTCCGCGTCGAAAGGTTCTTCGGCCAACTCCCCGTCACGCTCCAGCAACACCTGCACCTTCTGCTCCGCCTGCGCCAACGCGCTCTGGCAGTCACGGGTCAGGCCGATGCCTTGCTCAAACGCCGTCAGCGAGTCCTCCAGCGACAACTCGCCGTTCTCCAGACGCTCGACCAGGGCTTGCAGGTCGGCGAGGGATTGTTCGAAATCGAGTGCAACTTTTTTGCGGGCCATGGCGGCTATTCCGGTAGACGGTAAACCGGCGCGACACTAGCAGACATGGGGATTCTGGGCAAATGAGCGGGGTGTCACTTGCCTGCTGTATTGACCTGATAACGCGTGCTGCGGCCGCCTCCTGGGAGGCGGACCAGGCAGTTTTTTTCCAGCAGGTCCGCCAGGTGTCGCGTCGCTGTCGCCTTGGAGACCTTTGCGACCGCCTGGTACTGCGCCGCGCCGATGCCGTGTTCGAAGCCGTTCTCACCACCGTCGAGCAGTCGATTGAGGACCTTGATCTGTTCAGCCGACAAAGGGACGTCGCGGTGCTGCTGCCAGAACCGACTCTGTTCCAGCACCCGGTCAATCCGCGCCATGGCCTGCTGCACGCTGCGTAACAGGGTTTTAAGGAACCACTCCAGCCAGGCAGTGATATCCAGGGAGTCCTTCTGGCTGGATTCCAGCGCGCTGTAGTAGCCGGTGCGGTCTTCGAGGATGCTGGCTGACATAGCATAGAAACGGATGGCCTGGTGTTCACCCTGGGCCAGTGCCAAATCGGTGATAGCGCGTGTCAGGCGACCATTGCCGTCATCGAAGGGGGGCAGTGTGACAAACCAGAAGTGCGCGACACGACTTGCATTGGCTCATCTCCCCTCAAGGATCCAATATTGAGCGCTCGAGCGGCATAGCCCGCTTCCGGGGCCGGGAACAATAAGTGATGCCAGTTCAATGGGCGGGCGAGGGTAAACGGCTGGGTGAATTGTTGAGTGGCATCCATCATCAACTCGGCGAGGCCTTCGCTGCGGCGGCTTACCTGACCGTCTTCCATCGCTTCCAGGCCCATCCGCCTTGCCAGGGACGAGCGCACCGAGCCGACATTCAACTGTTCACCCTCAATCGCCGAGGACGTCAGGATATTTTGCAGCAGCGCATCCAGTTCATTCTGTGCGCTGACCGGCTGGCTGACGGAGCCGAGCATGCCCAGCAACTTGCCCTGGGCTTGTCCGCACTCGCGCAGCAACGCCGCGAGGCGACCGGGTTGCCAGTGGAAGTGAGGCCAGTCGGCGTGTTGCCAGATCCAGTGCGGATGAGCCATGGTGGAATGCCTGGGGTGCGTGAGCCGAATAAAGAGGTTATTCGGCTCATTTGGTGAGCCGATTGTGCTGCGGATTTGGCTCAGGGTCTAGGCTGGTGGTGGTGTTTTCGTAAGTGCACCATGAAATCCATATCAGTTACCTGTATCTTCATTTCACTTCTTTCATCTGCGCCCTGAGTGAGTTCGCTGTGGTTTTAGTTGCGCCGTTGATAAGGGTGATAAAAGGTTCTTTATCAGGTGCATGCATTAGGCTAGTGGAAAAACAGTCCTGTGTAGCTTTTGATTTTGACGGTGTTCAGGTGGATCAGTTTTTATCACTGATGAGTTTTAAGGGGAATGTCATATCTCTTGTGCGCTATAGCTGCCAGCAACTACGAGAAGAATTTTTTCTCCGCCATTACTCGATGTAAAACAGTAAGTTATCCCAGTTTCGCCAGGTTCTAGTCTGGTTGCTTCTTGCGAAAGCCATGTGTTTACCTCTTCGTACATATCACATATTTCGGTGCCGACAGCGCCTAAGCCTTGAAAGGCAACTAGATCGTTGAAGGTTATCTCCCATCGTCTTTCCTGCCAGTCTGTAAACTCCATTATCAATGTATTGCGGTTGCATATCAGTTTTTCAATTGTTCCATCTGCCACAGGGAATTTTTTCATGTCAGCTTCCTGGATGTTTTTCACCCGGTAAAAATCCGGTTCCGTGCCCTTCTTCGTAATTATGTGGTAGTACTTTTATTACTAGACTGTTTCTTTCAGCCTGTCTCCAACTGGAGTCGTTGGGCTTTAGCTCTATGTGATAGTGCTCGCCGTGATGTCTCTGTACGAATACACCCTCATCTCCCGGATGGCTCTCAAATCTTATCCGGGTATTACTGTTAGGTTTCCACTCCATTCGCTGAGTGTCATGCCTTGTCGTGGAGACTTTTGGCGCTACTCCTAGCACGTCTGTTAAATCATTAGGATCGCTTGGAAAATGAGAGTGGGCAGTGGGTAGGCTTGGCTGTCCATCATTGTGTCGCGGTACAGGCTCGTCAACACTCAACGATGGTTTACATTCGTTATTCCCTGGGCATGTACTCAGTCCCAGCGGATCCACCCATTTCGTAGGATTGGGCACGTACTGGTAGGTATTAATCCCACCCGCCAACTTCACGGGGTCCGGTGTGAGGTAACGACCAATATCGGGATTGTAGTAGCGATGGCGGTTGTAGTGCAGCCCGCTTTCCGGATCGAAGTACTGGCCTTGAAAACGTAGCGGGTTGTCGAGTTTGCTTACGTCGAAACGGCTGATCTGGCCGTAGGCGCGATAGTGCGCGGACCAGACGATTTCGCCATCCGGGGTGGTGAGTTCCTGGGGTGTGCCGAGGTGGTCGAGTTGGTAGTGGTAGGGTTTTGTCTCTTTGGGGCCGAAGCCTTCTAAAAGTGCCAACGGCCGAAAGCTGTCGGGTTCGTAGAGGTAACTGCGATGGCGGTCGGCCTGGTGTTCGGCAATCAGCTTGTCGCCTTGCCAGAAAAACTCCGTCGTTATGCCGTCCACGGTTTTGCTGATGCGTCGCCCAAACGGGTCGTAGCGATAGCTCGCGGTTTGGCCGTTGGGTTGGGTGATGCCGATCAGCCGATGCTGGCAGTCGTAGCGGTATTCCGTGACGAGTTGCCGGCCCTTGCCACGCCGTTCCTGGATCAGGTTGCCGAAGGCGTCGTAGGTGTAGTGGCGGTCGCCCTGGATCATCAGGCGGTTGCCGGCGACGATGTCGGGGCCGGGGCGGTTTTGCATCAGCAGGTTGCCGGCCGGGTTGTGGGCGAAACGTTCCTGTACGTCGTGGGAATGGTCGGCGCGGGTCAGGCGCTGGAGCGGGTCGTAGCGGTAGTGGTGTTCGCCTTTGCGGGTGTCGAGCAGGCGGGTGAGGTTGCCGGCTTGGTCGTAGTCGTATTGGCGCTGGTAGAGCGGATGGGTCTGGTGGGTGACGGCGTGGGCGTGCAGGCGCTGCTGGTCGTCGTAGTGGTAGTGGCTGAGCAGTTGGCCTTGTTGGCGCTGATGTTCGCGGCCTTTGCTGAACAGGTGTGAGGTCAGCGGTTTGCCGTTGAGTTCGACGGTGGCAAGATGCCCGCCCTTGTCGTGGTTGAACGCCACGCGGTTGTTGTCCGGCAGGCGCAAATGTTTGAGCTGGCCGCAGGCGTCGTAGCTATAGCGCAGGGTGCCCCAGCCCTGGTGTTCGGCGGTGAGGCGGTTTTGGCGGTCGTACTCGTAGGCCAACGCCCAGTGGCCGTCGTCGACGCTGAGAAGATTGCCTTGGCGGTCGTAGGCATATTCAACGACGCTGCCATCGGGCAGGGTTTTTCGTACGAGGCGACCGGCGTGGTCGCGCGCATAACGGGTAATGCGCTGACTGCCGTCGTCGCCGTGTTCGGTCTTTTCCTGCAGGTGGCCGTTGAGGTCGTAGGTGTACGCGGTGCGTTGGCCGTCGAAGCCGGTTTCCTGCCGGATCAGGCCATTGGGGTGGTAGTCGAGTTGGTAGATTTCGCCGACTTCGTTTTCGATTTCGGTCAGCAACAACCGCACGTTGTCGTAGCGGTAGTTGACCTGAGTGCCATCGGCGTTGAGGCGGCGGCTGATCAGGTGCAGGCCGTCGGCGTAGTCGTAGCGGGTGATGTGCCCGAGTTCGTCGCGTTCGGCGGTGATTTTGCCGTAGGGGTTGTAGCTGTATTCGCGGGTGGCACCGCCTGGCAGGGTCAGACGAGTCAGCCGACCCACAGCGTCCCACTGATACTGGCTCAGCGCGCCGAATTCATCCTCGCGGGCCACCTCGCGGCCCAGGTCGTCATAGCGATAGCGCTTGATCCCGCCATTGGGTAGTTGCTCCTCAATGAGCTGACCGCGTTCATTCCACACCAGCCGATGGCAGCTGTGATCCGGGTACCAAACCCCGGTCAGTTGTCCGTATTTGTTGTAGCTGTAATCCGTGACATGCCCATCGGGATCGATCTTACGAACGACATCGCCCTGGTCATTGCGCTCGTATTTCCAGACCGCCTCACCCCGGCGCACCACCCGTACGAAACCGTTGTCATGCTCGTAGGTTGTTGGCTCATCATCCCCAGGAAATAACGCCACCAAGCGTCCGGCTTCGTCGTACTGATACGCCGTCACCGCCCCCAGCGGGTCCTGCTCGACTGTCAGCCGGCCTTTTTCGTCGTAGGATTTGAAGTGCTGCGCGCCATCGGGATCGATACGTTGCACCAGGCGTGCGCGTTCATCGTGGACATACACTTCCTGGCTGCCATCGGCGTTATGCACCGTGACGCGGCCGTCATCACCCCAGGCATAGCGCGTGTCCATCTGCGAGAAGCTGGCCCAATGCCGTATGCATCTCGCCGCCTTGCCAGCCCGTTCCCACGCCCAGAAGAAACTCGCCCCACCGGCCAGTCCACGCTCAACAATGACGTGCTGATCGTCGTAGCGGTACACCTCGCTTTCACCGACGGCATTGGTCGCCGAGACCAGTCGGCCCAGGTTGTCATAGGCGTAGGAAACAACGTTCTGCTCGGTGAGCCATTCGTAAGGCTCATGCTCCTTGGCGCGCTGAATCTGGTAGTCCACCGCGACAATGCGACCGGACGAGTAGCGCAGAAACAACGAGCGACCAACCCCGTTATCCACTCGCTCGATACGCCCGGAAAAATCCCGGGCAATCCGCAGCCGGTTGTCATACGCATCACTGATTGAGACCAATGCGCCATCGCGAAAGTGATAAAACCGTGACGCCTGCGCCAGCACCAATTCATCCGGCGAATCCCCCAGATAGATCGCCGCTTCGGCCAAGCTATTAGTGATCGCCGGTCGCACAGAGGTGGGCAAGGGCAGGGTGATCGACCGGTTCTCATGATCCGTCCACACCACCGAATCGCCCGACACACAAAGCCGCTGCGCCAACGCATGGCTCCAGCCAAACCCCAACCCGACATCCACTTCCACCGCACTGGTGCGATACAGCCGCGTCCATTCAAACGGCAAAATCCCATCCAACGTGCCATCGGTCAGCGTCAACAGTTCCTCCCCGGTAACCATCGACACCGGGCAGCCGTTGGTGACGGTCTTATCCGAAGAGGCCGCCGCATCGCCCTTCGGATTCGTCGATACAGCAGGCACATCATCCACAGGCTCTTTTTGCTTAAGCACCGCGTTCTGCCGCGCCCGCCAGCGCATCTGCAGCGTGCCTTGCTTCACCCCGCCGACCACGCCGCGAACCGCTACCGCTTTGTAGCGATCCACCGCCTGCATGAACTTCGTCAGAATCGCCAGCACGCTCTGAACAAAACCTACAGCCGCCTTAACAATCTGTGCGCCATACCTGGCCAGCCGCAGGCTCAAATACGCCACAGCCGCCGCCGGCAATGCGATGGTCAGCACCGCGCCAATCACCAGGTCAATCAGCAGCGACACCACAAACCCAGCGGCCACTTGCGCAATCTCACTGGGCGGCAATGCGTCCAACCAGATCATCGCCGTGCGCACCAGCAGGAACAGCGCCGCCTCATCACTCGCGAGCAACATCGCCTGTGCCATGACCTTGGGCGCATCGGTGGCGATTTGTGCGAGCTTGGTCGCTTCAGCCCCCAGCTGTTCGACGTACTTCAACGGGTCTTCAAGCATCGCCTGCACCAGCTTGATGCTGTCCCACACGTCCCGGATCGCGGCCCAACTGCCCGCCAGCACGCCGTTGCCAATCGCACTGGCCGTGGACTGCTGCCAATGCGGCTTGAAGCCTTGCCACTGTTCGCGGAGCCACCGCTCCAGGTCCGCCATCAGCCCGGCGTAGGAGGCGAACAACGCATCCACCTGCTCCTGGGAAACACCGCCCTGTACCCGCACCTGATAGCGCCCGCCAGCGGCGCAGTGGTGTGAGCCCTTGCCGTGCTCATCCAGCATGACCCGCGTGGAACTGCCGTCATCCAACCCGATCACTTCGACTGGAATGTCGCCAATCGGCACGTCATACATCGAGTCGAATGTGCTCTCTATCTTCAGCTCGCCGCCCAACTGGCACACGGCAACACTGCCGATAAAGTTCGGGTCGCTTATGCTCACGGTTGTCTGCGAGTCACCGACGCGCAACACCCGATCCATCCCCAGCAACGACGGCATATCTGCCGCATGGCTCACCGAATCCAGCGCCCGCGAATACCAGGCGCCCATCTGCTGGCGATAAGTCACCAGGCTCTGATGAAAGCCATCCAGCTCATGTTCGATAGAGGCAATGTGGGAAGCGTGGGTCATCCGTGACGTCTCGGCAGAGGGCAAGGCGTCGGAGTCTGCCGCAGTAAAAAGCGGCTGGATGAACGGCGGGAAAAATCAGAAAGGGCTTACGAAGGTCGCGTAATAGTCAGCCCCAATCACAGTTGGGGGCTACTTCAAATGGCGATCATGCTCATTGACGAGCAGTGCTTTGTGCTTCTTTAAGTTGGAGTTCAAATTCAATCAGTCCAGCCTGCATCCTCTGCAATACGGCGATTTGCCTAGCCAGGTCTCGCTTCTTAAATTGGCAATAGCGTGTTCTGCTCGATCCCAGGGCAAAGCATTGGCCTCTCCCTTTTCCAAATCGTCCGCCGACCTGCTTCAGAGAGTGTTGCAATAAGCAGATTTGCAGTTGCCAGTAGGACCGTTCTGTAAGATGTGTCGGGCAGCTCCTTAAGCGCTTACGACCCCTTGTTACTGCAAAGGCCTCTGACTAGCCTGCCGAAAACTCAAGAGTGAAACAGGCATGAGCGAAAGGTCTATCCGTTTGACGGCGCCTCCGACGGGCTACAGCGATTGGCTGACCGGCCTTAAAAAGCGCATCCACGTGGCACAACAGCGTGCGTCACTGGCAGTCAATCGAGAAATGGTGCTCCTTTACTGGAATATCGGTCACGAGATTTTGACCCGCCATAACCAGCAGGGGTGGGGGAGCAAGGTTATTGATCGTCTTGCTCAAGATTTGTGTACGAGTTTTCCCTGCATGAAAGGTTTTTCGCCCCGCAACCTGAAGTACATGCGTGCATTTGCTGAAGCTTGGCCGGATTCGGAATTGTGCAACAGGCTGCTGCACAATTGCCGTGGGGCCACAATGTGGTCCTGCTCGACAAACTTCCGCGGCCAGAATCCCGTCGTTGGTACATCGCGCAGGCGATTGAACACAGTTGGTCCCGCAACACGCTGGTGATGCAAATCGAAACTCGCCTACTGGAGCGCACGGGTAAAGCAGTCAGCAATTTCGAAAGCCACCTGCCCAAGCCACAATCCGACCTGGCGCGTGAGTCGCTGAAAGATCCTTATCGTTTTGATTTTCTCAGTCTGGCCCTGGATGCGCAGGAGCGCGACATAGAAAATGCCCTGATCAAACACGTCACCGACTTTCTGTTGGAGTTGGGCGCTGGTTTTGCGTTCGTCGGCCAACAAGTTCTCTTGGATGTGGGTGGCGATGAGTTCTTCGTTGATCTGTTGTTCTACCACGTGAAGCTGCGTTGCTACGTGGTGATCGAGCTCAAGGCGGGAAAATTTAAGCCTGAACATCTAGGCAAGCTGAGCTTTTACCTTGCTGCTGTAGATGCTCAGCTTAGGCATCCGCAAGATGGGCCAACGATTGGCCTATTATTGTGCAAGAGCAAGAACGCGGTGGTAGCTGAGTATGCACTGCGCGATAACAACCGACGTATCGGAGTGGCGGAATATCAACTGGTAGGGACATTACCCGCAGAGCTGCAAACCAGTTTGCCAAGCATCGAGCAAATTGAGCGGGAACTGGCGGGTTAAGCTCGGTTGAATAACGAAAGCCTGCTTTTAAGGGCAGGCTTATCGCGAATCTCGGCTGACTTACTTCTGATGAGCCGTCAGCGCCGCATACCCATTCATCAAGTTGCGATAGTTGGGAATGCGCTGGGACAACAAATTCCCCAGGCCTTCGATATCGTTGCGCCAGTCGCGGTGCAGCTCACAGGCCACCGAGAACCAGTTCATCAACTGCGCACCGGCCTGTGTCATGCGGCTCCACGCCGCCTGCTGCACCGTGGTGTTGAACGTGCCGGAAGCATCGGTTACTACAAACACCTCAAACCCTTCCGCCAGCGCCGACAAGGTCGGGAACGCTACGCAGACATCCGTGACCACACCGGCAATGATGATCTGCTTGCGCCCGGTGGCCTTGATTGCCTTGACGAAATCTTCGTTGTCCCACGCATTGATCTGGCCAGGGCGGGCGATGTACGGCGCGTCCGGGAACATCTCTTTCAGCTCCGGCACCAGCGGGCCGTTGGGGCCCTGTTCGAAACTGGTGGTGAGGATGGTCGGCAGGTTGAAGAACTTGGCCAGGTCGGCCAGGGCCAGTACGTTGTTCTTGAACTCGTTGGGCGAGAAGTCCTGAACCAGGGAGATCAGGCCGGTCTGGTGGTCGACCAGCAGGACTACGGCGTCGTCTTTGTTGAGGCGGTTGTAGGTTGCAGTGCTCATGGTTGAATCCTTTTTGTTTAAGTGGGTTAGGGCGTTGCGTTCAACATGGGCACAGATTAATGGGTGGCGACGGCATGATAAATCGTCTGATATGGGTAATACCGTCAACTCAAAGGTGACAATTTCGGTCATTTAGCAGCAGCGATCTTTAGCGTCACTGAAAGAAGTGCGACAAAAAATCTCACGCGTGAGCTATTGAGCCTGCTGAAAATTGCCTGTAGATTTTCTCACGCGTGAGTTTTTCACAGCGAGGTCAGCACCATGAAAAGCAGCTCTCTATCGAACCCGTCCCCGGGGGCCGATACCGATTCAACCCGTCTTCAGGGAGAGCGCTTGAAACCGTCGGTCAAAAAGCCATCAAGCTTCTACATGAAGCAAATGCGCGCAGGCCTGGCGGCCGCCGGCTATGTGAAACACGAGACTTGGGTGCTTCCCGAAAATCGAAGCCTGCTCAAGCAAATGGAGAAACAGCTTCGCCAGCCGATTCTGGTTGGTTCATTCATGTCGGAGAATTTCATGAGCGCAGGTACCAACTGGAATATCGATCGCCTCTTCACCGCTCTTCAGGCCCTGGACGAGGTGATGTCCAAGGACATTACGCTGTCTCTGGTCCAAGGCTCCGAATCCAGCATCAAGCTGGAAATGAACGACTTCGGTGGCTTGCCGATTTACATCGCGGTGGTGGGCGAGCAGATCATCGTCGATACCGTGCTGGTCGATGCCGAGTCCATCAACGATGTCGCAACATTTAATGACGCGGTGTTGCGCAGCCGGGAGATGTTCCCGCTGTCTTCGATCGGTATCGAGACCATGCCGAACGGGCAAGTGGTCTACAACATGTTCGGCGCATTGAGCTCCGACTCCAGCCTGACCAATATCGTGACCGAGGTGAAAACCCTCGTCGACAACGTGCAGCGCGCCAGCGAAGCCTTCGAACGTTTCTTCAATTAAGTACTCGGGAGTATCCAATGACTCAGTCCATCTGGAGCAAATTGTTCACCGCGCTGCGTGGCGGTGCCAACGAAGTCGGCGAATCGATCGTCGACCAACAGGCCCTGCGCATCCTCGATCAGGAAATTCGCGATGCCGACACCGCGCTGGCCAACGCCAAGCGTGAGCTGGTCAGTATCATGGCCAAGCACAAATTGGCGACTGATCGCGTCAACGAGTACGACGCCAAGATCAAGGACCTGGAGTCCAAGGCAGTGGCGGCCCTGCAGGCCAATCGTGAAGACCTCGCCCTGGAAGTGGCCGAAGCGATTTCGACCCTGAGCAACGAGCGGGATGTCGAGCATAAGCAAGCCATTGAGTTCGGTGGCTATGCGGAAGGCATGCGCAAGGACATCACCAAGGCCGAAAGCCGGATCAAAAGCCTGCGTCAGCAAGTGGATATGGCCAAGGCTCGCGACAGCGTACAGAAGGCCCAGGTCAGCGCCTCCATCGCCAGCGGCGGTGCCAACGGCAAGCTGGAAACCGCCGTCGGTACGCTGAATCGTTTGCAGGCCAAGCAGCAGCAACGCGCCGCTGAACTGCAAGCCCAGGATGAGCTGGCTGACGCTTCGACGGGGACCGATCTGGAGCGCAAGCTGCGCGACGCCGGCATCACGCCTGATGAAGGCAGCGCCAATGCGATTCTGGAGCGCCTGAAGCAAAAGTCGGCGGAGTAAGCAACGTCGCCGCTGGGAGGGCAGTGTCTGCCCTCCCTTTTTTGTCGAGGTCAGGATGGATGCCCTGAAGGGTTTCAAGACAATCGCAGGCTTGGCCTTCTTGATGGTCGCGCTGCAACTGCTCAATGTGGCGACCGGTTACAGCCTTATGGCGTTCGGCCTGATCCCGAGAACGCTGCAGGGGCTGCCCGGCATACTCACGTCACCGTTTCTGCACGGCTCGTTCGCCCACCTGAGCGCCAACCTGATTGCCTTTGTGATCCTGGGCAGCCTGGTGATGATCGAAGGGCTCAATCGGTTTGTGGCCATCAGCGCGATCATCATTGTGCTGGGTGGCTCGCTGGTCTGGCTGTTCGGTTTTGCCGGCATACACGTGGGCGCCAGCGGCTGGGTCTTCGGGCTATGGGCCTACCTGTTGTCTCGCGCCTGGTTCCACAGGAGTTGGGGCAACCTGATAACGGCCGCTGTCGTCGCGGCACTGTATGGCGGCTTGATCCTTGGCTTCCTGCCTCGCCAGGGTGTTTCCTTCGAAGGGCATCTGTTTGGCGCATTCGCCGGATTTATTGCAGCCAAGGTACTTCTCTCCAAACCACGCAGCAGGTTTAATGCCGGCTGAGCGCGCTTGAGCATCCCGATGTCGAGGCGACAACGTCATCAGGTAATCAAGTACCCAAGGAGCCAGGGACAACGTGTCGATTTTTCTTCTGTTGCGCAGGTACGCTTCCTCGCTCTTTCACCGCTTCGGTTGGGCGGGGCTGGTGATCGCCCTGGGGATACACCTGATCACCGCCTACCTGGGCCTGGTGTACCTGGGCGAACAGCACCTCACCGCTCCCGCCACATTTATTTACTTCTACCTCACCACCACGCTGACGGTCGGCTATGGCGATCTTGCGCCGCAGACCTCGGCGGGGCGCGTGTTCGTGGCTGCCTGGGTGATGCTCGGGGGCATTGCGCTGCTGACGGCAGCCATCGGCAAAACCACCAGCACTGTCATCGATGCATGGAGAAAAGGCATGAAGGGCAAAGGCGATTTCACCGGTAAGGTCGGTCATACCGTGCTCATTGGCTGGGAGGGCGCGTCCAGTGAGCGAGTCATTGAGTTGTTGCTCCAGGACGAGACCTCGAACGACAACCTGATCGTCATTTGCGATTGCACCCTCGAAGAAAACCCAATGCCGGGCAAGGCGGCGTTCATCCGTGGCGAAAGCCTGTCTTCCACCGCGTTATTGCTGCGTGCCGGCGTGCCCGGTGCCGAGCGTGTGCTGGTGCGCACTCCGTCTGATGATCTGACGCTGGCCACCGTGCTGGCGGTGAATCAACTGAGCCCGGTTGGTCATGTGGTGGCCCACTTCAATGAAAGCGAAATTGCCGCCCTGGCCAGCTCCTACGCCCCCAGCCTGGAATGCACATCAAGCATGGCTATCGAAATGCTGGTGCGCGCGTCTCAGGATCCGGGCTCGTCGGTGGTCATCAATGAGCTGTTGTGCGTGGGCCAAGGTGCCACCCAATACTTGATGAAATTGCCCGAGGCCTTTGAAGCCACGTTCGGCGACCTGTACACCCAAATGAAAGAACGCCACAACGCCACACTCATCGGCTATCGCGCCCAAGGCGCCCCGCAACCCTCGATCAACCCGCCCAGCAACACGCGCGTTGCAGGTGGCGAACTCTTCTACATCGCCTCCACCCGCCTCAAGGAAATCTCCAATGGGATGGTTTAAACAGTTGATGGGGCTTGAGGCCCCGCACGCCAATACACAATCGAAAGAGCCTGGCCAAGCCGTGCCGACCACCGGGCCGCTGGGCCTGGCGCCGGGCAAAGGCGTGATATTCGACACGAGCCTGAAATTGCTGCTCGACGGCAAAACCACGGTGATCATCCCCGGCACCCAGGAAATCTGGAGCAACGGCACCGTTGACCTCGGGCAGTCGACCTGGCTGTCGCGTTACTACATGAACGACGAAGATTACTGGCTGCAGGTACACACCACGGGCGATATCACCGGGCAGGTCGAGTCGGTGATCCTGTTCAACTACCTGAGTTACGTCACCCTCAGCAGCGAGGCCGAACTGCGCCGCCTGGCGGGGCCGCAGAGTCTGATCGGTTTGCCGACCTACACCCACAACGGCGTCGAATACGCGCGTGTATGGGGCAGCGAGGAAGGTCAGACAGAATTGGTGGCCATGAGTGAGCAGGTGATCAACCCCGAAGACGCCTACAGCGTCGAGCACCGTTCGATGCTATACGCACGGGATACAGGCCTGACCGATCGACGTGAGTTCCTGCTGTTTTCCGTCGAGGAAGACGCTGAAGGCACCGTTAGCCTGAGCACATCGCTGGGCATTTCGCTGTACACAACCGACTTGAAAGCGCTCTAAAAAAGGAAGAAACACATGCTAGAAGCTCTCTCCATTTCACTGAACAAAACCGCTGTGCTCGGGTTTGTGACCTACATCCTGGGCGCTGCCGTACTGTTCGCATTGTTCCAGTTCATCTACACCCGCATCACCCCGCACAAAGAATTCGAACTGATCCGTGCAGGCAATGTTTCCGCAGCCGTTGCCCTGGGCGGTGCCATCGTCGGGTTCGCCATTCCGGCCAGCAATGTGATTGCCTACTCGATCAGCATTCTCGACTTCGTCGTCTGGGCAGTGATCGCGGCCGTCGTCCAACTGCTGGCGTTTCTGCTGACCAGCCTGGTGCTCAAAGGCACGTCCGAGCGCATCAGGAAGGGCGAGCTTGCGGCAGGCATCTACGTGGCCGCCGTGGCTATCAGCGTCGGCATGTTGAATGCCGCCTGCATGACGCCCACCCAGAACTGATTGCGCACGGAGCTCCCGATGAAACGAAGCAAGTACGTCCAGCTTTCGCTGGCAGCGTCGGTCGCCATGGCGATTTCCGGCTGCGGGCCGACGGAAAAAACCTACGATCTGCAGAAGAAGTACAACTTCCAGTCCGTTCAGCAATGCGCCGATGAAAAGCTTCCGGTGGACGTCTGCTCGGACGCCTACATGACCGCCATGGCCGAGCATCGCCGCATCGCTCCGGTGTACGCCAGCCAGGCCGACTGCGATGCCGACTTTGTCGCCGGCTGGTGCCAGCTTGACTCCAATGGCCAGTTCATTCCCAAGCTGGGCGGTTTCGAGCTGACCGCCGAAGGCCAGGTGACACAATCCCAGGTCGACGCTGCCAACGCTCAGGCGGGCAACGCTCAGGCAAGCGGCGGCTCCGGCTTCTCCACCAGCAGCCTGCTGACCGGTCTGCTGATCGGCAACATGCTGAGCAGCAATCGCAACAGCTACCGCTCTGAGCCCGTGTATCGCTATCGCGATGATCGCGGCGACTACGCCAACTCGACGCTCAATCAGCGCGTCTCCAATGGCGCCACGTTCGGCCGCTCGAACCAGGCCCGGTATGGCAGCAGCAATTACACCAACACGCTGCGCTCCTCCGGCACGTCGGGCTCCGTGGCGTCGGCCACCTCCCGTGGCGGTTTCGGCAGCAAGGCCAGCGCACGCAGCGGCTGGGGCGGCGGGTCGAGCAGTTAAGGAAAACCTGGGCATGAAGAAGATCCATTGCGCAGAGCGTCATGACTGGAAACAGACGGCCGACAGCCTCGGCTTTCTGTTCCACACCATCGACAACGAACCCTATTGGGACGAGAGCGCGTACTACCAGTTCACGCTCAAGCAAATCGAGCAAGACCTGGAAGACCCGACCACCGAGATCCATGACATGTGCATGGACCTCGTGGCACGCGTCGTCCAGAGCGAAGAACTGCTCGAACGCCTGAGCATCCCCACGCCTTTCTTCGACATGATCAGAACGTCGTGGCTGGAAGGTCATCCGCACCTGTATGGGCGCATGGATTTCTCCTACAACGGCACCGGCCCCGCCAAGCTGCTGGAGCTCAACTACGACACACCGACCAGCCTTTACGAGGCTGCGGCGTTTCAATGGGGCTGGCTGGAGCAATGCATCGAGCGCGGCCTGCTGCCCAAGCATGCCGACCAGTTCAACAGCATCGACACCAAACTGCACCAGGCTTTCGCGCAGTTGCAGGTCAACCAGCCGTTCTACTTCGCCTCGATGAAAGACTCGGTCGAAGACAAAGGCACCACCGACTACCTGCGCCTGGTCGCGGAAAAAGTCGGCATCGAATCACGCCACATCGACATCGAAGACATCGGCCTGACCCCCGAAGGCCGCTTCGTCGACCTCCAGGACCGTTGGATTCCCCACCTGTTCAAACTGCACGCCTGGGAATTCATCTTCCACGAACCCTTCGGCGCCGCGATTGCCGAGAGTGATACCCAGTTTTTCGAGCCTGCGTGGAAATCCATCATTTCCAATAAAGGCATCCTGCCGCTGTTGTGGGAATTCAACAAAGGCCACCCGAATCTGCTCGCCGCCCACCTGGATACCGAACCGGGTAAAGCGGTGCCGAAGGGGTGGGTGCGCAAGCCGTTTTTCTCGCGGGAAGGCGCCAACATTGAGCTGCAAACGGCTGATGGGCTGGTTGTGAAGGAGGACGGGCCCTACACGGATGCGCCGTTTATCCTGCAGGAATTTGCGCCGTTGCCGCGGTTTGGGGACAGCTATACGTTGATTGGGTCCTGGGTGATCGGGGACCAGGCGGCGGGGATTGGGGTGCGGGAGGATAATAGTTTGATTACCAAGGATTCGAGCCGGTTTTTGCCGCATTTGATATTGGATTGAGGCTGGCGCTTAAAGGGCCAGCAGGGCTGATCCCTTTCATTTGCAGGACGTTTCCGAGAGAATCCCAACCGCATTGCGCCAGCGGGAATGCGTGGCTAGGCTGCGGATCGTCACTGCCTATTCAGTGATCGGGTTTAGTCGCCCGGACTTCGCTAGGCGTATGCGCCATCTCAAAGACAGGTGTCTTCTCATCTGCACTTTATGGTGGCTGTGCGCAGGGCACCTTCGGGTGCGCCGGTGCCTAGCGGCCGGTCGACTAACCTGCGTACAGCCGCCACCTCTGATTGTTTAGTCGCGAAAGGACGGTGGTAATCACTTACTGCTAGAGGTTTTGCTATGGATAACGTTATTTCGGACTCACAGTCTTCGCGTGCAACCAATCCATTCGTCGTAAATGAAGAATTGAGCTTTGAGGATGCCTGGGTGCGCGTGGCTGAGTTGCTGCAGTGTGCGGTGGCGACTTCGCAAGTGCTTGGGGAGCCGGTGGCTGCACCGCAGAGGGCGGTGATGCATCTGGTGGAGATGGCGAAGGTGGTGGCGGATCGGGCTGTGGAGTGTATGCGGCCCGCATAAGGCGACTGAGAGAAGGGCAGGATATAGCAGCCCGCTTTTGATTAATCAATTGTCCAATAGCTGTTGGACAATTGAGCCGCGATACTTATCAGGCATTAAAAAGCCGGCTTGTGGCCGGCTTCTCGCTGACTGCCTCGGTTTGTTTTTGACAAACCTCACCAGCCTTCAAATCGCTCAGCCCACATTGCGTCGGGCTGAATAGTAGGGGCATCCGCGGGAACTCCTCCGCATCGCCGAGCAGGGTGGATAGCGCAAAGCCACCCCCTGCCAAATGTGCGGCGCATGATACCCACATTCATCTCAGTTGCCCACCTCGGGTTCCGATTTAGAGCCTTCCCAGCCCAAAAGATGCTCATCCAGCGGTACGGGCGGGCGGCGGTTGTTGAGGGTGGACCACCAGAATACCCAACCCACGATCTGGAAGTTCTGTTCGAAGCGTTCCTCGTAGGTGAGGTATTCGTCCGGGTGTTCGCCGGCGTTGTGGCTGCGCATGCGCAATCCGCCCCCAGGTCGGTTGTAGAGGTATTTGATGCGTAGCATCCCGTCGTGTTCGACGGCATAGATTTCGCCGTCGATGATTTGGCTGCGGCCTCGGTCGATGGCGAGGGTGGCGCCTTGTTGGATGATGTCGATCATGCTGTTGTCGACCATGTAGGCGCCCAGTGCGCGGTCGGGGTTGACGTTGAGGGTTTCGAGGGCGTGCAGGGAGATGCGGATGCGCTCGGTTGAGGTGAAGGAGGTGTGGAGGGGAATCTCCACGTCGATTTTTTCCGGGCTGCAGGCGGGGCCTGTGAGGTATTTGCCGCTGTCTTCGCGGGTGGGCAGTCCTTTGCGTGCACTGGGTGCTTCCAGCAGGAAGTTGGCCGGTGGGTGTTTGGGGCCTTCGCCGGTGCGCAGCCAACGGCTGGAGACGCAGAGCAGTTCTGCGAACTCGTTGAGTCGGCCCATGGGCACGCCGCGTTTGAACCAGTTGTTCACGTGTTGAGGCGTGACGCCGCGGTTCTTGGCGAAGTCGGAAGCGGAAAGATGAACTTCCCGCAGTAGTGCTTTTAAACGATCACCTGATGTATTCATAAACGCAGAGTTTACTGGCGGATAAGAACCATCAAATAAACCATGCGTTGATTTGCGCCTGTAGGTTTTGGCTTAGTTGTAGCCGGTTTTTTCAACTTTCTTGTCTGTTTAAACGTTAGTTGATGTTAGTTGAACTCGCTGTTTAATTTTTTCCAAAAAAAAGCCCCGAATGAACGGGGCTTTTTCAATTGCCGGAGCAATGAGTAGCGGGTATCAGCCTTTGTAGGCCGCGACCGACTTCATGATCTCGGCGCGGGCGGCGTCTGCGTTGCCCCAACCGTCGATCTTCACCCATTTGCCTTTTTCGAGGTCTTTGTAGTTCTCGAAGAAGTGCTTGATCTGCTCCAGCAGCAATGGCGGCAGGTCGGTGTATTCCTTCACGTCCACGTACAGCTGGGACAGCTTGTCGTGTGGCACTGCGATCACTTTGGCATCGCCGCCGCCGTCGTCGGTCATGTTCAGGATGCCGACTGGGCGCGCGCGGATGACCGAGCCTGGGGTAACCGGGTAAGGGGTCACGACCAGCACGTCGAGGGGGTCGCCGTCGTCGGCCAGGGTGTTCGGGATAAAACCGTAGTTGGCCGGGTAGAACATCGGGGTGGCCATGAAACGGTCAACGAACAGGCAGTCGCTGTCTTTGTCGATTTCGTATTTGATCGGCGCGTGGTTGGCCGGAATCTCGATGGCGACGTAGATGTCGTTCGGCAGGTCTTTGCCAGCCGGAATCTTGCTGTAGCTCATTGGGCGTTGCCCCCGTTAGTTGGCCAAGAAACTTGGCCGGATTGGCCTAAAAGTGGCCGCGATTATAGGCACATTCTGACGCCGATGCCATGCGCCAGACGTCGTACGGTTATTCGCCCGATGGCTGATAACGTGGGTCGTGGGCCTGCAGTTGGCTCAGGCGGGCCAATGGATCCTGGCGATAGAAGCAGCTGAGTTGGGCGTACACCTGTGGATAACTGCTGGCGAGCAAATCCGGGGCACTGAAGAAATATTCGCTGGTGACCGCGAAGAATTCCGCCGGGTTTTCGGCGGCGTAGGGGTCGATGGCGGTCTCGGCGTCGGGGTCGGTATCGAGTTGGCGGTTGAGGTCATCAAACGCGCTTTGCATCACGCTGGCCCACTCCTGCACGCGCATATCGCTATGCAGCGGTGGAAGACCGTTGGCGTCGCCGTTGAGCATGTCGAGCTTATGCGCCAGTTCGTGGATCACCAGGTTGTAGCCTTCCCATTGGCCGCTCGCCAGCACACCGGGCCAGGCGAGGATCACCGGGCCTTGCTGCCAGGCCTCGCCGCTGTGTTCGCCGTCCCACTCGTGCTCGACGCCGCTGGCATCGCGATGGCGTTGCGGGCTGAGGAAGTCGTCGGGGTACAGCACGATTTCGTGAAAGCCCTGGTACCAGTCCAGGTCGCCCAGGTTCATCAGTGGCAGTTGCGCCTGGGCGGCGAGCAGCAGGCGTTGTTCCTGATGCAGCTCGACGCCAGGCAGGGCGGTGAGGTGTTTTTCAGCGAGGAACACCACGCAGGCTTCGCGCAGCCACTGGTCCTGCTCGGCGCTGATGCCATCGAGGAAGGTCAGGTGGTGCCGCACCCGCTGCCAGGTGTCATCGGCAATCGGGTGCTTGGCCAGCAGGCGCCGGCGACGCCAGCCGCTGAGTGACCACATCGCCGGTTACTGCTGGTTGGCTTCGGAGGAACTGCGGCCGAAGCGGCTGCGGAACACGCTGATGATCATCGGTACCAGGGACAGCAGGATGATAAACACCACCAGCAGCGACAGGTTCTTCTTGATAAACGGCACGTTGCCGAAGAAATAACCGAGGGTCACCAGGCCACCGACCCACAGCACGGTGCCCAGCACACTGAAGCCGAAAAAGCGTGCGTACGGCATTTTGGCGATGCCGGCGACGAACGGCGCAAATGTGCGCAGGATCGGCAGGAAGCGCGCCAGGGTCACGGTTTTACCGCCGTGTTTGTCGTAGAAATCGTGGGTTTTCTGCAGGTAATCGCGGCGGAAGATTTTCGAGTTCGGGTTACTGAACAAGCGCTCGCCGACGGTTCGCCCAATCACGTAGTTGGTGCTGTCACCCAGGATCGCCGCCAGCATTAATAAACCGGCCAGCAACACCGGGTCCATGCCGCCGCCTGCCGCGACGGCACCGGCGATAAATAGCAGGGAATCCCCCGGCAGGAAGGGCATGACCACCAGGCCGGTCTCGCAAAAAATCACCAGGAACAGAATGGCGTAGATCCATGGACCGTAATTGGTGACCAGCATGTCGAGGTAAACATCGAGATGCAGGATAAGGTCAAGCGGGTTGAAATCCATGGATGGCACCTGTGTGAACGGCCCGACTCGGCAGGCCTGTGCGGAAGCTCGGGTAAGTAAGGCTACAAGCGTATGCCGTGATTCTTACAACCCTGAAAGGTGCGCATTATACGGATTGATCGGTGAAAAGCGTGTTGCTTTTGTAGCGGGGGATGTCGTGGAGCCCGATGCACTGATTGCCACAAATCCAGCGTGATTGCCAAAGTGGTGGGTCAGTTATAGATGGGCTGGCTGAGCAACCATTATCGGGGGCAAGCCCCCTCCCATATTGGAGTAGTGTTGAGGCAACTGACTCAGAGCGATCCCGTGCATTCACACGGCACCACCGGCCCCCCACTGCCTAGCCACTATGCCAATAAGGCCAATGTGGGAGAGGGCTTGCCCTCGATAGCGGTGTGCCTGTCCGGGCGTCAGTCTTCGCTGATCGGCAGTGTGTAGTTCTTGAATTCGGTGTCCTCGCGAAAGCCGATCGACTCGTAGGTTTTCTGCGCCACCTGGTTATCACTGCTGGTGGAAACCCGCAGCCGCACCGCATGGGTTTCCTTGGCCATCTTTTTCGCCGTGCGCATCAGGTTATCCGCCACCAATTGGCGCCGCGCATCTTCGGCTACATAGATGTCATTGAGGATCCACACGCGCTTGAGCGACAGCGAAGAAAAACTGGGGTACAGCTGGCAGAAGCCAAGTAACTTTTTGTCGTCGTCATCGGCCAAAGCCAGATAGACCACCGATTCCTTGCGGCGCAGGCGCTTTTCCAGAAAAGCCCGGGTTGAATCCGGAAAGGGCAGCGCCCCATAGAACTCGCGGTATTTGACGAACAATGGGGTCAACAGGTCCAGGTGTTCCAGGGTCGCTTGAATAATCCGCATGCCAGGCCTCGACTTCCTAGGGGGGTATGACCACACAAGCGGCCGTGACCCGATGCTGCCTAATGCCGCAAAAAAGCGCAATCGCGCGGCTATCGGTCATCTGGTGAGCTGAGCAGGAAATTTCCTTTCATCAGGTCCGGGTCGTCCGACTCGATAGTCTGAACCTGCGCCTCGTCCTTCAAGTTGACCCCCGATAACTGCCGACGGCACGCCTCCCGCATCAAGTAAAGCAGGCGATGCGCCGCCATGCCGTAACTCAACCCTTCCAGGCGTACATTGGAGATGCAGTTGCGGTAGGCATCGGTGAGGCCGACCTTGGGGTTGTAGGTGAAATACAGCCCCAGGCTGTCCGGCGAGCTGAGCCCCGGTCGCTCACCGATCAGGATCACCGCCATTTTGGCGCCGAGCAATTGCCCGATTTCGTCAGCCACGGCCACACGGCCCTGTTCCACCAGAATCACCGGCGATAACGACCAGCCCTCGGCGTGGGTCTGTTCCTCCAGGCGGGTCAGAAACGGCACCGTATGTTTATGCACCGCCAGCGCCGATAAACCATCGGCCACCACCACGGCCAGGTCCACGCCGCCAGGGTTGGCCTGGGCATGCTCGCGCAGGGTCTGGGCCGAGTCGTCACTCAAGCGTCGGCCCAGGTCCGGGCGTTGCAGGTAACTGTGGCGATCGGTGGCGGCGCTGTGCAGCAACAGGCTGTCCCGCCCGCGCTCGGCGAGTTGCCGGCTCAGGCCGGCATGGTCGAACGGCAGGTGCACCGCGTCGCGCGCCTGGGCGTGGGCGAACTGGAAATCCAGTTGCGCGCTGGTGGGAAGGCTGGTGCCGGTGCGGCCCAGGGCAATGCGCGCCGGGGTGAGGCTGCGCAGTTGCAGCCAGGGGTTGTCGGGCAGTTCTGGTTGCACGGTAGGCTCCTTCATCCTAATTGCGCCAAGGCGTGGCGAAACGCTGGTGGCAGGCTGTTGCCGAAGCGCACCTTGCCGTCGGCCTGCGTGAAGATGCCCATTTTCGCCAGCCACTGTTCAAATTCCGGTGCCGGTTTTAAACCCAGTGTCTGCCGGGCGTATAGCGCGTCGTGGAAGGAGGTGGTCTGGTAGTTGAGCATGATGTCGTCGGAACCGGGGATGCCCATGATGAAGTTGATCCCGGCCACGCCCAGCAGGGTCAACAGGGTATCCATATCATCCTGATCGGCCTCGGCGTGGTTGGTGTAACAGATGTCGCAGCCCATCGGTACGCCCAGCAGCTTGCCGCAGAAGTGGTCCTCCAGGCCGGCGCGGATGATCTGTTTACCGTTGTACAGGTACTCGGGGCCGATAAAGCCCACCACCGTGTTGACCAGAAACGGCTTGAAATGCCGCGCTACTGCGTAGGCGCGGGTCTCGCACGTCTGTTGGTCGACACCAAAGTGCGCGTTGGCCGACAAGGCGCTGCCCTGGCCGGTTTCGAAATACATCAGGTTTTGCCCCAGGGTGCCGCGCTTGAGGCTCAAGCCCGCCTCGTACCCTTCCTGCAGCACACTCAAGCTGATGCCGAAACTGGCGTTGGCTGCTTCGGTGCCGGCAATCGATTGAAACACCAGGTCCAGCGGTACACCGCGGTTGATCGCTTCAATGGAGGTGGTGACGTGGGTCAGCACGCAGGCCTGGGTCGGGATCTCATAGCGCTGGATGATCGCGTCGAGCATTTCCAGCATCGCGCAGATCGAGGCGATGCTGTCGGTGGCCGGGTTAATGCCGATCATGGCGTCGCCGTTGCCATACAGCAGGCCGTCGAGAATGCTCGCGGCGATGCCGGCCGGTTCGTCCGTGGGATGGTTGGGTTGCAGGCGCGTCGACAGGCGCCCGCGCAGGCCAATGGTGCCGCGAAATTGGGTAACCACGCGGATCTTCTGTGCCACCAGCACCAGGTCCTGCACGCGCATGATCTTGGAGACGGCCGCTGCCATTTCCGGTGTCAGCCCCGGCGCCAGGGCGCGTAGGGATTGTTCATCGGCCGCATCGCTGAGCAGCCAGTCGCGCAGTCCGCCGACGGTCAGGTGGCTGACCGGGGTAAACGCCTGTTTATCGTGGGTATCGATGATCAGTCGGGTGACTTCATCGCTTTCGTAAGGGATCAACGCCTCTTCGAGAAAGTGCTTCAACGGGATATTCGCCAGCGCCATTTGCGCCGCCACCCGCTCGCCATCGTTCTGCGCCGCCACGCCGGCGAGGAAGTCTCCGGAGCGCGCGGGGCTGGCCTTGGCCATCACGTCTTTAAGGCTGTCGAAGCGGTAGGTTTGTGTACCCACCGCGTGGGAAAAGCTTGCCATACAGTGTCTCCTTGGCGACGCGGGCCAGATGAAGGAACAGCGCCCGCGTCGAGGTTTACGGCTCAGTGCAAGGCGGCCTCTGCGGCCTGGATCGCCGCGAATTCCTCTTCGGGCGTGCCTGCTACCAAGTGATGCCGGCTGTAGAAAGCAAAGTAAGCAATTAATACTCCATAGATGATCGCCGCGCCAATCACCACCCGTGGGTCCACCAGAAAGCCCGCCACCACGGCCACGCAGGCCAGTACCAGAGCGACCCCGGAGGTGAAGATGCCACCGGGCGTGCGGTAAGGGCGTTCCATTTTGGGGCGACGGATGCGCAGGGTGATATGCGCGGCCATCATCAGCACGTAGGAAATCGTCGCGCCGAACACGGCCACCAGGATCAGCAGGTCGCCCTGGCCGGTCAGCGACAGGCCGAAGCCGATAACGCCGGGGATCACCAGTGCCAATACCGGAGCCTTGCTTTTGTTGGTCTCCGACAACTTGCGCGGCAGGTAGCCGGCGCGGGACAAGGCAAAGATCTGCCGCGAATAGGCATAGATAATCGAGAAAAAGCTGGCGATTAAACCGGCCAGGCCCACCAGGTTGACGAAGCCGCCCATCCAGGTCGAGCCGCCGTAGGACAACGCCAGCGCTTCAACCAGTGGGTTGCCGGATTTGATCAGCGCATAGGTCCCCGCACCGCCCGGTGCGATCACCAGAATCAACAGGGCAAAACTGGTGAGCACCACAATGGCGCCAATCAGGCCGCGAGGCAGGTCACGCTTGGGGTTCTTGGTTTCTTCGGCGGCCAGTGGCACACCTTCCACCGCGAGGAAAAACCAGATCGCATAGGGGATCGCAGCCCACACGCCAACGTAGCCGAAGGGCAGGAAGGTGCTGGCGCCCTTGGCCTCGGTCACCGGGATGTCCAGCAAATTGGCGACATTGAAGTGCGGCACCATCGACACCAGGAACACGCCCAGTGCAATCGCGGCGATGGCGGTGATCACAAACATCAGCTTCAAGGCTTCACCGACGCCAAAGATGTGGATGCCGATAAAGATGATGTAGAACGCCAGATAAATCATCCAGCCGCCAATGCCAAACAGCGACTCACAGTAGGCGCCGATAAACACCGCAATGGCGGCGGGGGCGATGGCATATTCGATCAGGATGGCCGTGCCGGTGAGAAACCCGCCCCAGGGCCCGAAGGCGCTGCGGGCAAAGCCGTAGCCACCGCCGGCGGTGGGAATCATCGAGGACAGCTCGGCCAGGGAAAAGCACATGCACAAGTACATGGTGGCCATCAGCAATGTGGCGAGGAACATGCCGCCCCAGCCACCCTGGGCCAGGCCGAAATTCCAGCCGGCGTAGTCGCCGGAGATCACGTAGGCAACACCGAGGCCGACCAGCAGCACCCAGCCGGCGGCGCCTTTTTTCAGTTCGCGTTGTTGAAAATATTGGGAGTCGACTTTTTCGAAGTCGACGGAGGATCCAGTCGGTTCGCTAGGCATGGGAAAGTACCTTTCATTCTTATTGTTTTATGCAGCAAGGGCGATCGTCCCCACGCTCTGCGTGGGAATGCATCCCATGACGCTGCGCGTTACCTTGCGCAGGGCTTGAACCTTGCGCAGACATCGGGACGCGGAGCGTCCCAGGTGGCGTTCCCACGCAGAGCGTGGGAACGATCGAGGCGGGTTAGAAGAAGCCCAATGGATTAATGTCGTAGCTCACCAGCAGGTTCTTGGTCTGCTGGTAGTGATCCAACATCATCTTGTGGGTCTCACGGCCCACGCCGGACTTCTTGTAACCGCCGAACGCGGCATGCGCCGGGTACAGGTGGTAGCAGTTGGTCCACACACGACCCGCCTTGATCGCGCGGCCCATGCGGTAGGCGCGGTTGATGTCGCGGGTCCAGACGCCGGCGCCCAAACCGAACTCGGTGTCGTTGGCAATCGCCAGGGCTTCGGCTTCGTCCTTGAAGGTAGTGATGCTCACCACCGGGCCGAAGATTTCTTCCTGGAATACGCGCATGTCGTTGGTGCCCTTGAGCAGGGTCGGCTGGATGTAATAGCCGCCGGCCATGTCGCCACTGAGCTGCTCCACCTTGCCGCCGGTGAGCAGTTGCGCGCCTTCGCCCTTGGCGATTTCCAGGTAGGACAGGATCTTGTCGAACTGCTGCTCGGACGCCTGGGCGCCAACCATGGTGTCGGTGTCCAGCGGGTCGCCGCGCTTGATCTGCTCGATCTTCTTCATCACCACTTTCATGAAGTCGTCGTAGATCGACTCTTGCACCAGCGCGCGGGATGGGCAGGTGCACACTTCGCCCTGGTTGAAGAACGCCAGCACCAGGCCTTCCGCCGCTTTTTCGATGAATGACGGCTCGGCTTGCATGATGTCGGCGAAGAAGATATTCGGCGACTTGCCGCCCAGCTCAACGGTGGACGGAATGATGTTGGTGGCCGCCGCGTGCATGATGTGCGAACCCACCGGGGTAGAGCCGGTGAAAGCGATCTTGGCGATGCGCTTGCTGGTGGCCAGGGCTTCGCCGGCTTCTTTGCCGAACCCGTGCACCACGTTCAGTACGCCCGGTGGCAGCAGATCGCCGATCACTTCCATCAGCACGTTGATGCCCAGCGGCGTCTGCTCGGCCGGCTTGAGCACGATGCAGTTGCCGGCGGCCAGGGCCGGGGCGAGTTTCCACGCGGCCATCAGCAGCGGGAAGTTCCACGGGATGATCTGGCCGACCACGCCCAGCGGTTCGTGGAAATGGTAGGAAGCGGTGTGTTCGTTGATCTCGGCGCTGGTGCCTTCCTGGGCGCGCAGGCAGCCGGCGAAGTAGCGGAAGTGGTCGGCAGCGAGCGGGATGTCGGCGTTGAGGGTTTCACGCACGGCCTTGCCGTTGTCCCAGGTTTCGGTGATGGCCAGCAGTTCGAGGTTCTGTTCAATGCGGTCGGCGATTTTCAGCAGCACCAGGGAGCGGTCCTGGGCTGAGGTTTTGCCCCAGGCGTCGGCGGCGGCATGGGCGGCGTCCAGCGCTTTGTCGATGTCTTTGGCGGTGGAGCGGGGGAATTCGGCGATAGGCTTGCCGTTGACCGGCGAGGTGTTGGTGAAATAGTTGCCATCGACCGGGGCAACGAATTCGCCACCAATGTAGTTGCCGTACTTGGCCTTGAACGAAACGATCGCGCCTTCAGTACCGGGGTGTGCGTAACGCATGGTGGGTATCTCCTGGCTTTTATGTTTATTGGAGTGCAGCGCTCAAGCGCGTAATAAAGCGTAGAGCAAAGGTTGGGCCAGCGCTGTGCACACCAGGTAAATCAAGGCGGCGGGCTTTGTTGCAGGGCGTTGCTGTGACACGCCTGGTACAGCCTGTGTGACAGTTTGTGCCACTAACGGTACAGCCCATGACCGATCAGTCGGCTCGGCATTGCATTGGCTGGGTGGCTGGGGGATGCTGGTCCCTCTCACGCCGGGAGAATAATAAGAACATGCACAACGATCATTTCAGTCGCCATGCCCAGCAGGTATTGACCGTCGCGCGCGGGCAGGACCTTTCCCACGGACCTGCCAGCGACCCCTCCATCGCTCGCTCCTGGCTGCGTTGCCTGCATGACTATCACCTCGACCCCGCATTGACCATGGCGCCCACCGTGCTTGAGCACGGTCGCCTGCTGGAAAGCCGCGAGCGCCTGCAGCACGTGCTGCACATTGCCGGCAGCGAAATGAACAGCCTGCACCAGCAACTCTCGGGCGCTGGCCATGCGGTGCTGCTCACCGACGCGCGCGGGGTGATCCTCAACTGTGTCACGGCGCCATCGGAGCGCAAGATTTTCGAGCGTGCCGGGTTGTGGCTCGGCGCGGACTGGAGCGAGGCCTGTGAAGGCACCAACGGCATCGGCACCTGCCTGGTGGAGCGCCAGCCGCTGACCATACATCGTGACGAACACTTTCGCGGCCGGCACACCGGGCTGACCTGTTCGGCGAGCCCGGTGTTCGACCCCAATGGTGACCTGCTCGCCGTGCTGGATGTGTCATCGGCTCGTGAAGCGGTGTCGCGCCAGAGCCAGTTCCACACCATGGCGTTGGTCAACCTGTCGGCAAAAATGATCGAGAGCTGCTATTTCCTGCGGCATTTCGAGCAGCACTGGCTGCTGCGTTTTCACCTGCAGGCCGAGTCCGTTGGGCTGTTCAGCGAAGGCTTGCTCGCGTTCGATGGCGACGGGCGCGTCTGTGCGGTCAACCAAAGTGCGTTGAACCTGTTGGGGCAGGTACGCGATGGTTTGCTCGGGCGCCCGGTGGACGCCTTGTTCGACTGTTCCCTGGATCAATTGCTCGGTCGCGCCAGTGCCACCGCCTCCAACAGTTGGCCACTGCGCACGCGCGATGGTCGACAGTTGTTTGCGGCGTTACGGGGCCAGTCGCGTAGTGTGCCGACCGTACTCGCGCCTGCGCCCAGGCCCGCGCCCCGGTCGGCGCCCGGCATCTGCCTGGGCGACCCGACGCTGCAGGAGGCTTTTCGAAAAGCGCTGCGGGTGTTCGAGCGCGACGTGCCACTGTTGATCAACGGCGAAACCGGTTCCGGCAAAGAAGCGTTCGCCAAGGCCGTGCACCACGCCAGCCAACGCGCCGATAAAGCCTTCATCGCCCTCAACTGCGCCGCGATCCCGGAAAGCCTGATCGAAAGCGAACTGTTCGGCTATCGCGGCGGCAGCTTTACCGGCGCGCGCAAGGAAGGCATGCCAGGCAAATTGCAACAGGCCGACGGCGGTACGCTGTTTCTGGACGAAATCGGCGACATGCCGCTGGCGCTGCAGACCCGGCTGTTGAGGGTGCTGGAAGACCGCCTGGTCGTGCCCATCGGCGGCGAGCCCCACGCGGTGGATGTGCGCATCATCAGCGCCACCCACCGTCATTTGCTCGAACGCGTACAGGACGGCAGCTTTCGCGAAGATTTGTATTACCGCCTCAACGGTCTGGAGGTGGGCCTGCCGCCGCTGCGCGAGCGCGCTGACAAGGCCCAGTTGCTGGACGTGCTGCTGGCCGAGGAGGCCGGGCGCCAAACGATCAGCCTGGAGCCTGCTGCGCGCCAGGCCTTGCTGGCGTTCGCCTGGCCTGGCAACGTTCGGCAGTTACGCACGGTGCTGCGCACAGTGGTGGCGCTGTGCGACAACGGGCGCGTAGGGCTGGCGGACCTGCCTGCACCGGTGCGCCAAGCGCCTGTGCACAAGGTGGCCGAGTTGCCGCTGGCGGATGCCGAGCGCCAAACCCTGCTGGCGGCATTGGAACGCCAGCGTTGGCACATGACCCAAACCGCAGAACAGCTTGGCGTCAGCCGCAATACTCTGTACCGAAAGTTGCGCAAACATGGGATTGCCCGTTTAACGGCGTTATAAATTTAATGTTCAATGATATAAGCACTGAGGTTGTAGGTTTTATGTTTCAACGTAGTCGGAAGTAAAAGGCTTTTTATTGTCAGGTCTGAATTGTCGTAGTCGTTGAGTTGGATACCACTCGCGGAACTGTTCCCGTGGGGTTGTTCACTCAATAAGTGCAACTAAAGCGATCCTTACAATAAAATTACGTGGGTGAACATGATGAAGATTGCAGCGACATTTATTCCTTTACTTCCAATGCTGTCCCCCTCGGAACCAGCGCCTCCGGACCCGGCCGCAGGAGCCGATCATGAGCCTGCCGATCCGTCGCACGAGCGCAGTAAACGAGGGGCCAGAAGCTTTTTCGGGTTTGGACGAAGGCACTCCGCGCCGCCATCGCTCCCGCCGGTCGTCCACGCGCCTTCCGTGCCTAAATCTCCCCTCAAACACTCCGTGTCGTTGAAGCCAGTAATGCCTGCGCCGGTGGAGAAGTTCAAAGGCGCCGGGCAGGCGGTCCTTCATGCCGAGAGAATCAAGGCGAACGATGAGCTACTCATGGCCAATTTGCGCAAGCAAGCGCCGATCAGTGTGGCGGAGGCTGCCAAGCGGCTGATCGATGCGGAAAGTCTGGTCAAGGCCGGGGTGATCTCTACCGGACCGAATGCCAGCCGGGTAGCGCGCGATGCATTTATCAGTGCGGGCATCACCGGGCTGGTCAGCGCTCCGATCAACGTTGGCGCCTATGCCGGTTCGGCGGCGGCGGGGGAGTCGATCAAGTCATCGTATACGCCCGGGGTGCTGCCGCCGCCCTTTTTGCCAGGCGCCGCCAACTCGCCCAAGCCGGCTACCGTGGCAGTTGCGCCGACCCAATCGTCCACCGTGTCGACATCGCCGGATCCTCTCAGCCAACGCTTGGATGAAGTTGAAATGAAGTTGCTGGGGATGGCCTCGACCGTCATGTTTGCCTTGGGCGATACCAGCAGTGTATTTACCAAAGATGAAAACTGGCCATCCGAGCATGGCGCGCGTTTGAATAACATGGAGAAGTTGCTCGGTGTTGCCGAGCAGCACTTTAAAAAAGCTGCTCGGCAGAATGCCTTGGTGTTCAAACCTTACAAACCCGGAGAGGCCATTCCCACGGAACCCAAGGAGCGCTTGGACCTTATGGAAAGAAAACTGGAACGCATGGTCGACACCTTTGAGAAGTTACGCTATTTGGCGGCCATGAAAGACAGTGAAAATAAAGCCGGTAATTCAACCGTCGCGTGAAAGATACCCAAGGCCAGGCGCAGGTCTGCTTCGCCTGGCCTTGGGCCGCATAAAGAGTGCGATTTCTTCCACCCTGCGCTAACCTGCCTCGATGTTTACGAGGTCGACTATGCACATTCATATTCTCGGTATCTGCGGCACGTTCATGGGCTCGATGGCGGTTCTGGCCAAAGAGTTGGGCCATCATGTCACGGGTTCCGATGCCAATGTTTACCCTCCCATGAGCACCCAACTGGAAGCTCAGGGCATTGAGTTGACCCAAGGCTACGACCCGGCGCAATTCGATCCGGTCCCGGACTTGGTCGTGATCGGCAACGCCATGTCCCGTGGCAACCCAGCGGTCGAGTACGTGCTCAATAAAGGCTTACCTTATGTGTCCGGCCCGCAGTGGCTGGCGGATCATGTGTTGCAAGGTCGCTGGGTAATGGCTGTTGCGGGCACCCACGGCAAGACCACCACCAGCAGCATGCTGGCCTGGGTCCTGGAGCACGCAGGCATGAGCCCGGGCTTTCTGATCGGCGGCGTGCCGCAGAACTTTTCGGTGTCAGCGCGCCTGGGTGATACGCCGTTCTTTGTGATCGAGGCGGATGAATACGACAGCGCCTTCTTCGACAAGCGCTCCAAGTTCGTCCATTACCGCCCGCGCACGGCGATTCTGAACAACCTGGAATTCGATCACGCCGACATTTTCCCCGACCTGGCGGCCATCGAGCGGCAGTTCCACCATTTGGTCCGTACTATCCCAAGCGAAGGCCTGGTGATCCACCCGACCACCGAACCGGCTCTGCAGCGAGTGATCGATATGGGCTGCTGGACCCCGGTACAAACCACCGGTGTCGGCGGGCAGTGGCAGGTCAAGTTGCTCAGTGACGACGGCTCTCGCTTCGAAGTGCTGTTCGAGGGCGAGCCCCAGGGCATTGTCGAGTGGGGCATGACCGGCCAGCATAACGTCGCCAACGCGCTGGTCACTCTGGCGGCGGCACGGCATGTGGGCGTAGTGCCGGCGATGGGCATTGCGGCGTTGAGCGCGTTCAAGAGCGTCAAGCGGCGCATGGAAAAAGTCGCCGACGTGAACGGGATTACGATCTATGACGATTTTGCCCACCACCCAACCGCTATCGCCACCACGCTTGACGGGCTGCGCAAACAGGTCGGTACGGCGCCGATCATTGCGATTGTCGAGCCACGTTCCAACTCCATGAAGCTCGGCGCGCACCGCGACGGTTTGCCGGAAAGCGTCAACGATGCCGATCAGGCCGTGTGGTACGCCCCGGCCAACCTCGGCTGGGACCTGCCGGCCATTGCCGCACAGTGCACGGTGCCTTCGCAGGTGTGCGATTCCATCGAAGGCATCATCGCGTTCGTCAAACAAAAGGCGACGCCGGGCACCCATGTGGTGGTGATGAGCAACGGCGGCTTCGGCGGCCTGCACGGCAAACTGGCCGAGGCGCTCAAATGAGCGGCCCGGAACGCGTCACGCTGGCGATGACCGGCGCGTCGGGCGCGCCCTATGGCTTGCGCCTGCTCGATTGCCTGGTGCGCGAGGATCGCGAGGTGCACTTTTTGATCTCCAAGGCCGCGCAATTGGTATTGGCCACCGAGACCGATGTGGCACTGCCCGCCAAGGTGCAATTAATGCAAGCCTTCCTGACCGAGTACACCGGGGCGGCGGCGGGGCAGATCAAGGTCTACGGCAAGGAAGACTGGATGTCGCCGGTGGCCTCCGGCTCCGGTGCGCCGGCGGCGATGGTGGTGGTGCCGTGTTCCACCGGCACCTTGTCGGCAATTGCTACCGGGGCCTGCAACAACCTGATCGAACGTGCGGCGGACGTGACCTTGAAAGAGCGCCGCCAACTGATCCTGGTGCCGCGAGAAGCACCCTATTCGAGCATTCACCTGGAGCACATGCTCAAGTTGTCGAACATGGGCGTGACGATCCTGCCGGCGTCGCCGGGGTTTTATCACCAGCCGCAAACCATCGACGACTTGGTGGACTTCGTGGTGGCGCGCATTCTCAATCTGTTGAATATCCCCCAGGACATGCTGCCCCGTTGGGGCGAGCATCATTTGAGCAGCGATGAATAGGGCGCTGCTGGTGCTGATGGCGTTGCACCTGGCCGGCTGCGCCACCGCTCGCACGCTGGACGCCGCGCAACCGGGCGCGCCGGTGGTGTACGCCGGCACGCGGTTGGATTTATATGCAATGAATGGCGGCTGCTGCGCCAAAGACCGGTTTGGCGCCGAAGCACCGAGCTATCCCGGCGTCGACCTGCCGGCCAGTGCATTGCTCGACACCTTGCTGTTGCCACTGTCAGTGTTGACGGTGCTGGGCGTCGGGTTCAACGCCACGGGCGGGCTTTAGCCTGGGGTTATAGGTCGGTTGACACGCCGCCATCGGGGGGCAAGCCCCCTCCCACATTTGGGCTCATTTACCGAGCTTGCGCAGCTCGTCCGACTCCACCACCCGCACTCCGTCCTGTTCTTCCAGCGCCAGGCGCCACATGGCGCGGGCCAGTTCGCACACTTCGATGCCGTGGTATTTACCCGGAATCAGGCGCGACAACGGGCCGGCCAGTTGTTCGGCCAGGCGTGGTTTGAGACGTTCGCCCAGCAGCAACGACGGGCGCACGATGGTCAGTTGCGGCCAGTCCTGAGCTTTGAGCGCCTGCTCCATTTCGCCTTTGACACGGTTGTAGAAGATCGAAGACTTCGGATCGGCGCCGATCGCGCTGATCACGATCAGGTGCCGCGCGCCCATTTCCCGCGCACGTTTGGCGAAGGCCACCACCATATCCAGGTCCACCGCGCGGAACGCTTCTTCGGAGCCTGCTTGTTTGATGGTGGTGCCCAGGCAGCAGAAAGCAATGTCCACCTGCCCGCTGAGCTGCGGCAGGAATACCGCCGGGTCGCCCACTGGGTTTTCCAGGCGCGGATGTTCGGCCAATGGTTTGCGGCTGGGCGCGAGTACGCGAGTGACGGTGGGTTCGTTGAGCAGGCGATCGAGCAGGTGTTCGCCGGTAAGGCCACTGGCTCCGGCAAGCAGAATATGCTGAGGCGTCAAGTACATGGTGTTTCCCCCTTGTTACACGGTTCAGCTTAGTTGCCTTTGGCTTCCTTGCTATTCATTGAGACGCTTTCCAGCGCCTTTCGTGCCTGCTGCTTGCGTAAGAGTTGCCAGTGAGCGATCACGCCTTTGGGGGCCCAGATCTGTGGTTCGGACGCTTCGAAATTGTCCGCCTGTTCGCGTTCGCTCACGTGCACCTGGGCCAGCTTGAAGGCTTGCTGCAAATCGTCGGTCTGGTTGAAGGCCTGGGCGAAGAGCGCATCGCCGAAGTAGGTGAAGTCGGCTTCTTCAGAACAGCCGAAGGACACCCGATCAGCCCGAGAGGCGGTCATGATCAGGGTGCGCTCGTCTTTGAGGGCCGGAATGAAGCCGCCGGAGTAGCAGGCGGAAATCACGATGACCTTGTCGCGGTTTTTCAAAGGGGCCATGACGATTGCCAGTTCATCGGCGGGCAGGTCGGCCAATTCCATGCGCGGCTGGTCCAGCACCAATTCGTGTTCATGGGTGCCGTGGCTGGTCAGGTAGATAAACACCAGGTCTTCCGGCCCGGTGCGCTCGGCCAGGGTCTGCACGGCGCGGCGCAGGCTCTCGCGCGTGGCCAGGGGGCGGTCGGTGATGTGATCGCGGTGGTTGACCAGGCGAATCTGCCCGCGCGCGCCAAAGCGGCTTGCCAGCAGATTGCTGACGTAATCGGCCTCGCGCAGGAATACGCTTTGTTTACCGTCGCCAGCCAGCACCAGGCTATACAGCTCCACGGCCGGCGTGGAGGTCGGCACGGCGGCGAGGGCGGCATCGAGTAACCGGCCCTGGGCCAGTACGCCTGTTTCCAATGGGTCGGGCAACAGCCGGCCGTCGGCGTCCCTTACGCGCATGCCGTTGACCCAGGTGCCTGCCTGTACGCTGCCGTCGGCGAGCACGAGGGTGCCTTGCCCCTGATAGTTGTCGCTGTCGAAGCCGCCCACATAGAAGCTGCCGTCGGTAAGGTTCAGACGGCCTTCGCCACTGAAGCGCCAGTCGGCGAACTGGCCGACGTAATGGCTGCCGTCCACCCCGATCAATTCGCCCTTACCGGTCAGCGATCCTTCCTTGAACTGACCGATCCACACATCGCCGTCGGCGTTTTCGTAGCGGCCCTTGCCATTGAGCTGGTTCTGTTTGAACTGGCCGACATAGATGTCGCCATCGGCGCTGTTGAAGATGCCGTTGCCCTCCAGCTGGCCGTCGACGAAGTGGCCGCTGAACTGGTTGCCACTGTCGTCGTTGCGCTGGCCTTCGCCATTGGGCTTGCCATGGGCGAACTGGCCCTGGTACTGGCTGCCGTCGGCCAGCTCAAGGCGCCCGAGGCCGGAATACTGGTCATCCTTGAATTCGCCGCGATAGGTCATCTGCCCCTCTTTGAGGGTGCCTTCGCCATGCCGTCGACCGTTCTTGAAACCGCCCACATACTGGCTGCCGGCGGTGGTCAGGCTGCCCTGGCCTTCGAACAGACCCTGCCGAAACTCGCCTTTATAGACTTCGCCATTGCTGCCGTGCCATTCGCCCTGGCCATGCCACTGGCCTTTGTCGAACGTGCCGGCGTACCAGCTGCCATTGGGGTAATCCACACGGCCCTGGCCTTGCAGCAAGCCATTGACCACGTCGCCCCGGTAGCGGCCACCATCGGGCAGGCGTGCGTCCGGCGGCAACAGCGATTCGCCGTCTCCGCAAGCGGTGAGCAACAGGGCAAGGGCAAGTGGGGCGAGTGGGCGCATAGCGGGATCCGGATAATTGAGCGCCGAGTATGCCGCAGCTGCGCGTTTCATACATAAATTTACATACCCTGCGACGAGTGTGGGGGCCTCGCCGCAGGGAAAGTCCTACACGAAGTAGAGCGACAGCGACTCGGCGATGTAAGCGGGTTTTTCCTGGCCTTCAATTTCCAGGGTGGCGGTGGCCTTGAGCAGCCATTGACCAGGTTTTTTTTCAATGACGTCGGTGAGCTTGACGCTCAGTCGCACCTTCGAATCGACTTTCACCGGCTGGATGAAGCGCACACTGTCCAGGCCGTAGTTGACCGCCATTTTCAGGCCTTCGGGCGCGATGAGGATGTCTTCCATCAATTTAGGCATCAGCGACAGAGACAGGAAGCCGTGGGCGATGGTGCTGCCGAACGGAGTCTGCGCGGCCTTGACCGGGTCGATATGGATGAATTGATAATCGCCGGTGGCTTCTGCGAACAGGTTGATACGGTCCTGGTCGATGGTGAGCCATTCGGAACATCCCAGTTCCTTGCCGACATAATCTTTGAGCTGCGCTACGGGTACATAGGGCATTGCGTTTCTCCTGGGTTCATCAATTTTTTCTCCCGGCACAGGCATGCGTTCATCCAGTGGCGGCGGGGCTTTTATGGGTGACAGAGAACCAATGTAGATCATCATGGGCAATCGGCTCGGTCAACCCACCATGCTGATGGCGAATGCCTGGGCATAGAGCCGGCGTGCTTATAATGCGAACGTGTTTTGAAGGGGAGAGGACGGATGCTGTTACGTGGCCTGACGTGGCTGGTGCTGTTTCAACTGATCGGCACGGCGCTCAATCATTTGCTGCTGCCGGTTCTGCCGGGGCCCATCATTGGCCTGCTGTTGATGCTCGGCTTTCTGGTGTGGCGCGGCGAAGTGGGTGAGCCCCTGAGCCTGGCCGCCGGCAGCCTGTTGCGCTACCTGCCGTTGCTGCTGGTACCGCCGGCGGTCGGAGTGATGGTGTACGCCAGGGATATCGCCGCTGACTTCTGGGCGATCGTCGGCGCCCTGGTGTTGTCGCTGGTGATTGCCATGGCCGTGATCGGCGTGATGATGCAGCGCCTGGTCAGGCGCCATGCCCATGAGGAGGAGGGCCAATGATCTTCGACTGGCACGGCGCGTGGACAGCAGTGATCCACCATCCCTTGTTCGGCATCGGCATCACCCTGGGTGCCTATCAGTTGGTGCTGGCGGGCTTCGAGAAAACCCGCTGGATCTTCCTGCAGCCGGTACTGGTGTCCATGCTGCTGGTGATCGGCGTGCTGCTCAGCTGTGGCCTGGACTACGCCGAGTACCGCAAAAGCACCGAGATCATGGGCATCCTGCTGGGCCCGGCGACGGTGGCCCTGGCAGTGCCGCTGTACCTGAACCTGCGGCGGATTCGCCAATTGTTCTGGCCGATTTTTACTACGCTGGTGATAGGCGGGGTGCTGGCCACCGGCTTGTGTGTCCTGCTGGGCTGGTGGTTCGGCGCCGAACACATGGTGCTGATGACCATGGCGCCCAAGTCGGTGACGTCACCGATCGCCATGCTGGTGGCCGAGCAGATTGGCGGCGTGGCGGCGCTGGCGGCGGTGTTTGTGCTGATCACCGGCGTGGTTGGCGCCATGGTCGGCCCGGCGTTATTGTCGCGCCTGGGCGTGCACAGTGCCGAGGCGCGCGGCATGGCCCTGGGCATGACTGCCCATGCGGTCGGTACCTCGGTGGCCTTGCAGGAAAGCGAAGAGTGCGGCGCCTTCGCGGCGCTGGCCATGAGTTTGATGGGCGTGGCCACGGCGGTGTTCCTGCCGCTGGCCGTGTCGGTCATTGTTTAAACCGGGTTTAAGGAACGCTTTATGAGTCTGGCGCTGTTTCCACTCAATACCGTGCTGTTTCCTGGCTGCACGCTCGATCTGCAGATCTTCGAGGCGCGCTACCTCGACATGATCGGGCGCTGTATGAAAAAGGACGAAAGCTTCGGCGTGGTGTGCATCCTTGGAAAAACCGAGGCCGGCCATATTACCGACGCTCACGCGGTGGTCGGTTGTGAAGCGTTGATCCGTGACTTCAAACAGCAGGATAACGGCCTGCTGGGCATTCGCGTTGAAGGTGGGCGGCGTTTTCGCGTTTATGACGTCACTGTGCAGAAAGACCAGTTGCTGTTGGGTGAGGTGCACTGGCTGGATGAGCAACCGGACAAAGCTCTGGAAGAAGAGGATGAAGACCTGCTGGCCTTGCTGCAGGCCCTGGCCGAACACCCAATGGTCGCTTCATTGGACATGGACACCAACGCTGAGGGCCAACAAGCGTTGGCCAATCAGTTGGCGTATTTGCTGCCATTCACGGATGACGACAAGGTCAGGCTCCTGACCATGGACAGCCCGCAGGAGCGTCTGGATATGATCCAGGCGCTGCTCGACGAACTGCAGGGCGAGCTGTTCACTTAATAGGCGTAGCGCAGCAGGGCATGCGAAGTACCGACCAGCGCGATAAAACCCATCACCGCCGCCAGTGCCGGCAGCAGCAGCCACCAGGTTTTTTGCGGCATGGCGGGCAGCGGGCGGCGATATTCGCTGAGCCCCAGGCAGACCGCGCACACCGTCATTGCCAGTAATGTGCCGGCAAGGATGTCCGTGGGCCAATGGGCACCGAGGTAAACCCGCGACAACGCGATAAACGCTGCGGGAATACAGCCCAGCAGCATCCAGGTCAGGCGCAGCCGCGTGGGCTGGCCGCGACCGGCCAGTACCGCCAACGCCAGGAAGAACGCGAATGCGCCGGACGCGTGGCCGCTGGGCATACTGAAACTGGTCAGCGGGTCTGTGAGGATTTCTGGACGGCCTCGGGCGAAAAACAGTTTGCTCCCGGTATTGATAAGGGCCGACCCCGCCAGCGTGGCACCGACAAACAGTGCGTGGCGCCATTGCCGCGCCAGTAACAACAGGCCGGTAAATACGGCACTGGCGAAAAACATCTTCTTGAACTCACCCAGTTGGGTGATCCGCACCATCACCTCATCCAGCCAAGGGCTGCGGTGCTCCTGCACCAGGGCGCTGAGGCCGTGGTCAAAATTATCCAGCGAGCGATAGCCGATAAACAGTGCGATCAACAACGTCAGGCTGGCGCCGCCTATCCATAAAGTGGCGCGACGATGGCCGCGCAGGCTGCTGTTCAGGCTCAGCCCGATCACTACGGCAAGGCACCCCGCGACCACCGCCGCCTCGGGCCAGAACCCTTCGGGCAACGGCAAGCGGAACGCGGCACCCGTCGCCCAGCCGGGCAGCAGATAAGCCACCGACCAACCCGCCGCCGCCAGAATGCTGACCCCGGCGAAGCGCGGGAACGGCATGTCGCACATGCCTGCCACCATCGGCAGCATGGGCCGCAGCGGGCCGATGAAGCGTCCGACCAGCAAGCTGGCGATGCCGTACTTGTGAAAGTAGGTTTCTGCACCGTTCATCCACTCGGGATGTTGGCGCAAGCCGGGCAGGCGCCGAATGTTCTGGTGAAAGTGTCGGCCCAGGTAGTAGGAAACCCCGTCGCCAAGCAAGCCGCCGAGGAAGCCCAGCAGCAATGTCTCGCTCAAGGACAACGCGCCGCTGCCGGCCAGCGCGGCAATGGCGAACAGCAGCACCGTACCGGGCACGATCAACCCGGCAATCGCCAGGCATTCCACGCACGCGACGATAAACACCGCCACGGCCAGCCACTGCGGGTTGACGGTCAGCCAGCCGGTAATGCTATCGAGCCATTGGCCCATACAATCCACTCCATCGGTGTTCGTGGGAATTCACAGCAAAAAATAGTCGCGGCCTTCGACCTGGCCTCGGCGCAGCGGGTTCCGCGTGCAATAAGGCGCATAGCCCGCATCGACGAAGCGGTACATCAGGTGTTCATCGCGGCCGCTGGGGATGCCCAGGCGGGTGGTCTGGATGATCTGCGTCGGGGTCTGGCCGACGTCTTCGACATAGAGGCGCTCCTGGTCAAACCGTTTGGCATCCCACATCGGTACCTTCAACCCCAGCGCCTTGCATAACAGTGTCTGGCCGGCGCACAGCGTGTGCGAAGGACGCGGCAAGCCCTTGGCGTCCGGATTATTGAGCAGCATCTGCGCCAGGCTGTCCGGGCCGGACACCTCATCGACCCACGGGTAGGCCGATTTGATCAGCACCGCGTTGCCGGGGCCCTGGGCGCTGAAGTTCAGGGAGTCGCCACCGCGTGCGTAATACATATAGATATGCCCGCCATCCAGAAACAAAGCCTTACGCTTTTCTGTGTAGCCGAGTGAAGAATGGCTGCCTTTCTCAGCGGCGTAATACGCTTCGGTTTCGATTATTCGCGCCGAAAGCCAGATGTCGCCGACGCGATGGCGGATGACTTTTCCGAGCAATTCACGCGCGAGCAATTGCGCATCGCGGTCGAAGAAGCTGTCGGGCAGGGCGCTGGCGGGGAGTTCGGGGGCAAAGCGGGACATGGCACCAAGGGTTATTGCGGCTAAATGTGACGGAATAATAACAACTCCCGCCTTAATTACCGCTGAAGGCGATGTTTTTACAGTTCATTTCGACCATCCGCCCCTCACCGCTGTCAGTCGGGCGGCGTCACGGCTATAATCTGCCGCTTTCCTCTTTGCCAAGACTCCCCGACCATGACTGAGTCCGTTCTTGACTACATGACCCGCCTGGGTCGCGCTGCCCGCCAGGCGTCGCGGTTGATCGCCCGTGCGAGCACTGCGCAGAAAAATCGCGCCCTGCTGGCCGCCGCCGACGCTCTGGATGCCTCGCGCTCCGAGCTGGCCGCCGCCAACGAACTGGACCTGGCCAACGGCCGTGCCAATGGTCTGGAGCCGGCTCTGCTGGACCGCCTGGCGCTGACCCCGGCGCGCATCGACGACATGATCGAAGGCCTGCGTCAGGTAGCCAAGCTGCCTGACCCCATCGGTGAAATCCGCGATATGCGTTACATGCCCTCCGGTATTCAGGTCGGCAAGATGCGCGTGCCCCTGGGCGTGATCGGCATCATCTATGAGTCGCGCCCGAACGTGACCATCGACGCCGCGAGCCTGTGCCTCAAGTCCGGTAACGCCACCATCCTGCGTGGCGGTTCCGAGGCCATCCATTCCAACCGTGCCATCGCCGCCTGCATCCAGCAGGGCCTGGCCGTGGCCCAGTTGCCCGCCGAAGTGGTGCAAGTGGTGGAAACCACCGACCGCGCCGCCGTCGGTGCCTTGATCACCATGCCGGAGTTCGTCGACGTCATCGTGCCGCGCGGTGGCAAGAGCCTGATCGAGCGCGTGAGCCGCGATGCCAAGGTGCCAGTGATCAAGCACCTGGATGGCGTCTGCCACGTGTACATCGACATCGCGGCCGATATCGACAAGGCGATCCGCATCGCCGACAACGCCAAGACCCATCGCTACGCGCCGTGCAACACCATGGAAACCCTGCTGGTGCACGCCGGCATTGCCGAGCGCGTGCTGCCAGCGCTGGCGGCCATCTACCGTGACAAGGGCGTGGAGCTGCGTGGTTGCGAGCGCACCCGCGCGCTGCTGGGCGCCGACGTGATCGAAGCCACCGAGCAGGACTGGTACACCGAATACACGGCGCCGATCCTGTCGATCCGCATCGTCGACGACCTGGACCAGGCCATCGAACACATCAATACCTATGGCTCCAAGCACACCGACGCAATCGTGTCCGAGCATTTCAGCGATGCGCGCCGGTTCCTTAATGAAGTGGACTCCGCTTCGGTGATGGTCAACGCCTCGACGCGTTTTGCCGACGGCTTCGAGTACGGCCTGGGCGCGGAGATCGGCATTTCCACCGACAAGCTCCATGCTCGCGGCCCGGTGGGCCTCGAAGGCCTGACCAGCGAGAAGTATGTGGTGTTCGGCGATGGGCATGTGCGCACTTGATGGCTAAGCGTATCGGGCTGCTCGGCGGTACCTTCGACCCTGTGCACATCGGCCACCTGCGCAGTGCGCTGGAGGTGGCGGACGCGCTGGCGCTGGATGAACTGCGTCTGATCCCCAATTTCCGGCCGCCCCATCGCGACACGCCGCAAGTGTCGCCCCAGCAGCGTCTGGAAATGGTGCGTCTGGCGGTGGAAGGCATTGCACCGTTGGTGGTGGACGACCGCGAACTCAAGCGCGATAAACCGTCCTACACGGTCGACACCCTGGAACTGATGCGCGCCGAACTGGCCGCGGACGACCAGTTGTTTCTGCTTTTGGGCTGGGACGCATTTTGCGGCCTGCCCTCTTGGCATCGCTGGGAGGATCTCCTCCAGCATTGCCACATCCTGGTTCTGCAACGCCCGGATGCCGACAGCGAACCGCCGGATGCCTTGCGCAACCTGCTGGCCGCGCGGTCGGTAAGTGACCCCTTGGCCCTGACCGGGCCGAACGGGAATATTGCATTCGTCTGGCAGACCCCGCTTGCGGTGTCCGCCACCCAGATCCGTCAACTGCTGGCCAGCGGGAAGTCGGTACGGTTCCTGGTGCCTGACGCGGTCCTGGCCTACATCGATGCGCACGGGCTTTACCGTGCGTCGAACTGAAAAGGCGCGCTTGAACGTACGAAACGTCGTACAGCGAGCGCCCGAACATACGAGCAAAACGAGTTTTATATGACCAACAAAGACGTAAGCAAAGTTAAGCGCAAAGGCACTTTCAAAAGCGCCCCTCTGCCGGTAGAAGCCCACACCGGTCCGGAACTGGCCGGCGAAGAGCTGGTAAAAGTCGCCGTGGCGGCCCTGGAAGATGTGAAGGCCCAGGACATCCAGGTGCTGGACGTGCGCGATAAGCAGAGCATCACCGACTACATGATCATCGCCACCGGTACCTCCAACCGCCAGATCGGCGCGATGCTGGACAAGGTGCGCGAAGCCGTCAAAGCCCAGGGCGTCAAGCCGTTGGGTGAAGAAGGCAAGGGCGACAGCGACTGGGTGCTGTTGGACATGGACGACGTGATCGTCCACATGATGACGTCCAACGCCCGCCAGTTCTACGACCTGGAGCGTCTGTGGAAAGGCGCCGAGCAGAGCCGTGCCGCCGATGGCAAGCACCACAGCCCTGAAGTGGGCCACGCTCACTTCGACAAGCTCAACAAAGACCAGGAATAAGGAACGGCTGTGCGCCTGCGTCTGATTGCTGTCGGTTCACGCATGCCCAAGTGGGTGGAAGAAGGCTGGCATGAGTATGCCAAGCGTCTGCCCGCCGAGCTGTCGCTGGAGCTGGTGGAGATACCGCTCAACACCCGGGGCAAGAATGCCGACGTGGCGCGCTTTATTCGTCAGGAAGGCGAAGCCATGCTGGCCAAGGTCGGCCCCAACGAGCGCATCGTCACCCTGGAAGTGCACGGCAAGCCCTGGAGCACCGAGCAGTTGGCGGTGGAACTGGACCGCTGGCGCCTGGACTCGCGCACCGTCAACTTCATGGTCGGTGGCCCGGAAGGGCTGGCGCCGGAAGTCTGCGCGCGGGCGGACCAGCGCTGGTCGCTGTCGGCACTGACGCTGCCGCACCCGTTGGTAAGGATCCTGATCGGTGAACAGCTGTATCGCGCCTGGACAGTTCTGTCCGGGCACCCTTATCACAAATAGTCTGCGCCCCTCCCGATGACTCAGCCGATCCGCATCAAGGACCATGAGAAAGACGCACGTCTGGTACGTGCGCGCGTGGTGTTTGGCGCGATCATGGTGGTGACGCTGATCGGGGTACTGATTGCGCGCCTGTATTTCCTGCAGGTGATCCAGTACGACTATCACTCCACGCTGTCGGAAAACAACCGTGTGCATGTGCAGCCGATTCCGCCGACCCGTGGGCTGATTTTCGACCGCAATGGCGTAGTGGTGGCGGATAACCGGCCCAGCTTCAGCCTCAGCATGACCCGCGAGCGTTCCGGCGACTGGCAGCAAGTGCTCGACGTCATTGTCGAGGTCCTGCAGCTGACCCCGGAAGACCGGGTGATCTTCGAGAAACGCATGAGGCAGGGGCGCCGACCGTTCGAGCCGGTGCCGATTCTGTTCGAGCTGACCGAAGAGCAGATCGCCCGCATTGCGGTGAACCAGTTCCGCCTGCCGGGCGTGGAAGTGGTGGCGCAGTTGGTGCGGCACTACCCGCAGGGGCCGCACTTTGCTCACTCCGTCGGCTATATGGGGCGCATCAACGAGAAAGAGCTGAAAACCCTCGACCCCGTCAATTACAGCGGCACCCACCATATCGGCAAGACCGGCATCGAGCGTTTCTACGAACCCGAGCTGCACGGCCAGGTGGGTTACGAAGAAGTCGAGACCAACGCGCGCGGCCGCGTGTTGCGGGTGCTCAAGCGGACCGACCCGGTGCCGGGCAAGGACATCGTGCTGAGCCTGGACATCAAGCTGCAGGAAGCCGCCGAGATGGCCCTGGGTGGCCGGCGTGGCGCCGTGGTGGCGCTGGACCCGAAGACGGGCGAAGTGCTGGCCATGGTCAGCCAGCCCAGCTTCGACCCCAACCTGTTCGTGACCGGTATCAGCTTCAAGGCCTACGCCGAGCTACGCGATTCCATCGATCGGCCGCTGTTCAACCGGGTGCTGCGTGGCCTGTATCCGCCGGGTTCGACGATCAAGCCGGCGGTGGCGATTGCAGGTCTGGACGCCGGTGTGGTGACCGCTTCCAGTCGGGTATACGACCCCGGTTACTACATGTTGCCCAATTACGATCACAAGTACCGTAACTGGAACCGTACCGGTGACGGCTATGTCGACCTGGACACCGCGATCATGCGCTCCAACGACACCTATTTTTATGACCTGGCCCACAAGCTGGGCATCGATCGTCTGTCGGCCTACATGGGCAAGTTCGGCCTCGGGCAGAAAGTCTCCCTGGACATGTTCGAAGAGTCCCCAGGCCTGATGCCGTCGCGGGAGTGGAAGCGCGCGACGCGCCGCCAGGCGTGGTTCCCGGGCGAAACCCTGATCCTGGGGATCGGTCAGGGCTACATGCAGGCGACGCCGTTGCAACTGGCCCAGGCTACCGCGCTGGTGGCCAACAAAGGCGTGTGGAACCGTCCGCACCTGGCCAGGACCATCGAAGGCGAAAAGCCGGTGGATGAGAACCCGATCCCGGACATTGTGCTGCGCGACCCATCGGACTGGACCAAGGTCAACCACGGCATGCAGCAGGTGATGCACGGCGCGCGCGGTACGGCGCGCAAGGCAGCGATCGGCGCGCAATACCGCATTGCGGGCAAGAGCGGTACCGCCCAGGTGGTGGCGATCAAGCAGGGCGAGAAATACGACCGTTCCAAGGTCCAGGAACGCCACCGCGACCACGCGTTGTTTGTCGGCTTTGCGCCGGCCGACGACCCGAAAATCGTGGTGGCGGTGATGGTCGAGAACGGCGAGTCCGGTTCCGGCGTCGCCGCGCCTGTGGTGCGCCAGGTGATGGACGCCTGGCTGCTGGCCGAGGACGGCAGGCTCAAGCCTGAATATGGCGGCCCCCCTTCAACCACCGAGGTTACGGCCAGTGAAGAGTAATTTTGACCGCATCCTCTCCAGCGAGGATGTGATGCGTCGCCGCGCGACGTTGCTGCAGCGCATGCACATCGATGGTCCGTTGCTGATCCTGCTGCTGACGCTGGCGGCCGGCAGTCTGTTTGTGCTGTATTCGGCCAGTGGCAAGAACTGGGACCTGCTGATCAAGCAAGCGTCGTCGTTCGGCCTGGGCCTGTTGTCGATGGTGGTGATCGCCCAGCTGGAGCCGCGCTTCATGGCGCGCTGGGTGCCGCTGGGCTATGTGGTCGGCGTGTTGTTGCTGGTGGTGGTGGACGTGATGGGCCATAACGCCATGGGCGCCACGCGCTGGATCAACATTCCAGGGGTGATTCGCTTCCAGCCGTCGGAATTCATGAAGATCCTGATGCCGGCCACTATCGCCTGGTACCTGTCCAAGCGCACGTTGCCGCCGCAGCTCAAGCACGTAGGCATCAGCCTGATCCTGATCGGCGTGCCCTTTATCCTGATTGTGCGCCAGCCCGATCTCGGTACTTCGCTGCTGATCCTGGCCGGCGGTGCGTTCGTGCTGTTCATGGGCGGGCTGCGCTGGCGCTGGATTCTCAGCGTGCTGGCTGCCGCGGTGCCGGTGGCGGTGGCGATGTGGTTTTTCTTTATGCATGACTACCAGAAGCAGCGGATCCTCACGTTCCTCGATCCGGAAAGCGACCCGCTGGGCACCGGCTGGAACATCATCCAGTCCAAGGCGGCAATCGGTTCGGGTGGGGTGTTTGGCAAGGGCTGGCTGTTGGGCACCCAGTCGCACTTGGATTTCTTGCCCGAGAGCCACACCGACTTCATCATCGCCGTGTTAGGCGAAGAGTTCGGCCTGGTGGGGATCTGCGCCTTGCTGCTGATCTATTTGCTGTTGATCGGTCGCGGCCTGGTGATTACCGCCCAGGCGCAGACGCTGTTCGGCAAATTGCTCGCAGGCAGTTTGACCATGACGTTTTTTGTTTACGTTTTCGTCAACATCGGTATGGTCAGTGGCCTGCTGCCGGTGGTTGGGGTGCCGTTGCCGTTCATTAGCTACGGCGGAACTTCGCTGGTGACGTTGATGTCAGCGTTTGGGGTTTTGATGTCGATTCATACGCATCGCAAGTGGATCGCACAGGTTTGAATAAGGTGAAGATGTCAATGCAAGTAATGCGCGGCTGGGCGACTCGGCATGCGTCCTGGATGGGCCTGATTGGGCTGCTGGGGGCAACGCAGGAGACGCTGGCCGGTGACTACGATGGTTCACCTCAGGTCGCCGAATTTGTCGGTGAAATGACCCGCGACTATGGTTTCGCCGGTGAGCAACTGATGGGCGTGTTCCGCGAAGCCCAGCGCAAGCAGGCGATCCTCGACGCCATTTCCCGCCCCGCCGAACGTGTGAAGCAATGGAAGGACTATCGCCCGATGTTCCTCACCGATGCCCGCGTGGCCCGTGGCGTGGACTTCTGGCGCCAGCATGAAGCCGCCCTGACCCGCGCCGAGCAGGAATACGGTGTGCCGGCCCAGGTGATTGTGTCGATCATCGGCATCGAGACCTTTTACGGGCGTAATACCGGCAGCTACCGGGTGGTCGACGCCTTGTCGACCCTGGGCTTCGATTACCCGCCGCGTGCCGAGTTCTTCCGCAAGGAGCTGCGCGAATTCCTGCTGCTGGCCCGCGAAGAGCAGGTCGACCCGCTGACGCTCAAGGGCTCGTATGCCGGCGCGATGGGCTTGCCGCAATTCATGCCGAGCAGCTTTCGCGCCTACGCGGTGGATTTCGACAACGACGGCCACATCAATATCTGGAGTAACCCCGACGATGCCATCGGCAGCGTGGCCAGCTACTTCAAGCGCCACGGCTGGGTTGCCGGCGAACCGGTGGTGGTGCGGGCGGACGTCAGCGGGGAGCGCGCCGACGAGGGCCTGACCCAGGGCATCGAGCCGGCCAGAACGGTCGGGGAGTTGCGGGCGCTGGGTTGGTCGAGTCAGAATGCGCCCCACGACGACATGCCGGTAACGGCGTTTCGCCTGGAAGGCGAAAACGGCCCTGAATACTGGATGGGCCTGAAGAATTTCTACGCAATCACGCGTTATAACCGCAGTGTGATGTACGCCATGGCCGTGCATCAGCTGTCAGACATGCTGGTCCAAGCACGGGGCAACAAGTAATGCGGGCATCGCCGTTCAATAAACCGCTCAAGCTGGTGGCGTTCACCGCGTTGTCCTTGCTGGTTGTCAGCTGTTCCACCTCCACCAGTCGCGGTCCGGCGCAGAAGTCCGGCGGCACTGTTGTCCGGTCTCAGCCTGGCCTGGACATCAACCGCGCGCACAAAGACGGTGCGCCGTGGTGGGATGTGGATGTGTCGAAGATTCCCGACGCCACACCGACCCTGCACACCGGTGCCTACAAGGCCAACCCTTACACAGTGCTGGGCAAGACCTACTTTCCGCTGCAGGACTCCAAGACCTACGTGCAGTCCGGCACGGCGTCCTGGTACGGCACCAAGTTCCATGGCCAGAACACCGCCAATGGCGAAGTGTATGACCTGTACGGCATGAGCGCAGCCCACAAGACCCTGCCGTTGCCAAGCTATGTACGCGTGACCAACCTGGACAACCACCGCACGGTGATCCTGCGGGTCAATGACCGTGGGCCGTTCTATTCGGATCGCATCATCGACTTGTCCTACGCCGCCGCCAAAAAGCTCGGCTACGCCGAAACCGGCACCGCGCGGGTCAAGGTCGAAGGCATCGACCCCGCGCAGTACTGGGCCCAGCGCGGCAAGCCGGCGCCGTTGATGCTCAACGAGCCGCAGACCCCGCAACCGCAGATCACCGCGTCGGCGGGCAAGGTCGAACAGTGGACGCCGCCGCCGCAACAGCATGCCCCGGACACCGTGGCCGTGCCTCAGGCCGCGCCGGGTGCCTCTCTGGCGGGCGGGCAATACCTGCAGGTCGGCGCTTTTGCCAACCCGGATGCGGCGGAACTGTTAAGGTCCAAGCTCAGCAGCATGGTCAATGCGCCGGTGTTCATCAGCTCTATCGTGCGCAACCAGCAGACCCTGCACCGCGTGCGAATGGGCCCGATCGGCTCGCCGAGCGAGGTTGCACAAGTGCAGAACAGCGTGCGTCTGGCCAACCTGGGGCAACCCAGCCTGGTCACCGCCGAGTAAGCAGTAATGGATTGATGGTTCAGGCGCGTACGCGGGCCTGGGCCCTGGTTGTTGGCTCGTTTGAACAATAAAAACCCGGGAGCAAGGGGTGAGCGGGCAACCGAACACGCGACAGTCTGGTAGCGGGCTGTCTGAATAAGTTTTGCCCGCGAGGGCAAGTTTCCATAAGCAATTTCGAGAGACGGATGAACATCACCACCTTAGCCAAACGCACGTGCCTGCTTATCTCGCTGATCATCACCCCGGCCGCCTGGGCGGTTGAAATGGTGCCGGCTTCACCGCAACTGGCCGCCAAGGCCTGGGTGCTCATGGATGCCGCCAGCGGCAACGTGCTGGTCGAGAACAACGGTGACCAGCGCCTGCCGCCGGCCAGCCTGACCAAGCTGATGACCGCCTATATCGCGACCCTGGAAATCCGTCGCGGCCAGATCGGCGAAAACGATCCGGTGACCGTCAGCGAAAACGCCTGGCGTACCGGCGGTTCGCGGATGTTCATCAAGGTGGGCTCGCAGGTCACCGTGAGCGACCTGCTGCACGGCATCATCATCCAGTCCGGCAACGACGCCAGCGTCGCCCTGGCCGAGCATATCGCCGGCAGCGAAGACGCGTTCGCCGACATGATGAACAAAACCGTGGCCGACCTGGGCATGACCAACAGCCACTTCATGAACCCGACCGGCCTGCCGAACCCAGAGCACTACTCGTCGGCTCATGACATGGCGATCCTGGCGCGCGCGATCATCCGCGTCGACCCGGTGCACTACGCGATCTACTCCCAGAAGGAGTTCTTCTGGAACAACATCAAGCAGCCTAACCGCAACCTGCTGCTGTGGCGCGACAAGACCGTCGACGGTCTGAAAACCGGCCACACCGAAGAGGCCGGCTACTGCATGGTGTCCTCGGCGGTACGTGACGGCCAGCGCCTGATCGCCGTGGTGTTCGGTACCAACAGCGAACAGGCCCGTGCGGCCGAGACACAGAAACTGCTGACCTATGGCTTCCGTTTCTTCGAAACCCAGACCTTCTACCAGAAGGGTGCTGAGCTGGCGACCGCGCCGGTGTGGAAAGGCGCGACCTCCCAGGTCAAGGCCGGCCTGGCCGAAGACCTGACCCTGACCATGCCTAAAGGCCAGCTGAAAAAGCTCGCTGCCAGCATGACCATGAACCCGCAATTGGTTGCGCCGATCGCCAAGGGCGACGTGATCGGTAAAGTCGAAGTGAAACTGGACGACAAGGTGGTGCACAGCGCCGACCTGATCGCGCTGGACGCCGTCGACGAAGGTGGTATCTTCCGCCGCGTGTGGGATAGCATCCGTCTATTCTTCTACGGCTTGTTCAACTGATTGTGTGCACCTGCAAAGCCCCGCGTTGATAAGACGCGGGGCTTTGCCGTCGCCACGGCTTACCGCTTACGAGGCTGTTCTGCCATGACCGATAAAGAAGTAAAGGCGCCCAAGATCGAGTTCCCGGTGACGGATTATCCCGTCAAGGTGATCAGCGATACCGGTGTTGGCAACAAAGACAAGATCCTCGACATCGTGCGTAAACACGCCACGATCAACGACAACCGTGTGGACGAACGCTCCAGTACCAACGGTAAATACACCACGATCCAGTTGCACATCGTGGCGACGGATCAGGACCAGCTCTACAATATCAACAGTGAACTGCGGGCCACCGGCTTCGTACACATGGTGTTGTGATGCCGCAGGTCCTGGGCTTTCGCGAGCTCGGCCAGATGGCCTACGAGCCCGTGTGGCATGCCATGCAGCGCTTCACCAACGAGCGCGGCACGTCGGCACCGGATGAGGTCTGGCTGGTGGAGCACCCGCCGGTATTTACCCAGGGCCAGGCCGGCAAGGCCGAACACCTGTTGCTGCCGGGGGATATTCCGGTGGTGCAGGTCGACCGAGGTGGCCAAGTGACTTACCATGGGCCCGGTCAGCTTGTCGCTTACCTGTTGTTGGACGTGCGCAAGCTGGGGTTTGGTGTGCGTGATCTGGTCAGCCGCATCGAGGCTTGCCTGATCGAGCTGCTGGCCAGTTATGGCGTGACCGCCGCCGCCAAGCCGGATGCTCCGGGGGTGTATGTGGACGGTGCGAAAATCGCCTCCCTGGGGCTGCGGATCCGCCACGGCTGTTCCTTTCATGGCCTGGCCCTGAACGTGGACATGGACCTGGCACCGTTCCGACGCATCAACCCGTGCGGTTATGCGGGGTTGGCGATGACACAACTGAGCGAGCATGTCACACCGATTAAATTTGCCGAGGTAAGTGCCCGGCTGCGTGCGCAGCTCGTCAAACACCTCGACTATGCTGAGCAGACGACCCTCACGGGCGGAATCGACTGATTATGACTACTGATGCAGTGCAAACCATGATCCCGACGCTGGACGTTACCGAGCGTCCGGCCCCGGCCCCGCGTGCCAAGGTGGAAGCCGGTGTCAAGCTGCGCGGCGCCGAGAAGGTTGCACGCATCCCGGTGAAGATCATTCCGACCACCGAACTGCCGAAAAAGCCCGACTGGATCCGCGTGCGCATCCCGGTCTCGCCGGAAGTCGACCGTATCAAGGCCCTGCTGCGCAAACACAAGTTGCACAGCGTGTGCGAAGAGGCCTCCTGCCCGAACCTGGGCGAGTGCTTCTCCGGCGGCACCGCCACCTTCATGATCATGGGTGACATCTGCACCCGTCGCTGCCCATTCTGCGACGTCGGCCACGGCCGGCCGAAGCCGCTGGATGTCAACGAGCCGCAAAGCCTGGCCATCGCCATCGCCGACCTTAAACTCAAATACGTGGTGATCACCTCGGTAGACCGCGACGATCTGCGTGACGGCGGTGCCCAGCACTTTGCCGACTGCATCCGAGAAATCCGCAAGCTGTCGCCCAACGTCGTGCTCGAAACCCTGGTGCCGGATTACCGGGGCCGTATGGACGTGGCGCTGGAAATCACCGCCGCCGAGCCACCGGATGTGTTCAACCACAACCTGGAAACCGTGCCGCGCCTGTACAAGGCTGCGCGTCCGGGTTCGGACTACCAGTGGTCGCTGACCCTGCTGCAGAAATTCAAGCAGATGATGCCGCACATCCCGACCAAATCCGGCCTGATGCTGGGGTTGGGCGAGACCGACGAGGAAGTGATCGAAGTCATGCAGCGCATGCGCGAACACGACATCGACATGCTGACCCTGGGTCAGTACCTGCAGCCGTCGCGCAATCACTTGCCGGTACAGCGTTTTGTGCACCCGGACACCTTCGCCTGGTTCGCCGAGGAAGGCTACAAGATGGGCTTCAAGAACGTGGCATCGGGCCCGCTGGTACGTTCTTCGTACCACGCTGACGAGCAGGCCAAGCTGGTCAAGGCAAGCCTGATCTCCTGATCGGAGTTTAGATCCGGAGTGGGAGGGGCTTATGTGGGAGGGGGCTTGCCCCCGATAGCGGTAGGTCAGTCACTCCTGTGCTGGCTGATCCACCGCTATCGGGGCAAGCCCTCTCCCACATTCGTACTGCGTTAACCAGGGAGAGTTGTGTATGACCATTGCCGTTCCAGCCCTTCGTTCCGAAGGCACCATCGCCCTGATTGCACCTGCCGGCCCCGCCGCGCTGGATGTTGAAAAGGCTGGCCAATGGATGCGCACCCGCGGCTATGGTCTGCAAATTTTTCCTGGGGTGTATGAACGCGACGGCTACCTTGCCGGCAGCGATGAGGTGCGCTTGCGTGACCTGCACGCCGCTTTCGCCGACCCTGAAATCGATGCGATCTTCTGCCTGCGGGGCGGCTACGGCACGCCACGGCTGTTGGACTGTTTGGACTTCGACCTTCTGCGCGCCAATCCCAAGCCATTTGTCGGCTATAGCGACATCACCGCCCTGCACCTGGCTATCAATCGCCACGCGGGCTTCGTGACCTTTCACGGGCCGATGCTCAATGCCGACCTGCTCGGCGACAAGCAGCAACCTACCGAATCCTCATTGTTCAGCCTGCTGCGTGGGCAACTGGGCGCTGGCAGCGTGCTGACGCACCCCGTGGCCTACCCGCTGACCACTCTTGAGCCCGGCATTGCCTGTGGGCGTCTGCTGGGAGGCAACCTGTCGATGATTGCGGCGGTGATGGGTACGCCTTACGAAATCGATGCGCAAGGCATCATCCTGTTTATCGAGGACGTCAACGAGCCGATCTATCGCATCGATCGTCTGCTCACGCATTTGCGCCTGGCGGGCAAGTTGGCTCAGGTAGCTGGGGTGCTGGTCGGGGACGTGGCGGGAGTGGATAACGTCGCGCTGCAGCGCCTGCTCAAACAGACAGTTGAACCGTTGTGCATTCCGGTGCTGGCCGGCTGGCGCAGTGGGCATTGCGATCCGAACCTGACCCTGCCGATGGGCGCGTGGGTGCGGCTGGATGCGGGAGAGCAGCGGGTGGTGTTGGAGCAGGATGTGGTCGTTACACTTTGAATCTGGGATCACTCGCTAAACCGCCATCGGGGGCAAGCCCCCTCTCACATTGATCAGTGATCGACATGACAACTCGGTCAGCTGTGGGAGGGGGCAAGCCCCCTCCCACATTGATCAGTGATCGACATGACAACTCGGTCAGCTGTGGGAGGGGCAAGCCCTCTCTCACATTGATCAGTGATCGACATGACAACTCGGTCAGCTGTGGGAGGGGCAAGCCCCCTCCCGCATTGATCAGTGATCGACATGACAACTCGGTCAGCTGTGGGAGGGGGCAAGCCCCCTCTCACATTGATCAGTGATCGACATGACAACTCGGTCAGCTGTGGGAGGGGGCAAGCCCTCTCTCACATTGATCAGTGATCGATATGACAACTCGGTCAACTGTGGGAGGGGGCTTGCCCCCGATAGCGATAGTCGCCATCAGCAGATCTAGCGGCTCTGCAGCGATTCCAGCAACTTCACCGTCGGATACCCATCCGCCGGCCAGCCCAGTGCCTGCTGCGCCGCGCGAATGGCCTTGCGGGTATTGGCGCCAATGATGCCGTCCGGGTTGCCCGCGTCATAGCCTTTGGCGCTGAGTGCCGTCTGCAGGTCAATGCGCTGCGTGCGGCTCAGGGGCAGTTCATCCTTCGGCCATTCGCCACGAATCACGCCACCGCCGCCAAAGCGCTCGGACAGTAGGCCGACCGCCAGCGCATAGGACGATGAGTTGTTGTACTTGAGGATCGCGCGGAAGTTATCCAGTACCAGGAACGCCGGGCCACGGTAACCCGCCGGCAGCAGCAGCGCGGCGGAGAGTTGATCGACGTTGGGCGGCATGCTGGCGCCCGGTGGCAATTGGATGCCCAATTTCAGCCATTCGGCGACGGTCTTGCGCGTGCCGCCGTCCGCCAGGGCGTAATCGAAGCTGGATGGCAGTTGCTTGACCTCAAAGCCCCACGGCTGGCCTTTCTGCCAGCCGGAGCTTTGCAGGTAGTGAGCGGTGGAGGCGAGGGCGTCCGCCGGGCTGTTCCAGATATCGCGGCGGCCGTCGCCGTCAAAGTCCACGGCGTGGGTGTTGTAGGTGGTCGGGATAAATTGGGTCTGGCCCATGGCCCCGGCCCAGGAACCCTTCATCTGGTCGGCGGCGATATCGCCGTGTTGGATGATCTGCAGCGCCGCCAGCAATTGCGCCTGGGCAAACGCCGGTCGGCGGCCTTCGTAGGCCAGGGTCGCCAGGGAGCGGATCACCGAATTGTTGCCCTGGAACTGGCCGAAGTTACTTTCCATGCCCCACACCGAAACCAATGCCTGACGGTCGACGCCATAGCGTTGTTCGATGCTTTGCAGGATGTCGGCATATTTGATCAGCAGCGCCTGGCCATTGCGCACGCGTACCGGCGACAGGGCGCCGTCGAGGTATTCCCAAACCGGGCGAGAAAATTCCGGTTGGCTGCGGTCGGCGCGTATCACCGCCATGTCAGGGGTGACATTGGCGAAGGCCGTGTCGAACACCGCAGGCGCGATGCCGGCCTTCAGGGCCTCCACACGAAAGCCGGCCTGCCATTCGGCAAAGGTCTGGGTCGGTTGGATATCCAGGTTGTCCACGGCCAGCGGGGCCACGACAGCGGGCGCTACCACAGGGGCGGTCTGGAGTGAGGGCAGGGGCTGGGCGTCGGCGGCGGTAGGTTTTTCCGCGCAGGCGACGAGCAGGATGAGGCTGGAGGCAGCAATCAATTGGCGCAGGTGCCAACGACGGGAAAGACTAGAGGGCATGCACAGGTCCAGGGATTACAAATCAGGTGCAGACCTTATCATGCCAAAGGGGCGCTTGCCTTCAGGCAGCCAGAAAGTAAGAAGCCTCCCAGCTGTTAGACTGGAAGGCTTCGCGGCGGTAACTGCCTTTGCCCTTGCCGGCGCGTTCCTGACGGCTGCGGAACAGTGGCTGGGCGATGATGGATTTGGCCTTGTTGGGGCCATGCTTGGATGGCTTTTTGCTCATGGTCGGTACTCTCGATAGGTGGTTACAACGGCGCAAATCATCTGCCGAAGTTTGACCGCTGTAAAGCCCGACACGTTTTTCGAAATGTTAACGCGGTCAACAGGTGGGAGGGTTATTCGGCGGGAAGTGTCAGGCGTTGCCCGGACATCAGCAGCGCCAGACGACTCAGGCTCATCCACGGCGAGCCGGCCGCTTGTCCTTTGATCTGCGCATCGATGCGCTGAGCTTCCAGCAACAGTTGCGCCCAGCGTTGCGCCGAGTGCCGTTGCAGGGCTTTGCTCATCAAGGGTTTGCGCTTGTCCCATATCGGCGGCCGGGCCTGGCTGAAGCACTTGTCCAGCGGCGTGCCCTGGCTGTATTGCAGGGAAATATTGGCCAGCACCCGCAATTCACGGGCCAGGGCCCACAGAATCACCGGCGGCTCCACCCCTTCGCCGCGCAGGCCTTCGAGCATGCGCAGGGCGTGGGCGGGTTCGCCGTTGAGAATCGCATCCACCAGTCCGAATACGTCAAAGCGCGCGCTATCCGCCACGGCGCCCTGGACGGTTTCGACGGTAATCTGCCCGTCTTCTGCCATCAGCTTGAGCTTTTCGATCTCCTGGGCGGCGGCGAGCAAGTTGCCTTCGACCCGTGCCGCAATCAGCTCGACCGCGTCCTGGGTCGCTGCCAGCCCCGATTGAGACAGGCGCTGGCGAATCCATTGCGGCAACTGGTTGCTGTCCACCGGCCAGATCTGGATGAACTGGGTCTGTGCACCTTCGACCAGGGCCTTGCCCCATTTGGTTTTCTGCGCACTGCCGTCGAGTTTGGGCAGGCTGATCAGCAGCACGGTGTCCTCTGCGGGGCGCGCGCAGTATTCCATCAAGGCGGCGGCGCCTTTGTCACCGGGCTTGCCCGAAGGCAGGCGCAGTTCCAGCAGGCGCTTTTCGGCGAACAACGACATGCTCGCACCAGCTTGCAGCAACGTGCCCCAGTCGAAACTGGCGTCCGCGCTGAAAACCTGGCGTTCATCGAAACCTTGCTGGCGTGCGGCCGTGCGAATGGCGTCCGCGGCTTCCTGGCACAGCAGCGGGTCATCGCCGCTGACAATATAGACAGGCGCAAGGCCACCTTGCAGGTGTTTGGCGAGTTGGGCGGGAGCGAGTTTCATAGGCAGGGCGAACGGGGCGCCTGGGGCGCCCCGTCGGGCTTACTCGACCGGAACCGGTACTTCGACAGGCGATTGTTTCGGCGTGTTGTCTTCGTACTCTTGGGCTGCTTTCAGGGCATCGGCTTCGGCCTTGGCCTTGTTGTCAGCCGTACGTTGCAGCTCCTCCAACTGCTGCGGAGTGAGCAATTGCAGGCGCAGCATCATGCGCTGGATCAGCTCGCGACGCATTTCCTTGCGCACTTGGATAACTTCCGAATCCGAACCCACCAGGTTGTTGCCATCGTGGCTCACGACCTTCTGCACCTGGATCTTGTCACCCATCAACGGCAGGTGGTCACGGCCCTGCACTTCAAACATGAGCAGGGTGCTCAGTTCGACGTCCGAGGCACGGCCTGCACTGGCGTAGCTCAGGTTACGCTGGGTTTCTTTCTCGTCCACCAGCACCAGCTTGTAGGGCGCACCGGCGTAGACGCGCACGCCGCTGTTTTCCAGGACCTGACGCAGTTGCGTCACGGTTTCGCCGTAGGCGTTGCGGGCACTGAGATCCAGTTCCTTGATCGTCAGGTCGTTGGTGCCGGTACCGCGCAGCTGGAAGCCGCAAGCGCTCAGCAGCACGGCAAGGCCCATAACCAGCAGATTGCGTTTGATCATTTTGTTGCTCCCCTTGAAACCAGGCGGGCCTTATCGCGGCCCCGAAGGTTTAATTCGGCGCAGGGCTCAAGCCCTGCGCCCGATCCGATTAGCTGGCGACGATATTGACCAGTTTGCCAGGCACAACGATTACTTTGCGAATCGTCAGGCCTTCGGTAAAGCGCAGCACGTTCTCATTGCTGCGCGCGGCCGCTTCGACGTCTTCGCGGCTGGCGCTGGCCGGCATGTCGATCTGGCCACGCAGTTTGCCGTTGACCTGGATCACCAGTTGCAGCGTGTCCTGGACCAGGGCGCTGTCATCGGCCACCGGCCAGCGGGCGTCGATGACGGCGTCGCTGTGGCCAAGGCGGCTCCACAGTTCGTGGCTGATGTGCGGCGTGATCGGAGCCAGCAGCAGGGTGACGGTTTCCAGGCCTTCCTGTACCAGCGCGCGGTCCTGCTCGGTAGCCTGCGGGACTTTTTCCAGCACGTTCATCAGCGTCATCACCTGGGCAATGGCGGTGTTGAACTTGTGGTTCTGGCCCACGTCCTGGCTGGCTTGCTTGATGGCCAGGTGGATGCTGCGGCGAATGGCTTTCTGCTCGTCGTTCAACGCGGCTACGTCCAGCCTGGCCGGCAGGCCCTGGCTTACGTGGGCATGGGCCAGGCGCCAGACGCGCTTGAGGAAGCGGTGCGAACCTTCCACGCCGGAGTCGGACCATTCGGCGCTCATGTCAGGCGGCGAGGCGAACATCATGAACAGGCGGCAAGTGTCGGCGCCGAACTGGTCAATCATCGACTGCGGGTCGACGCCGTTGTTCTTGGACTTGGCCATCTTCTCGGTGCCACCGATTTCCACCGGCAGGCCGTCGGCGATCAGTTTGGCGCTGATGACCTTGGCTTTGCTGTCACGCTCCAGCTCGACGTCCGCCGGGTTGAACCAGGTATAGGCGCCATTGGCTTCACGGCGATAGTAGGTCTCGGCGATCACCATGCCCTGGGTCAGCAGATTCTTGAACGGCTCGTTGGATGTCACCAGGCCTTCGTCACGCATCAGCTTGTGGAAGAAACGCGCATACAGCAGGTGAAGGATGGCGTGTTCGATACCCCCGATGTACTGGTCCACCGGCAGCCAATGGTCGGCTGCGGTTTTTTCCACCAGGCCGCCTTCGTAGTGAGGCGAGGCGTAGCGCGCGTAGTACCACGAGGACTCGACGAAGGTGTCCATGGTGTCGGTTTCACGCTTGGCCGGCTGGCCGCATTTCGGGCAGCTGCATTCGTAGAACTCGGGCATGCGCGCCAGCGGCGAACCGGCGCCGTCCGGCACTACGTCTTCAGGCAGAACTACCGGCAGTTGATCTTCCGGCACCGGCACGTCGCCGCAGCTGGCGCAGTGGATGATCGGGATCGGGCAGCCCCAGTAGCGCTGGCGGCTGATGCCCCAGTCGCGCAGGCGGAACTGAGTGCGCGAGGCACCAAGGTTTTTCTTGATCAACGCCACTTCGACAGCGTCGAAAGCGCCGGCGAAATCCAGGCCGTCGAACTCGCCGGAATTGATCAGCGTGCCGTGCTCGCCGTAGGCGTCCTGCCACGGTGCCGGGTTGGTATCGCCCGAGCTGGTGCGCACGACTGATTTGATCGGCAGGTTGTACTGGGTGGCGAATTCGAAATCGCGTTCATCGTGAGCCGGCACGGCCATGACCGCGCCATCGCCGTAGTGCATCAGCACGTAGTTGGCGACCCATACCGGCAATTTTTCGCCGGTCAGTGGGTGCTCGACGAACAGGCCGGTCGGCAGGCCTTTTTTCTCCTGGGTGGCGACGTCGGCTTCGGCCACGCTGCCACCTTTGCATTCGGCGATGAACGCCTGCAGCTCAGGGTTGTTCTGTGCGGCCTGGGTGGCCAACGGGTGTTCGGCGGCCACGGCGACGTAGGTCGCGCCCATCAGGGTGTCCGGGCGGGTGGTGAACACCTTGAGGGTGCCCGCTTCGCCGATGGAGTCGACGTTGTACGGGAATTGCACTTCCATGCCCTTGGATTTGCCGATCCAGTTGCGCTGCATGGTCTTGACCTGCTCCGGCCAGCCCGGCAGATCATCCAGGCTCGACAACAGCTCATCGGCGTAGGCGGTGATCTTGAAGTAGTACATCGGGATTTCGCGCTTTTCGATCAGCGCGCCGGAGCGCCAGCCGCGACCGTCGATCACCTGCTCGTTGGCCAGCACGGTCTGGTCGACCGGGTCCCAGTTCACGGTGCCGCTCTTTTTATAGATCACGCCTTTTTCGAACAGGCGAGTGAACAGCCATTGTTCCCAGCGGTAGTAATCCGGCTTGCAGGTGGTCACTTCGCGCGACCAGTCCACCGCCAGGCCCAGGCTGCGCAGCTGGGTCTTCATGTAGGCGATGTTTTCGTAGGTCCACTTGGCGGGCGCTACGTTGTTTTTCATCGCGGCGTTTTCTGCCGGCATGCCGAAGGCGTCCCAACCCATGGGTTGCAGTACGTTCTTGCCTTGCATGCGCTGGTAGCGTGAGATCACGTCGCCGATGGTGTAGTTACGCACGTGCCCCATGTGTAGCTTGCCGCTGGGGTAAGGGAACATCGACAGGCAGTAGAACGTCTCCTTGCCCGGCTGTTCACTGACTTCAAAGGACTTCTGCTCGTCCCAGAAGGCTTGGGCGGCATTTTCTATTTCACGGGGCTGATATTGTTCGTGCATGGCTACTTTTTGAACTGAATAGGGGTGGCCTAATCCTCTTCGGTGCATTGTCCAGGGAGATCGACACCCAAAAGCGGCGCGTCGGTGCCCGAACCTGCGGGAAGTGGAGTTACAGGAAGCGCCGTAGCATACATGACCCCACTCTATCGAGGGAAACCCTGATTGCGCGCCCGAGGCCGTCTGTCGCGGCGCCGGGCAGGCGCAGCCACGGGGGCTACGCTGTTTATTGGGGAGCAAGTCTTTCTTCAATGAGGTGAGGGGATGGTTGAATCGCAGCGAATCGCAACGAAACCGGAAATCTACGAAGGACTGATCGACCGATTGGGTCGTGCATTGGATGCAGCGAGAACGGCTGGCCGATTGCGGGATGAGCGGCCTGTTGAGTTGGAGCTGCGCGGTTTGAGCCGCGCGGAGTTGGAACTGATCAAGGCTTACCTGGAACGCAACAAGCGCAGTGCGCCTCCCCTGGCAACCCCGCCGGTCAAGGAGCCCACGCACTCTGCCAAGGTGGTGTGGCTCAAGGATGTGTCCGAGGGTCGTGGTCGGGAAAGGTTTCGGTCCGCCCGCAAGCAATAAGCTCTCCCCATGAACAGCACCCTTGTACACCGTCACAAATGTCACCGTCAGGGCTGTCGCTGAACCGCGCTACACCTTAGGCTTCGGGCATCTATGGAGATGCCCGATGCCTATTCGCTATTTCATCAAACAGTTGCTCCTGCCGCCCGGCATCCTTTTGCTGTTGCTGGCGCTTGCCTGGTGGTTTCGTCGCAGCCGTCCCAGGCTGGCCGGCGCGTGCTTTGCCCTCGGGTTTGGCGGTATGTGGCTGATCAGCCTGCCCGTGATGGTGGAGTGGGGGGCGCGCGCGCTTGAGACCGAGCCACCGCTGGCCCTTGAGGATTGGTCGAGCCTGGCCCAGCGTGCCGACGCCATTGTCGTGCTCGGCTCCGGGCGCGAGCGCGGTGACCCGGCCTGGGGCGCCGACCAGCCTACCGGTATCGGCCTGGAGCGCCAGCGCTATGCCGCACGCCTGGCCAAGGCATCGGGGTTGCCGGTGCTGACCACCGGCGGCCTGCATTACGGCACGCCGCCCAGCGAAGCGCAGTTGATGGCGGTGTCGCTGCAGGATGACTTCGGTGTGACCGTGCGCTGGAAGGAAGAACGCAGCCGGACCACTTGGGAAAACGCGCAGATGAGTGCCGAGGTGCTGTTGCCCCAGGGCATCAAGCGCGTGGTCGTCGTGACCCAGGCCTGGCACATGCCGCGTTCGGTGTGGAGTTTTGAAAAGGCCGGCTTTACCGTCGTGCCCGCGCCGGTGGGGTTCCTGGGCGTGGACAACGCCCGGCCGCTGGGCGGCTGGATGCCCGAGTTCAAGTCGGTGTGGCAGAGCGGGCAATTGATCAACGAGGCGGTAGGGCAGGTGGGGTATCGGTTGTTCTATCGATAACACCGCAGGCAAATGTGGGAGGAGCAAGCCTCCTCCCGCATTGGCTTTGCATTGTGTCGTTAGACGGTTTTGGCCATCCGACCTGCCAGCAACGCCCAACCAAACAACACCAGGCACACGATGATCAGCGGCCACGAGCGCCATTGCAGATACGGCGTGAGCTCGTGCATCGGCACCACTTCGCCGTACAGAATGCCGCGTTCGAACTGCGGGATCTGCGCGGTAATCTGCCCAAACGGGTTGATCAGACCGGTCACGCCATTATTGGTGGCGCGGATCATCCAGCGACCGGCTTCGAGCGCGCGCATCTGCGCCATCTGCAGATGCTGCAACGGGCCGATGGAGCGCCCGAACCACGTGTCGTTGCTGATGGTCAGCAACAGGTCGCTCTGGGCCGAGAGGCCTGCGGCGAATTCCGGGTAAACCACTTCGTAGCAAATGAACGGTGCGATCTGATAGCCCTTGGCTTGCAGCATCGGCTGGTCGGACGGGCCGCGCGCGAAGTCGGACATGGGCAGGTCAAAGAACGCGATCAGCCCGCGCAGCATGTCCTGCAGCGGTACGTACTCACCGAAAGGCACCAGTTTCTGCTTCAAGTAGGTGCCGTCGCCTTCGCCCACTACGGTAATGCCGTTGAAATAGCGCTTCTGATGGCGCACTTCCTGGCGAATCGGTACACCGGTGATGAGCGCGGTATGCCGATCGGCGGCAAACTTGCCCATCATGCCCAGGTAGCCCTCTACCGACTCCTTAAGCACCGGCACGGCGGTTTCCGGCCATACCAGCAGGTCGACAGGCTTGGACGTGAAGCTCATGTCACGGTACAGCGCCAACTGCGCGTTGAGCTGCTCCGGGTCCCACTTCATGCTCTGCTCAACGTTGCCCTGAATGGCCGCCACGCTGAGCGGGGCGCCAGAAGGGCTGGTCCAGGCGTGATGCTTGAGGGCCAGGCCGATAGCCCACGGCGCAACCAGCAGCACCAGGCCCGCGCCGACAAACGCATTGCGCTTGCCGGCCAGCAAGCGCGGCAGGTTGCAGAGCAAAGCGGCTGTGAGTGCCAGGGCAAAGGAAATCAGCCACATGCCGCCGACGGGCGCCAGGCCGCTGAGCGGGCCATCGAGTTGGCTGTAGCCGGAGTAGAGCCACGGGAACCCAGTGAGGAACCACCCGCGAAACGCCTCCTGGCCCACCCACAATGCGGCAAACGTGAGTGCATCCGCCAACGGTGCTTCATTGCGACGCAACCAGCGCGCCCACAGCCAGGCCGGCAGGGCGAAGAACCAGGCAATCGCAGCGGTGAACAGCAGCATCAGGAAACCCGCCAGCAGCACCGAGGCGCCGCCGAAGTGGTGGATGCTGTAGTAGATCCAGCTGGTGCCGGCCCCGAACAGGCCGAAACCGAAGCACCAGCCGCGCCCCAGGGCCTGGCGTGGGGTCAGTTCCCGCAGCCCGACATAGAACAGTCCCACGGCCACCAGCGCAAACGGCCATAGGTCGAATGGCGCCAACGCCAGGGTGGTGATGGCGCCGGCCACCACGGCCAGCAGGTTACCGGGCCAGCCGGGTGCGATGAGACGGCGCATGTCAGTCCTTAGCGGGCGATAGGTGTCAAACGAATCAAGTGGATACGGCGGCTGTCGGCATTCAGGATGCGGAAGCGATAAGCGCCGATCTCGGTGGTTTCGTTACGCTTGGGCAAGTGCCCGAACGCACTCATCACCAGGCCACCCACCGTGTCGAACTCATCATCGGAGAATTCGCTGTCAAAGAACTCGTTGAAGTTCTCGATCGGCGTCAACGCCTTGATCAGGAAATCGCCACTGGGCAGAGGCTTGATGTAGCTGTCTTCTTCGACGTCGTGCTCGTCTTCAATATCGCCGACGATCTGTTCCAGTACGTCTTCGATGGTCACCAGGCCCGCCACGCCGCCGTATTCGTCGATCACGATGGCCATGTGGTTGTGGTTGGCACGAAATTCACGCAGCAGAACGTTCAGGCGCTTGGACTCCGGCACGAACGTGGCCGGGCGCAGCAGGTCCTTGATGTTGAAACTGTCGCCGTTCTCCTTGAGGATCAGTGGCAGCAGGTCCTTGGCCAGCAGCACGCCCATGACGTCGTCATGGCTTTCACCGATGACCGGGTAGCGCGAGTGCGCCGAGTCGATCACGGCCGGGAGGAACTCCCGCGGGGTCTGGGTCGCCTTGATGCTGATCATCTGCGATCGCGGGACCATGATGTCCCGGACCTGCAGGTCAGCCACCTGGATGGCGCCTTCGACGATGGCCAGCGCTTCGCTGTCCAGCAACTTGTTCTGATGGGCCTCGCGCAGCAGCTCCAGCAGCTCCTGGCGGTTTTTCGGCTCGTGGGCAAAAGCCTGGGTCAGCTTACCCAGCCAAGACTTTTGCCCGTTGCTCGATCGGTCTTCGCTCATAGCGATTACTCTGAATCCTTTGTTGTTACAGTTGAGTGTTTTTTACGCTTCGTCATCTGCGTAGGGGTCCGGATGACCCAATTGGGCAAGCAACGTTCGTTCCAGTGCTTCCATTTCCTCGGCTTCATCATCGTCTATATGGTCGTAACCCAAGAGATGCAAGCAGCCGTGGATGACTAGATGGGCCCAGTGGGCCTCAAGTTCCTTGCCTTGTTCCCTGGCTTCGCGCTCGACGACTTCGACGCAGATCACCAGGTCACCCAGCAATGGGATGTCCAGCAACTCGTCGGGAACGTCGGCGGGGAAGGACAGCACGTTGGTCGCGTAGTTTTTCTGACGCCAGGTGTGGTTCAGTTCGCGGCCCTCGGGCTCATCCACCAGACGAATGGTCAGCTCCGAGTCGGCGGAGCGCTGGCGCAGCGCCAAGGCGCACCATTGCCGGAACTGTTCTTCGCTGGGGGCCGGCGCTTCGGTGGCCAGTTGCAGGTCAAGCTCAAGCATCGCCGCGAACGTCCTTGGCCGGTGCGTCATCGCGGTGGTCGAAGCGCTCGTAGGCTTCGACAATGCGCTGCACCAGCGGGTGGCGCACCACGTCCTTGGGCATGAAGTGCGTGAAGCTGATACCCGGCACGTCCTTGAGCACCTCGATCACCTGGGCGAGGCCCGACTTGGTACCTTTGGGCAGGTCGACCTGGGTGACGTCGCCGGTAATCACGGCCGTGGAACCGAAACCGATACGGGTGAGGAACATCTTCATCTGCTCGACGGTAGTGTTCTGGCTTTCGTCGAGGATGATGAAACTGTTGTTCAGCGTCCGGCCGCGCATGTACGCCAGCGGGGCGATCTCGATCACTTGGCGCTCGATCAGCTTGGCCACGTACTCGAAGCCGAGCATCTCGTAGAGCGCATCGTAGAGCGGGCGCAGGTACGGGTCGATCTTCTGGGCCAGGTCGCCGGGCAGGAAACCGAGCTTTTCGCCAGCCTCGACCGCCGGGCGTACCAGCAGGATGCGGCGTACTTGCTCGCGCTCCAGGGCATCCACCGCGCAGGCCACGGCCAGGTAGGTCTTGCCGGTGCCGGCCGGGCCGATGCCGAAGTTGATGTCGTTGCCGAGAATCTCTTTGACGTAGCGCTGCTGATTCAAGCCGCGCGGGCGAATCATGCCTTTCTTGGTGCGCAGGGCCACGCTGGCTTCGGCCACCGGGTTGTTGGCCAGGTCTTCCACGGCCGACTCCTGCAGGTACAGGTGCACGGTTTCCGGGGACAACTCGCTGCCCTTCGTCTCGCGATAGAGACGGCGCAGCAGGTTTTCTGCGGACGTAGTGTGTTGGGGTTCACCAATGAGCTCGAACTGATTGCCGCGGTTGCGGATCTCGATGCTCAGGCGTTGTTCGATCAAGCGCAGGTGCTCGTCGAACTGTCCGCACAGATTGGCGAAACGGCGAGCCTCAAACGGCTCGAGGATAAAACGATGGGGTTCTGCGATGGGTGCGTTCAAGGTTGCTTTTAGCCGCCCTTTGGCTGTTTAGGTGAAAGAGAGGATAACGCCAGTGACGCGGGTACGAAAGCACTTACGTCATTGGATGTTGCACGGTTCCAATGTGGAGGGGGCAAGCCCCCTCGCACATTTATTGCACCAGCGAGCCGCGCAACGAGTGCGGCTGCGCCGCGTCGATATGCACATCGGCAAACTGACCGATCAATGTAGGATTATCGCAGCGGAAGTTGACGATCCGGTTGTTCTCGGTACGGCCCTGCAATTCTCCAGGATCTTTCTTCGAGTAGTCAGTGACCAGGATGCGCTGGATCGAACCGACCATTTGTCGGCTGATCTCGAAGCCCTGCTGGTTCAGGCGGTGTTGCAGGGCATTCAGGCGTTCTTTCTTCACCGCCTCCGGCGTTTCGTCAACCAGGTCGGCGGCCGGGGTGCCGGGGCGTTGGCTGTAAACGAACGAGTAGGAGAAATCGAAGCCGACGTCTTCGATCAGCTTCATGGTCTGCTGGAAGTCTTTCTCGGTTTCACCGGGGAAGCCCACGATAAAGTCCGAGCTGATGCAGATACCAGGCACCGCCGCGCGCAATTTGCGCAGTTTGGATTTGTATTCCAGGGCGGTGTGGTTGCGTTTCATGGCCGACAGGATGCGGTCCGAGCCCGATTGCACCGGCAGATGCAGATGTTTGACCAGCTCCGGCACCTCGGCATGGGCCTGGATCAGGCTGTCGGAAAACTCCAGCGGGTGCGAGGTGGTGTAGCGAATGCGCTCGATGCCATCAACCGCCGCGACCACGCGGATCAGTTCGGCGAGGTCCGCCAGCCGCCCGTCGTGGGTCTGGCCGCGATAGCCGTTGACGTTCTGGCCCAGCAGGGTCACTTCACGCACGCCGTTCTCGGCCAGGTGGATGATTTCCGCCAGCACATCGTCGAACGGTCGGCTGACTTCTTCACCACGGGTATAAGGCACGACGCAGAAGGTGCAGTACTTGCTGCAGCCTTCCATCACCGATACGTAGGCGCTCGGGCCATCGATGCGCGGCTCGGGCAGGTGATCGAATTTTTCGATTTCAGGGAAGGAGACATCGACCTGCGGCAGCTTGGTCACGCGCGCGGCATCAATCATCTCGGGCAGACGGTGCAGGGTCTGTGGGCCGAACACCACGTCGACATAGGGCGCGCGGTCGCGGATCGCGGCGCCTTCCTGGCTGGCCACGCAACCGCCGACGGCGATCACCATGTCCGGATTGGCCAGTTTCAGTTCGCGCCAGCGGCCCAGCTGCGAGTACACACGGTCCTGGGCCCGTTCGCGGATCGAGCAGGTATTGAGCAGGATCACGTCGGCATCTTCGGCGCGGGCGGTGACTTCCAGGGCCTGGTGTTCGCCCAGCAGATCGACCATGCGCGAGCTGTCGTACTCGTTCATCTGGCAACCGTGGGTTTCGATGTAAAGCTTCTTGGCCATGGGAATCGTCAACTGGTGGTAAAGAACCGCGCATTATAGGGGGCATGCCCATTGGTTCCTAGCGTTGTGCATCGGGTGCCATGCTATAGTTCGCGCCCTCTTTTATATCCCCGATGTGTTGTTCGCCCACCATGACCAAACGTGAAGCTCCAATCTACAAGGTGATTTTCCTCAACCAGGGCCAGGTGTTCGAAATGTACGCCAAGCAGATCTATCAAAGTGATCTGTGGGGGTTCCTGGAGGTGGAAGAGTTCGTCTTTGGCGAGCGCACCCAGTTGGTCGTCGACCCGGGCGAGGAGAAACTCAAGGCGCAATTCGAAGGCGTGGTGCGCAGTTTCGTGCCGATGCACTCGATTGTGCGCATTGATGAAGTCGAGCGCCTGGGCACGCCGAAGATCAGCGAAGCGCGAGGCGTGAGCAACGTCATGCCGTTTCCGATGCCGATGCCTGAGAAGTAGAGCGTTAGAGTGCGTCGTGCCCTTCGCGGGCTTGCCCGCTAAGTGGCCGTCAGATGCAACGCAGGGTCAGGGCAGGGGTGAGAACGGCGAACGTCCGTCGGCGCTTTGCAATTCCAGCAGGTACTTGCGGAAGATCTGGCCCAGCACCTGGGTCGCCACTTCCAGCTCATCGCGCTTCATGTGCTCGGCGACCTCGTCGGCCGTGTCCAGTGCGTCTTCGGCGCCGTTCACCGCCGCCATCTTCAATACGATGTACGCCTGGACGTTATTGACCGGCACCCCTTCACCGCGCATGTACATGTTGCCCAGCTCGAATTGCGCCTGCGCGTGACCTTGCAACGAGGCTTTCTCGAAGTAACTCAAGGCTTTGTTGAGGTCCTGGGCTGGGTTTTTGCTGTCGTGGTAATACGCGCCCAACTCGTATTGCGCCTGGGCATCGCCCTCGTCAGCCTGTTTCTGGCACGCGCTCAGGGCTTCGGCCTGGGTGTCTGGCTGGGTATTGAGGGTGCAGCGACCCATCGCTGGGATTAACAACGAGTTGCCGCCTGCTTGTGCATGTGCCAGCAGCGGCTGAAGGAGCAACAGGCAGCCCAGAACCAGGGTGCGGCCGGTGCGTTTCATGGGAATCGACTTACCTCTGACGGGGCGCGCGGACCCTCGCGGGATCCAATAAGCGCGCATTATGAAATAAGCAGGCCCCTGCTTACAAAGTCTTTACTCGTTTTTCTGCTGGTTGGGCAAGTTATCTGCTGGATTGCGGATGATTTCTTGCGAAAAAGCCGGAAATATCTGTAAGCAAAGCGCCCAGCCAGGCGCCACGTGGGTGGCGCCTGGTAGATACGGCCGTTTATTTCAGCGCGGCAAAGGCGCGTTCAGCGGCGTCCAGGGTCAGTTTCAGCTCAGCGTCGCCATGGGCGATCGAGGTGAAACCGGCTTCAAACGCGCTCGGCGCCAGGTACACGCCGCCTTCAAGCATCAGGTGGAAGAAGCGTTTGAACAGGTCCGCATCGCTGCCCATCACGTCGTCGAAGGTGACGATATCGTCGGCGCCGCTGAAGTACAGGCCGAACATGCCGCCGGCCTGGGTGGTGACGAATGGGATACCGGCGGCATCGGCGCGCTGTTGCAGACCGTCCAGCAGGCGGGTGGTGTAGTCGGTGAGTTCGGCGTGGAAGCCCGGACGGCTGATCAACCGCAGGGTTGTGAGGCCGGCGGCCATGGCCAGCGGGTTACCCGACAATGTGCCAGCCTGGTACACCGGCCCCAGCGGCGCGATGTGTTGCATGATCTCGCGCTTGCCGCCGAAGCAGCCCACCGGCATGCCGCCGCCGATGATCTTGCCAAAGGTGCTCAGGTCCGGTGTGACGCCGTAGTGCGCCTGGGCGCCGCCTAAGGCTACGCGGAAACCGGTCATCACTTCGTCGAAGATCAGCACCACGCCATGTTTGTCGCACTGCGCGCGCAGGCCTTCGAGGAAACCCGGGGCCGGCGGTACGCAATTCATGTTGCCGGCCACCGGCTCGACGATGATGCAGGCCACGTCCTGGCCCACTTCGCTGAGCATCTGCTCGACGGCGGCGATATCGTTGAACGGCAGGGTCAGGGTGTGTTTGGCGAACGCCGCCGGCACACCGGCCGAGCTCGGTACGCCTTGGGTCAGCGCGCCGGAACCAGCCTTGACCAGCAGGCTATCGGAATGGCCGTGGTAGCAGCCTTCAAACTTGATGATGCTGTCGCGACCGGTGAAGCCGCGGGCCAGGCGAATCGCACTCATCGTGGCTTCGGTGCCGGAGCTGACCATGCGCACCATCTGCATCGACGGCACGATCGAACACACCAGATCAGCCATCTCGGTTTCCATGGCGGTCGGTGCGCCATAGGACAGGCCGTGTTCCAACTGCCTGCGTACCGCGTCCAGCACGTCCGGGTGGCTGTGACCGAGGATCATCGGGCCCCAGGAACCCACGTAGTCCACGTAGCGCTTGTCATCTTCGTCGGTGACGTAGGCGCCTTCGGCATGCTTGAAAAACAACGGCGTGCCGCCCACGCTTTTGAATGCACGCACGGGGGAGTTCACACCGCCGGGGATGTGTTTCTGGGCATTGGCAAACAGGGTTTCGGAACGGGACATAAACGGGCTCTCTACACTGAAGATTTAAGAAGGTCGCTGAAGGCGCGGGCGCGGCGCGTCACTTCCTGGGTGCTGTCGGCGCCGAACAGGCCATGGACCACCGCGAGCAGGTCGGCACCGTGCGCCACCAGCGGCTCGGCGTTCTCGAGGGTGACGCCGCCGATCGCACAGATCGGCAGGTGCAGGCGCTTGCGCGCATCGGCGAGCATTTGCAGGGTGGCGGCCGGCGCACCGGGCTTGGTGTTGGAGTTGAAGAAGCGGCCGAAGGCGACATAGCTGGCGCCTTCCCTGGCGGCCTGCTCGGCCAGTTCGATCTGGCTGTGGCAAGTGGCGCCGATGATGGCTTTGGGACCGAGCAGTGCGCGGGCCGGGGGGAGCGGGCCATCGGTCTGGCCCAGATGCACACCGACGCCCAGGCGCGCGGCCAGTTCGGCATCGTCGTTGATGATTAATTGGGTTTTGTAGCGCGAGCACAGTTCCCGCAGCGTTTGAGCTTCGCGCAGGCGGCGCGCTTCATCGTTACTTTTGTCGCGGTACTGCAGCAGCGTCACGCCGCCGTCCAGCGCCGCTTCGACGTAAGCGAGGAATTTGCCGGCCAACAGTTGGCTGTCGGTAATGGCATAAAGGCCACGTAATTTCATCGGGCATGTCCCTTGAAGTGGCGAGCAGGCGCCTACGAGCAGAAATCCAGCGGCAGCCGGCGCGGAACGAACTGGCCCTGGCCGAGTTGTTCAGCATCACGCAGCGTGCGCCAAGTGTAGTTGAGGGCCGATTGCACGGCGCTGGCCAGGCCTTCGCCCTGGGCGATACGCCCGGCCAGCGCACTGGCCAGGGTGCAACCCGAACCGTGATAGCTGCCCGGCAGGCGCTGACAGGTGAAGGTCTGGCGCGTGCCGTCGCGGCTATACAGGCGATTGTGCACTTCATGCTCGTCGCCATGCCCACCGGTAATCAACAGGTGCTGGATAAACGGCAGCAGCTTGTCGGCGCACTCGTCCGCCGTGCCTTCGGGCAGTTCAGCGAGGATGCGGGCCTCGGGCAGGTTCGGCGTGGCAATCAGCGACAGAGGCAACAGCCGCTCCCGCATGGCGTAGCCCACTTCATCCTTGCCCAGGCTGCCGCCGCCGCCGGCACGCAGCACCGGGTCGCAGACCACCGGCAGGTGCGGGTGCGCCTGCAGCAGCTCGACCACGGTGTCGACCATCGCGGTGGAGCCGAGCATGCCTAGCTTGACCGCGGCCACCTCGGAGTCGCTGAGCACGGCGTTGGCCTGGGCCAGCACCCACTCGCGGTCGAGCACGCGGAAGTCGCTGACGTTGACTGTGTTTTGCACGGTCAGCGCGGTAACGGCCGCAGCGGCATGACAACCCTGGGCGAGCAGGGCTTCGATATCTGCCTGCAGGCCGGCGCCACCACTGGGATCATGGCCGGAGAGACAGAGGACAACAGGGCGAGAGCTGTAGATATTCATGGTGGGCGAGCTTACCACCAAACGCTTTTTGCGTGGCCTTCGGGCAGTGCTTGAATTTCACTCTGAAGGCTTCGCGCTTGCGCGGCTTTAACGGCCAAAAAACCATGCTGAAAGCCTTGTCCTAGAGCCTTTCAAAAAATTATTTCAATGGTGTCCAATGGCCTGCAACGGCTATGCTAGAGTGAATCCAAACAACTTATCTGTACCGCCGGTGTACGTCTTCTCAAAAGGAATGGGGGGCCTTTGCCATAACCGGACATGCCACGCTGGGGCTCTATGCGCTATTTGCTGATTCTATTGTTGTGCGGGCTGCCCATGCTCGCCGGCGCCATCGAGTTCAACCAGGACACCCGAAGCCTGCCCCTGGGCCGAGCCTTGCAAGTGCTCGAAGACCCGTCCAACAGCCTTACCATTGCCGAGGTCAGCGCGCCGTCCGCGGCCGTGCAATTCAAACCTCACGATAAAGACACCCTCAACGCCGGCTACTCGCGTTCGGTGTTCTGGCTCAAGCTCAATCTGCATTATTTACCCCACGACACCGAGGCTCAGCGCACCTGGCTGCTGGAGCTGGCGTACCCGCCGTTGGACCACCTCGACCTGTACCTGCCCGACGGCCAGGGCGGTTATCGTCTGGCCAGGCGCACCGGGGATGCACTGCCGTTTGCCAGCCGCGAGATTCGTCAGAATAATTACCTGTTCAAACTGGATTTCACCCCAGGCGAGGCCAAGACCGTTTACCTGCGCCTGCAGAGCGAAGGTTCGATCCAGGCGCCGCTGACCCTCTGGTCCAGTACCGCGTACCTGGAGCAGCAGCCGCTGCGTCTGTATGTGCTGGGCCTGATCTATGGCGTGCTGCTGGGGATGCTGGTCTATAACCTGTTCATCTACCTGAGCGTGCGCGACACCAGCTACCTGTACTACATCTTCTATATCGCTTCGTTCGGCATGTACCAACTGTCGGTGAACGGCGCGGCGGTGGAATATTTCTGGCCGAACAACCCTTGGTGGACAAATGCCGCGACGCCATTTCTGATCGGTGCGTCGGCATTGTTCGGCAGCCTGTTTGCGCGCAGTTTCCTGCACACTGCCCAGCACAGTCGCTGGATCAACCGCGTGCTGCTGGCGCTGGTGGCGTGCGGCGCCGTGGTCATGCTGCTGTCGTTGATGGCCAGCTACGCGCTGGCACTGCGTCTGGCCACGGGCCTGGCGTTAGTGTTTACCGTGAGTATCTTTGTCGCCGCCATCAAGGCCTGGTATTGCGGCCAGCGCGTTGCGCGCTATTTCATCATCGCCTGGTCGGCGTTCCTGCTGGGTGGGGTGGTCAACACCCTGATGGTGCTGGGCTATCTGCCTAATGTGTTCCTGACCATGTATGCCAGCCAGATCGGCTCGGCAATCGAGGTGGCGCTGCTGTCGCTGGCCCTGGCCGACCGCATCAACGCGATGCGCGAGCAGCAGGCGCAGATTCTGTTCGATGCCAGCCAGAAACTCGAAGTGCTCAACTCGCAACTGGCCCGCAGCAACCGGCTCAAGGATGAATTTCTCGCCACCCTGACCCACGAACTGCGCACGCCGATGAACGGTGTGATCGGCTCTCTGGAGCTGATGCAGACAGTGCCTCTGACCCACGACCTGGCGCAATACCATCAAACCGCCGCCGGTTCCGCGCGGGACATGATGCGCATGGTCAACGGCATTCTCACCCTCACCGAATTGCAGGCCGGACGCCTGAGCGCCCAGCACCGCGTGTTCAGCCTGCGTGGGGTACTCGACAGCCTGCGCCAGCAATTCAATGCCAGCGCCCTGGCCAAGGGCCTGGCGTTTTCCATCGACGTCGCCGATGAACTGCCGGACCGCCTGGAGGGCGACGTCGACAAACTCATCCAGTGCCTGGATTGCCTGCTGGACAACGCGTTCAAATTCACCCACGAAGGCTCCGTGCGCGTGCGGGTGGTGGGCGTGCCCCACAGCGACGGCAGCGTGCGCCTGAGCTTTATCGTGACCGACACCGGCATCGGCTTTGCCTCCCTTGACGGGGCCACGTTGTACCAGCGTTTCTTCCAGCTGGACGGTTCGAGCACCCGAGAGTACGGCGGCATGGGCATCGGGCTGGCGATCTGTCGGCAGTTGATCGAACTGGTCGGCGGGCGCCTTACCCATCATTCCGAACCCCACAAGGGCAGTCGTTTCCAATTGGAGATGGAGGTGCGCCAGATGCCGTCCGAGTCCAGGCCTGCCCTGGCCGGGCAGCGCGCACCGCAGGACTGCACGGTGTTGCTGGTGGATGACAACAGTGTCGGCCAGTTGGCGGTGCGCGGCATGCTGCTCAAGCTCGGCTACCGGGTTAAAACGGTAGGCAGCGGCCCGGCGGCGTTGGAGGCGTTGCAGGCGCGATGTGTCGAGGCGGTGGTGTTGGATATGCCTGACGGTGAATTCTCGTTGTGTTGTCAGATCCGTGCCTTGCCCGGTTGCGCGGAACTGCCCGTGATCGCCTTGAGCACGTCGCTGACCGCGCCCGAGCGCGAGCGTTGCCTGGGGATCGGGGTGACCGAACGCATAGTCAAGCCGGTGCGCTTTGACGCGCTTCAGGCGGTGATGCAGCGCTGGGTGCTGGGCGCGGCCGAGGGCGAAAGCGCCGGGTATTCGGCGCGTATGCCACTTTTTTAAGCGCAGCAGCGGTGCTTAACTGAAAAAACCGGCCCTAACCGAACGTGGCCTTTTTCCAGGACGCCCGTGATGAACCTGCATCAATTTGCCGAAACCCACGACGTGACCAACCAGCCGCCCTCCCTGGACGGTGTCAACCTGTACCGCATCGACTTGCCCCTGCAAGAGTGGTCGCGTCGTTTCGGTGCCGGTTGGGCGCAACCGCGCATCGATGCCTATGGCGCGCTGGCCGGCGGGCCGTTGATGGCGGCCGGGTTCCTGGCCAATCAGCATAAGCCGGTGTTCAACACTCATGACCGTTACGGACATCGCATTGATCTGGTGGAGTTTCATCCGGCCTATCACGAGCTCATGCGCACCGCCGTGGAGCACGGCCTGCCGTCGTTGCCGTGGGCGCACCCGCAGGCCGGCGCCCATGTGGCCCGCGCCGCCATGACCTACCTGCACAGCCAGGCCGAGGCCGGCAGCGGTTGCCCGTTGACCATGACCTTTGCCTGCGTGCCGGCACTGCGGTTGCAGCCGGACCTGGCCAAGGCCTGGCTGCCGAAAATCCTCAGCACTCACTACGACCCGCGTAATGTGGGCATCGCCCACAAGGCCGGCGCCACCATCGGTATGGCGATGACCGAGAAGCAAGGCGGCACCGACGTGCGCGCCAACACCACCCGCGCCTATCCGGTGGGCGCGGGCGGCCCCGGGCAGGCGTATGAGCTGGTGGGCCACAAGTGGTTCTGCTCCGCGCCGATGTGCGATGCGTTCCTCACGCTGGCGCAGACCGACAAAGGCCTGACCTGTTTCCTGCTGCCCCGGCACCGCCCTGGTGATACACGCAATGAGTTCTACATCCAGCGCCTGAAAAACAAGCTCGGCAACTGCTCCAACGCTTCCAGCGAAGTAGAGTTTCGCGGCGCCCTGGCGTGGATGGTCGGCGAAGAAGGGCGTGGCGTGCCGACCATTATCGAAATGGTCGCCATGACTCGCTTCGATTGCATGGTCGGTTCCAGCGCCTTGATGCGCCAGGCGCTGACCCAGGCCAGTCATCATTGCGCCCATCGCTCGGTAAGCGGGCGCGTGCTCAGCGAGCAACCATTGATGCAAAACGTGCTGGGCGATCTGGCGCTGGAAAGCGAGGCCGCGCTGGCCTTGAGCATGCGCATGGGACGAGCGTTGGATCACTTGGATGACGAGCGCGAAAGCAAATTCGCACGGCTGGTCACGGCTGTGGGCAAGTACTGGATCTGCAAGCGCGCGCCGGCCATGATCAACGAGGCTGCCGAATGCATGGGCGGTGCCGGCTATGTGGAGGACAGCATCCTGCCGCGCCTTTACCGTGAGGCGCCGGTGAATTCTACGTGGGAAGGTTCCGGCAATGTGCAATGCCTGGATGTGTTGCGAGCGTTGTCCAAAGAGCCGGGGGTGCTGGAGGCGCTGTTTGTCGAACTGGGCGACGGGCACGGCGACAAGCGGCTGGCGCGGCATATCGAAGCGTTGAAATCCGCCTTCATGGACACCCAGGACATCCAGTACCGGGCGCGGCAGTTGACCGAGGACATTGCCGTGGCATTGCAGGCCAAGCTCTTGTTGGAGGCGGGTCATGCCGCGGTCAGCGATGGCTTTATCGCCAGCCGCTTGAGCGATTCCTCCGGCCGCGCTTATGGCGCCTTGCCGCGTGGCGTGGATGTGGCGGCTATCGTCGCCCGCTCAACGCCTTCTGTTTCTGAATAAGCGCGGTTCAAAGGTGGGAGGGGCAAGCCCTCTCCCACATTATTGAGCGCTTTCCAACGCCACTGTTTCGGTGCGGCTGGGATGCAGGCAAGATACAGGCCTGCATGTCAGAACACAGGATGCTTACCGTGACCGAAGCTTTTGTTGTCGTTAAAACCGCCGAAGAAGCCGTGGACCGGCTGGCGGCTCTGCATGAGCGGGCTACCGGCGCGCTCAATCAGGCCCTCAAGCAATACCTCAAGGACCGCGTCGAACCCGATGCCGAACAGCGTGCTCTGTTTCGCTACCCGGAACTGCGCCTGACCTACCACTGCCACGGCGAAGTCCCACAGACCACCCGCGCTTATGCCAAGGTGCAACTGCCGGGCACCTACAGCGTGACCGTTACCCATCCTGCGGCGTTCCGTAAGTACCTGCTGGAGCAACTGGTGCCGCTGATGCACGACTTCACCGTGACGGTGGAAGTGGGCGTGAGCCAGCAGAATATTCCTTACCCATACGTGGTCGAACAGGGCGATGAACTCGCCGGCTCCGGCGTGAGCGCCGCCACCCTCGCGCGGGTATTCCCCAGCACCGACCTGTCGGCCGCCACCGACGGCATTGCCGACGGCCTGTATGACTGGGAAAACACCGACCCGCTGCCCCTGGCGCTGTTCGATGCGGCGCGCGTGGACTTTTCCCTGCGCCGGCTGGTGCATTACACCGGCAGCGACTGGCGCCATGTTCAACCCTGGATCCTGCTGACCAACTACCACCGCTACGTCGACCAGTTCATCCTGCATGGCCTGGAGCAGTTGCGCAGCGACCCGCGTTTTGTCCGCATGGTGTTGCCGGGCAACGTGGTCATCGACAAGAGCATGGACCACGGCGAAGCCTCGGCCATCGCGGCGGGTGTGGTCTGGCACCGCTACCAGATGCCGGCTTATCACCTGCAGGCCAGCGATGGTCACGGCGTGACCCTGGTCAACATCGGCGTCGGCCCGTCCAACGCCAAGAACATCACCGATCACCTGGCCGTGCTGCGTCCGCATTGCTGGTTGATGATCGGCCACTGCGGCGGCCTGCGCCAATCCCAGACCATCGGCGACTATGTCCTGGCCCACGCCTACATGCGTCGCGATGGCATTCTCGACCGTGTGGTGCCGCCGAATATTCCGATCCCGGCCCTGGCTGAAGTGCAACTGGCGCTCCAGCAAGCTGCGGCCCACGTGACGGGCGAAAAAGGCGAACAGCTGAAAAAACGCCTGCGCACCGGCACCGTGCTGACCTACGACGACCGCAACTGGGAGTTGCGTTGGGCCCAGGAACGCCCATTGATCAACCTGTCCCGCGCCGTGGCGGTGGACATGGAAAGCGGCACCATCGCCGCCCAGGGCTATCGCTTGCGGGTGCCTTACGGCACGTTGCTGTGCGTGTCTGACAAGCCGCTGCACAGTGAAATCAAATTGCCCGGCTCGGCTAACGCGTTCTATGAACGCGCGGTGAGCCAGCACTTGAAGATCGGCATCGAAGCGGTGGACCTGCTGCGCAACGAACTCAACTCGCTGCACTCGCGCAAACTGCGCAGCTTCGACGAGCCGCCGTTCCGCTAAGCGGTTGGGATGGTCATTTAACGGTCAGGCCACTAGCATTGTCGGCCCTGACCGTTAGATGTTGTTCCGCCATGTCTCGTCCCACTCGCCCCGATTCGCGCCGCCCTGGCGTGAAACCTCCGTATTCCGCTGCGCGTCGCGTCGCCAAGGCGCCGCCAGCCGAGCCGAAGCTGATCCTGTTCAATAAACCATTCGATGTGCTGACCCAGTTCAGCGACGAAGGCGGGCGCGCGACGCTCAAGGACTTCATCGACATTCCCGGCATCTACCCGGCGGGCCGTCTGGACCGTGACAGCGAAGGCTTGCTGCTGCTGACCAACGATGGCCAGTTGCAGGCGCGCATTGCCGACCCTAAGCACAAGCTGGCGAAAACCTACTGGGTGCAGGTGGAGGGCGAACCCACGGAACAATTGCTGCAACGCCTGCGCGAGGGGGTAGAACTCAACGACGGCAAAACCTTGCCCGCCGAGGCCCGGCGTTTGGACGAGCCCGCGTTATGGCCGCGCAACCCACCGGTACGCTTTCGCAAAAACATTCCGACGTATTGGCTTGAATTGGTGATTCGAGAGGGGCGCAACCGTCAGGTCCGACGCATGACCGCCGCTGTGGGCCTGCCGACCTTGCGGCTGGTGCGGGTGCGCATTGGCGATTGGACAATCGATGGCCTGGACCAAGGCCAGTGGAAAGAAGTGCCGGCGCGTTTATAAAGCGCCGGATTCGATCAGGCCAATCACCACGCTCTTGATGATGAAAGCGGCCACGCCCAGGCCCAGCACGAAAAACAGGATGAACGAACCAAAGCGTCCGGCCTTGGACTTCTTCGCCAGGTCCCAGACGATAAAGCCCATGAAAATGATCAGAATCGTGACCAGGCCGGTCATCATCCATTCTTCAAACAGGGCGGGGTCGATGTTGTTCATGGGCTCTTCCAACGGGGCAGGCGGCGAGTATAGGGCAGTGTCACAAGCGCAACATTGACCTGGGTCGAAGTGCAATCAAAATGTGGGAGAGGGCTTGCCCCCTCCCACATTTGATCTTCATTGACCTTAGGTGCGTAGGTGGGTCAGTGGCAGCTCCGTGCTGTTGAGCACCTGGTTGAGTACAAAGCTTGAACGCACGCTGGTCACGCCTTCAATGCGGGTCAAATGCCCCAGCAACAGTTTCTGATAATGGTCCATGTCCGGCACCACCACTTTCAGCTGATAGTCCGCATCCATGCCGGTGACCAGGCTGCATTCCAGTACCTGGGGCAGGGTGCGGATGGCCGCCTCGAAGTTTTCGAAACGCTCGGGGGTGTGGCGGTCCATGCCGATCAGCACGTAGGCGGTCAGGCTCAGGCCAAGCATCTTGCGGTCGAGCAGGGCGACCTGGCGGGCGATGTAGCCGTCGTCTTCCAATTGCTTGACCCGGCGCGAGCACGGCGATGGCGACAGGCCAATCCGTTCAGCCAACTCCTGGTTGGAGATCCGCGCGTCACGCTGCAATTCCGCCAGAATACTCAGGTCATATCGGTCAAGCTTGCTCATTGGGTTGGCCTTTGTCGTAACTATTGCGGCGAATTATCTATGAAGGGTTAAAAATTGCGCAAGCACTGTTTATTGACGCAATCTTCGCAATCATCTGTCGGGTGCTGGCGCGTATCGTTAGCAACAGAATCACCGCCTGGACAACAGTCCACTGCAGCTCGCCCAATCAGGCCCGCTGCGGCCGCCGCCCCAGCAGGGTTGAGCCGGCCTCCAGGCTGCACACTGTCCACAAGACGGCGTGAGGTGAGCCAACGTCAAAAGCGTTGAGCCAGGACGAAATTCTCAAGGGGTGGCCGACGGGTCGCCCCTTTTCTTTTGCCTTAAGAAAATTGTTCTCGTGACTGATAACCTGTCTCAGAACCGGGCGAGGCTTTCCCAGTCTCATGTTCAAGCCCCGAATCGCAGTGAGGAAAAGCATGAAGCGCATCTGGCGTTTGGCAGGTGTTGGTTTGCTGGTGGTCGGTGTCGGCGCGCAGGTATTGGCCGACGAGCGCGATAACGCACCTCGCGAAGGCCAAGGGCCGCAGGGAGGTGGGCAGCATGAGCGCGGCCCGGAGGGCGGGCGGCGGCCGGAGAATAGTCCGCCGCGTCCCGAGAACCCTCAACCGCGTCCGCAGAACGAGCATTTTGACCGCGGCGGCCCGAATGGCGGTGGTCAATGGCAGGCGCGGCCGCAGAGCAACGAACCGGAGCGGCCGGCGCCACCGCCGAATAATCTGCCGATCCAGGGCCGGCCCGATACCGTGCGCCAGACCCAGGAACCGCGCCAGGGTTACTACCGTGATATCCCCCGGCGCAACGATGGCAACCCACATTGGGAAGCCGGCGGCCCCGGTTCGCGTCCCGGCTACAACGGGCGTCCGGATGACCATCGTTGGCCAGGGCGCCCCGACGGCCATGGCAATGGCTGGGGCGCAGGCCCGCAGTACCGTCCGGGTTATGTGGTGGACCGCTTCCCCGACCGCAATTACCGCGTGCCGTATCGTGGCCAGGACTACTTCTTCTCCGGCGGTTACTGGTATCGCCCCCAGGGCCCGCGCTATGTCGTGGTTGCGCCGCCTTATGGCATCCGCGTGCATTACCTGCCGGACTATGCGCGCGAAGTGTGGGTCGGCGGCTCGCTGCTGTTCCTCGCCGCCGGCGCCTATTACGCCTACGAAGAAAGCACTCAGCAATACGTGGTGGTGCAGCCGCCGGCGGCGGTTCCCGCGCCGCAGCCTGCGCCCCAGGGCAATGGTTATGACGTGGTGGCCTATCCCGCCAATGGCCAATCACCGGCCCAGGTGCAACAGGATGGTTATGACTGTTATCGCTGGGCGGTGCAGCAAAGCGGCTTCGACCCTCAGGCCGTCACCTATGCACCCGACCCGGCGGTGGTGCAGGCCTATCGCCAGGCCCAGGGCAACTGCCTGAGCAGTCGCGGGTATCAGGTGCAGTACTAGACCTTGGCGCCTGTAACCACTTCCTGCGGGTCGGCGTGTACCAGCACTTCGGCGCGCGGGTAGGCGGCGTGAATGGCATCGGCGGCCTGGTCGCTGATGTCATGGGCCACTGACAAGGTCAGGTCCCCCGGCAGTTCCAGGTGCAATTGCACGAACCAATGGTTGCCCGATACCCGCGTGCGCAGGTCATGGGCGCCCAGCACACCGGGCACGCCACGGGCCAGCTCCAGCATGTGCTGGCTGACGTCGGGCGGCAGTTCTTCGTCCATCAGCACCGCAAAGCTTTCCCGGGCGATATGGATGGCACTCCACAAAATGTAGGCGGCGATCCCCAGGCCGAACCAGGCATCCACCTGATGCAACCCCATGGCGGCCAGCACCAGCGCCAGCAGGATGCTGCCGTTGAGCAGCAGGTCCGAGCGATAGTGCAGCGAGTCGGCGCGCACGGCGTTGGAGCCGGTTTCACGGACCACCCGGTGTTGCAGCATCAGCAGGGCCACGGTCAGCAACAGGGAGAACACAATCACGCCGATGCTCAGCCATGGCGCGCCCACCGGTTCCGGATGCTGCAGGCGCTCATAGGCCTGCAGTGCGATCAACACCGCACTGCCGCCGATAAATAACGCCTGGGCCATGCCGGCCAACGACTCCGCCTTGCCATGCCCGTAACGGTGATCGTCATCGGCCGGTCGCAGCGCGTAATGCACGGCGAGCAGATTGAGCAGCGACGTCACCCCGTCCAGCAGCGAGTCGGTCAAGCCGGCAAGCATGCTCACCGAGCCGCTGAACCACCAGGCGATGGCCTTGGTGATGATCAGTACACAGGCCACCGCAACCGAGGCGCGAGTGGCCAGGCGCAACAGCCGGGCGTGTTCGGGACTGCTGGTCATGGGCTGTCCTTAGGCGGCGGGTTGCAGGCCAAGGGCGGCGAGTTGTTGCACGCTGCCCTTGAACTGGATCAGGCGCGGGTCGTCCAGCGGCAGGCTGCGGCCGGTTTCTTTCTGAATGATGCTTTGCAGCTTGGCGTTGTCGACCTGGCCGTCGGCGCCGACGGCTTCGTGGAGTTTTTCCGGGGCGACCTGGGCAGTCTTGCCCGGCTCGAAATAGATCGCGCCCGTGGCGAAGTCGACGCCAAACGCGATCAGGCCAGGGATCACATAAAACAGCAGGCCCACGGCATCAAGCACAGCGATGGTCGGGTCGATCTTGCCGTCGATCTGGCCGCGGCGGTCGGGGTAGAAAATCGAGCCGCAGGCGGTCAATTGGCTGAGCAGGGTGACGGCTAAAACACCGCCGATGACACGGGAAGCGATACGCATGGACAATCTCCTCAACAGGGTTGATACGCGACTATATAACACCGGCCTTGAGACCAGCGTCGGCATCCGGCAGTTCGCCGTTATACTCGCCGCTCTGCTTTGGAGCCAGTATGAATTCGTTGCCCATCGATGATGTTTTACCCGCCCTGCGTGACGCTTTGGCCAATCGCCATGAAGCCGTGCTGGAAGCGCCGCCCGGCGCCGGTAAAACCACCCGCGTGCCCTTGGCCTTATTGAATGAAACGTGGCTGGCCGGGCAGACCATCCTGATGCTCGAACCGCGCCGCCTGGCTGCGCGCGCCGCCGCCGAACGCCTGGCCAGCGAACTGGGGGAAAAAGTCGGCGACACCGTCGGCTATCGCATCCGCCTCGACAGCAAAGTCGGCCCCGACACGCGCATCGAAGTGGTCACCGAAGGCATTCTCACGCGGCGCCTGCAGGACGACCCGGCCCTGGAGGGCGTGGGCCTGCTGATCTTCGATGAATTTCACGAGCGCAGCCTCGACGCCGACCTGGCGCTGGCCCTGAGCCTGAATGGCCGCGAGCTGTTTCGCGATGAGCAGCCGCTGAAAATCCTGTTGATGTCCGCCACCCTCGAAGGCGAGCGCCTGGCCGGTTTGCTGGACGACGCACCGATCCTGCGCAGCGAAGGGCGCATGTTTCCGGTGCAGATGCGCTGGGGGCGGCCGTATCAGCCCGGTGAGTTTATCGAACCGCGCGTGGTGCAAACCGTCCTTGAAGCCCTGCATGACGAAACCGGCAGTGTGCTGGTGTTCCTGCCGGGCCAGGCGGAGATTCGCCGGGTCCACCAGCAGCTTGCCGACGCCCTGGGCGACAGCCCCGATGTGCTGCTGTGCCCGCTGCACGGCGAGCTGGACCTCAACGCCCAGCGCGCCGCCATCGACCCTGCGCCGCCCGGCACACGCAAAGTGGTCCTGGCCACCAACATCGCCGAGACCAGCCTGACCATCAATGGCGTGCGCGTGGTGATCGACGCCGGGCTCGCACGAGTGCCGCGTTTCGACCCCGGCAGCGGCATGACTCGCCTTGACACCCAACGCATCTCCCGCGCCAGTGCGACCCAGCGCGCCGGCCGGGCCGGGCGCCTGGAACCGGGGGTGTGTTATCGGTTGTGGTCCGAAGACCAGCATGAAGGCCTGGCCGCGTATGGCAGCGCGGAAATCCTCGCCGCCGACCTCGCCGGTCTGGCCTTGCAGCTGGCGCGCTGGGGCGTGACGCCCGCGCAGCTCGTTTGGCTCGATGTGCCACCGACCGCCGCGTATGCCCAGGCCCAGGACTTGTTGGTGCGTCTGGGGGCATTGAGTGAAGAAAAACTGACGGCGCATGGGCAGAAGATGGCCGAGTTGCCGGCCCATCCGCGCATCGCTCATTTGCTGCTGCGCGGGCAAGACCTGGGGCTGGCGGCCACCGCGTGTGACGTCGCCGCGCTATTGGGCGAGCGCGATATTTTGCGCGGTGCCGGTGCGGACCTGCATAGCCGTCTGGCGTTGATGTCCGGCGAAGAACGCGCACGCGGCGGCCAAGGTGGCGTGCAGCGGGCCAGGCAACTGGCGCGGCAATATCGCGGGTACCTGCGCGGCAAGCCGACGCAAGCGGTGGCCGATCCAGACCACCCGCGCTGGCTCGGCGCCTTACTGGCGCTGGCCTACCCGGACCGCGTGGCCCAGCAGCGTCGCCCCGGCGGCGCCGAATACCGCCTGGCCAATGGCCGCGCGGCGCTGTTCGCCGAGGCCGACAGCCTGATGAAACAACCGTGGCTGGTGATCGCCGACCTGGGCAGCCGCCAGGGCCAGCGCGAAGAGCGCATTTACCTGGCGGCGGATTTCGATCCGGCGCTGTTCGACACGGTGCTCGCCGAGCAAGTGCGCAACGTCGATCAACTGGATTGGGACGAACGCGAAGGCGTACTGCGTGCCGAGCGCCAGCGCAAAGTCGGTGAACTGGTGCTCAGCCGCGAACCGCTGACCGGCCTCGACGAAGCCGCGCGCAGTCAGGCGCTGGTGAATCTGGTGCGGCGCAAAGGCCTGGAACTGTTGCCCTGGACCCCGGAACTGCGGCAATGGCAATCCCGGGTGATGCTGCTGCGTCAGTTGGACGCCGGCAAAACCAGCGAGTGGCCCGACCTCAGTGACAACGCGTTGCTGGCCGGCCTGGAGCACTGGCTGATGCCGTACTTGGGAAAAGTCTCGCGCCTGAGCCACTTCGCCAACCTGGATATCTCCAGCTATCTGCACAACCTGCTGCCCTGGCCGCTGCCCCAGCGCCTCGACGAACTCGCGCCGCAGCACATCAAAGTCCCTTCGGGTTCATCGGTGCGTTTGGACTACAGCGAACAGCCGCCGATTCTGGCGGTGCGCTTGCAGGAACTGTTCGGCCTGGCCGACACGCCGCGCATCGCCGGCGGGCGCCAGGTGGTGAAGCTGCACCTGTTGTCCCCGGCACGGCGGCCGGTGCAGGTGACGCAGGACTTGGCGAACTTCTGGCGCAGTACCTATGCCGAGGTGAAGAAAGACCTGAAGGGCAGGTATCCCAAGCATTACTGGCCGGATGATCCGCTGATAGCCGAGCCGACCGCGCGGATCAAACCCCGAAAGTCATAACCCTAAGCCTTCTACATTTATTGCGCGGCGGGCAGCAGGAAGCGGGCAATCACCGGCAAATGGTTGGAAATGCGCAACGTATCCTCCTGCCGCACCTTGGCCTCCACCCGCTTGATGCGCGGGCTGTGGAACAGGTAATCGACCGTGCGATCCGGGCCGTCGATGCTCGGGTCGTTGGGGAAGTACGTCAGCCATTTCTCCCGGTCGATGCCGCTGGATTGGCTGTTGCTCGGGATCATCGGGTACTTGTCCCACAGCAGGTGCAGCTCGCTGTCCGGCGAATACTGCCCGCGTTTGCTGGCGTCCAGGCGCAGGAATTGCCCCAGCGGCAGCAGATTGAAATCGCCGCCGATCAACCACGGTGTGCCACGCCCCTCGAATTTATCCAACAGCTTGACCGTGGCCTGCACCTGTTCCTGCACGGCACTGTGCCCCGGCATATCGGGATTCAGACGCGTGTTGAGCACCGCCAGCTGGCCGCCATCGCTCAACGGCAGGTAAGTCAGCAGCAGGGCGGGCTTGGGCTGGAACTGGCGGCTGATCAATCCAGCATCCGGCACCGGCAGTTGCAGGCGTTCGGCGTGTTCGATCTGGTAGCGGCTGAGGGTGGCGAGCTTGCGCCCGACGCTGCCGAAAATATGCAGGTCGGGCACGAAATCGGCTTTCCAGTCGAACGCCTGGGCGCTGCACGGGTAGAGGTCGACCAGGCGCTCTTGCAGCAACGCGAGTTGATCCTGGTAATGGGAGGGCTTGGCGTTTTCGTCGAGTTCCTGCAACAGCAGGAGGTCGGGTTGTTCATCGCGGATTATCCGCGCCACTTCGTCGAGGCTGACGGCCATGTCTTCCACGGTGGGGCGCTCGTCCGGGCCGCTGCCGTCGGCGGTGTCGTACCAGAACACGTAGTTTTTGCCGGCCAGGTATTGCACGTTCCAGGTCATCACTTTGAGCGCCTGCCCGGGCAGCAGGGTAGGCGCCCGTGGCGCCACGCAACTGACGGGCAGGGTCTGCCTGGGTTCGGGGCGCCAGGTGAGGCTGTAGATCAAGGCGCTCGCCAGGCCCGCGACGATCAGCAGGCCCAGCAAGGTGATGCGCAATAAACGGGTCATCGGCTCGGCTTAGGGCGTGTCAGGGATGGCGGGAGCATATCACCGCGCGTCGGCGTCGCCACCGATCAGCATGAATAAACGGAACAGCACCACACTGGTAAACAGCTGCAGGAAACTGTGAGCACTGTCGATCAGCACACCCAGCAACGGCGCCGGCTCGGGATACGCCGCGACACTGGCGCCCTTGAGCAGCCACAGGGGTGTCATCACACACAGCAGGCACACGAGGATGCGCCAGAAATGCCCACGGGTCAGGCGCAGGCTTTCCTTCATCGCTTCCAGCGCCGGCATGCCGCGCAGCACCAGCAGGTACTCGGCAAACCCCAGCACCACCATCAGCCATAGGCCCGGCAGGAAATACAGCGACAGCCCCAGCAGAATCAACAGCGTGCTCATGGCCGTCAGCAGCGCGAAACGCGGCCACAGGGTCAGCGCCATCGCCCACACATCGCGGGTGCGCGGCGTCTGGCCACGAGTTCGGGCGTCAAGGAACAGAATCAGGGCACCGGTATACACCGGGTAGACGAGCAAACCCACTATCACGCTGTAACCGGGGAAGGCGTCCGCGCCGAGCGTATGGTCGAGCACTTGTTGCAGCACCGCTTCGAGGATCACCCAGGGCAGGCACAGCTGAACGATGGCGCCCAGGTTGCGCAGGGTAAAACGGAAGGAGTCGCGCAGTACGTCTAACGGATTCATCAGGTTCATCGCAGGCCTGTAAACGAGGGCGACACTTTAACCGATCAGCATCGAAGGGGCACAAACGTAAACCTTGAGTAAAGACCATTGAAACAATTGGTAACAGCCCCATAACTAGCACGCACCTGGCCTGATCAAGGGCAGGACCACGATTTCTACCGGCAATCTAACGAGGTCGCCATGAACAGCGAAGAGCAAACCCTGATCGATGGACTGTTTTCACGGTTGCAGCAAGCCGAAACGGACTCAGCCCCCCGCGACGCCCAGGCCGAAGCGCGGATCAAGGAGCACATGACTCGCCAACCGGCCGCCGGGTACTACATGACCCAGTCGATTCTGGTGCAGGAACACGCCCTGCAGAGCCTCGACGCGCAGAACAAGCAACAGGCGCAGCAGATTCAGCAGTTGCAGGAACAATTGCAACGCGCCAAATCCGCGCAACCCGCCGCCTCCAGCGGTGGCGGTTTCCTGTCGAGCATTTTTGGCGGCGGCTCCCGCGACGCGCAACCCACCCAGAGCGCCCCGGCCTCCACGGGCGGCGGTTGGCGCGAACCGGCGCGGCCCTCCTTCAGCCAGCCTGCGCCGCAACAGAGCTATCAGCAGCCCCCCCAAGCACCTGCCGCGCCCGTGGGCAGCGGTTTCCTTGGCGGCGCCATGAAAACCGCAGCGGGCGTGGCCGGTGGTGTGTTGCTGGCCGAGGGCATCAGCAGCCTGTTCCACCACAACCAGCAACCACAGGTGGTGGAAGAAATCATCGAGCAACCGGCGCCGGCCAGCGATCAAGGCAACTGGGGCAACGATGACCAGAAGTTCGCCGGCAACGACAGCTGGGGCGGCAACAACGCCGACAGCTTTGCCGATAGCGATTATTCCGACGACTCTTCCGTCTTCGATGATGACGATTCCTTCGTCTGACACCGCCAGGCCGGGGCGGCATAGCGCCCCGGTCTGATTTTTTCCCGGAAACTTCCCTGTGGCTGGCATACTGGCGCCTTTGCGGACCCCCGTATGCCGGGTCCAAATGGCTGTCATGGGGAAGTGCGGTGAAGAAAATTGCAGTGTTCGCCGATGTACAAAACCTCTATTACACCGTGCGCCAGGCCTATGGCTGCCACTTCAACTACGCCGCCCTGTGGGCTGATATCAGCTCCCGCGGGCAGATCGTCGAGGCGTATGCCTATGCCATCGACCGGGGCGACAGCAAGCAGCAGCAGTTCCAGCAGATCCTGCGCAACCTGGGCTTTACGGTAAAGCTCAAGCCGTATATCCAGCGCAGCGACGGCTCGGCCAAGGGCGACTGGGACGTGGGTATCACCCTCGACATCATGGACGCCGCCGACCACGTCGACGAAGTGGTGCTGGCCTCCGGTGACGGTGATTTCGACATGCTGCTCGAACGCATCATCCACAAACATGGCGTTGAAGCCGTGGCTTATGGCGTGCCGGGGCTCACGGCCAATTCATTGATACGCGCCGCCAGCCGCTACGTGCCGATCGAAGGCGCGTTGCTGCTTAAATAGTTGTTTTGACGGAGTAGGAACAGGTTTGGAACGTATAGCGGTCATCGACTTTGAAACCACCGGCATCACCCCGAGCAGCCAGTGCCGGGCCACGGAAATTGCCGTGGTCATCCTTGAGCGCGGGCACATCGTCGACCGCTACCAGAGCCTGATGAATGCCGGCGTGCGCGTGCCGGGCTTTATCGAACAACTGACCGGCATCAGCACCGCCATGTTGCGCAGCGCACCACCGGCCGAGCGGGTGATGAACGAAGTCAACGAGTTCGTCGGCATCACGCCGCTGCTGGCGCACAACGCCGCATTCGACCAGAAATTCTGGGACTACGAACTGGGCCTGATCCGCCGCACCCGCCTGCAGAAATTCGCCTGTTCCCTGCTGCTGGCCCGCCGCCTGATGCCCTCGGCACCCAACCATAAGCTCGGCACCTTGAATGCTTTCGCTCAACTGCCTCATACCGGCAAGGCTCACCGTGCATTGGCGGACGCGGAAATGGCCGCCAACCTGACGGCGCATTTGGCCCAGGAACTGCGACGTACCCATGGCCTGCGCGAACTGTCCCACGACCTGCTGTGCACCTTGCAGAAGGTGCCGGCGGCGAAGATCAATGAGCATTTAAAGAAGCATCGCGGGTTCTGACAGAACAACTCCGCTGGAAATGTGGGAAGGGGCTTGCCCCCGATTGTGGTGTGTCAGTCACAGATTAGCTGACCGGTCCACCGCTATCGGGGGCAAGCCCCCTCCCACGTTAGTTATGTGTCGTTCATCGAGGCTGCACACACTCCAGAGCCTGATCCACCACTCCCTTTGCCATCTCCACCAAATGCATCACCGCCCGCTGCTGCACATCCATCGCTTCCCCCGACGAATGTGCGGTGCCCACCGCGCAGTGCAACAAATCCGCCGCGTGGGCGAGGGCGTCTTCGAGGCTCAGGTTGTCGTTCAGGGTGAAAGTGGGCGCATCGGGGGCGCTGGCTTTGAGGTAGTAGTCGATGGCGCGGCGGTGGAGCAGGGCGTCTTCGCTGGGGAAGTGGGGTGGATCGGGGGTAACTTTGACCATGATGTCGCTTCTCCGTCAGATAAGAAGCTGCACCATTCGCTTGCACGCGAATTAGGGTGGCAGCGGTACGCGGGTGTGCAAGACCGAGACGGAGTTCGGTAGATCCGAAGATCTCCCGCGTACAACTGCCATAACGAATTACCGCCTGAAAAAACAGACGTTAAAGAGTTAAAGCTTTTGAGTATTACCGTCGGCGGACTTGCACGTCCGGTCACCGAAAACTCGATGACTGGGCGAGACTAGCTACCTGATCCGACGGAAACAAGGCCGTGGGATTCTCTCGGAAACGTCCCGCAAATGAAAGGGATCGGTCTTGCTGGCCTTTGAAACAACAGCTCTTTTTCGGGGCGTTTATTTGCTTTCTGAATAGTCAGTAAGCTTAGACTTGCTGTCATGTCGGACTTTTCTGGATTTTCCCGTCTCCCGTCTATAGCCCTTCGCTGCGACCTAAGATCCCTGCTGTCATTTACGTACAGGGACTACGTCATGCAGGAAAGCGATCTTCACACAGCAATCATGCGAAGCCAGTTTGAACTCCAGCGTAACGGCATCGATTTCGGCTCAACTTCAAACGTGGCGTTTCATTTGGGAAACGCGATGACAAGCTGCCCGGCAGTCATGGTTTTACCTGGTTCGCCAAGCTGGACCCATGGCGCCAGTTACCAGCTCCTCAAGCCCGTGCATGCTGACTCCTCGGTGCCGAGCACCACGTTTGACGAACTCTGGAAATGCACACAGCAACACTACGGCTTGACGGCCGCAACGGTTCTCACTGGTGCCGCGGGCATACCTATCAGCAAAATGGCCGTGGGCACTTGGGTTCATGTTGGCTCCAGCAAAACGACGAACTTGGCGAGTCTTATTGGCATGCGCTTTTTCCCCCGTACATTGATCAGGCAACCCACGGTGGCCAGAATGGCGAAAGCAACGTTTGGCACCGTCCGGGTATTTGGCATTATTGGGCGGGGCATTCCGTTCGTAGCTGCGGGGTTAGCTGTTTTTGATCTAATCAGTATTGGTAAGTGCGCCTATGAGGCCAGAAATGGAAGGTAGCCCGACTAGAACCGAGATCAGCGAAAAGGTAATTCAGCTATTCGTCGATATCATCGGCTTTATCGACCGAAGTCAGGTCACGGAGCAAACGGACTTCATCCATGACTTCAAGATTATTGATGATGATTTGACCTGCTTTGTCATGCAGATCAAGTGGCAATTCAACTTGCAGGCGACGCAGGAGGATTGGGATCACATCACTACCATCAAGCAGATAGTCGACTTGATCGTTGAGCGCGCGAATTTGCAGTGCGGCCACTGACGCCATCGGGGGCAAGCCCCCTCCCACATTGGATCTGTGTTTACCTTCGGATTGGCGCAGTCAACGCGGTCAAAACTGTGGGAGGGGGCTTGCCCCCGATGGCAATCTGTCAGTCACAGATTAGCTGACCGGTCCACCGCTATCGGGGGCAAGCCCCCTCCCACATTAGTTATGTGTCGTTCATCGAGGCTGCACACACTCCAGAGCCTGATCCACCACTCCCTTTGCCATCTCCACCAAATGCATCACCGCCCGCTGCTGCACATCCATCGCTTCCCCCGACGAATGTGCAGTGCCCACCGCGCAGTGCAACAAATCCGCCGCGTGGGCGAGGGCGTCTTCGAGGCTCAGGTTGTCGTTCAGGGTGAAAGTGGGCGCATCGGGGGCGCTGGCTTTGAGGTAGTAGTCGATGGCGCGGCGGTGGAGCAGGGCGTCTTCGCTGGGGAAGTGGGGTGGATCGGGGGTAACTTTGACCATGATGTCGCTTCTCCGTCAGATAAGAAGCTGCACCATTCGCTTGCACGCGAATTAGGGTGGCAGCGGTACGCGGGTGTGCAAGACCGAGACGGAGTTCGGTAGATCCGAAGATCTCCCGCGTACAACTGCCATAACGAATTACCGCCTGAAAAAACAGACGTTAAAGAGTTAAAGCTTTTGAGTATTACCGTCGGCGGACTTGCACGTCCGGTCACCGAAAACTCGATGACTGGGCGAGACTAGCTACCTGATCCGACGGAAACAAGGCCGTGGGATTCTCTCGGAAACGTCCCGCAAATGAAAGGGATCAGTCTTGCTGGCCATCCAAGCATTCTGACGGCGTCGCGATCGTTGAGCGCTCGAATTTGCGGTGCGGCCACTGACGCCATCGGGGGCAAGCCCCCTCCCACATTGGATCTGTGTTTACCTTCGGATTGCGTAGTCAACGCGGTCAAAACTGTGGGAGGGGCAAGCCCCCTCCCACATTGGATCTGTGTTTACCTTCGGATTGCGTAGTCAACGCGGTCAAAACTGTGGGAGGGGCAAGCCCCCTCCCACATTGGATCTGTGTTTACCTTCGGATTGCGCAGTCAACGCGGTCAAAACTGTGGGAGGGGGCTTGCCCCCGATGGCGATCTATCAGCCAAGCGTTTTCCCATTGCCTTCCAATTGCCCCAACGGCACTCGCCGTTCTATCGCGCTCGATAGGATGATCGAGGTCTTGCTGAACCCAAACTTTGCAATCCGGTTGATCAGGTTTTCCAGCTCCTGCATCGACCCCACCGCCGCCTGCATGATCACGCAGGGGTCGCCGGTGACGCGGTGGCACTCGGTCAGTTCGGGGATTTCGGCGAGGGCGTCGTAGACCTTTTGATTACCGTGGTGGGTCAGGCGCAGTTCAATCACGCATTGAATCGGTAAGCCCACTTTGGACAGGTCCACCTTGGCCTGATAGCCGGTGATTACCCCGCTGGCCTCCAGCTTGGCCACGCGTTCGGCCACGGCCGGGGCGGAGAGGTTAACGATGCGCGCCAGTTGTGCGTAGGACGCGCGGCCGTCTTCAAGCAGGGCGTTGAGGAGCATGCGGTCGTATTTGTCCATAGAAAGGCTCCAATCACCGGTTGCTTTCGAAAACAAAGCTTATAGCCCCCATAACCCTGTTTTGAAAAGTGTATGGGCCGTTTAAACAGGTTTTGTAACTTATTTTTATCCGCCTGCCTTTCTAGAATAAGCCTCCCGTTTCCGTCATAGAGCCGCCCCATGCCTGGCCCACGTCGCTTTCCCTTACCGTTGATCGCTGCCTTCTTTGCTTTATATGTGATCTGGGGTTCCACCTACCTGGTGATCCGCATCGGCGTCGAATATTGGCCGCCGCTGTTGCTAGCGGGGATTCGGTTTTGCACGGCGGGGGCGTTGATGTATGGCTACCTCAGATGGCGTGGGGTGCCGGCGCCGACCTGGAAGCAGTGGAAAGCCGCCGGGATGATCGGCATTTTGCTGCTCACCTTCGGCAATGGCGGCGTCAGCGTGGCCGAGCACACCGGCGTGTCGTCCGGTGTGGCGGCGCTGGCGGTAGCGACGGTGCCGCTGTTCACCCTGCTGTGCGGGTACTTCTGGGGCGCGCGTAATACGCGACTGGAATGGGCCGGGGTGATCCTGGGGATCGTCGGCATCGCCATGCTCAACATGGGCAACACCCTGCAGTCGAGTCCGATAGGGGCCGCGTTGTTGCTGTTTGCGGCGGCGTCATGGGCGTTCGGCTCGGTGTGGAGCCGGCAGTTGCCGTTGCCCCAGGGCGCCATGGCCAGTGCCGCGGAAATGCTGGTGGCCGGTGTGGCGTTGTTGATCGTCAGTGCGCTGTCCGGCGAGCACCTGCAGGCGATGCCTCCGTTGGAAGGCTGGCTGGCCCTGGCTTACTTGACCGTATTCGGCTCGATCATCGCCTTCAACGCCTATATGTACCTGCTCAAGCACGTGCGCCCGGCAGCGGCGACCAGTTACGCCTACGTCAACCCGGCGGTGGCGGTGTTGCTGGGGATTGTGTTCGTCGGTGAAACCATCGGCCTGGAAGAAGCCCTGGCCATGCTGGTGATTATCAGCGCGGTGCTGTTGATCAGCCTGCCCCAGTGGCGCAAGCCCAAGCCGGAAATAAGGTAAACTGCCGCGCATTGCGACCTTGCGTTGATTTTTCCTACGGTAACTACATGACTTTCGCCACCCTTGGCCTGATCGAACCCTTGCTGCGCGCCCTTGAGACGCTCGGCTACCAGACCCCGACGCCGGTGCAGGCGCAAGCCATTCCGGCGGTGCTGGCCGGTCGCGACCTGATGGCCGCCGCCCAGACCGGCACCGGCAAGACCGCCGGCTTCGCCGTGCCGTTGCTGCAATTGCTGACCCTGGAAGGGCCGAAAGTCGCCGCCAACTCGGCACGCGCGCTGATCCTGTGCCCAACCCGTGAGCTGGCCGAGCAGGTCCACGCCAGCGTCGCCGAATATGCGCAACACCTGCCGCTGACCACCTACGCGGTGTACGGCGGCGTGAGCATCAACCCGCAAATGATGAAGCTGCGCAAGGGCGTCGACATCCTGGTCGCCACCCCTGGCCGCTTGATCGATCTGTTCCGCCAGAACGCGCTGAAGCTCAATCAGCTGCAGACCCTGGTGCTGGACGAAGCGGATCGCATGCTCGACCTGGGCTTCTCCGAAGAACTGGCGAACATCTACCGAATGCTGCCGAAAAAGCGCCAGACCCTGTTGTTTTCGGCGACCTTCTCCGATGACATCCGCCTACTGGCCGGGCAGATGCTCAACGACCCGCTGAGCATCGAAGTCAGCCCACGCAACGTGGCGGCCAACACCGTCAAGCAGTGGGTGGTGCCGGTGGACAAGAAGCGCAAGCCGGAGCTGTTTGTGCACCTGATGCGCAAAGGCCGCTGGAAGCAGGTGCTGGTGTTTGCCAAGACCCGCAACGGCGTGGATGCGCTGGTGGACAAGTTGCAGGGCCTGGGCATCAATGCCGACGGCATCCATGGCGACAAACCCCAGGCTACGCGCCAACGCGCGCTGGACCGCTTCAAGTCCAGCGATGTGCAGATCCTGGTGGCCACCGATGTGGCGGCCCGTGGCCTGGACATTGAAGACCTGCCGCTGGTGGTCAACTTCGACCTGCCGATCGTGGCCGAGGACTACATCCACCGTATCGGCCGCACTGGCCGCGCGGGCAACACCGGTGAGGCGATTTCCCTGGTGTGTGCCGATGAAGTGAACATGCTGTCGGCCATCGAGATGCTGACCCGTCAGACCCTCACGCGCAAAACCGAGCCGGACTTTGAGCCCGAGCACCGGGTGCCGGATACCGATGCCAGCGGGCAAGTGGTGAAGAAGCCGAAAAAACCGAAGAAGCCCAAGGCGTCCGGTGGTGGCGGCAAGAGCAATCTGGGCAAGTGGGTGGACAGTGGGGACGCGGCGCCGGTGGAGCCGTCGATCAAGCCGGTGCGCAAGGTGCCGGTGTTTAATACCGGGCCGCGTAAGAAGAAGTAAATGATCGTTCCCACGCTCTGCGTGGGAATGCATCCTGTGACGCTCTGCGTCACGACTCTACAGCGGGACGCGGAGCGTCCCTGGCGGCATTACCACGCGGAGCGTGGGAACGATCAGCGGTTCAACCATTCCAGCATGCCCCGCCCAGCTGCTCGACCACTGGCAAAGCACCCCGTCAGCAAATACCCGCCGGTCGGCGCTTCCCAATCCAGCATCTCGCCCGCACAAAACACCCCCGGCAATTGCTTGAGCATCAAGCGCTCATCCAACGCTTCAAAGGGCACGCCGCCTGCGGTGCTGATGGCTTCATCCATTGGCCGGGTTTTCACCAGCGTCAGGGGTAACGCCTTGATATCCACCGCCAATTGCGCGGGATCCTGGAAGTGATCGGCTGGCGTCAACTCGCGCAGCAGCGCGGCTTTCACCCCATCCAACCCCAACTGGCTGTGCAAATGCTTGCTTATCGAGCGCGAGCCACGCGGCTTGGTCAGGGCGGCCTGGACCTTATCCAGCGGTTTGCTCGGCAGCAAATCGATATGCACGGTGGCCGCGCCGTCGCGGTTGATCGCTTCCCGAATCGGCGCCGACAACGCATAGATCAAGCTGCCCTCGATACCAGTGGCGGTGATCACGCATTCGCCCAGCCGCGGTTTGTCGTCCCCCAAGCCGATGGCGACGTTTTTCAACGGCGCGCCGGCGAATTTGCTGACCATCAAATCGCTCCAGGCCGACACCTCGAAACCACAGTTGCTCGGTTGCAGGCGGACGTAGGGCACGCCTTTGTCTTCCAGCAGCTTGAGCCAGGCGCCGTCGGAACCCAGGCGCGACCAACTGCCGCCGCCCAGGGCCAACAGCACGGCCTCGCTGCGGACAACTGTTTCGCCGTCCGGGCTGTGGATAAGTAAATCGCCCTCGGCATTCCAGCCCACCCAGCGATGGCGGGTGTGGATAACCACGCCTTGGTCGCGCAGGCGCTTGAGCCAGGCACGTAAGAGCGGGGCGGCTTTCAAGTCGGTAGGAAATACGCGGCCGGAGGTGCCGACAAAAGTTTGAATACCCAGGCCATGAATCCACTCGCACAACGCTTGGGCACCAAACTCACGCAGCAAGGGCGCCATTTGCGCGGCGCGCTCGGCGTAGCGGGCCACAAAGGCCGGGTACGCCTCGGAATGGGTGATGTTCATACCGCCTACGCCCGCCAGCAGGAACTTGCGCCCCACCGAGGGCATGCCGTCGTAGAGGTCCACATGCACCCCGGCCAGGCTCAAGACTTCGGCGGCCATCAGCCCGGCTGGGCCGCCGCCGATGATGGTTGCGTGTCGAGAGGAAATGTCGGGCATGGGCAGGGCTACGATCGCGAAAACAAGCTGAGCATTCTACCTGAGGAGTGCGACGCTGCCTGATCAAAAAATGTACAGCTTCCTACAGGCTATGCAGAGACTGGCTCTCAGCCGCTTACGCTCAAGTTATCCACAGGCCGTTCCACAGCCATTGTGGGTAACGCTCACAAATCAATGACAACCTGATGACGTCCACACCCGCTGCGCGCTGTGGTGCAGGATGCCGTGGCGGCGGGCCAGGGCCGTGCGGTCTTTGCTGTAGCCGCCGCCGATCACGCCCATCACCGGAATGTCGCGGCCCAGACAGTGACGCATCACGCGTTCATCGCGGTCGGCCAGGCCTTGGTCTGTCAGCTTGAGGTAACCGAGGGCGTCATCCTTATGCACATCTACGCCGGCGTCGTACAGCACCAGGTCGGGCTGATACAGCGGCAACAGGTAGTTGAGGGCGTCATCGACCACTTTGAGATAGTCGGCATCGCCCATGCCCATGGGCAGTGGGATGTCCCAGTCGCTGTGGGCCTTGCGCGCGGGGAAGTTTTTTTCGCAGTGCAGCGACACGGTGATCGCTTCCGGGGTGTCGTGCAGGATGCGCGCAGTGCCGTCGCCCTGGTGCACGTCGCAATCGAAGATCAGCACGCGGTCGACCCGGCCGCTTTCCAGCAGGTAACGGCTGATTACCGCCAGGTCATTGAAAATGCAAAAGCCTGCCGGGTAATCGTAATGGGCATGGTGGGTGCCGCCCGCCAGATGGCAGGCCAGGCCGTGCTCCAACGCTTGCTCGGCGGCCAGGATCGAACCGCCCACCGCTCGCACCGTGCGCCGGGCCAGGGCTTCGCTCCAGGGCAGGCCGAGGCGCCGTTGGTCTTCGCGGGACAACTCGCCGCTCATGTAGCGTTCGATATACCCAGGTTCATGGGCCAGGGCCAGAATCTGCGGCGGGCACAATGACGGGCGCAGCAGTTGGCTGTCCTTGGTCAGGCCGCTGGCCACCAGGTGGTCACGCAGCAGGCGGAATTTGTCCATCGGGAACCGGTGGTCCGCCGGGAACTCCGGGCTGTAGTCATCGTGGTAGATCAGTGGCAATGGCATGGAATTTTCTGACGGGAATCTGCGACTGATCTTAACAGCGCTGTACACTCACGCACATGGCAAGGGAGGGGCCCCATGGAGCCGATACTGGAATTGGAAAGCGCGCGGCTGGTGCTGCGCCAGTGGCGCGACAAAGACCTCAAGGCATTTGCGAGCATGTGCGACGACCCTCAGGTGATGCGCTATTTCCCGGCCCGGCTGAGCCACCTGGAAAGCGCCGCCTTGATCGGGCGCATCCGTGGCCATTTCGCCGAATACGGCTTCGGTTTCTGGGCCTTGCAGCGCAAGGACAGCGGCGAATTCATCGGCTTCACCGGGTTGCAGAACGTCAGCTTTGAAACCGGCTTCACCCCGGCGGTGGAAATTGGCTGGCGCCTGGCGCGCGAGCATTGGGGCCTGGGGTACGCCAGTGAGGCCGCCTGGGCCGCCTTGCGTTGTGGTTTCGACCGCTTGCAGCTGGATGAAATCGTTGCCTTCACCACCGAAGCCAATCTGCCTTCACAAAAAGTCATGCAGGCCATCGGTATGCATTACGATCCGCAGGCCGATTTTGAACACCCCAAAGTCGCAGCCGACGACCCGCTGCGTCATCATGTTTTGTACCGCATCACCCGCGCCCAATGGTTGGACACGCTGCACGGATAAGCAGCCCGGAATGCCCTATCGTTTTTAGGAGTTGCTCTATGAGCCAAGTATTGGAAGATCTGGTGGACCTGCTGACCCTGGAGCCGATCGAGGAAAACCTCTTTCGCGGCCGCAGCCAGGACCTGGGTTTTCGCCAGTTGTTCGGTGGCCAGGTGCTCGGGCAGTCGTTGTCGGCGGCCAGCCAGACCGTCGAAGAAGCGCGGCATGTGCATTCCCTGCACGGTTACTTTCTGCGCCCCGGCGATGCGGCGCTGCCGGTGGTGTACTCGGTGGACCGCGTGCGCGACGGCGGCAGCTTCAGCACGCGCCGGGTCACGGCGATCCAGAAGGGCCAGCCGATTTTTACCTGCAGCGCCTCGTTCCAATACGACGAAGTCGGCTTTGAGCACCAGACCACCATGCCGGTGGTGGTCGGCCCGGAGAATCTGCCGTCGGAGCTGGAGCTGACGCGCCAGCGCGCGCACCTGATCCCCGAACCCATGCGCGACAAGCTGCTGTGCGCCAAACCGATCGAAGTGCGCCCGGTCACCGAAAAAGACCCGTACAACCCCCAGCCGTCCGACCCGGTCAAGTACGTGTGGTTTCGTGCCGACGGCGCCCTGGCCGATGCGCCGGCGCTGCATAAATACCTGCTGGCCTACGCCTCGGACTTCGGCCTGCTGACCACCTCGTTGCTGCCCCATGGCAAGACCGTATGGCAGAAAGACATGCAGGTCGCCAGCCTCGACCACGCACTGTGGTTCCACGCCGACCTGCGCGCCGACGATTGGCTGCTCTACGCCATGGACAGCCCGTGGGCCGGCAACTCTCGGGGGTTCTCCCGTGGCAGCGTGTACAACCGCGCCGGGCAACTGGTGGCGTCGGTGACCCAGGAAGGCCTGATCCGCCATCGCAAGGATTGGGCATGAGCCTGGCGGACGTTAAGCACTGGGTGTTCGACATGGATGGCACCCTGACGGTGGCCGTGCATGATTTTGCGGCGATCCGCGTGGCGCTGGAGATCCCGCCCGAAGACGATATTCTCACCCACCTGGCGGCACTGCCCGCCGAGGTGGCGGCGGCCAAGCATGCCTGGTTGCTGGAGCACGAGCGTGAACTGGCGCTGGGCTCGGTGGCGGCCGACGGTGCGGTGGAACTGGTGCGCGAGTTGTCCGCACGCGGGTATCGCCTGGGCATCCTGACCCGCAACGCGCGGGAGCTGGCCCATGTCACGTTGCAGGCCATCGGCCTGGCCGACTGCTTCGCCGTGGAAGACGTGCTGGGCCGCGAAGACGCGCCGCCCAAGCCGCAACCGGGTGGTTTGTTGAAATTGGCGGCGGCGTGGCAGGTATCGCCCGATGAAATGGTGATGGTCGGAGATTACCGCTTCGACCTCGATTGCGGCCGTGCGGCGGGAACCCGGACCGTGCTGGTGAACCTGCCGGAGAACCCGTGGCCCGAGTTGGCGGACTGGCATGCCGCAGACTGCGCGGCACTGCACCGGATGATCCAGCCCAGGCAATGACTATCAAAGGTGGGAGGGGCGGTGTGACGGTTCGACTTACCCGATGACGGTGAGTCAGCAACAGCTGGGTGACTGACCCACCGCTATCGGGGCACGGGTATCTACCTATCTTCAGTGAAAACATCACGTCAGTACATGAAGCTCTTGTGGTGAGCGGGCTTGCCCCGCGCTGGGCTGCGAAGCGGCCCCAAACTCGGGCACCTCGGAGTGTCAGTTGAAACCACATCGCCTGGAATGGGGCTGCTTCGCAGCCCAGCGCGGGGCAAGCCCGCTCACCACAACAAGTCTAGGTCACCACAACAAGGCCAGGTCATCACAGCAAGCCAAGGTCACCACAACAAGCCCGGCTCACTACAAACAGCCGAGTTCACCACAGAGTTATTTCAGCCTGTGAGGGTTGCGTGGATACCTATGGCTCTCGGGTGCTAGCCGCTTCCCACAGGTTGCGCCTGTTTTGTTCAGTTAAAGCTGGGGAAACAGTACTTTCTGGCCTTCGGGCGATCTGAGCATCCCATCGCCGTTATGCCCCACCCCTGGCACTTCCACCAGTTCCTGGCGCAGCTGCGGATGGCGTTGTTTGAGGTAGTCAAAATAGTTGTGCCCGCGAATCAGCCGATAGGCGCCCTGGGCCTCGGCCTCGCAGCCTTTATCCAGCGCGGGGTGGTTGGGGTTGGTGTCTTGTTGGCCGAGCAGATACGTGATGCTGCGTGACACGTAGGTTTGCTCAAGTTGCGCGGCGCTTTGGCCGTTGGCGTACGCCGGCAGTTTTTGCAGGCCGTACTTCCAGTCGTCGAAACCAGGGCAGGCCGCCGCGTCGAACGGCACGGGCCGTTGCGGGCTGAAGTAGGCGTAGGACGATGGATTGGCCACCACATAACGCAGGCGGATGCCTTCGTGATGCAAGGTCGGATGATCGTCGCCGAGGAGGGCAAAGCGCTGTACCACCTGGCCACCGCCGGAATGACCGGCGACCACGATGTCCTTGAGTGCCGGGAACAACCGGCGATCGCCCAAATGCTGGATCAGTTGGTCCAGCGCGCTGAAGGAGCTGACGTGATCGGCCCCCACCGACGGCTCGCCGGCCATCCAGTCATTGCCTTGCCAGCGCAGCACCGTATTGTCCAAGTGATTGCGCTGCGCATCGGCCTCGTTGAGAAACTGCGGGGCGATCACCAGCGTCGTATCGGCCTGGCCCGCCTGTTCGGCGGCGGCTTCGGCGCTGTGCAGATAGGTCTGCGCGTTGCGCAGGCGACCGTGCACGACGATCAGCACGCGGGTGACATGTGGCAACGGCTGGCGCCAGTCCTGGCTTACACCAAGGCTTAAGGCACCGGTCTCCAGCTGGAAACGATCGGGGCTGACTACCTTGACCCCATGCTCGACGGCCCCGGCGGTAGAGCAGGCCAGCCACATACCCAGCAGCAATCCCGATCGTTTATTCATTTAAAGGCTCTTGGCGTTAAAGGTGTCGCACTGGCTGATCTGGCCTTGGGCGAAGCCGGTCTTGAACCAGCGCACCCGCTGCGCGGAGGTGCCATGGGTGAACGAGTCCGGCACCACGCGGCCCTGGCCTTGCTGTTGCAAACGGTCATCGCCGATGGCGTTGGCCGCATTCAGGGCCTCTTCGATGTCGCCCGGTTCCAGCCAGTTCAAGCGTTTTTGTGCGCGGTTGGCCCACACGCCGGCAAAACAGTCGGCCTGCAGTTCCTGGCGCACCAGCAGGCCGCCATCGCCCTGCATCTGCATGCCTTGCTGGCGTGCGTCCTGGATCTTCGCCGAGATGCGGAGCAATGTCTGCACGTGGTGCCCGACTTCGTGGGCGATCACATAGGCCTGGGCGAAATCGCCGGCGGCCTGGAAGCGTTGGGACATTTCCCGGAAGAAGTCCAGGTCCAGGTACACCTGCTGGTCGGCCGGGCAATAAAACGGACCGCTCGCCGATGTGGCGCCACCGCAGGCGGAATTGACCCGGCCACGGAACAGAATCAGCTTGGGGTTCTGGTAGGTCTTGCCGTTTTCCTTGAACACCTGGCCCCAGGTGTCCTCGGTGTCGCCCAGCACCGCGCGGACGAAATCGGCCTGCTCATCGTTGGCCGGCGGTGCCTGACGCGGCTGGGTGCTGACCGACGGTGCCTGCTCCATCTGACCGGTCAACTGGCCGAGAATCTGCATCGGGTCCTGGCCGGTCAACCAGCCGATACCGACGATCAGCACAATCGCCGTGAGGCTCAGGCCCTTGCCGCCGCCGAAGCGCATCCCGCCGCCGCCACCACTGTCATCGCGGGCATCCACCACGTTGTCGCTGCGTCGGCCTTTTTTCCATAGCATGGGGCAATCCTCTTGATGAACGGTCCTACAAAATATTGAGATGAGTATGGCCGTTAATCGCGGCAATACCCTTCGCCGGTCACCACAACCAGGCAGTCTTTCTTGTCCGCCAGCCACTTGAGACCGGTTGCCGCGCCATCACCGGCGCGCAGCAACTGCGGACCGTCCGGGCGGTTGAAGGCGATCCCGTCTTCGGCCGCTTCACCCTTGAAGGTGCCGCTGTCATCGGCGTCGAGGCCGTACTGCATGGTAAGAAGATAGTGACCGCGGCCAATGCTGTCGTCCTTGGCGATGGTCAGGTGCAGGCCTTCGACGCCGACCCACTTGCCGACCCATTTATCGGTCGGTGGAGTCTGCGGTACCAGCGTGGCTTGCACCGACGCGGGCGCGGGTTTGGGCGCTTGCCTGGCCTCCTGGTTGCAGGCGGCGAGCAAGGCGAGGGTGGAAAGAATAAAGAAGGTTTTTTTCATAGCGGCAAGGCCTTGATTAAAAAATGTGCAGCTGGAAGGCAACGTGCAGGGTTGGACTCGATTCCCATGATTTAGTGCGCTGTTCGCCCGGTGTTTGGTTATGCTCTTGGGGCAGGCTGCGGCCCGCCTGCTAGATTACCGGGTTGAGCGCGGCCTCGTTCAGTGCTCAGCGTTAAGCCCGCCACGCAAGAGAATTCCATGACTGTCAGTACCCCGCTTTCCGGCGTCAACCATCCGTTCAAAGGCATCCTGCTGATTGTGGTGGCGACCTTTCTGTTTTCCAGCCACGACGCGTTGTCCAAATACCTGGCCGGGTTCTATCCGATCGTGATGGTGGTGTGGGCACGGTACGTGGTGCATACCGTGCTGATGGCCGGGATCTTCCTGCCGCAATCGGGTTTGCGCGTGCTGCGCAGTAAGCGACCGGGGATGCAGGTGGTGCGGGCCTTGTGCCTGTTGGGCACCAGTCTGTTCTTTACCACCGCGCTGCATTACATCCCGCTGGCAGAGGCCACGGCGGTGAACTTCCTTGCACCGATCCTGGTGACTGCGCTGTCGGTGCCGCTGCTGGGTGAGCATGTGACACGTGGCCAGTGGCTGGCGGTGATCTGCGGGTTTATCGGCGTGCTGGTGATCATCCACCCAGGCGGTGAACTGTTCACGCCGGCGGTGCTGCTGCCGTTGTGTTCAGCGATGTTCTTCTGCTTTTACCAACTGCTGACGCGCATCCTCAGCCAGTACGACACCCCCACCACCAGCAACTTTTTTGCCGGGTTGTGCAATACCCTGGTGATGAGTGCGCTGGTGCCGTTCTTCTGGCAGGTGCCGACCCTGTGGCACGGCGTGATGATGCTGGCCCTGGGCACCTGTGGCATGACGGCGCACTTGATGCTGACCCAGGCGTTCCGCTTTGCGGCGCCTGCCTTGCTGGCGCCGTTCGGCTATTGCCAGATCGTGTTCGCGGGGTTGCTGGGCTGGCTGGTGTTTGCCCATACCCCCGACATGACCACGGTGGTCGGCATCGGGGTGATCTGCATGAGCGGGTTGGCCGCCGCCTGGCAGCAGCGGCGGCGGTGATTCATACCTCGACGGTGGGAATCTTGCGCGGTGCCATGAAGTACATCCAAGTCAGCGCAATGAAGTACATCGCCGGGATCAGAGTGAACAATACGGTGTAGTTGTTGTGGGTCACGGTCAGGATATGGCCGACGATCTGGGTCATGAACATGCCGCCGATGGCCGCGCACATGCCGCCGAAGCCGAATACCGTGCTCATCATGTGCTTGGGCGTGTAGTCCATCACCAGGCTCCAGATATTCGCGGTCCAGGCCTGGTGCGCACCGATGGCCAGGGAGATGGCGAACACCGCCACCCACAGCTGGCTGGAGCCGGCCGCCATGATCACGCCGACGATGCAGCAGGCGAACAGTAGCATCGACAGCAGCCGCGCCTTGATCGAGTTCATCCCTCGGCCGATCAGGAACGAAGAGAGAATCCCCCCACCCACGCTGCCGAAGTCGGCTGTCAGATAAATAATGATCAGTGGGATGCCCATCTGCGTCACGTTGATGCCCAGGTTGTATTGCTGGTTCAGGAACGGTGGCAGCCAGTACAGGTAGAACCAGAACACCGGCGCGGTCAGCGAATAGGCCAGGGCAAAGGCCCAGGTGCCGCGCATGCGCAGGATACGGGTGAAGGGCACGCGCGGTTGTTCCGGTTCGGCTTGTTGTTGTACGTAGTCCAATTCGGATTGTTTAACCGTCGGATGCTCTTCGGGGTTGTAGTACTTCAGGCCCCAGCACAGCAGCCAGATGCCGCCCAGCGCCGACATGCACAGGAACGCCGCCTGCCAGCCCCATACGTGCAGGATCAGCGGCAACAGCATCGGTGTCATCATCGCGCCGACGTTGGTGCCGGCATTGAAAATACCGGTGGCCACTGCGCGCTCGCCGGCGGGGAACCACAGGCGGGTGGTCTTGACGCAGGCCGGGTAGTTGGCGGCTTCGGTCAGGCCGAGGATAAAGCGGCAGACCATAAAGCCGACGGCCGAGGTGGCCAGGCCGTGGGCGCCGGTGGCCAGGCTCCACAGCAATACCGCGAAGAAGAACACGCGTTTCACGCCAACGCGGTCGATCAAGCGACCCTGCAGCACAAACCCGATGGCGTAGCCGACCTGGAACCAGAAGTTGATGTTGGCGTAGTCCATCGCCGTCCAGCTCATTTCCTTGGCCAGGATCGGCTGCATCACCCCCAGGGCGGCGCGGTCGATGTAGTTCAGGGTGGTGGCGAAGAACACCAGGGCCAGCATGCCCCAGCGGGTTTTGCCCACGGCCAGGGCGCCGCGGATCTTGCTGCCGATGCCGGCGTGCGGCATGCCTGGGCGCTCGGCCAGGACGGAGTTTTGCAAAGGCATGAGGTCGTACCCGTTTTTTGAAATTTTTATGGTGTGTTCTGGGTCTTTTGTGAACGTTTGTTGCGTGATCGATGGTGCGCAGCGCCTAAAAAATCGTCAATTCGCTGCACGGCATAGTGTTCGATAATCGCCCGAAAAACTAACCGGTTCGTACATTTTATTTGCTGCCGGTAGGCGGGGGGCGAATAATTTGCCACAAACAACCAATGCGGGGAGTTTCCATGCAACGTTCCATCGCTACCGTTTCCTTGAGCGGCACCCTGCCGGAAAAGCTCGACGCCATCGCCGCCGCCGGGTTCGATGGGGTGGAAATCTTCGAGAATGACTTGTTGTATTACGACGGCAGCCCGCGGGAAGTGCGGCAGATGTGCGCCGACCTCGGCATTGCGATCACCTTGTTCCAGCCGTTTCGCGACTTTGAAGGCTGCCGTCGCGAGCGCCTGGCGCGCAACCTGGAGCGGGCCGAGCGTAAATTCGATCTGATGCAGGAACTGGGCACCGATCTGGTGCTGGTGTGCAGCAATGCCTCGGCCGATTGTGTGGGCGACGAATCCATTCTGCTGGATGACTTGAGCCTGCTGGCCGAGCACGCCGGCAAACGTGGCTTGCGCATTGGCTATGAAGCCCTGGCCTGGGGCAAGCATGTGAACACCTGGCAGCAGGTGTGGAACCTGGTGCGTCAAGTCGATCATCCGAGCCTGGGCGTGCTGCTCGACAGCTTCCATACCCTGTCGCTCAAGGGCGACCCAAGCGCCATCGCGCAGATCCCCGGCGACAAGATCTTCTTCGTGCAAATGGCCGATGCGCCCATCCTGGCCATGGATGTGCTGGAATGGAGCCGGCATTTCCGCTGCTTCCCGGGGCAGGGCGAATTCGACCTGGCCGGGTTTCTGGCGCCGATTATCAAAAGTGGTTACACCGGGCCGCTGTCCCTGGAAATCTTCAACGATGGTTTCCGCGCCGCGCCGACCCGCGCCAATGCCGCCGATGGGTTGCGCTCGCTGCTGTATCTGGAGGAAAAAACACGCCAGCGCCTGGCCGAGGAACAGTCGGCGGCGCCGGTGGATATCCTGTTCGAAACGCCGCCTGCCAGCGAGTACGACGGCATCGAGTTCCTCGAATTTGCCGTGGATGAAAGCCTCGGCGCCAAGCTCTCCCACTGGCTGGAGCGACTTGGCTTCGTCAAGGCCGGGCAGCACCGTTCCAAGGCCGTCAGCCTGTTGCGCCAGGGTGAGATCAACCTGATCCTCAATTGCGAGCCGTATTCCTTCGCCCATAACTTTTTCGAAGCCCACGGGCCGTCGCTGTGCGCCACGGCGTTGCGGGTCAAGGACAGCGCCAAGGCGTTGGAGCGCGCGGTCGCCTTTAAAGGCCAGCCTTATCGTGGCCTGGTCGGGCCAAACGAACTGGAGCTGGCGGCGGTGCGCGCGCCGGACGGCAGCCTGATTTACCTGGTGGACGCCAGCGAAGGCGGGCTCTACGACACCGATTTCAACCTGCAGGCGAACACGGCTTGTAGCGGCGGCCTGCTGCGCATCGACCATATGGCAATGGCCCTGCCGGCTGACAGCCTCGACAGTTGGGTACTGTTCTACAAGAGTCTGCTGGATTTCGAAGCCGATGACGAAGTGGTGCTGCCCGACCCCTACGGCCTGGTGAAAAGCCGCGCATTGCGCAGCCGTTGCAGCTCGATTCGCCTGCCGCTGAATATTTCCGAGAACCGCAACACGGCCATTTCCCACGCGCTATCGAGCTATCGGGGCTCGGGGGTGCATCACATTGCCTTCGACTGTGCGGATATTTTCGCCGAGGTACGCCGGGCCAAAGAGGCCGGTGTGCCGCTGCTGGATATCCCGCTCAATTATTACGACGACCTGGCGGCGCGCTTTGATTTTGATGAGGAGTTCCTCAGCGAGCTGGCGTACTACAACGTGCTGTACGACCGCGACGCTCAGGGCGGTGAGTTGTTTCACGTCTACACCGAGCCGTTCGAAGGGCGGTTTTTCTTCGAAATCATCCAACGCAAAAACGGTTACGTGGGCTACGGCGCGGCCAACGTGGCGGTACGCCTGGCGGCGATGGCCAAGTCGCGCAGCGGCGCGGTGCGCCAGGCACGCCTGTAAGCCATGGCCGGGTGCTTCCTTCGGGGAGCGGCCCGGCCCATAATCGCGGCCTGCCTAACAACAATGGCCGTGAGCACCATGACGTCGAGTCCCGAACTCCCCGCAGTGCCAGAAGCACCGCGCAAGAGTCGTAAGAACAACCCGGAAAAGACCCGCGAAAACATACTGCAGGAAGCCATTGTGGAGTTTGTCCAGCAGGGCCTTTCCGGCGCGCGCGTGGACGCCATCGCCGAACGCATCCACACTTCCAAACGCATGATCTACTACTACTTCGGCAGCAAGGAGCAGCTGTACGTCGAGGTGCTGGAGAAGCTCTACGGCGATATCCGCAATACCGAAACCCGCATGAACCTCACGGCGCTGGAACCGCGTGAAGCGATCCGTCGGCTGGTGGAATTCACCTTTGATCACCACGATCAGAACGTGGATTTCGTGCGCATCGTCAGCATCGAAAATATCCACAACGCTGAATATGTGAAGCGCTCGGACTCGATCAAGGCCATGAACAGCAACATCCTCGAAGCCCTGGGCACTACCTTGCGCCGAGGTGCCGAAATGGGCCTGTTCCGCGAAGGCCTGGAGCCGCTGGATGTGCACCTGCTGATCAACTCATTCAGTTTTTACCGGGTGTCCAACCGCCATACGTTCAGTGAGATTTTTCAGATCGAACTGTCGGATGAGGCGGTTAAACAGCGCCACCGCGAGATGCTCTGCGACTCGGTGATGCGCTACCTGCAAGCCTGAAGGCTCAGGTTGGAATGCCTGCCAGGTGGAGGGGCAAGCCCCTTCCACATTTTGATCTGGTTTCGTCAGTCAGGTATTCATGCTGTTGAAGTGCGTCAGCATGCGTTGCGCATCCGGCACTTCACCGCTGAATAATTCAAATGCTTTTACCGCCTGGAACACCGCCATATTGCCGCCGTCCAGGGTGCGACACCCCAGGGCGCGTGCATCCCGTAGCAGTTGGGTTTCCAGCGGGAAGTAGACGATTTCCGCTACCCACAGCTGAGCGCGCAAAAGCGCCGCCGGCACCGGTGTACCGGGGAGTTTGGCCATACCCATCGGCGTGGTGTTGACCAGGCCATCGGCTTCGGCCACGGCGTTCTCCAGGTCTGCGCCGACTTGAGCGCGGCCGCTGCCGAAACGCTGTGCGAGGTTATCCACAAGGTCGCGGGCGCGGCCGGCGTCCACATCGAAAACACTCAGCTGCTCCACCCCTTCAGCCAGCAGTGCATGCGCGACTGCCGCGCCCGCACCACCGGCGCCCATCTGCACCACACGCTGGCGCGGCACGTCACTGAGATTGCGCCGCAAACCTTCGGCAAACCCCAGGCAATCGGTGTTGTGACCGATGCGTTTGCCGTCTTTGAACACCACGGTATTCACCGCGCCGATGCCTCGGGCCTCGTCGGACAAGTCATCCAGCAGCGGCAGAATCGCCTGTTTGCATGGGTAGGTAATGTTCAGCCCGGTAAAGTGCATTAGCTCGGCGGCGCGTAGGAGCTCGGGCAGGGCCTTGGCGTCCAGGCCCAGGGCATCGAGGTCGATCAGTTGATACAGGTAGCGCAGGCCTTGGGCGTCGCCTTCCTGTTCGTGCAAAGCGGGCGTGCGGGAGGCCTGGATGCCGGCGCCGATCAGGCCGGCAAGAATGCGTGGCTTCATCAGGCACGTCCTTTCAGCAGATGGCTGAAATGTTCCAGGGCCAGGTGGTAGCCGTGGCTGCCGAAACCGGCCAATACAGCTTTGGCGATGGGCGACACGAACGAGTGATGACGAAACGCCTCACGCGCATGCACGTTGGATAAATGCACTTCGACCACCGGCACTTCACTGGCCACCAGTGCATCACGGATCGCCACCGAGGTATGGGTCCAGGCCGCTGGATTGATCACGATGCCGGCGCAACGTGCACGGGCGCCGTGGACCCAGTCCAGCAGCTCGCCTTCGTGGTTGGTCTGGCGAAATTCGATCTTCAGTCCGAACTGTTCCGCGCTACGGCCGCACAACGCGGCAATGTCGGCCAGGGTTTCATGCCCGTACGTAGCAGGCTCGCGGCTGCCGAGCAGGTTGAGGTTGGGGCCGTTGAGCATCAGCACGATGGGCGGCATGAGGGGGTATCTCCACAGTTCTTGTTGGTTGTGGAGATAAAATGTACTGGATGGTTAATTTGGTCAATTGCCAGCGCGGCATGTGTTCGATTATCGAACCGTTAATGCGAGCAACGCGCTGCAAGCCCACTGCGCGGCCGCTTAGCCAATGGCTCGGGCGGCCGTGCAGGGGACAACAGCACGTTTAGCGTCGGGTCAACAACACACCCGATTCCATATGGTGCGTCCACGGAAACTGATCAAACAGCGCACACCGGGTAATACGGTGCGTGTCATGCAGTTGCGCAATGTTCGCCGCTAACGTCTCCGGGTTGCAGGAGATGTACAGGATAGTGTCGAACCGCCGGGTCAGTTCGCAGGTGTCCGGGTCCATGCCGGCACGCGGCGGGTCGACGAAAACGCTGCCGAATTCGTAGCTCTTCAGATCGATTCCCTGCAGGCGGCGGAACGGGCGAACTTCGTTGAGCGCTTCGGTCAGTTCTTCAGCGGACAGGCGCACGAGGGTGACGTTAGCCACGGCGTTTTCATCGAGGTTGCTCAGGGCTGCGTTGACCGAGGTCTTGCTGATCTCAGTGGCCAGCACCTTGCGCACACGGGTCGCCAGGGGCAGGGTGAAGTTGCCGTTGCCGCAGTACAGCTCCAGCAAGTCATCCGCACGATCGCCCAACGCGTCGTAGGCCCAGTTGAGCATCTTCTGGTTCACCGTGCCGTTGGGCTGGGTGAACGCGCCTTCGGGTTGGCGATAGCTGAAGGTGCGGCCGCCGACGTCGAGTTTCTCCACCACGTAGTCGTGGCCGATCACATCGCGCTTGCCCTTGGAGCGGCCGATGATGCTCACGTTCAGGTCCGCGGCGAGCTGGTTGGCGGCGGCATGCCAGTGCTCGTCCAGCGGGCGGTGATAGCACAGGGTGATCATCGCATCGCCGGCCAGGGTGGTGAGGAACTCCACCTGGAACAGTTTGTGGCTCAGGGCGGCGCTGGCTTGCCAGGCGGCCTTGAGCTGCGGCATCAGTTGGTTGATGCGAGCGCTGGCGATGGGGAAGTCTTCGATCAGGATCGGCGTGCGCTTGTCATCCTGGGAAAACATCGCGTAGTGGCGTTCACCGCCCTCGCGCCACAGGCGGAATTCCGCGCGCAGGCGGAAGTGCTGCAGCGGCGAGTCGAACACCTGCGGCTCGGGCGCATCGAACGGAGCGAGCAGGTCACGCAGGCGCGTGACCTTGTCTTGCAATTGAGCGGTGTAGCGTGCGGCGTCAAAAGTCATGCGTTGAACCAGCCCAGCTTGATCACGAACAGGATCGACAGAATCACCAGCGCCGGGTTCAGCTCACGGTAGCGGCCCGAAAGCAGCTTGATGGCGGTCCAGGCGATGAAACCGAAGGCGATGCCGTTGGCGATGGAGTATGTGAAGGGCATCGCCAGGGCGGTGATCACCACCGGCGCTGCAACGGTAATGTCATCCCAGTCGATTTCGGCCAGGCCCTGGGTCATCAGCACGGCGACGAACAGCAGCGCCGGTGCGGTGGCAAAAGCCGGAACGCTGGCGGCCAGCGGCGAGAAGAACAGTGCGAGCAGGAACAGGATCGCGACCACGATGGCGGTCAAACCGGTGCGGCCACCGGCGCTCACGCCCGCGGCGGACTCGATATAACTGGTGGTGGTCGAGGTGCCCAGCAGCGAACCGGCCATGGCCGCGGTGCTGTCGGCGATCAGCGCACGCCCCATTTTCGGCATGTGGCCGTCCTTGCTCATCAGGCCGGCGCGCTTGGCAACGCCGATCAGGGTGCCGGAGTTGTCGAACAGGTCAACGAACAGGAAGGCAAAGATCACGCTGACCAGGCCGATATCCAGCGCGCCCTTGATATCCAGTTGCAGGAAGGTCGGTGCCAGGGACGGTGGCATTGAGGTCACGCCGCCGAACGGGGTAACGCCCAGTACGATGGAAGCAATGGTGACCGCCAGAATGCCGATCAGCACCGCACCACGCACGGCCAGGGCTTCCAGCGCGACGATCAGTACGAAACCGAGGGTGGCGAGGATGGGGGCGGCTTTTGTCAGGTCGCCCAGGCCCACCATGGTGGCCGGGTTACTGACCACGATCTGCGCGTTGTGCAAGGCAATCAGCGCCAGGAACAGGCCGATACCGGCCGCAATCGCTGAACGCAGGGGCAGGGGGATGGCGTTGATGATCCACTCACGGATGCGAAAGATCGACAGCAGGAAAAACAGCACCGCCGAAATAAACACTGCCCCCAGTGCCACTTGCCAGGTGTGGCCCATGTGCAGCACCACGGTGTAGGTAAAGAAGGCATTGAGGCCCATGCCCGGCGCGAGCGCGATGGGGTAGTTGGCGATCAGGCCCATCACGGTCGAACCGATGGCGGCCGCCAGGCAGGTCGCGACAAACACCGCACCTTTGTCCATGCCGGTTTCGCCGAGGATGCTCGGGTTCACGAACAGGATGTAGGCCATGGCCAGGAATGTCGTGATGCCCGCGAGGATCTCGGTGCGCACGTTGGTGTTGTGTGCCTTGAGTTGAAACAGCTTTTCCAGCATGCCGGCTCCCTGTGACGCTATTTTGCGTCGTGATTTGTTGACCTCTAAGTCAAAGCACAAACTGCGCCAAGCGCCTGTGGTTCCAGAGAGGATCGGAAAAAGCGGCGCATCATACCAGCAGCCGAGGCTGTGTGGCGCATGGGCTTGAGGCATACTGCGCCGACGTTCAATTCACGGTCATCGACAGCATGAAAAAAGCCAACGCGTGGAGTCTAGCCCTGATCGCCGCTCTGAGCCTGTGGCTCGGCGCGGCACCGGCATGGGGCGCGACTGCACCGGCCTTGAGCGAGGTGCGCGTGTTCAAGGTCGAGTCGTCGCGCTGCGAGGAAACCATCCCCGAACGCGTCACCTCCACGCAGATGTGCACGCACCGTGGGCCCACCAAGGTGTCGGTGATGGAGGTGGGCCTGGGCAATAACCCGGTCGGCCTGTTCAATGGCGCGGTATTGAATGGCCAGCGCACGCCGGTGTGCCAGGTCGGCAACATCAGCCAGGCGTGCAACGGCGCGGGCACGCTGATGGGCTACATCTATGTATTTGATCTGGATGTGCAGGCCCAGGGCTGGTTTGAATACAGCAACTCTTCGATCAACCCCCCGCGAAACACCTTGAAGACCCAGCTCAATATCCGCTGATCAATTCTCTTGAACGCTCAAAACCCCGGGAAGTCGTACCCCTGAGACGGCGATTTTCCTGAACGCCGCGGATGCAGACCAACCCGTGAGGTGTTTATGAGCGCAACCCCCCAAGGCGCGGCGGCCCAGCCGTTTGCCCGCCATTCGATACGCCTGACCCTCAATGGGCAGGCCCGCCAACTGGACGTGTTGCCCTGGACCACGCTGTTGGACCTGCTACGCGAACAACTGGACCTGGTGGGCAGCAAAAAAGGCTGCGACCACGGCCAATGCGGCGCCTGCACCGTGTTACGCGACGGCAAACGCGTGAACGCTTGCCTGACGCTGGCGGTGATGTGCGACGGTGCCGAACTGACCACCGTCGAAGGCCTGGCCAATGGCGATCAACTGCACCCCATGCAGCAAGCCTTCATCAAGCACGATGCCTTCCAATGCGGTTACTGCACGCCTGGGCAGATCTGCTCCGCCGTCGGCCTGGCCAATGAAGGCCGTGCCCACGACAGCGCGCAAATCCAGGAGCTGATGAGCGGTAACCTGTGCCGCTGCGGCGCCTACAGCAACATTCGCGATGCGATTGAAGAGGCCCTGCCGGCCTGCCGCAATGCGGGAGGTGAGCAATGAACCCGTTCCAGTACAGCAAACCGGCCGACGTGCACGAAGCCGTGCACCTGAGCAGTGCCGCGTCGCGCTTTATCGCCGGCGGTACCAACCTGCTGGACCTGATGAAAGAAAACATCAGCCGCCCCGAGCACCTGATCGATATCACCGGCCTGCCGTTGCACGGCGTCGAACCCACGGCCGAAGGGGGCGTGCGCATTGGCGCGCTGGTCAGCAACGCTGATCTGGCCTGGCACCCCTTGATCGAACAGCGTTACCCGTTGCTGTCCCAGGCCATCCTTGCCGGTGCCTCACCGCAGTTGCGCAATATGGCCAGCACCGGTGGCAACCTGCTGCAGCGCACCCGTTGCTATTACTTCTACGACGCCAGCGTGCCCTGCAATAAACGCGAACCCGGCAGCGGTTGCCCGGCGCGCACCGGCTTGAATCGCATCCATGCGATCCTCGGTGCCAGTGAACACTGCGTGGCGACCCATCCGTCTGACATGTGCGTAGCCCTGGCGGCGCTGGAAGCGCGGGTGCATGTGCATGGGCGCGGCGGTGCGCGAGTCATCGAGTTCGCCGATTTCCACCGCCTGCCCGGTGATGCGCCGCAACGGGATAACCAACTGGCCGACGATGAACTGATCACCGCCATTGAATTGCCCGCCGACCACCTGGCGCGGCACAGCCATTATCTGAAGATCCGTGACCGTGCGTCCTACGCCTTCGCGTTGGTGTCGGTGGCCGCCGCTCTGGAGTTGGACGGCGATGTGATCGTCGACGCGCGCCTGGCTCTGGGCGGCGTGGCCCATAAACCCTGGCGCGACCGCGCGGTGGAGGCGGGATTGATCGGGCAGGCTGTCAGCCGCGAAACCTTCAGCCTCGCCGCCGATGCGATGTTGCAGGACGCCGAGCCGCTGGAACACAACGCTTTCAAGGTCAAGCTGGCACGGCGCGCAATTATCCGCGCCCTGAGCGATGCCGCTGTTGCAGGAGAACGCCCATGAGTGCCGTCGGAAAACCTCTGGACCGTGTCGACGGTCTGCTTAAAGTCACCGGCCAGGCGCGCTATGCCGGCGAGTTCCCCGAACACGACCTGCTGCATGGCAGCGTGGTGTCCAGCACTATCGCCAAGGGCCGCGTGGTTCGTATCGATGCGTCCAGGGCCCTGGCGCTGCCGGGTGTGGTCATGGTGCTCGATCACACCAACCGGCCTCGGTTGGCCAGCTATGACGACGCGTTTGCCGACGCCGATGCCGCCGATGGCTCGCCGTTTCGCCCGCTGTACAACGACCGCGTGCTGTACAGCGGCCAGCCCCTGGCCCTGGTGATCGCCGACAACCTGGAGCTGGCGCGACATGCCGGCTCCCTGGTGCACATCGAATACGAGCGCGATGAGTTCGAAACCGACCTGCTCGCCCAGCAGGCCCAGGCCCATCCGTCGCCACAGACACCGCCGGCCCCGCGCGGGAATTTCCAGGCCGAGTGGACCGCTGCCGCCGTGAGCCTGGACGTGCACTACAGCACCCCCATCGAACATCACAACCCCATGGAACCCCACGCCAGCACCGTGCTGTACCAGGCGGATGGCACGCTGCATATCCATGACAAAACCCAGGGCCCGCAGAACTGCCAGGCCTATGTGCAAAAAGTGTTTGGCCTGGATAAAAGCCAGGTGCGGGTGTTTGCCGCGTTTGTCGGCGGTGCCTTTGGTTCCGGCTTGCGTCCGCAGTACCAATTGCCCCTGGCGGTGATGGCGTCGCTGGCGCTCAAGCGTTCGGTGCGCGTGCCCCTGACACGTCAGCAGATGTTCACCTTCGGCTACCGCCCGCGCACGTTGCAGCGCTTGCAAATGGGCGCCGCCGCCAATGGTCGCCTGCTGGCGCTGGGGCACACTGCGATCGGCCAGACCTCGCGCTTCGAGGACTTCAGTGAACACGTGGTGGAGTGGAGCGGCATGCTCTATCACTGCGACAACGTGCAATTGACCTATAAGTTGGTGCCGCTGGATGTGTTCACGCCGCTGGACATGCGCGCACCCGGCGCCGCCCTCGGGGTGATCGGCCTGGAGTGCGCCATGGACGAACTGGCCTGCGCCCTGGCCATCGACCCGGTGCAACTGCGCCTGATCAACTACGCCGAGCGCAACCAGAACGAAGACAAACCGTGGTCGAGCAAAGCGCTGCGCGAGTGTTATGCCGAAGGCGCCGAGCGCTTTGGCTGGAGCCAGCGCAATCCGGAACCGCGCAGCATGCGCGACGGCCGTCAGCTGATCGGCTGGGGCATGGCGGGCGGCGTATGGGAAGCCATGCAAATGAAGGCCAGCGCCAAGGCGCGTATCGATGCCGAGGGTAAGCTGGTGGTAAGCAGCGCCACCACCGATATCGGCACCGGCACCTACACGGTGATGACCCAGATCGCCGCCCAGGCCAGCGGCGTGGCGGTGGAAGACGTGCGCTTCGTGCTAGGCGACTCATCGCTGCCCACCGCGCCGTTGCAGGGCGGTTCGTTCACTGTTTCCTCGGTGGGCACCGCCGTGCAACAGGCCTGCGAAGCGTTGACCGCCAAACTGCTGAGCGTGGCCCGGCAGACTTATCCGGTGTTCAAGGATGCCGAGTCGGTGCGCTTCGAGGACGGTCGGTTGCACACGGGCGACGTAAGCGTGTCGTTGGCGCAGTTGGTCAAGGACAGCGGTGAAGACGTCCTGGAGGTGCAGGTCGACAGCGAGCCGGACAAAAAACGCGAAGGTTATGCCACGGCGACCCATTCGGCGGTGTTCGTCGAAGTACGGGTGGATGAGGACCTCGGCACTATCAAGGTCAGCCGCGTGGTCAGCGCGATTGCCGCCGGGCGGGTGGTCAATCCGAAGATGGCCCGCAGCCAGATCCTCGGCGGCGTGGTATGGGGTATCGGCATGGCCCTGCATGAAGAAACCCAGATCGACCATCAGCTGGGCCGCTACATGAACCATAGCCTGGCCGAGTACCACATCCCGGTGAACGCCGATATTGGTGAGATTGATGTGGTATTCGTCGAAGAACACGACGAGATCGTCAACGCGCTGGGGTCCAAGGGCGTCGGCGAAATCGGCATCGTCGGCGTCGCGGCGGCAGTGGCCAATGCGGTGTACCACGCCACCGGCAAGCGGGTGCGGGACTTCCCGATTACCTTGGACAAGGTGCTTTAAAACACTGCCTATCCAAATGTGAGAGGGGGCCAGCCCCCCAGTGGCGGTGTTTCAGTCAATGGATGCTTCGACTGTTACGCCGCCATCGAGGGCAGGCCCTCTCCCACATGGACCTTATCGCCACAGCGCCTATGCGGTGGGTTTCGAGACCGGTTCTTCCACCGGCACATGCATGCGATCACGGTTGGCCAGGGTGGGGAACAGTTTGATCCACACCCCGGTGACCACCAGAGTCCCGATCCCGCCCATCACCACGGCGGGCACGGTGCCGAACCAGTGGGCGGTGATGCCGGATTCGAATTCGCCCAATTGATTCGACGCGCCGATAAACAGGCCGTTGACGGCACTGACGCGCCCGCGCATTTCATCCGGCGTTTCCAACTGCACGAAGGACGCACGGATGACCATGCTGATCATGTCCGCCGCGCCCAGCACCACCAATACCGCCAGGGAAAACCAGAACGAGGTGGACAGGCCGAAAGCGATGGTCGCCACGCCGAATACGCCGACGGCGGTGAACATCACGCGGCCGACGTGGCGGTCCACCGAGAAGCGCGCCAGCCACAACGACATCAACAACGCCCCTACCGCCGGTGCCGAGCGCAACAGGCCCAGGCCCCAGGGGCCGGTCAGCAGGATGTCCTTGGCGAACACCGGCAGCAGCGCGGTGGCGCCGCCCAGCAGCACCGCGAACAAGTCCAGGGAAATGGCCCCCAGGATGTCAGGGCGACTGCGGATAAAACGGATGCCGGCCAGCAGCGAATCCAAGGTGGCCTTGCCTTTGTTCAGCGGCGTCTGGCGGGCAGGCAGGTTGAGGGTCAGCGCGCAGGCGATCAGGTACAACACCACGGTGGGGCCATACACCCACACGCTGCCGAACGCGTAGAGCAAACCACCCAAGGCAGGTGCGACGATGGTGGCCAGTTGCTGGGCGGACTGCGACGACGCCACGGCACGCGGGAACAGCGCGCTGGGCACGATGCTGGGGAGCAGTGCCTGGGTGGTGGGCATTTCAAAAGACCGCGCAGCCCCGAGCAGGAAGGCGAGGATAAAGATCATCTCGCGGGTTACGTTGCCGGTCAGGCCGCCGATGGCCAGGGACAGCGCAATCAGCGCCTGTACGGTCTGGCAAATGGCAGCGACCTTGCGTCGCTCATAACGGTCGGCTACATGCCCGGTGTGCAGCATGAACAGCACGCGGGGTACAAACTCCACCAGGCCGACCAAACCCAGGTCCAGCACATTGCCGGTCAGTTGGTAAAGGTTCCAGCCGATGGCCACGGTCAGCATCTGGAAGCCACTTGCGGTAAAGATCCGCGCCAGCCAGAACGCTATGAAGGGGCGGTGGTGACGCAACAGCAACGCAGGTTCACTAGGCATCGGGAATTCAGATCAAGGCCGGAGGGAAGGGCGAGATTAGCATCAAGCTGTAACAAATAGTTGCGAGAACCGGGGTGAGGCAGCCTGTCACGCGTCAATCGACCACACAACTGGACAGCAAAAATGGGACTACTCTTTGAGCTGTAATTGATCCAGATCAAATCCATCCCATGATTTGTCCTGGCGGGCCGCAAGGCCGGATTCCCTACGTGGTTGGCCAAAAAAAGAAACGAATTGAAATTCGCCACACTCCATATCCGTGGGGGCAGTGGGTGCAGGCTCCCGCCAGCAGCCGGTATTACCTGACAGAGGAAGACTTATGTTCGGTTTGGAGGCGTTAGATCTCGCCCGAATTCAATTTGCGTTCACCGTCTCATTTCACATCCTGTTCCCGGCGATTACCATCGGCCTGGCCAGTTACCTTGCGGTGCTGGAAGGGCTCTGGCTCAAGACCCATAACGATACCTACCGTGACCTTTACCATTTCTGGTCGAAGATCTTTGCCGTCAACTTCGGCATGGGCGTGGTCTCGGGGTTGGTCATGGCCTACCAGTTCGGCACCAACTGGAGCCGCTTCTCGGATTTCGCCGGCGCCGTCACCGGCCCCTTGCTGACGTATGAAGTGCTCACGGCGTTCTTCCTCGAGGCCGGTTTTCTTGGCGTGATGCTGTTCGGCTGGAACAAGGTGGGGCGCAAGCTGCACTTCTTCTCCACGGTAATGGTGGCCGTGGGTACGCTGATCTCCACCTTCTGGATCCTGGCGTCCAACAGCTGGATGCAGACGCCCCAGGGCTTTGAAATCATCGACGGCCGCGTGATCCCCACCGACTGGCTGGCAGTAATCTTCAACCCTTCATTCCCCTATCGCTTGATGCACATGGCCACGGCGGCCTTCGTGGCGACCGCATTCTTCGTCGGCTCCTCGGCGGCCTGGCACTTGCTGCGCGGCAAGGACAACCCGGCGATCCGCAAAATGCTCTCCATGGCGATGTGGATGGCGCTGATTGTGGCGCCTGTCCAGGCGGTAATCGGCGACTTCCACGGGCTCAATACCCTGGAGCACCAGCCGGCGAAGATCGCCGCGATCGAAGGTCACTGGGAAAATAAAGGCAATGAGGCGACGCCGCTGATCCTGTTCGGCTGGCCCGACATGCAGGCGGAAAAAACCAAGTACGCCGTAGAGATTCCCTACCTGGGCAGCCTGATCCTGACCCATTCCCTGGATAAACAGGTGCCTGCACTCAAGGAGTTCGCGCCGCAAGACCGACCGAATTCGACCGTGGTGTTCTGGTCCTTCCGGGTCATGGTCGGGTTGGGGTTCCTGATGATCTTTACCGGTCTGTTCAGCCTGTGGCTGCGCCGGGGCGACCGGATGTATACCTCCAGACCGTTCCTGTACCTGGCGTTGTGGATGGGCCCGTCCGGCCTGATCGCGATCCTCGCCGGTTGGTTCACCACCGAAATCGGGCGCCAGCCTTGGGTGGTCTATGGGCTGATGCGCACGGCGGATGCCTCCTCCGGGCATAGCGTGGCGCAGATGACCATCACCTTGGTGTTGTTCGTGGTGGTGTACTTCGCCCTGTTCGGCGCGGGCCTGGGCTACATGATGCGCCTGGTGCGCAAAGGCCCTGTGACCCACGACAGCACCGAACCGACCCACGGCGGCCCCGGCCAGAAACGCACACCGGCACGTCCGTTGTCGGCGGCCGACGATGGCACCGACGACGACCACGACCACATCCAGCACAAGGGGAATTGAGATGGGTATTGATCTTCCGCTGATCTGGGCCGTGATCATCATCTTCGGCATCATGATGTACGTGGTGATGGACGGCTTCGACCTGGGCATCGGCATCCTCTTTCCGTTTGTTCCGGGCAAAGTCGACCGTGACGTGATGATGAACACCGTCGCGCCGGTCTGGGACGGCAATGAAACCTGGCTGGTGCTGGGTGGGGCGGCGCTGTACGGCGCCTTCCCGCTGGCTTATTCGGTGGTGCTGTCGGCGCTGTACCTGCCGCTGATCCTGATGCTGGTGGGGTTGATTTTTCGGGGCGTGGCGTTCGAGTTCCGCTTCAAAGCCAAGGACCACAAGCGCCATCTGTGGGACAAGGCCTTCATCGGCGGTTCGCTGGCGGCGACGTTCTTCCAGGGCGTGGCGCTGGGGGCGTTCATCGACGGCATTCCGGTGGTCAATCGCCAGTTCGCCGGCGGTTCGCTGGACTGGCTCACGCCGTTTACGCTGTTCTGCGGCGTAGCGCTGATCGTCGCGTATGCCTTGCTCGGCTGCACCTGGCTGATCATGAAGACCGAAGGCAAGCTGCAGGAACAGATGCACAACCTGGCGCGGCCGTTGGCATTCGTGGTGCTGGCGGTGATCGGCATCGTCAGCCTGTGGACCCCGCTTTCGCACGCGGAAATCGCCTCGCGCTGGTTCACCCTGCCTAATCTGTTCTGGTTCCTGCCGGTGCCGCTGCTGGTGCTGGTGACCATGTACGGGCTGATTCGCGCGGTGGCGCGCAATGCGCACTACACACCGTTCCTGCTGACGCTGGTGCTGATCTTCCTCGGCTACAGCGGCCTGGGGATCAGCCTGTGGCCGAACATCGTGCCGCCGTCGGTGTCGATCTGGGACGCCGCCGCACCGCCGCAGAGCCAAGGCTTCATGCTGGTGGGCACCTTGTTCATCATCCCATTCATCCTGGGTTACACCTTCTGGAGCTACTACGTGTTCCGCGGCAAGGTCACCCACGAAGACGGTTACCACTAGGAGGGGCGCGACATGTCCGGCAAGCCTTCGTTGCACGAGATCGAACAGGCTGAAAAGCAACCGCTGTGGCGGCGCCTGGGGTGGCTGGCGGTGATTTGGACCGGCAGCGTGCTGGCACTGTTCGTCGTGGCCAGCCTGATGCGCATGTTCATGAATGCGGCCGGCCTGACCACCCACTGACATCCCATCCCGTTGCCTTGCGGCACGGTTTTTTGACCCTGTTTCTACGTTGTAGGGGCGGGGTCTTTTTTTATTTTCGGGCTTTGAGAATCACGAACTTGGGCGTGGCCGCCACCTGCTCGACGCCGCGGAACAGCCGCGCCAATTTGCTGTGATAACCCAGGTGGCGGTTGCCGACGATATACAGCGCACCGCCCACCACCAACGCCTCACGAGCCTGCTGGAACATGCGCCAGGCAAGGAAGTCGCCGACCACCTGCTGCTGGTGGAATGGCGGGTTGCACAGCACCACGTCCAGCGATTGGGCCGCTTGCCCGGCCAGGCCATCGGCGGCGCGCACGATCACGGCACGCTCACCGAGCGCGGCCTGCCAGTTTTCACGGGCCGATTGCACGGCCATGTAGGACTCGTCCACCAGGGTGTAGTGCGCGTCGGGGTTGTGCAGCGCGCTGGCAATCGCCAGCACGCCGTTGCCGCAGCCGAGGTCCGCCACGCGGGCATCGCCCAGGCCGGTGGGCAGGTGCGGCAGGAACGCGCGGGTGCCGATGTCCAGGCCTTCGCGACAGAACACGTTGGCGTGGTTCAGCAACTCAAGGGCGGGAGTGTCCAGGGTGTAACGCGTCGGATAGGGCGAAGCGGCGACAGGGCGCTCGGCCACGGTGGCGATCAGCAGTCGGGCTTTCTTGACCGCCAGAGAGGCGTGCATCGGCCCGATATAGCGTTCCAGCAGGTCCCCGGCCGCGCGTGGCAAGTGCTTGACCATCGCCCCGGCGATCACTTCGGCGCCGGGTGCCAGTCGGCCCTGCAGGCGTATCAGTTGTTCTTCCAATAGCGCCAGGGTTTTGGGCACGCGGATCAGCACGCGGTCGAACGGCCCGGTGGGCACCTCGCTTGCGGGAATGAACGGCACGGCATCGACAGCCTTGGCGTTGCGCACCAGGTTTTTCTCCAGGCCCTGGGCCGCCAGGAACGAGTCGCCGCAGGACGTCACCTGCACCCGGCCTTCAAGGCTGGCCGCCAGGGCGCCGAAGCTGTCGTTGAGCACCAGCACGCGGGTGCTGACGTTCGGCTGCTGTGCCGCCAGATGGTTGAGCAGGTATTCGTCGGCGGCATCGAAGGCTTGCAGCGGGTCGTTGTGCTGCTCGGGCTGGCGGATCAGATCGAGCTGGGCGAAGGGGCTGTCGAGCAGGGGCATGGGGGGAGGAAACTCTGGGTAGTCGAACCTTCTGGGTGAACGGCGACACGACATTGAAGGCTGCGTCATCACCCGGAACTGGTCGCAAATGTTACGGTTTTTTTGTGCGGATTACATGCGGTGTTTATAGAAAGCCGGCCTTTGCAGCCACCATCACGGCGGCGATCTTGTTATTGACCCCTAGTTTTCGCATCGAACTGCAGTTGTGAAACCCCACCGTGCGTTCGGACAGGCACAGGATCTGTGCGATCTCCGCCGCGGTTTTGCCCAGCGCCGACCACCGCAGCACTTCGATTTCGCGCGCGGTCAACTTTGTGGACGGCCTGGCAGTTGGGCCGTTGGCGTATTTATGCGCCACTACGGTATGCAGCGCGTGGCACAGCCACAGGGCATTGCCGGCTTTTTCGTACAGTTCCTCCGGGGTGATTTCGCCTGTGCGGCGGCTCAATGTCAGCATGCTGACCACGCCGTGGGGGCTGTGCAACGGCTGTGTCCACCCCAAATGCACGCCATAGGATCGAGCCAGTTGCCACAGATGCGGCGAACCTTCGAAGGCACTTTCTTTCCACACAAACGGCAACACAGAGCGTTGGCAGTGAGTCACCACAGGGTCGTAATGAAAAAACTTGGCGCGGCGGTAGAGTTTGTTCCACTCATTTGGATAGTTGTTTTTTTCGAATACAAGATTTTGATTAGTCGTGTGCTGAGTACTCATTTTGAAGGCGCAGAAGTGAAAGCCGAGGGCGTAGGTTTCATTGACGACCATCTCAAAGACACTGGTGATCTCGTCCTCCTCTTTCAGTTTTGGGGGGCGTGTGTTGTGCCAGTTGACCATCGATAACTCTCCATGTGAATTGGCATGGCTTGGGTACGTCCTGATCCCAATGCTGCTCGGAAAAGAGTGTAGGACACCGGCTACTTTCAGGTACGAAAAAAAATTAATAGTAGTTGGTAATTTTCGAGGGTTTTAACTTGTACAGACTTAACAGTTTTGTGTAGCTATTTAAAAGAGTATTGATTTTGAGGCCTTTGAAGTAGTGTCTAATTGATATCATTTAGTTAGGGTTTTTACTCTAGTAATCGAACGGGAGGACGTTAATAGCTAAATGATTAGTGCATGTGCAAGAAATCTGATCAGTCAAAAGCCGCAACTAATAAAGGGTCTTTCTATCGTCGCGATCGACATTCCGTCAGCGGTCGATAATGCCAGTACAAATCACCGGTGTTAGCCGGCGCGGCTTTGAGGGACACTAGTGGCCTCTGCAGATCGGAGTTCCCCATGACGGCCAGCGCTGAAAAATACACCTGCCAGACCTTGCTCGACGTGCAATCGCTCACCCCCAGCCTCTTCACCCTGCGCACCACCCGCGATCCGGGATTTCGTTTCACCGCCGGCCAATTTGTGCGCCTGGGGGTCACCAAGGCGGATGGCAGCACTGTATGGCGCGCGTATTCCGTGGTGTCGGCGCCTTTTGACGAGTACCTGGATTTCTTCTCGATCGTCGTACCGGGGGGGGAGTTCACCAGTGAGCTTAGCCGCCTGCGTGTCGGCGACACGCTGATGGTGGAGCGTCAGGCCACGGGTTATCTGACGTTGAACCGATTCGTCGATGGCCGCGACCTGTGGTTGCTGGGCACGGGCACCGGCGTGGCGCCGTTTCTGTCGATCCTGCAGGACTTCGAAGCCTGGGAGAAATTCGAGCGCATCATCCTGGTGTACAGCGCACGTGAGGCCAGGGAGCTGGCTTACCAGTCGCTGATCAAGGAACTGGGCGAGCGCGAATACTTGGCCGAGTACGCGCATAAACTCACCTACCTGCCCATCGTCACTCGAGAGCAGCACCCGGGGGCCTTGAACGGCCGCATCACCACCTTGATCGAAAACGGCGAGCTGGAACGGGCGGCCGGGGTAAAACTGAGCCCCGAGCATTCACGCGTGTTGATTTGCGGTAACCCGCAGATGGTCGATGACACCCGCCAACTGCTGAAGAAACGCGACATGAACCTGTCGCTCTCCAGGCGACCGGGCCAGGTGGCGGTGGAGAACTACTGGTAAACGAAAGGCGCCCCTGGAGGCTAATGCCGGTCAGTTAAGAGACGGAACGGACAATCAGTCACCTGTGGCGAGCCCGCTCGCCACAGTTACAGTGTTCCTCCTTAACTGACTGGCATTACCCCTGGAGGCGCCTTTTTTGCAAACCGGTGCGGCTTAAAGCGGCTTGTCGTTCTGTGCCTTGAGCAGATCGCGGATCTCGCCCAGCAGCACTTCTTCCTTGGTCGGCGTCGGCGGCAGGCTCGGTGCCTTGGCCTCTTCGCGCTTGAGACGGTTGATCACCTTCACGCCCATGAAAATTGCAAATGCCACGATCAGGAAATCGACGACGCTCTGGATGAACTTGCCATACGCCAGCACCACGGCCGGTGCATCGCCCTGGGCGGCCTTGAGCGTGATCGCCAGATCACCGAAGTCCACACCGCCGATCAACAGACCGAGCGGCGGCATCACCACGTCGCCTACAAATGAGGAAACAATTTTGCCGAAGGCGGCGCCGATGATGATACCGACGGCCATGTCGACCACATTACCTTTGACCGCGAAGGCCTTGAACTCACTGATCACGCCCATAGGTTATTCCTTGTTACAGATGAGAAGGGTGGTGCCAAGTGTAAGTCAGTCGATGCGGGCTTGCGCGACACAACTGTTAACACTGTTGGTTTTTATCGACACATTAAAACGCAAATAGTTTGCAAAGTGCCACCAATCGCGCGCGAAATACCCGGAAATTCAGTGGGTTACCACACTCATTTATTAATCGGCCTGGTATGAGTTTTCTATTTATCTTCTGACTCTCGGGTCACTAGCCTCTGGCAAGCACAACTGAATGTGCATCAAAAAAACCAGAGGAAACCTTGATGAAAAATCCAACCCGCCGCGGGCCGGTGCTGGCGCGACACGCGCTGCTCCTGGTCACCGCCAGCCTGCTTTCCCTGTCTGTACACGCCGCCAACCTCACCCGCGACAACGGTGCCACGGTTGGCGATAACCAGAACTCGCAAACCGCCGGTGCCACCGGCCCGGTGCTGCTGCAAGACGTACAGCTGATTCAGAAACTGCAACGCTTCGACCGCGAGCGTATCCCGGAGCGTGTGGTGCACGCGCGCGGCACCGGCGCCCACGGCACCTTCACCGTGACCGATGGCCTCAGCGACCTCACCAAGGCCAAAGTATTCGCCGCCGGCGAGACCACTCCGGTGTTCGTGCGCTTCTCCGCCGTGGTGCATGGCAACCATTCCCCGGAAACCCTGCGTGACCCACGCGGCTTCGCCACCAAGTTCTATACCGCTGACGGTAACTGGGACTTGGTGGGCAATAACTTCCCGACGTTCTTTATTCGCGACGCCATCAAGTTCCCTGACATGGTGCATGCGTTCAAACCTGATCCGCGCACTAACCTGGACGACGATTCGCGCCGGTTCGACTTCTTCTCCCATGTTCCCGAGTCGACCCGCACGCTCACCGAGTTGTATTCCGACGCCGGCACACCCGCCAGTTACCGGGAAATGGATGGCAATGGCGTACACGCCTACAAGTTGATTAACGCCAAGGGCGAAGTGCATTACGTCAAGTTCCACTGGAAGAGCCTGCAAGGCATCAAGAATTTAGATCCCAAACAAGTGGTGCAAGTACAGGGGCGCGATTACAGCCACATGACTAACGACTTGGTCACCCATATCAACAAGGGCGACTTCCCGAAGTGGGACTTGTATGTGCAAGTGCTCAAGCCTGAAGACTTGGCCAAGTTCGACTTCGATCCACTGGACGCCACCAAGATCTGGCCGAATGTGCCCGAGCGCAAAGTGGGGCAGATGGTCCTCAACCGTAATCCGGCCAACGTTTTCCAAGAGACCGAACAAGTCGCCATGGCGCCGGCCAACCTGGTGCCGGGCATCGAGCCGTCTGAAGACCGCCTGCTGCAAGGCCGTGTGTTCTCCTACGCCGACACCCAGATGTACCGCCTGGGCGCCAATGCCCTGCAACTGCCGATCAACGCCCCGCGCGTGACCGTCAACAACGGCAATCAGGACGGCGCGATGAACAGCGGCAAGACCAGCAGCGGTGTGAACTATCAGCCAAGCCGCCTGGAACCGCGTGAAGAGCCACAAGCCGCGCGCTACAGCCAGTTGCCGCTGTCCGGCAGCACCCAGCAGGCGAAAATCCAGCGCGAGCAGAACTTCAAGCAGGCCGGTGATCTGTACCGTTCGTACAGTCAGAAAGAGCGTCAGGACCTGATTGAAAACTTCGGCGGCTCCCTGGCCACCACCGATGACGAGAGCAAGCACATCATTCTCTCGTTCCTCTATAAGGCCGATCCGGAATACGGCACCGGCGTGGCCAAGGTCGCCAAGGGCGATCTGGCCCGCGTGAAGGCGCTGGCCGACAAACTGACCGACTGACCCGTTGGTTCCGATCGGCGTCCACGCGGGCGCCGATCCCTTGGCAGGAGAACTCCCATGCGTATTTCCATTGGCTTGCTGATCGCCATGCTGGCCTTCACGGCTCGGGCCGAATCCGCCGACCCGGTCGCGCTCAAGGCGCAACTGCAGGACTATTACTTCGACGCCGCCCGCCGTGGCGACCTCGACATGCTCAATACATTCATTGAGTCCGGCTACAGCCTGAACACCCAGGACGACAAGGGCTACACCGCCCTGATCCTCGCCGCCTACCATGGCCAGGCGCCCTTTGTGGAGCGCTTGCTGGACGCCGGTGCCGACGCCTGCGTGCAGGATAAACGCGGTAACACCGCCCTGATGGGCGCGATCTTCAAGGGTGAGCTGAAAATTGCCCAGCGCCTGCTGGCCACCGACTGCAACCCCGACCAGCGCAACGGTGCCGGGCAGACCGCCGCCATGTACGCCGGGCTGTTCAAGCGCATCGAACTGCTGGATGAACTGAAGGCCAAGGGCGCCGACCTCAACGCCGAAGACCCGGTGGGTAACAGTGCCTCGCGATTGGCCAGCGGTGAAATCCGGACCCCGGCGTCGCGCTGAGCTATCATCGCGGTTTTTCAGTTGGAGGTTCTCGAATGGCAAAGGCCAAGCGCATGTACGGCTGCACGGAGTGCGGCGCGACCTTTCCCAAGTGGGCCGGCCAGTGCGGCGAATGCGGCGCGTGGAACACCCTGACGGAAACCATGATCGAGAGCGGCGGGGCGGCTGCGCCCACCGGTCGCGCCGGCTGGACCGGGCAACAGGCGCAGATCAAAACCCTGGCTGAAGTCAGCGTCGAAGAGATTCCGCGATTTTCCACGGCCTCCGGTGAACTGGACCGGGTGCTGGGCGGCGGCCTGGTGGATGGCTCGGTGGTGCTGATCGGCGGCGACCCGGGCATCGGCAAGTCGACCATTCTGTTGCAGACCTTGTGCAGCATTGCCAGCCGCATGCCGGCGCTGTACGTCACCGGTGAAGAATCCCAGCAACAAGTGGCCATGCGCGCCCGTCGCCTGGGCCTGCCCCAGGACCAGTTGCGGGTGATGACCGAAACCTGCATCGAAAGCATCATTGCCACGGCTCGTGTGGAAAAGCCCAAAGTCATGGTGATCGACTCGATCCAGACGATTTTTACCGAGCAATTGCAATCGGCGCCGGGCGGCGTGTCCCAGGTACGCGAGAGCGCGGCGCTGCTGGTGCGTTATGCCAAGCAGAGCGGCACGGCGATTTTCCTGGTCGGCCACGTCACCAAAGAGGGTGCGCTGGCGGGGCCTCGCGTGCTGGAGCATATGGTCGACACTGTGCTGTATTTCGAGGGCGAGTCCGACGGACGCCTGCGTTTGCTGCGGGCGGTAAAGAACCGTTTCGGTGCGGTCAACGAACTGGGTGTCTTCGCCATGACCGACCGAGGGTTGAAGGAAGTTTCCAACCCTTCGGCGATTTTCCTGACCCGCGCCCAGGAGGAAGTCCCCGGCAGCGTGGTCATGGCCACGTGGGAAGGCACCCGGCCGATGCTGGTGGAGGTCCAGGCGCTGGTGGATGACAGCCATCTGGCCAATCCGCGTCGGGTGACGCTGGGGCTGGATCAGAACCGCCTGGCCATGCTGCTCGCGGTGCTGCATCGCCATGGCGGCATTCCGACCCACGACCAGGACGTATTTCTCAATGTGGTCGGCGGGGTCAAGGTGCTGGAAACTGCGTCCGACCTGGCCTTGATGGCGGCGGTGATGTCCAGCCTGCGCAACCGGCCATTACCTCATGACCTGTTGGTGTTCGGTGAAGTCGGCCTGTCCGGCGAAGTGCGCCCGGTGCCGAGCGGTCAGGAACGACTCAAGGAAGCCGCCAAGCACGGCTTCAAGCGCGCGATCGTGCCCAAGGGCAACGCGCCGAAGGAAGCGCCGGCGGGGCTGCAGGTCATTGCGGTGACGCGGCTGGAGCAGGCGCTCGATGCACTTTTCGAATAACAAGGGAACCACCCGATGCAACGATCGAACGACTGGGCGGTAGTCGCCCTGCTTGTCGCCCTGACCGGCGCGCCCGCCATGGCCGCGGCTGCCGAGCTGCCGCCCGGTTACCGCCTGGCCCAGACGCTGGCAACCGAAGAGGGCAACCAGCTGCAGATCCTGGAAGACCAGCGCATCAGCGCGCAGATGCATAAGGACAATTGGGGCAGTGGGCTGGATGAGGACTCGTTCGACGAGCCCGGCGATCTGGTCGACAACCCGCTGCTTGAGGCTCAAGTACGCCTGGTGTCGGCCGCCGATAAAGTGGTTGCGCAGCAGGACCTTGGCTACCCGCTGGCCGAGGTCGGTAAAGCCCCGCTCAAGGGTTTACCCGCGCCGGTGTATTTCCTGAGCATCGATGAGACCGCGCCGATGGGCTCCTACAGCGGCCCTGCCACTCAATTGCTGCTGCCGGCCAAACAGCAACTCACCCCGCTGAGCTACACCGGCGCGGACGGCAAGCCTCAACCGCTGACCCTGGCCCACACGGGGAAGGCTGACTGGCAGGTGGCGACGCCGGCCAGTGGCGGGCCGGATGAACTGTTGCAGGTATCGTCGTTTATGGACGGCGACGGTGAGGACGATTTCACCACGCGCTACCAGACGTATCGCTATGTCGACGGGCAATGGCAAGTTGCGTCGAGCCAGAAAAAGGGCTACTGGGACATGGAAAGCGACTTTCCCGGCCGCGAGGCGTTTCCCTGAGCCTATAGCGCCAGCAAAGCGCCCAACTCTCGCTCAAGTTCATCTTGATCGCCGAGGTTCAATTCGATCAGCCGTCGCAGGTGGCTGATCGAATCCAGGTCGATTTCTTTGCACACAAAGCCCAGTTGGCCGTGATCGTCATGGGTCAGCCTGACCTGCATCTTGATATGCGCTTTGGGATCCAGGCGGATATCCACCTCGAACGGCAGGTCTTTATTGCCCTTCCAATGTTCGGGCCGCTTTACTGCCAGGCCCTTGAGCGACAGATCCACTAAGGTTACTGGCCATTGCTGCTCGTTTTGGCGAAGTTCGGTTTTCGCATCCAGGGCGATCCGGCGGAAACAGCGGCGGTCGGACGGGTGATCGGTCATGGTGAAACCCTCTGAGGATGGATGGAGTGTAGCCCTGCGCCATCATTGGGCGATTTTTTCTGCTTTTTTCAGCGCTGCAGGGCTCTAGACCAATGGAGGGGGGTGGCCTTTGGGGCCAACAGCGCTAAACTCCGAGTGGCTGTCCTTTCTGTCCACCCTGGCTGGAATATAAAAATGAAAAATAATAATAGCCTGCTACGCCACTTACCCTGGCTGGTGCTGGCAATCGTAGGAGCGTGCGCCCTGGGCGTAGTGGCCTTGCGCCGCGGCGAGGCGATCAACGCCTTGTGGATTGTGGTGGCCGCAGTGGCCATCTACCTGGTTGCTTACCGTTACTACAGTCTGTTCATCGCTAACAACGTGATGCAGCTCGACCCACGGCGGGCCACCCCCGCAGTGCTCAACAATGACGGTCTGGACTATGTGCCGACCAACAAACACATCCTGTTCGGTCACCACTTTGCCGCCATTGCCGGCGCAGGCCCGCTGGTCGGCCCGGTGCTGGCGGCGCAGATGGGCTATCTGCCCGGCACACTCTGGCTGATCGCCGGCGTGGTGCTGGCCGGTGCGGTGCAGGACTTTATGGTGCTGTTCCTGTCCACCCGTCGCAACGGCCGATCCCTGGGGGATATGGTGCGCGAAGAGATGGGGCGCATTCCGGGGACTATCGCGCTGTTCGGCTGCTTCCTGATCATGATCATCATCCTCGCGGTGCTGGCGCTGATCGTGGTCAAGGCCCTGGCCGAGAGCCCATGGGGCATCTTCACGGTGATGGCGACCATCCCGATCGCGATGTTCATGGGCATTTACATGCGCCACATCCGCCCGGGCCGCATCGGCGAGATTTCCATCATCGGCGTGCTGTTGCTGCTCGGCTCGATCTGGCTGGGCGGGCAGATTGCCGCCGATCCGGTGTGGGCCAAGGCGTTCAGCTTCACCGGCGTGCAAATCACCTGGATGCTGATCGGCTACGGTTTCGTGGCGGCGGTATTGCCGGTGTGGCTGATCCTGGCGCCGCGCGACTACCTGTCGACCTTCCTCAAGATCGGCACCATCATCGCCCTGGCGATCGGTATCCTGGTCACCATGCCCGAGCTGAAAATGCCGGCGCTGACCCAGTTCATCGATGGCACCGGCCCGGTGTGGAAAGGCGGGCTGTTCCCGTTCCTGTTCATCACCATCGCCTGTGGCGCGGTCTCGGGTTTCCACGCGCTGATTTCGTCGGGCACCACGCCCAAGCTGCTGGATAACGAAACCAACGCCCGCTACATCGGTTACGGCGGCATGTTGATGGAGTCCTTCGTGGCCATCATGGCGATGGTCGCGGCCTCGGTGATCGAGCCCGGTGTGTACTTCGCCATGAACAGCCCGGCCGCCGTGGTTGGCGGTGACGTAATGGCCGTGGCGCAGACCGTCAGCAGCTGGGGTTTTGCTATCACCCCGGAAGCGCTGCAGGCGGTGGCCCATGACATCGGCGAAACCACCATCCTGGCGCGTGCCGGCGGTGCGCCGACATTGGCAGTCGGTATCGCGCAGATCCTGCACAGTGTGCTGCCGGGTGAAAACACCATGGCGTTCTGGTACCACTTTGCGATCCTGTTCGAAGCCTTGTTCATCTTGACCGCTGTCGACGCCGGTACCCGTGCCGGCCGCTTCATGCTGCAGGACCTGCTGGGCTCGTTCGTGCCGGCGCTCAAGCGTACCGAGTCGTGGACCGCCAACCTGATCGCGACCGCCGGTTGTGTAGCGATGTGGGGTTACCTGCTGTATCAAGGCGTGATCGACCCACTGGGCGGTATCAACACGTTGTGGCCGCTGTTCGGCATCTCCAACCAGATGCTGGCCGGTATCGCGCTGATGCTCGCCACCGTTGTGCTGATCAAGATGAAGCGCCAGCGCTACATCTGGGTAACGATGCTGCCGGCCGTATGGCTGCTGATCTGCACCACCACCGCAGGCTTCATCAAGCTGTTCGACGCCAACCCGGCAATCGGCTTCCTGTCGCTGGCCAAGAAGTACAGCGATGCCCTGGCCGGTGGTCAGATCCTCGCGCCGGCCAAGAGCATCGACCAGATGCAGCACGTGATCTGGAACGCCTACACCAACGCGACACTGACGGCGTTGTTCCTGTTCGTGGTATTCAGCATCCTGTTCTATGCGCTCAAGGTCGGCGTCGCCGCCTGGGGCAACAAGGAACGTACGGATAAAGAAGCCCCGTTCCAGGCCATTCCGGACGCATGATCGAGGATTGCAGCCATGTTCAATGACATCAGTCGCCTGGGTAAATACCTCGGTCAGGCCGCACGCCTGATGGTCGGCATGCCCGACTACGACACCTACGTCGAGCATATGCAAACCAAGCACCCGGACAAGCCGGTGATGGACTACAAGGCGTTCTTCCGGGAACGCCAGGAAGCCCGTTACGGCGGCAAGGGTGGGCCCAAGTGCTGCTGACCCGTTAGTTCGGGCTGGCGATGATCCACTGTGGGAGGGGGCTTGCCCCCGATAGCGGTGTCTCAGTGACACATAAGTGCCTGACACACTGCTATCGGAGGCAAGCCCTCTCCCACATTTGTTTTGTGTTTCTTCAGTTAATAAGGAGAACTGTTTTTGTCCTCTCCCATTCCCGTCACCGTCCTCAGTGGCTTTCTCGGCGCCGGCAAGACCACCTTGCTGCGCCACCTGCTCAAAGCCGAGCACGGCCTTAAAATCGCCGTGATCGAAAACGAATTCAGTGACGCCGGTATCGATACTCAGCTGTTGGGCGCCGAGCCGGTGCAGGTCATGACCCTGTCCAACGGCTGCGTTTGCTGCACTATCCACACCGACCTGACCAAGGCCCTTTACCTGCTGCTGGAACGCCTGGACAGCGGTGAGATTGCTTTCGACCGCCTGGTGATCGAGTGCACCGGCCTGGCCGACCCGGCGCCGGTGGCCCAGACATTTTTCATCGACGAGGAATTGCGCGAGCGCTACATCCTCGACGGCATCATCACCCTGGTGGACGCGGCCCACGCCGAGCACCACCTGACCCAGACCATCGCCCAGGCGCAGATTGGCTTTGCCGACCGCTTGTTGGTGAGCAAGCGTGATCTGGTGGACGCCACCACATTCGACGCTCTCAGCGAACGCCTGACGCGTATCAACCGTCGCGCGCCGATCCACGTCGTCGAGCACGGCAAGATAGATTTGGCTCAGTTGCTCGATGTCCGTGGTTTCAACCTCAATGCCGGCATGAGCCTGCGTCCGGTGGGCCAGGCGCCGTCCATCGACCGTATCTCCAGCCTGGTGCTGCGCACCGACCAGCCGCTGGACATCGACCGCCTCAGTGAATTTATGAACGAACTGCTGGAAGACCACGGCAAGCAATTGCTGCGCTACAAAGGCGTGCTGAATATTGCCGGGGAGGACCGGCGCATGGTGTTCCAGGGTGTGCTGAAGCTCTATGGTTTCGACTGGGACACGCAGTGGGGCGAGGGCGAGGCTCGGGAGAGTGTGATCGTGTTTATTGCCGATGAATTGCCGGAAGACAAGATCCGCGAAGGCTTTGCCAAGGTCTACCAACCCTGAAAACCCTGTGGCAGGGGGCTTGAGCGCATTTCACATTGAAATCTGGCATAAAAAAGCCCGGCTCTAGAGCCGGGCTTCTTATTCAAGCAACTGCAATCAAGCGCCGTATACCGGCAGCTTCTTGCAGATGGCCTTGACCTTCTCACGTACCGCGTCGATCACGGCTTCGTTGTTCAGGTCAGCCAGGATGTCGCAGATCCAGCCGGCCAGTTCCTTGCACTCTGCTTCCTTGAAGCCGCGAGTGGTCACAGCCGGGGTGCCGAAACGCAGGCCGGAAGTGACGAACGGCGAGCGTGGGTCGTTCGGTACCGAGTTTTTGTTCACGGTGATGAAGGCTTTGCCCAGGGCAGCGTCCGCATCTTTACCGGAGATGTCCTGCTTGATCAGCGACAGCAGGAACAGGTGGTTTTCAGTGCCGCCGGACACCACGTCAAAGCCACGCTCGATGAACACACCGGCCATGGCCTTGGCGTTCTTCACCACTTGTTGCTGGTAGGTCTTGAACTCAGGCTGCAGGGCTTCCTTGAAGCAGATCGCTTTAGCGGCGATCACGTGCTCCAGCGGGCCACCCTGGGCACCAGGGAAGACGGCGGAGTTCAGCTTCTTCTCGATCTCGGCGTTGGCGCGCGCCAGGATCAGGCCGCCACGTGGACCGCGCAGGGTTTTGTGGGTGGTGGTGGTGACCACGTCAGCGAATGGCACCGGGTTCGGGTAGACGCCGGCGGCGACCAGACCGGCCACGTGGGCCATGTCGACGAACAGGTAGGCACCGACTTTGTCGGCGATGGCGCGAAAACGCGGGAAGTCCAGGATCTGCGAGTAGGCAGAGAAACCGGCCACGATCATTTTTGGCTTGTGCTCAACGGCCAGGCGCTCGACTTCGTCGTAGTCGATCAGGCCATTGGCATCGATACCGTATTGAACGGCGTTGTACAGCTTGCCGGAGGAGGACACGCTGGCGCCGTGGGTCAGGTGACCGCCGTGGGCCAGGCTCATGCCCAGAATGGTGTCGCCGCCTTGCAGCAGGGCCAGGTACACGGCGCTGTTGGCCTGGGAACCGGCGTGCGGCTGGACGTTGGCGTAATCGGCGCCGAACAGTTCCTTGGCACGGTCGATGGCCAGTTGTTCAACCACGTCGACGTACTCGCAACCACCGTAGTAGCGCTTGCCCGGGTAGCCTTCGGCGTACTTGTTGGTGAGTACAGAGCCTTGAGCCTCCATCACCGCAGGGCTGGTGTAGTTTTCCGAAGCGATCAGCTCAATGTGCTCTTCCTGGCGCACGGCTTCTTGCTCCATGGCGGCGAAGAGATCGGCGTCGTACTTGGCAATAGTCAAATCACGGCTGAACATGGCGGTCCTCAAGGATCGGGGGCAGAAAAGGAGGGCATTCTAACCCAATGGGTTTTAGATGGCATATGAAAGGACGTCATGTCGCGGACAAGCGGGATTCACCTCGGGATGGGTGGTGGCTGTGCCGGCCTCATCGGGGGCAAGCCCCCTCCCACCTTCGATTTGTGAATACATTCAAATGTGGGAGGGGCTTGCCCCCGATGAGGCCAGTGGCCGCACCACACCCTTCAATCGAACATGAAGAGGGCATCATTGCTGAACTGCGCCTCGAACCGATTCGCCGGCATCGGCCGCCCGAACAGGTAGCCCTGGACCTCGTCGCAACCATGTTCGCGCAGGAAGTCCAGTTGCTCATGGGTTTCCACGCCCTCGGCGATCACCGCCAGGTTCAGGCTGTGGGCCATGGCGATAATCGCGCGGGCGATCTGCGCGTCCTGTTCGCCGGACGGCAGGCCGTCGACGAAGGTGCGGTCGATCTTCAGCACATCGATGGGGAATTGCTTGAGGTAGTTGAGCGACGAGTAACCGGTGCCGAAGTCGTCCACCGCAATGCTCAAGCCCAGGTTTTTCAGGCTGTCGAGGATGTGCATGGCTTCGTTGACTTCACGCATCAGGATACTTTCCGTCAGCTCCAGTTCCAGACACGCCGGCGGCAGGCCGGTGTCCTTCAGAATGTTGGCGATGCGCGTGCCCAACTGGCCGTCGGAAAACTGCCGCGCGGAGATGTTCACCGAGACTTTCGGCACGCGCACTTTGTTCTGATGCCAGGTCCTGAGCTGGCGGCAGGCCTCGCTGATGACCCAGTCGCCTACGTCCACCACCAGGCCCAGCTCTTCCAGTACCGGGATGAAATCGCCTGGGGGTACCAGCCCGCGCCGTGGGTGGCGCCAGCGCAGCAGGGCTTCGGCGCCGGTCAGGCGTTTGCCGTCGCCGCTGAACTGCGGTTGGTAATAGAGCACGAATTCGTTCTGGTCGAGGGCGTGGCGCAGGTCGCTTTCCAGTTCCAGGCGTTCCAGGGCGCTGGCGTTCATGTCGGCCTGGTAGAACTGGAAGTTGTTCTTGCCGCGCTCCTTGGCGTGATACATCGCCGTGTCGGCGTTTTTCATCAGTTGGCTCAGCTCATTGCCATCCTGCGGGCTCAGGGCGATACCGATACTGGCGGTCACAAAGAACTCGCGGCCTTCCAGCACGAACGGCTTCACCAGGCTCGCAAGGATTTGCTCGGCCACATGAATGGCGCGGTTGAGCGCCAGTTCACGATTGACCCGGGGTTGCAGCAACAAGGTGAATTCGTCGCCGCCCATGCGCGCTACGGTGTCGTCTTCGGCCACGCAGCCGAGCAGGCGGGTTGCCATTTCCTTGAGCATGCGGTCGCCGGCGGCGTGGCCCAGGGAGTCGTTGATCGGTTTGAAGCGGTCGAGGTCGAGGAACATCAGCACCACCCACGACTTCTGCCGTTCGGCCGCCTGCAACGCGGTGTGCAGGCGGTCCTGGAACAATGTGCGGTTGGGCAGGTGAGTCAGGGCGTCGTAATAGGCCAGGCGGTGGATGCGCTGTTCGCTGGCCTTGCGCTCGCTGATGTCGCTGAAGAAACACACATAGCTGGCCAGGTCGCCTTCGTCGTCGAACACTGCGGTAATGCCGACCCAGGCCGGGTAATGCTCGCCGTTGCGGCGCTTGAGCCACACCTCGCCTTCCCAGGTGCTGTGCTGGTGCAATTGCTTGAGAACGTAGCGCAGGTGGGCTTCCTGCTGCTCGTCGACGGTCAGCATGTTCGGCAACTGGTCCAGCACATCCGCCACTTCATAGCCACTGACGCGGCTGAACGCTTCGTTGGCCTGCACGATATAGCCGGCCGGGTCGGTGATCAGGATCGCCGATGTGGAGTGCTCGAATACCGTGGCCGCCATGCGCAGGTCTTTTTCCGCGCGGCGTTGCTGGCTGATGTCGCGGCCCACGCCGAGGATGCCCTCGAAGGTGCCGTGCTCGTCCCATACCAGCACCACGCGCAGTTCGATCGGCACTTTGCGGCCATCGGCGCGCAGGCAGTCGAACAGAAACAGCTGGGTCTGCACCTGATCGCGCAGTTTGCTCAGGGCCGCCTGGTCGCCCAGCGCGCGACTGACCTGTTCCACCAGGCTGTAGATGCCGGCCAATTGCTGCGGGTTGGCGATGATCGATTGCCAACCGTTCTTGAACACCCAGTCCACGTCATAGCCCAGCACCGCATTGACCGATGGGCTGATGTAGTTGAGCGCCAGTTGGCTGTCGGTGGAGCAGATCACGTCGCTGATGCTTTCGGCGAGCATGCGGTAGCGCTGCTCGCTGTCGCGCAGCGATTCGCTGGCTTCGATCTGGTCGGTAATGTCCTTGGCCACGCCGATGATGCGCGTGACTTGCGAGCTCTTGTCCCGGGCCAGGGCCTGTTCACGGATATCGAAGCGTCGCCACTGGTTGTTGCGATGGCGAAAGCGCAACTGACAGTGCAGCTGGGTCGCGTAGCCCGCCTGGCGTTGCTGCTGGCGCAGCTCGTGGTAGTGCTCGGCATCTTCGGGGTGGAGCAGGATCTCCCAGAAGTACTCGCCCATTTGCTGCAGTTCGGCGCGGTTATAGCCGAGCGTGTGGCCCAGATGATGGTTGCTGAAAATCATGCGTTGGCTGATCACGTCCTGCACATACAGGTGGTCGGGCACCGTACGGACCACGTCCGACCAGAAGCTTTCGCGCTCCACCAGCGACAGCTCGATCAGCTTGCGGCTGGTGATATCGCTGATGCTGAGGATCACCGCCTTGAAATCGTCCTGCTGCTCCGGCAAGCGCATGACCAGCCACAGGTACTGTTCGTTGCCGGCCACGTCCTTGAGCTGGATTTCCAGCTCCAACTGGTCCTGCTGAGTCAGGACCGCCTCAAGCACCTGATAGCCGATAGAGGTAGCGTTGTCCGGGCAATCGCTGATCAGGCGCTGCCAGGCCTCTTCGCACGAGCCCACGTTCAGCAGGCGCACCGCCACCTGGTTGATTTCAGTGATGCGCAGTTCGCTGAGCAATAGCCGGCACTGCGCCGGGTCGGCCAGTCGCCAGGCCTGCAGTTGCTCGCGGGTCTGCAGGCGAGCCTTATCGAAAAAGGCATTGAGCCCCGACAGGTCCAGCACGCACAGGGCCACGCCGGTGCCTTCGAAAATATCCTGATAACGGCGCCGGCCCTCATGCACCTGGCGCTGACGGCGGCGCATGTTCAGCAGGACAATCACCGGGATCAGCGAGAACGCCAGCCCCAACAGGCATTTACCGATAAACGCCGGCAGCAGTTCTTCGAGCACGGCGGTGCGGTCGAACAGGCCGCGCAGTTGCCAGTCGCTTTTGCTCAGGGGAGTGATCAGTACGGTTTTGTTCAATTCGTCCGGGGTCAGGGCACCGGCCCATTGGGCCGGCATGCCGGTGTCGCGGCTGATCACGCGGTGGTTGAGGCGATTCTCGATGGCCCACGTCGGGCGCTGGCCCTGGTTGTCCTGGGGAGTCAGGTTGGCCAGGTACTCGGGCGCCAGGCGTAGCGCCCAGTAGACCCGCGAGCCGCCGCTGGGCTGGTGGAGCAGCAAATAGATGAGGGAGCCGTCGTCGTTGTTGCTCAGGTAATACGCCTGGCCGTGGCTGCGCTCTACCAGCTCGTCGAGCCAGGCGCTGTCCTGGCTGTCCGTGGCACTGTCGCTGATCATCGCGCCGCTGGGAGCCAGCAGGGCGACGCTGCGCAATTCCGGCAGGGAACGCTGCAGTGTGCGCATCAAGGCCTGTTGCTGTTCGCTGTCGCGGGGCGCCTCGACCATCGGCAGCAGGTTGAGCGCGATCTTGGCGCTCAGGGCCATGTTCAGGCTGATTTGTTCGGCCAGGTCGGCGCTGTAGTCGATGGTGTATTGCTGTTGGTTTTTCTGGTTTTGCTGCAGTTGATCCAGCAGTTGCCAGAACAATAAAGCGAGCAGCAGCAGGACGAGCGTCGCCAATGCGCCTTTGAGAGGACCGTGCAGGGGCGCTCCTGGCGCTAGATGAGCGGCGCGCAAAGGAGTTGGCGGCGTGACTTTGGACAAGCTGTAATCCTGCGGTTTGGCTGGACTGGCGCGCGACGTGCACTATAAGCCGGACGCCCGGAGGGCGGCTAGCATGCCTTGACTTGTGGCAAAGTGCCAGTCCCGCCCGACTGAACGTGGCCGCGAGCGGCCGCGTCAGTCGTCCGTTTCAATCGACTTGTTGTCCTGCCTGAGCATGTTCGATCAAGTAGGGGTTACGTAGCTTTGTGAGCGGCAAATGCCGTTCACAGGGATACGTCATGAATAGTTTTCTGCACACTTCAAGCCAAGATGAAAATGATCACGCACGGTTCGAAATAATTAGAAGAAGGGAGCAGGGTGCACCAGAAACAGTAGCTTATATCCGCGACATTTATCAGCGCCGTTACGGGGCCGATATGACGCCCGCTTCCGACTGGCTGGTGGCACGTCGCAACCTGGCCAGTGGTGCGTTGTCGAGCGGCGCCCTGATCATGCTCGCCGCCCTGGGCTGGGTAGCCGGCGCGACGGTGTGCGGCAAGCGTCTGGCGCGGGTGGATTCCGAGAAGACTGACTGGGGTAGGCATGCATTACGATGGAACACACTATTCAGCGCTGGTCATTGAAAGGCAGTTGAGCAGGATTGACGACGAGGGCGAGCCCCACAGGCACCCCGTCGGTCAATTCGTGTTGGTAAAAAAGGCATGCTCCACGGCCACACGGAGGACCAGCGCTGGTTGCTCAAGCCTGGCATGGCCGTATGGATTGCGCCGCAGACCCTGCACGCCGGCATGGTGCACAGCCAGGTCGACCTTATCGTGCTGTACCTGGGCTTCGATTAATCCAAGGATTTCCCACCACCCTTAAACTGATTGAAGCCTCCGCGCTGATCGTTTCGCTGTGCGACCGACTGGCCGAGGAGGCCGTTCGGCCCACCGGCAGCGCGGCAGATCCATCGCGGGGTACTGGGCCAGACGCTGTGCACCTCGGCGATCCTGCTGGTGATGCTTTTGCACAGTACGCTGGACCTGAACGTGCTGGCCATCAGGTTGTTCTGATGCCGGCTGTGTGACACCGGTCGGCGTTCTGCATCTGTGCACAGGTTCATCTTGACGTAGAATACCGGCCTTTGTTTACACAGTTCATCAGAGGGCTCCATTTTGGCTCAATACGTCTTCACCATGCATCGGCTGGGCAAAGTCGTCCCACCGAAGCGGGAAATCCTGAAAAACATTTCGTTGTCCTTCTTCCCCGGCGCCAAGATCGGCGTGCTCGGCCTCAACGGTTCGGGTAAATCCACCCTGCTGAAAATCATGGCCGGCGTCGACACCGAATTCGAAGGCGAAGCGCGCCCGATGCCGGAGCTGAACATCGGTTACCTGCCGCAGGAGCCGATTCTGGATCCGACCAAGACCGTGCGCGAAGTGGTCGAAGAGGCCGTCAGCGTGATCAAAGACGCCCAGGCGCGCCTGGACGAGGTGTACGCCGCCTACGCCGAACCGGATGCCGACTTCGACAAGCTCGCCGCCGAACAGGCCAAGCTTGAGGCCATCCTGCAGGCCGGCGACGGGCACAATCTGGAGCGCCAGCTGGAAGTTGCCGCCGATGCGCTGCGCCTGCCGGCGTGGGACGCCAAGGTCGAGCACCTCTCCGGTGGTGAAAAGCGTCGTGTGGCCCTGTGCCGCCTGCTGCTGTCGGCCCCCGACATGTTGTTGCTCGACGAACCGACCAACCACTTGGACGCCGATTCCGTCGCCTGGCTGGAACATTTCCTTCACGATTTCCCGGGCACCGTGGTTGCGATCACGCACGACCGTTACTTCCTCGACAACGTGGCCGGCTGGATCCTCGAACTCGACCGTGGCGCCGGTATCCCTTACGAGGGTAACTACTCCGGTTGGCTGGAAGCCAAGTCCGACCGTCTGGCCGCCGAGTCCAAGCAGCAATCGGCTCACGAAAAAGCCATGAAGGAAGAACTGGAATGGGTGCGCAAAGGCGCCAAGGCCCGTCAGTCCAAATCCAAGGCGCGTCTGCAACGCTTTGAAGAAATGCAGTCGCAGGAATTCCAGAAGCGCAGCGAAACCAACGAGATCTACATCCCGGCCGGTCCGCGCCTGGGTGACAAGGTCATCGAATTCAAGAACGTAACTAAGGGCTACGGCGACCGCGTGTTGATCGACAACCTGTCGTTCTCCATGCCAAAAGGCGCGATCGTCGGCGTAATTGGTGGTAACGGTGCGGGTAAATCCACGCTGTTCCGCATGCTGATGGGCAAGGAAACTCCGGATTCGGGCAGCATTGAAATCGGTGAAACCGTGCAGCTGGCCTGTGTTGACCAGAGCCGTGAAGACCTGGACGGCAGCAAGACCGTGTTCCAGCAGATTTCCGACGGTTCCGACCAGATCCGCATCGGTAACTATGAAATCCCGTCGCGCACCTATGTCGGCCGTTTCAACTTCAAGGGCGGCGACCAGCAGAAGTTCGTCAAGGACCTGTCCGGTGGTGAGCGCGGCCGCTTGCACCTGGCCCTGACCCTGAAAGAGGGCGGCAACGTGCTGCTGCTCGACGAACCGTCCAACGACCTCGACGTCGAAACCCTGCGTTCCCTGGAAGAAGCCCTGCTGGACTTCCCTGGCGCCGCCATTGTGATCTCTCACGACCGGTGGTTCCTTGACCGCGTCGCGACGCACATCCTGGCATACGAAGATGACTCCCAAGCGGTGTTCTTCGAAGGCAACTACACCGAGTACGAAGCCGATCGCAAGAAGCGCCTGGGCGATGCTGCTGCCCAGCCGCACCGCGTACGCCACAAAAAACTGGCCTGATTCGGGCCGGGTTGAAAAAAGCGGTGCCCTCGGGCACCGTTTTTTTTTGCACATTTTCCCTGCCCCACATCATTCAACTGTGGGAGGGGGCTCGCCCGCGATAGCACTTCCTCTGACGGTGCACGCCCCAGCTTGGCAATCCCTTTTTAAGTGCATAAAACGTCCATTTCTCTGATTTATTTATATCCATTGCACCATTTAAATTCACAAAGGCGACATTTTGCCCTGTCGCGGTGCGACATGAATTGTTAAAGTCCGGCCCAATCTCATTTTAAAAACAATCAATTTGCCGAGACTCTTCATGATCGAATCCGTCGAATCCTTCCTCGCTCGCCTTAAGAAACGTGACCCCGACCAGCCGGAATTTCACCAGGCAGTAGAAGAAGTCCTGCGCAGCCTGTGGCCGTTTCTTGAAGCCAATCCGCACTATCTGACCTCTGGCATCCTGGAGCGCATGTGCGAGCCCGAGCGTGCGATTACGTTCAGGGTTTCGTGGGTGGATGACCAGGGCAAGGTCCAGGTCAATCGCGGATTCCGCATCCAGATGAACAGCGCGATCGGCCCGTACAAAGGCGGCCTGCGCTTCCATCCGTCGGTCAACCTGGGGGTTTTGAAATTCCTCGCCTTTGAACAGACCTTCAAGAATTCCCTGACCTCGCTGCCCATGGGCGGTGGCAAGGGTGGTTCGGACTTCGATCCCAAGGGCAAGAGCGACGCAGAAGTGATGCGGTTCTGCCAGGCGTTCATGAGCGAGCTGTACCGGCATATCGGTGCGGATGTCGACGTGCCGGCCGGTGATATCGGCGTGGGTGCCCGTGAGATCGGCTTCCTGTTTGGCCAGTACAAACGGCTGAGCAATCAGTTCACCTCGGTGTTCACCGGCAAGGGCATGACCTACGGCGGTAGCCTGATCCGCCCGGAAGCCACCGGTTTTGGCTGTGTGTACTTTGCCGAAGAGATGCTCAAGCGCGACGGCCTGCGCGTGGAAGGCAAGCGCGTCGCGGTATCCGGGTCCGGCAATGTGGCGCAATACGCGGCGCGTAAGGTCATGGACCTGGGCGGCAAGGTGATTTCCTTGTCTGACTCCGAAGGCACCCTGTACGCCGAGAGTGGCCTGACCGAAGAACAATGGTCGGCGCTGCTGGAACTGAAAAACGTGCAACGCGGCCGTATCAGCGAACTGGCCGAGCGCTTTGGCCTGGAGTTCCGCAAAGGGCAAACGCCGTGGGCGCTGGCCTGCGACATCGCCTTGCCCTGCGCCACCCAGAACGAGCTGGACGCCGACGCGGCCCGCACGTTGTTGGGCAATGGCTGCATCTGCGTGGCTGAAGGCGCCAATATGCCGACCACGCTGGAGGCTGTGGATATCTTTATCGAGGCAGGGGTTCTGTTCGCACCCGGCAAAGCATCCAATGCCGGCGGTGTGGCGGTGAGCGGCCTGGAAATGTCGCAGAACGCCATGCGCCTGCTATGGACCGCCGGGGAAGTGGACAGCAAGCTGCACGCGATCATGCAGTCGATCCACCACGCGTGCGTGCACTATGGCGAAGAACACGGCCGGGTTAACTACGTCAAAGGCGCGAACATCGCCGGCTTCGTGAAAGTCGCCGACGCGATGCTGGCCCAAGGCATCGTCTAAACCTCGGCGTCGATGTGCAGCACTTCGATCAACTGATCGCCGACGGGGCGCTTCCACAACACCTCGTCACCGATGCGTGCACCGAGTAATGCGCGGCCGAGGGGTGAACCCCAGTTGATCAAACCGGCGTTGGCGTCGGCCTGGTCTTCACCCACCAGTTGGATGCGCTGCTGTTCGTCGTGCTCGTTGGCGAAGGTGACCCAGCTGCCGATCTGTACCTGGTCGGTGGACGTGGCAGGCGCCACTACCTGGGCGCTTTGCACCCGCTGGTTGAAATAGCGCAAATCCCGCTCAAGGTCGGCCTGGCGCTGTTTATCGGCCTGCTCGCCCTTGGCTGATTCAGCGCCATGTTCCTGCTGCAACTGAGCGACTTTGGCGTGCAACTGCGCCAGACCTTGCGCGGTCAGGCGGTTGGGTTGCTCACTGACTTGACGCTCCACCGGCTGATCGGCCTGGGCGGCGGCGTTATCTTCATTAACAAAAGCACGGCTCATCATGATCTCCTCTATGGAGCTTGGGCCATGTTCGCCGCGCTTTAGTTTCGCTGGATGTCTGAAAGCGACCTATTGGGCGCGATAGGCCCGAGCCGCATCGCGATCCTTCTCCTGCTGCCACTCACGTTCGCGCTCATCCCAATGGCGCTCTTTGTAATCGCGCAGTTCTTCGTTCTCCCGCATCGCCTTGCACTGGCGAAAACCGTCCTCCCAGCCTTCGGCATATTCGCGCTGCTTCAGATAGCGCGGCACGTTCTTGCGAAACTCCCCGCTGATCACCCCAGCCGCCTGGCGACCGCTGCTGCAGCCATCGTCAAAGCCATCGGCGAACGCCGGCGGATAACCCTTGGCCAATAACTCCTGATGGGTGGTCTGACAACCCGCCAACCCCAGTACCGCATACAACATGACCGCATAGCGCCACATGGCGTACTCCCTGGCCGTTTTACGGCTGATAGGGAAAGTCTAGAAGGGGATTCGTCGGACGGATGTGAAGCGGGTGTGAGAAATGTGTTGGGCTTACGGTTGAGGCCAAACCTGTGCTCAGCTGACTTCAGGGGGGCAGGCCGCCTGTTGAGTGGTCAGCGCCGCATGGTCAGCCAGTTCCTGTTGGATAAACGCTGCAATCATGGCGCGGTACACCTGCTCGGTGACTTGCGGATTGGCTCCCGCCGCCTGCGCCAGATTGCGCACTTTAGCGATCACTTGTTCGACCCGTTGCGGTGCCTTGACGCCATCGGCATCTTTCTTGAAGTGGGCAGCCTGGGAGACGTAGCGGCCGCGTTCGGCCAGCAGGGTGACGATTTGCTGGTCGAGGCGGTCGATGTTGGTTCGCACTTCTTCAAGGGTGGTGCAGATGACGGCCATGTCGAGTGAACTCCTGATTGTGCAGGCAATGCTAGCAAATGTGGGAGGGGACTTGCCCCCTGATGGCATAGGTATCTACACAGCTTTGGCTTAACACTAAACGCCCGGCAGATAGAGCTGTTGTGGCGAGCGGGCTTGTCCCGCGTTGGGCTGCGTAGCAGTCCCAAAACCAGCCTCTACAGAGTGTCTGATACACCGCGTTCTTCTTTACCGGGGCTGCTACGCAGCCCAACGCGGGACAAGCCCGCTCGCCACAGGGAGTTTTTTCAGGATCGGAAAAGTTGTGTAGAGACCCATGCCCCGATAGAGGTGTGTCAGCCACTCGATACTGGACTGAACCGCCGCCATCGGGGGCATACCCCCTACCACATGTTCGTTTTCCGGCAGGCGTTGGTCAGTAGTGATACCACTTCACTTCCAGCATCACTTCATTGACCGGCGAAGATAAATGGCTGTATTCGCGCTGGGCGCTCAGGCGCAGGCCCAGGTTGCGCGACAGTTCCCATTGCTGGTTGAGGCTGAGGCTGCGCCGTACTTCGCCATTGGTGAAGAAGTCACCCTTGGCTTCCAGGCTCAGGTTGCCCAGCGGGTTTTTCCACAGCACGCCGGTGTTGAAGCCCGCCGCGGGGGAGATGGCTTCGCTGAAGTCGTTGTTATGCTCCACCCGCACGGTGCCAAGGGCAAAGCCGAGCATGTCGTCGCGCAGTTGCCAGGTGCTGCCGGCGCCACCATTGACGTGGGCGACCAGGGTTTCGTCGTCGTGTTTGCCCGGTACGCGCTCCAGGCCACCGGTGACTTGCCACGACCAGGGTTGCAGTAACGCGTTGCGTGGAGTCAGGGAGCGGATGGTGGCCAGGTCCAGTTGCTGCAGTTGCCAGTGATTGCCTTCGTACTGGCGCAGTTTCATTTGCAGGATTTCGATCTGCGCGCCGAGGGGGAAGCCTTCGGCGTTGTCGTTGAGGTCGTGGTAAGCCATGCGCAGGCCGTATTCGCCGAAGGCCTTGTCGCCACGGGTGCCGATGCCGGCTTGCCAGGTACGTGATTCATGGCCGTCTTCCGGCAGGCCGGGCGGCTGGATCTTGAGGTCGGGCGCGGGGTTCTGGTTGATCGCGCGCAGCAGTTCGAAGCTGCGCTGGGAGCGGGCGGTGTCGCGCTCCAGGCCGTTGGCGCGGTAGCGGCCCAGGCGGTAGGCAGCGTCGATAATCAGGGCCTGGCGCTCGCGGGGCAGGGCTTTGAAGGCCGCTTGCTGCAATTGTTTCTGGTCGTCGCTGATCTTGAGCACCCATTGCTGCTCGTCGCCGTCCAGGGGGTTGGCGCGTTCAAGCAATTCGCGCTCGCGGGACGGGCGATAGTCGATTTTTTCCACCAGACCGGCCTCTTTCACCGCTTTGACGGTATCGGTGGGGATGGCGGTCAGCGGGAACTGTTCGGTCAAACGCAGGCCGGGGCGGGCGACTTGCAGCAGCTCCAACAGGCGATAGGAGCAGTTTTCGTCGAAGAAGAAGTAATCGAACTGGATCTGCTTGAGTTCCCACACATGCTCGACCATGCGCTCGGTCTCGACCTGGGTAAGGTTGAGGCGGTATTCCCACAAGTCACGGTTCTCCAGGCTACGGTACTCGGAGAGTTTTTCCTGGTAGGGCACCAGCGCGAACAGGCCGGGGTAGCCACCCATCAGGCCTTTCCAGGCGTAGAGGATGCTGTTGTCCGAGCCCTCGATATACGCGCCGAAGTTGATCGCGTAGCTGAGCAGCGCGGTGTTGTTGCTTTGCACGTCGGTCTGGTCGATACGCAGCAAGGTGTGGCCGAACATCGACGACGGGCTGTTGAGGTAGGCCGCCGGGAAGATCATCACCGCGCTGTGGGGGGCGACGTCCTTGAACCATTGCTTGAATTCGGCGCAGTCCACGGCGGGCAGGTCGGTCAGGTGCAACTGATCCTTGAGCCAGCGGGTACGTGCGGGGTAAACGCATTGGGCGTGTTTTTCACCCAGGCTGGCGGGCGCATAGAGTGCGTCGACGGTGGCCTTGAGTTCCGCGTCCGGATGGTGAGCGCCATCGGCCGCGAGGAAGAATTTCTTATCGCTGACATAACTGCGCCAGCCTTTGAGCTTGCCGGCTTCGTAATGGCCCAGGGAAAGCCAGAACGGATCGTTGGCCAATTGCTGCAAACGCTGATCATCAAGGTGCGGGGCCGCATACAGCGGGGCGCAGGCGAAGAGTGCCAGGCAGGCAATTCGTTTGAGCATAGAGGCAACTTAAGTCGGAAATAGAAAGACCCAAAGGGGAGGCGGGCCCAAAAATAAAACCCGCGCCTGGAGAGGCGCGGGCCGGTCGAGCTTAAGCCTGGGTCGCGTATTTCGCCAGACGGGCATCGCTTTTCAGTACAGCGAGGGTGTTGTTGTGCACGTCGTCAGCGGTCACGTCAGCCTTGCTGAAGATCTGCTGGAAGTGCTCGTGGGTCACGGCAGCGAAGTGCTCGCGATCTTCAGGGGCAACGCCCAGTACCACGGCGTAGGTGGTCAGTGCTTCGCCATTACCCTTGGCCATGTCTTCGGACAGCTCGTTCATCATGCCATTCATGGCAATCCAGGACTTGCCGCCGTAGGTCAGCGCGCTATTGGTGCTGCAACCGTTGGTACCCGAGGTCATGCCGAAGGTGGCGTTACCGGAGGTGCCGTTGGTGGTGGAAGCCAGGAAGTGAGCCGGAGTACCGCGCTGGCCTTCGAACAACATGTTGCCCCAACCGCAGTTCGGGCCACCTGGCGCTTCTGCCATTGCATTGAGGGAGACGACGGTGAAGAGAGTACCGAGAAGGATCCGTTTCATAGCTTTGTTCTCTTTGTGTGCAACCAATGGACAAGGGTTCAGGCACTTCATAGCGCCCCAGGGATCGGTTATTAGTCCAACCCGCGCAGTTTGGAGTTTAGGCACGTTCGAAGGGTTCCGTGTGTTTTTATAAAACCGTTGGCGATTTGATGAAATATTTGCCGGTCGCGTCCCGCGTCTAAGCTTTCCCAGAGACCTGCCTTGCCAGAGCGCGCAAGGGGGAGCCAGAATGCCGTTATCTGCCCCGCCTGATGTAAGGAAGCCCGATGCCTGATCCTGTTGCTGCCAGCCTGCGTCTAGCGCCTGATGCGCTGACTCGTCCTTTCTCCGCTGAACAGTTCAGCTTCTCGACCACCAATGATTTGGAGCCCTTTCGCGGTGTGCTTGGCCAGGAACGCGCGGTTGAAGCCTTGCAGTTCGGTGTGGCCATGCCACGCCCCGGTTACAACGTATTTGTCATGGGCGAGCCGGGTACCGGTCGCTTTTCGTTCGTCAAACGCTACCTGAAGGCCGAGGGCAAGCGCCTGCAGACCCCGTCGGACTGGGTCTACGTCAATAATTTCGATGAGCCGCGCGAGCCGCGCGCCCTTGAGTTGCCCGCCGGTGGCGCCGCAGCGTTCATCACCGATATCAATGCACTGATCGACAACCTGGTGGCCACATTCCCCGCGGTGTTCGAACACCCCACCTACCAGCAGCGCAAGAGCGCCATCGACCGCGCCTTCAATCAGCGCTACGACAAGGCGCTGGATGTCATCGAACGCCTGGCGCTGGAAAAGGACGTGGCGCTGTACCGCGACAGCTCCAACATCGCCTTCACTCCCATGCTCGATGGCAAGGCGCTGGACGAGGCCGAGTTCTCGCAGCTGCCCGAGGCCGAGCGCGAGCGCTTTCATACCGATATTTCCGAGCTGGAAGAGCGCCTCAACGAAGAGCTGGCCAGCCTGCCGCAGTGGAAGCGTGAGTCGAATAACCAGCTGCGCCAATTCAACGAAGAAACCATCACCCTGGCCCTGCAGCCCTTGCTGGCGCCGTTGTCGGAAAAATACGCGGAAAACGCGGCCGTCTGCGGTTACCTGCAAGCCATGCAGGTGTACCTGCTCAAGACCGTGGTCGAGCAACTGGTGGATGATGCCAAGACCGACGCCCAGGCCCGCAAGCTGCTGGAAGAGCAATATTGCCCGAGCCTGGTGGTGGGCCATCCGGTCAACGGCGGCGCGCCGGTGGTGTTCGAACCGCACCCAACCTACGACAACCTGTTCGGCCGTATCGAATACAGCACCGACCAGGGCGCGCTCTACACCACCTATCGGCAACTGCGCGCCGGGGCGTTGCACCGTGCCAATGGCGGATTCCTGATCCTTGAAGCGGAAAAAATGCTCAGCGAGCCGTTCGTGTGGGACGCGCTCAAGCGTTCCCTGCAGTCGCGCAAGCTGAAAATGGAATCGCCCCTGGGCGAACTGGGTCGCCTGGCAACTGTGACCCTCAACCCGCAGATGATCCCGCTGCAGGTCAAGGTCATCATCATCGGTTCGCGTCAGTTGTACTACGCCTTGCAGGACGCCGATCCGGACTTCCAGGAAATGTTCCGGGTGCTGGTGGACTTCGACGAAGACATCCCGATGGTGGACGAAAGCCTGGAGCAGTTCGCGCAGTTGCTCAAAACCCGCACCTCGGAAGAAGGCATGGCGCCGCTGACGTCGGACGCCGTGGCGCGCCTGGCTACTTACAGCGCGCGGCTGGCGGAGCATCAGGGGCGCTTGTCGGCGCGCATTGGTGATCTCTTCCAACTGGTCAGCGAGGCGGATTTCATTCGCCATCTGGCGGGCGACGAGATGACTGACGCCGGCCATATCGAACGCGCGCTCAAGGCCAAGGCCACGCGCACCGGGCGGGTATCGGCGCGGATTCTCGACGATATGCTCGCCGGGGTAATCCTGATCGACACGGCCGGTGCGGCGGTTGGCAAGTGCAACGGGCTGACGGTGCTGGAAGTGGGCGACTCGGCGTTCGGCGTGCCGGCGCGGATTTCCGCCACGGTGTACCCGGGCGGCAGCGGGATTGTCGACATCGAGCGCGAGGTCAACCTCGGCCAGCCGATCCACTCCAAGGGCGTGATGATCCTCACGGGTTACCTGGGCAGCCGCTATGCCCAGGAATTTCCGCTGGCGATTTCGGCCAGCATCGCTTTGGAACAGTCCTACGGCTACGTGGACGGTGACAGTGCGTCCCTGGGTGAGGCGTGTACGTTGATTTCGGCCCTGTCGAAAACCCCACTCAAGCAGTGTTTTGCCATCACCGGTTCCATCAACCAGTTTGGTGAAGTGCAGGCGGTCGGCGGGGTCAACGAGAAGATCGAAGGGTTTTTCCGTCTCTGCGAGGCTCGCGGGCTGACCGGCGAGCAGGGGGCAATCATCCCCCAGGCCAACGTCGCCACGCTGATGCTTGATGAGAAAGTGCTGCAGGCCGTACGCGCCGGGCAGTTCCACATCTATGCAGTGCGCCAGGCCGACGAAGCCTTGAGCCTGCTGGTGGGCGAGGATGCCGGTGAGCCGGATGCCGAAGGGCAATTCCCGGAAGGCACCGTCAACGCCCGTGTGGTCGAGCGGTTGCGCGCGATCGCCGAGATGATCAGCGAGGACGATCTCAAAGAAGCCGAGAAGGAATTGGCACAGCAGGCACTGGCCGAAGCCAAGCCCGCTTCATAACCGGCCCATAGGCGGTGAGCGAACTGGCCTCGCGCGGGGCAAGCCCGCTCACCACATGGGTTGGTGTGTTGTCACAGAGCCGGAGTGATCGGCTCTTCTTCTAAAAGTAAATGACGCTGAAATGCTGACGCCACTCCTCGTCCTTGTGGTGAGCGAGCTGGCCTCGCGCGGGCCTGTTCGGCCAACGCAAGGTTGGCAGAAATGACAATAATTTGACTGACGCCAGGAGGCGCTTGCACCGTTGGTCTCTACGGCCTTGGTTTGTCGTGGTTTTCTTCTATTCTGAGGATTAGGGATATCTGCAGGAGTCGCTGGATAGAGACAGCCTCGCCCACGCGCCGGGATTGAACACCGATCTACCGAGGGTCGCCGCCATGCCGCGCAACCTCTGTCTTACCCGCCAGTACTTCGGCCTGGCTACCCGTATCGAATGCGTCATTCGCCCTCTCGCGGGGGATGACGGCCTGTGGACGGTCTTATTCGCCGCCGGAATGAGCGGTGAGCAACCTTCAGCCGTCAAATCCCAGGGACCTTTTCGCGGTCCCGTGGAAGCCGCCAAACTGCTCGACTCGATCGTCGAAAATCTGACAGGGCAAGGCTACAAGCATGCCGAGGACCCGCCGATCTGGTGCCTGCACCTGCAGGCTCATCTGCGATCGCTTAACCGCAGCCACGAACAGCTCGCGCTGTAGCCAGGCTTATTTGTTTTCGGGCTTGTCCAGTTTGACCTCGAACCCGTATTGCACGGTAATCAGGTCGGTGCGCTGATAGCTTTCCAGAACGGTCGGCCGGCCGTAAAAATAATGCACATCAAACAGCGCCGTGCCGTATTCCGCGGCGCGGTGGCTGACGCCCAGGATTTCCTTGAGGTAATTGCCGCTGGCGTCCTTGGCGTAGAAGCGCCAACTGTCGGCCGGAAAGGCTTTCTGATCGACGATCAGCGCGTTGTCCTTGAGCGACAGGCCCTTGGGCAGGGTCGTTGCGTCAATCTGGTTCTTTTCGATGGTCGCCAGGAACAGCGGAATCGAGCCCACCACAAAGGCCGGGGTTTCCGGAAACAGTGTGAGATCGTAGGTGAGGGTGCCGCGCGCCGGGTTCAGCTCATACGCCTCGGTCGGCAACTCGATGGGCTCGCCGCGCTCGCCCTTGTTATCGGCGGTAAAGAAGGTCACCGGCGACTCCCCGCTGTTGCGCTCGGCGCCCACCAGATCATCGTTGAAGGTGAAGGGATGGTCGAACACGATGGTCGCGGCGCTGGCGTCTTCGACGGACTGGCTGATCGTGACGCTGTTTTTGAGTTGCTCTTCGGTCAGTGTGGCGTCTTTGAGCCAGGCCGCGGCGCCGTCCTCATACACCGTGACCGGCATGGGCAGGGCCTGCACGGTTTTTTCCAGGCTGTTTCTGTCGAAGCGCTGCACGGGCAGGTCCAGGTCCTTGCGTGTGATCGACGCCTGGGAAAAGTCCAGCACGTTGACCTGCAGGGTGTCGACCAGGCCATTGAAATAAACCTTGGCGTAATGGGTGCTCTGCTGGTGCTCGAAGGCTTTTCGCTCGTCGTTGAGCTGTTGCTCGAATGCATCGGACCAGGCGTTCTGCTTCTGCATCTCGGCCAGTTGTTTCTGATAGAACGCCACCTGGGCTGCACTCTCATTGATGGCGCCCGCACGGGTGAGAAACTGCCCGGTGCTGTCGCGCGCCTGCACAAGCAGCGGGTTGGGGGATTCATCGCCCACTTGGGGGGCGAGGGGCGCACGGTTGGTCAGTTCGATTTCGGCGTAGTTCTTCTCCAGGCGCAGCAGGTTAACGCTGATCGCGCCCTCGGTGCGCGGGTGGCCCACGTCCTTTTTCGCCAGGTCGAACGTCAGCACATTGCCCGGCGTGATGACTTCCACTGTGCCCTTGAGGCTGACCGGCTGCGGCTGGCTTTTGTTTTCGGTCTCGATGCCGTCGATGAACGGGTAGGTCACCGTCAGATCATCGGGGTTGGTCAGGTTGGAACTGCTGGGACTCAGCTGGATGCCCGGGTCGGTTTCCGACCACTCCGGTTGGAACGGGATGACCTTATGGTTGCTGAGCGTCACGGACTGCCATTCCAGGCTGTGGGGAAACGGGAATTGATCGGGCTGGTTGAAGTTGAACGGAAAGACCGGCTGCAGATCCGTCAGGTAATCGGAGTGAGAGGTCTTGCGCAACACGAACAGGCCATTGATGTAAGTGTCCACCAGTGCCTGGGGCGTGGGGTAATGCTTGAGCAGAGCCAGGGTGTCTTCGCCGTACTCGGGCTCGATGGGCTTGCTGGCGAGCTTGATCTGCGCGCGCTCGAGCAACAGCAGGGAACCGCCGAGGTCGGCGATGGCGTCGCGCAGCTTGGGGTCCTGGATGCGGTCGAGGGATTGTTCGAACTGCGCGGTCTTCTCTTCGAGCGTGGCTTGTTTTTTTTCATCATCAGGCGAGCAACCGCCCGCCAGCAGCAGCGCCGCACATAAGCCGATACCGGCCAAAGGGGTTCGCACATCCATCATCTGAGAGTCTTCCTGTCCGACGTCATCGAGCCGAGTTGATGGGCTCGACACTAGCAGAAAAATTCTCTTACAGAAGCCGCTCAGGTCAGTTTTCTCGCGGTTACAGCGCTTTGGTGGCGGCTGGTATACTCGCCGCCATTTCTAACCACGCTGTGTGAGATCCAATGGAACGCTTTATCGAAAATGCGATGTACGCCTCGCGCTGGTTGCTGGCGCCGATCTACCTGGGATTGTCCCTGGGGTTATTGATCCTGGCGTTGAAATTCTTCCAGGAAATCATCCACGTCATCCCCAACATCTTCAGCATGTTGGAAGCCGAAGTGATCCTGTTGCTGCTGTCATTGATCGACATGGCCCTGGTCGGCGGCCTGCTGGTGATGGTGATGATCTCCGGCTACGAGAACTTCGTCTCGCAGCTGGATATCGATGACAACAAGGAAAAGCTCAACTGGCTGGGCACCATGGACTCTTCGTCGCTGAAGATGAAAGTGGCGGCGTCCATCGTGGCGATTTCCTCCATCCACTTGCTGCGCATCTTCATGGACGCCAAGAACGTCGATCCCCAGCACCTGATGTGGTACGTGATCATCCACATGACCTTCGTGGTCTCGGCTTTTGCCATGGGTTATCTGGACAAACTCACCAAGCATTGATACCGCGCGCCGGCCTTACTGTTCGATGAAGTAGTAGGGCTGGCGGTTGACGGCCATCTCCTTGATCACCTTGACCTGTGTGCTCAGCCGGTCGGTATGGTCCAGCAGCGCAACGTTGCCGGGCCTGGCGGCGAGGTAGCTGTGCAGTTGCGCTTCGGTTTGCAGGATCTTCAAATAGCCCTGCATGTAGAACACGCCGGCTCCGGCGATGCGTTCGTTGGGTTGAAACAACACCACATCCCTGCCTTCGGCCTGCAGCGCCTGGATCTGACTGATCAAGGGCACGAACGAATGGCGCACGTCGGCCTTGGGCGCAAACCAGAACGCTGCCGTCAGATAGCAGGCCACCGCCACGGCGAACACGCTGCCGATCACGCGCTTATGGTGCTTGTACAACGCCGGCTTGTGCGCCTGGAGCCACGCCAGCAGCACCCGCGCATACTCGGCGGCCAGGACCGCGGCGGCGGGCGTCAGGGCCATCAGGTACACCGTGCGTTTGCTTGAGGCCAATGTCAGCAAGGTGAACTGTGCCACCAGCCAGACACTGAAAAACAAGTGGTAGCGATTACGCGCCAGGCTTTTGCGCAAATGCCATAGCCCCAGGTACACCAGGATGTTCCACGGTAAAAATGCTTCGGGCAGTTTCAGCAGGTAGTAATAGAACGGCTCGTAATGCCCGGCCTCGACGAATTCGCCGCTGAAGCGCCCCACGCTGTTGGTCCACAGAACCTCGCCCACCGCCTGCAGGCCGCCGCGCTGGAACAGGAACATCAGCCAGATCAGCAGAGGAATCAGGGCCAACAGGGTAAACGCCGCCGGTTTAAGCCAATCCCCGAGGCGCAGGCGTTTGTCCAGCAGGGTGGTGCTGGCCAGGTAGACGAAAATCACCACGCCGGGCATCGCCAGGCCCAGCACGCCTTTGCTCAAGGTGGCGATCACCATCCCGGCGGTGAACAGCGCCCAGGCCCCGGTTGCCGAACCCTGACGTTCGGGGCGCACCGCCTGGTAGAACGCCAGCAGGGCAGTGGTCACACCGAGGGTGAGCAGTGAGTCCTCGCCCACGCCGCGCACGTTGCTCCAATAACTGGCCATGGTCGCCAGGATCAACGCCGCGCTGAAGGCCAAGGTCTGCGGGCGCCCGAATCTGCGCAGCATCGCGTACAGCAGCATCACGCTGAACAACCCGGCAAACGCCGAGGCCAGGCGTACCGCCCAGGGGCTGGCGCCGAACAGTCGAATCGCCCCGGCGTCCAACCAAAGGCTCAGGGGCGGCTTTTCCAGGAAGGGCTCGCGAAACAGCTGCGGCACCACCCAATCATTGTCCAAGTGCATGGCCATGGCGATCCCGGCGACGCGGGCTTCGGTTGAGCCTTGCAGTTCGTGGTTACCCAGGGCAAAGAAAAACAACAGACCAGCGAGCAGGAGCAGCAGAGGGGCGGGACGCGTCATGGGGTGTGGGTACCGGGCAGTGGGCCGTTCGGGGGAACGGCCTTGGCATCCGGCTAGTATCGGTCGGGGTTTCTGAACATTTCGTGAACGACCGTCGGATTTCTCTATCGGTGTTCAGGGTGCCTGCAAGCTGGGCAGTGCGGCTTTGCCTTGAGGCGTCAGGACCGGTGCCAATTGCTCCCAGGTAAACGACAGCTCGTTGTCGCAGCCGTCGCCGTTGGCCGGTGTCGAAAGTTGCAGGCCCTGGGTGTTGAAGCTCAGGTCGAACCGGGAATAGTCGGTGATCGCCGGGCAGCCCTCGTCGGTACTGGTTTGCTTGACCAGCCAATGGCTGAACGTGGCGGGCAGCGTCACCTCGCCGGAATAGGCGTCATGCCATTGCTGGCGCGCTCCCAGCCATGTCCACGGGTCGACGCCTTCGCCGGTCTGCAGATTAAACGAATGCAACCCCCAACTGATGCCCCTGGCGCCTGTACCGGCGGCCCAGCGATAGAACCTGACCGTTATCCACTGCGACGACCAATAGGTCGGCTCAACCACGATTTCACTGGTATAGGCCGAACCGTTTCGCCCCAGATACTCACGCCGCTCGCGCAGGTAGTCAGCCTGGTCATCGTCGTTAACGGCCAGCGCGGCGAGTTGCCGATTGATCTTCTGCACCGCCGGGCCTTCGCCTTCGAGTTGCAGCGTGACGCGCGCGCCTTGTGTCTTGAGCTGATAACGGTGCTCGCCGAAGGCTTTCTTCTCCACCTTGACCGGCAGCGGCGCCGCTTCCAATGCAGCGTTATACGCATCGCTGCCACAACCGTCGCCTGGCGTGCCCACGCGTTGCAGGGTAATCGGCAGCGGTGTGCCGCCCTTCGTTTTGCTCCACGTGCCTGCCAGCGTATTGCCCTGCAAGCCGCCCAGCGTCCACAACCCGGTATTGCCTTCTTCCACCCACGGCGCATTGGCACTTGCCTGGGTCAGTTGGATGGGCGTGAGGATGCGCTGGTAGTAATAACTGCCATGCTCCCCGCCGGCGCCGTTGAAGCAGGCCGTGATGGCGGACTTGCCCAGCGTCCCCTTCCAGACGCCCGCCAGGTCGGCAGCGCAGGTGAGCAATGGCGTACAGGCGAGGGCGAACACAGCGAGAGGCTTGAGCACGGGTATCTGACTTCCGGATGTCTGATAAAGGCCGACAGGTTAATCGGGACCGTACCCGGATACCAGCCGGGCAAGCCTTGCGGCCCGCCCGTTGCGCTCACTACGGCAGTGCCTGCGCATGAGGGAATGACAGGGTGTCCAGCAAGCGGTCGATTAATAACTCACCCAGCACGATCAACTGTTGGCTGGCCAACAACTTCTGACGATGCGCACCTTCCAGCTCGAACGCCAGGTCGGTGGTCATGACGTTCAATGCGGCCAGGGTTTCGCAGGCTTGGACCAGTAATGCTTCCGGGGGGATGTTTGGGGCGATGGTGAAGATGTTGGGGGTTGGGGGTTTGGGGGGTTGGGGGTGATTTTTTTCATGGTTCAAACTCCTTGATTGATGGAGTCGCCAAACATCGCTGCTAAACGAAAAGGGTGGCGACTGTGCGCGGGTTAGCAGACCAGGAATCAAGGAACCCGGCGCACCCGAAGGTGCCCCACGCACAGCCGCCATAATTCGTACAAGTCGATGCTGGAAGCATCGCTCGAACGGTAGGTGGCTTTGCAGGCCTTGATGTTAAACGAGCTGCTAAACCCGGTCGCTGATTTTGCAGCGACGCAAGGAGGCTATCTGCGTAGGAGTTGTTGCACCAGTTCATCACGAGCGCTGCATGTTGAAGGAGATTTCTGAGGAGTGACCAGGTGGGTGTTTCCGGAGAGTAAAAACGACAAAACCCGCACGGGGCGGGTTTTGTCGATGCTTTGAGTTGGTGGAGCCGGGGGGATTTGAACCCCCGTCCGCCAGTACTCCGCTGTCGGTACTACATGCGTAGCCGTGTCTATTAAGTTAACCCTTGGCGACCCGACGGGCAGGGTGCTTTGGGCGAGTTGTGTAAGTTTTAGCCGCTTCGTCCACAACGTACTGCACGGCGATTCTGTTCTATATGACAATCATTTTGGGTTTACAGACATCCCCTGATGATTGCTGGGCCCGAAGGCACCAGGAGTGCATGTCAGCTGCAATTAAGCAGCGAGAGCAGCACCGTATTGGTCGTCATTGGCAACTATAAGAAGTTGCAACAGTGGATTTACGAGTTCTGTTACCAACTCGGCATGCACCTAAAGTTTCGCAACCGGCGTCGAATCCTAAACGGCCCCGTGCTTGTAACTCGTTGTTTCATAGTGAGTGACAAGCCTGTGCAGTGTACGCCAAACGGTCACGGAAGGCCAACCCGAAGGTTGGCACATTCGTTCACTGACCGCCTTTCTCGCTATTTTGCAGGTCCTGAAGCGCCTTGGAGGTGATCTCGATGCACTTCTTGTCATCACCCGCCTCATGGGCTGCTTTGGCTTGAGCCACCGCCGTGTCGATTTCACCGCTTTTGCCGCTGGTGTCGGTGGCGAGCAGTGCCTTGCCGTTGTTGATTTTATCCAGGTTGATCTGGCACAGGTCTTTGTCACCGGCAGCGAAAGCGGAAGGGGCCAGCATCGCAGCGGTAATGAACAAGCCAGCAAGAGCGGAACGCTTCATTGGGTATCTCCTTGCGAAAAAAAGCTGGACGCTGCTGGCGTTCGACGGCTGCCAGCGACATCAGTGAAGGCCTCGTTTGTCGAGGCCTGTTCAGATGACTACGCCGGCGCGCAGGGGTTCTGTTTTTTTGCAGGGTTTAATGGACGCGGGCCTGGGTTACCCGGTCCACCAGGTAGACCAGCCCGTGGTAATCAATGCCGCCGTGCTGGCTCAGGCCGATCTCGCAGGTGCGGCTGGTGGAAATGCCTTCGCTGCAAAATTGCACCGCATCCTTGAGCGACCGCAGCGAATGGGCATTGAGTTCCGGCGTGGTGAAGCCCTTGTCACCGGCAAAGCCGCAGCAGTGAATGCCCTCCGGGACGATCACGGTACTGGCGCAACGTCGGGCCAGTTCGATCAGCGCCTGGCTTTCGCCCAGATGCTGGGTGCTGCAGGTGACGTGCACCGCGATGGGCGCTTCCTGTGGTGTGAAATCGAGACGGTCGATGAGGTGCGTGCGGATAAACCGCACCGGGTCATAGAGGTCCAGGCGGGTTTCGCCCAGATCCTGTACCAGGCGCAGGGTGCAGGGGCTGGTGTCGCAGTAGATGGGGTCCAGCCCGCCGCGACTGGCGTGGAGCAGGGCGCCGATCAGTTCCTGACGCTTGTGCTCGGCCTGTTCGGCATAACCTTTGGAAGCGAACGGCTGACCGCAGCACAGGTTGTCCTGATTTTCTGGGATAACCACTTGGTAACCGGCTTTTTCCAGCAGGCCACGGGTTTTGTCGTACAGCGACATCTGCTCCTTGTCACCGGCTGCCGGGCCCATTGCCCGCGACACGCAGGCTGCCAGGTAGACCACGCGAGGCCGTTCGTCAGTGACCGGTGGGCTGAAACGAATGGCTTTTTCCGGCTGCGGCATGGCGGGGGTCCACTGAGGGATTTGCCCTTTGGACAGACGTGTTGCTGCGCCGGACAGTTTGGCCAGGCGCGGTGCCCCCAGCAGCATGCGGGCGCCATTGGCGACATGCAGGGTAAAGCGCGCGCCTTGCAACGCAGTGGCGAAATGGGTGGCGAGCCATTCGGCGGTTTTCGTACGGTCGGCGTCCCTTGCGCGCAGTTTTTTCACCAGATCGCCGGTATTGATTCCCACAGGACAGCGTTGAGCGCAGAGGCCGGTGGCGGCGCAGGTCTCGATGCCCTGGTAGTGGTAGGCCGCCTCCAGTTCGGTGGTATCGACCCCGGCGCGTTTTTTTGCCTGGATGTCGCGCCAGATCACAATGCGCTGGCGCGGGCTCAGGGTCAGCCCTTTGGATGGGCACACCGGCTCGCAGAACCCGCACTCGATGCATTTATCCACCAGCTCATCGGCGGCGGGCAGCGGCTTGAGGTGCTTGAGATGGATCTGTGGGTCGTCGCTGAGCACCACATCCGGATTGAGAATGCCGCTGGGATCAAGCAGGCGCTTGAGTTGCCACATCAATTGGTAGGCGTCGCGGCCCCATTCCAACTCGACGAACGGCGCCATGTTGCGCCCGGTACCGTGTTCGGCCTTGAGCGAACCGCCGAATTCCACCGCAACCAGCTGGGCGACGTCATCCATGAAGGCTTGATAGCGGGTGACTTCCTCACTGCTGTTGAAGCCTTGGGTGAACACGAAGTGCAGATTGCCTTCCAGCGCGTGTCCGAAAAGGATCGCTTCGTCGTAATGATGTTTGTCAAACAGCGCGATCAGGCGGTTTACGCCTACGGCCAGTTGCTCGACCGGGAACGTCACGTCTTCGATGATCACGGTGGTACCGGTCTTGCGCACAGCACCGACGGCGGGGAAGGTGTCTTTACGAATCGCCCACAAACGTGCGTTTTCCACGGGGTCTTCGGTGAAGTCGACCTGTTTTTCCACCGGGAAGCGGGCCAGGGAGGCCATGATCAGGACGAGCTGTTCCTGCAGCAATGAGGACGTTGCCGCGCGGGATTCGATCAACAGTGCGCAGGCATTTTCTGAAAGGTGCTGTACGAATGCAGGCATGCCGGGTTTGTTCTGCACCGAGCGCATGCTGCGTCGATCCAGCAGTTCTACGGCCGATACCGGCTGGGTTTTCAGCACGGTGACGGCGTTGCAGCAAGTTTCCACATCCGGAAAAACAATCAGTGCCGACGCCTTGTTCGGATGATCGACCACAGTGTCGTAGGTGACCGCGCTGATGAACCCCAGGGTGCCCTCGGAGCCCACCAGCAAGTGGCTGAGAATCTCCAGCGGGTCGTCAAAGTCCACCAAGGCGTTAAGTGACAGGCCTGTGGTGTTTTTCAGACGGTATTTGTGGCGAATTTTGGCGGCCAACTCGGTATTTGCCCGCGTTTCGCGTCCCAGTGTCGCCAGGCGGTCCAGCAGTGCGCCATGCTGCGTGCGAAAGGCGCTGACGCTGGCAGGGTCTTCCGTGTCGAGGCGGCTGCCGTCGGCCAGTACCAGACGGATGCCGGCCAGGGTGTGGTAGGTGTTTTGCGCGGTGCCGCAGCACATGCCGCTGGCGTTGTTGGCGACAATGCCGCCGATCTTGCAGGCGTTGATGGAGGCCGGGTCCGGACCGATCTTGCGCCCGAACGGCGCCAGCCAGGCGTTGGCCTGGGCGCCGATCACGCCGGGTTGCAGGCGGATCTGCGTGCCTTGGCCACGAATTTCGCGACCGTTCCAGTTATCGCCCAGCACGATCAGTACCGAGTCGCTGATCGCTTGCCCGGACAAACTGGTGCCGGCGGCACGAAAGGTGACGGGTACTTGGTCGCGTTGGGCCCATTGCAGCAACGCCACGACTTCGTCTTCAGACTCTACGCGGATCACCAGTTGTGGGATCAATCGATAAAAACTGGCGTCTGTGCCGAATGCGAGGGTAGAAAGCGGGTCGTCGAAGCGTCGACTCTTCGGAATCAGCCGTGCGACGTCAGTCAGGAAAGCGGTAGGCAGACTCATCAGTCCTCCAGAAGTAGCTGACGCCGGCGTGATTGTCCGGCGTCGATTCTTACCCTGTTATGTGTAGTCTTCAGTGCACCAGCATACCGGTGAACCAATAAGCCTGAGCCAAGGTGATCAGACCGACGATGGTGGCAAAGAACAGGCTGTGCTTGAGGGTAAAGCGGAACAGGTCGGATTCCTTGCCGACCAGGCCGGTGGCGGCGCAGGCCACGGCGATCGACTGCGGCGAGATCATCTTGCCGGTGACGCCACCGCTGGTGTTGGCCGCAACCAACAGCGTGTCGTTAACACCGATCTGGTGCGCGGTGGTGGCCTGCAGCGAGCTGAACAGTGCGTTGGACGAAGTATCGGAGCCTGTCAGAAAAACCCCCAGCCAGCCGAGGAAAGGCGAGAAGAACGGGAAAGCCGCCCCGGTGCCCGCCAACACCAGCGCCATGGTCGACGACATGCCGGAATAGTTGGTGACGAAGGCAAACGCCAGCACCATGCCAATCGACAGGATCGGCCAGCGCAGTTCGTAAAACGTGTCTTTCAAAGTGGTAAGACCAGTTTTTACGTTGATCTTCAATACCAGCATCGAAATCAGTGCCGAGAAGAAAATCGCGGTGCCGGTGGCTGAAATCGGATCCAGTTTGAACACCGCCGGGATCGCCGTGGGGTTGGTCACAATGGGAGCGACCTTGATCACCAGTTGATCCAGGTGTGGGATCGCGAAGTTGAACACCCAGCTGTACATCGAGCCGCCTGCGGCGAACATGGCCTTGAATGGTTTAAGGGTCCAGATCGTTACCAGCACAGTGAGGATCAGGAAGGGCGACCACGCTTTGAAAATCTGCCCGAGGGTGTAAGGCGATGCGACGGTGCTGCGTGGCTGGCCGAACCCGCCGACGCTGGCGGTTACCGCCGCGCTCGACGTGGCGCCGGCAATTTGCGCGCCTGCGGTGCGCTTGGGCTGCCAGACTTTCAGGAACAGGGTCAGGGCGATCAGGCTGGCGAGCGCCGAGGTGATGTCCGGCAGTTCCGGGCCAATGAAGTTCGAGGTGAAGTATTGGGTGACCGCAAAGCTCAAACCGGCTACCAGGGCTGCCGGCCAGGTTTCGCGCACGCCGCGCAGGCCGTCCATCATAAACACCAGCCAGAACGGCACGAACAGCGACAGCAAAGGCAGTTGACGGCCGGTCATGGCGCCGATCTTGAAAGCGTCGATACCGGTCACTTGGCCTGCCACGATGATCGGGATGCCCAGCGCGCCGAATGCGACGGGTGCGGTGTTGGCAATCAGGCACAAGCCGGCAGCGTACAGCGGGTTGAAACCCAGGCCGACCAGCAGTGCAGCGGTAATGGCCACCGGGGCGCCGAAACCGGCCGCGCCTTCCAGGAAGGCGCCAAAGCAGAAGCCGATCAGCAGCACCTGCAGGCGTTGGTCGTCGGTAATCGACAGAACGGAGCTGCGAATGATCTCGAACTGGCCGCTCTTGACCGTAAGCTTGTAGAGGAACACGGCCGCGACAATGATCCACGCGATGGGCCATAGGCCGTAGGCAAACCCGTAACCGGCAGCGGCCAGTGCCATATCGACGGGCATCTGGAAGGCAAAGATTGCCACCAGGATCGACAGTGCCAGGGTAATGCTACCGGCCACGTGCCCTTTGAGGCGGAACACTGCCAGAGCCAGGAAGAAGAATACGATCGGGATGACGGCGGCCAGGGCGGACAGGCCGAGGCTGCCGAGTGGGCTGTAAAGCTGTTGCCAGGTTTGCATATGGGGTGGCCCCTAATTGTTGTTGGTCAGGCACTTTTTAGTCGACTTGGATAATTGGTAATACCAATTTACAATCGCTGTGGGCTAGGTTAAAAGCCTTCAGGGGATGTGTCAATTTGCCGCCTGCGAAACTTTGGTCGTAGGCGAGCGCGGGCGCGCTTCTGATCGGCAGAAACCAAGGCCTTCTGATAGGTGCCGCAAAGGCGGCGATAGGCCAGAATAGAGGGCCCGGCGAAGGGCCGGGATGGTGGAGAGTGAGTTATGGCGTTTGATCAGGTGCGTCAGCGCCGTTTGTCTGACGATATTGTCGAGCAGCTTGAAGGCATGATCCTTGAAGGCACGCTGAAATCGGGTGAGCGCTTGCCGGCTGAGCGCGCGTTGGCCGAGCAGTTCGGCGTGTCGCGCCCGTCGTTACGCGAGGCTATCCAGAAGCTGGTGGCCAAAGGGTTGCTGGTAAGTCGTCAGGGCGGCGGTAATTATGTCGCGGAGTCTCTGGGCTCGACCTTCAGCGATCCGCTTTTGCACTTGCTGGAAAACAATCCTGAAGCGCAGCGTGATTTGCTGGAGTTTCGTCAGACCCTGGAGGCTTCCTGTGCTTACTACGCGGCATTGCGCGCCACTGAGGTCGACCGTGAGCGTCTCACCGCTGCATTTGAAACGCTGCAGGATTGCTACACCCGCGTCGATGAGGTGAGTCGGGCGGAGGAGGGGGCGGCGGATGCGCGGTTTCATCTGGCGATCGCCGAAGCCAGTCATAATGCGGTGTTGCTGCATACGATTCGTGGTTTGTTCGATCTGCTCAAGCGCAACGTGGTGACCAACATCGGCGGCATGTATCAACAGCGTACCGAAACCCGTGACATGCTGATCAATCAGCATCGGGATTTGTACTTGGCGATTATCGAGGGGCGGGCCGAGCAGGCGCGGGAGGTTTCTACACGTCACCTGCTGTATGTGCAGGAAGTGTTGGAGGAAGTGCGTCAGGAGGTTCAGCGCGTGGCGCGTGCGGAGCGACGCAAGGGGATGTAGCCGCGGCGATTGCCGAGGCCACATCGATACAAGGTTATTCTTCCTTGCCCTTGTTGCGAACCGCGCGGTGCAGCTCGCGGTTGGAATCGCGTTCGCGCTCGGTATCGCGCTTGTCGTATTCCTTTTTGCCCTTGCCCAGTGCGATCTCGCACTTGACCAGGTGTTTGCTCCAATACCAGGACAGGCAGACGCAGGCGTAGCCTTTCTGCTGAACGGCTGCGGCAAGCTTGTCCAGCTCGCGAGCGTTAAGCAGCAGCTTGCGGGTGCGCACCGGGTCGGCGATCACATGGGTGCTCGCGGTGGTCAGCGGGGTAATATGGCTGCCTAACAGCCAAGCCTCGCCATCCTTGAGCAGCACATAACTGTCGACCAGCTGCAATTTGCTGGCACGCAGACTTTTTACTTCCCAGCCGGCCAGGACCAGACCAGCCTCGAAACGATGTTCGATGAAGTAATCGTGTCGCGCTTTTTTATTTTGCGCGATGGTCCCTGTGGGGTGTTTCTTTTGTTTAGCCATAGGGGCGGCATTATAGGCAGTTGCGAGCGTGTCGGCTACGGTCAACCTGCGTGCTTGAGCGTGTTGGATGAATCCCGGACAATGCGGGCAGTTCTTTGGTTTTTTTCTCTCGCGAATCGGGCTGTTCTTTCGCGATGTTTGCCGCTCAGCTGTGGAAATAACGCACACATGACGACGCATATTCAACGTTCGGCGCTGCTGCCCTATCCGGCACAGGCGCTCTATGATCTGGTCAACGACGTGGCGCGTTATCCGGAATTCCTGCCGTGGTGCTCAACTGCCGAAGTGCTGGAGAGCAGTGCCGAGCACATGGTTGCCAGTGTTGGTGTCGCCAAGGGCGGCCTGAGTCAGCATTTTGTCACGCGCAATGTATTGGTGCCGGGCAAGTCCATTGAGATGAATCTGCAGGAAGGGCCCTTTACGCAGTTGCATGGTGTGTGGGTGTTCAAGGCGCTAACGGACAAGGCCTGCAAAATCAGTCTTGACCTGTCTTTCGAATACGCAGGGCCTATCGTGCGTGCGACGCTGGGGCCCTTGTTCAATCAGGCGGCCAATACGTTAGTGGATGCTTTCTGTCAGCGGGCCAAGCAGCTGCATGGTTGAAATCGAAGTGGTGCATGCTGCTGAGGATCGCCAGGTCTTGCTCGCGGTGACGGTGCCGGTGGGCACCAGCGTGCGCGAAGCGGTTCGGCTTTCCAGGATCCTGGAGCAGTTCCCTGATGTTGACGCTGAAACATGCGTGCTGGGGATATTCGGCAAGGTGGTTGCTGACGCCGATCTTCGCGCTGTGCACGCAGGTGATCGCATTGAGGTCTACCGCCCGTTGCTGGCTGACCCTAAGGAGATTCGTAGGTTGCGCGCAGCCAAGGCAGCGCTTGCCAGGCAGCGAAACCCTTAGGATTTCCGCCCGACAGGTACAAAAAAGCCCGGCACGCCGGGCTTTTTAATGGCCGCACAGTTACTGCGGGCTGGTGTCCAGAGGCTGAGGCGTCGGGACTGGCACGGTTTCCACGCCGTCGACGTCTTTTTGGATCTTGTCCAGCAAGGAGCCAGGTTTGGCCGGAACCTCGGACTTCGGCTTTTCGCCTTCCTGAGCGGGAGCCGTCACGTTCGTGGCGTTGTCTTTACCCAGCAAGGCTTCATCGCGGCTTACGCCGGGCATGAAGTCACCGGACAGGCTGACAAGCTGGTCATTGCCATTAAAAATGACGCTGACGCGCTCCTGCTGGCGCTCACCGCCACCAGGCTGAATGCTGTAGAGATAATCCCAGCGATCGGCATGGAAAGTGTCGGTCAGCAGGGGGTTACCCATGATAAACCTTACCTGCCGTCGGGTCATTCCGGGGCGTAACTGGTCTATCATGTCCTGCGTGACGACATTGCCCTGCTGGATGTCGATTTTGTAAACCCCGGGGAATGAACAACCGGCGAGTGCGAGCAGTCCCACAAAGGTGAAACTGGTTAGCAAGAGCTTGGTGTTTTGCATCGGTGGGCGACTTCCACTATCTTGGCTGGGACAACGTAAACGCCGATCATACCCGTATTAAGAGAAGCTGCGAAGCAGCATCCGCGAGAAAGCTAACCATGGTTGAAAATAGCGAACTACGCAAAGCCGGTCTCAAAGTGACTCTGCCACGCGTCAAGATTCTACAAATGCTCGATTCTGCTGAGCAGCGCCACATGAGTGCCGAGGATGTTTACAAGGCGCTGATGGAGTCCAATGAGGACGTTGGCCTGGCCACGGTTTATCGTGTGCTCACCCAGTTTGAAGCCGCGGGGCTGGTGGTTCGTCATAATTTCGACGGCGGTCACGCAGTATTTGAACTGGCTGACGGCGGTCATCACGACCACATGGTTGACCTGGATACCAACGAGGTTATCGAGTTCACCAGCACGGAAATCGAAGAGCTTCAGCACAAAATCGCTGAGGAGCATGGCTTCGATTTGGTGGATCACAATCTCGTGTTGTACATCCGTAAGAAAAAGTAAAAAGCTACGCAGACGCTCTGCGAAACGATCGAAGGCGACCTCAGGGTCGCCTTCGTGCTTTCTATATAGGGATAAGATCAGGCCTTGGTGGCAACCACCATCTTCTTCGCATGTGCCAGCGATTCTTTCGTCAGGTCGATGCCGCCCAGCATGCGCGCAACCTCTTCTACGCGTTCCGATTTGTTCAGTTTGGACACTGCTGTGCGTGTTGCGTCGCTGCCTCGCACCTTGTGTACAAACAAATGCTGGTGTCCTTGGGCGGCCACCTGTGGCAAGTGGGTGACGGTAAGGACCTGGCCTCGATCCCCCAGGCGACGCAACAGTTGCCCGACAATTTCTGCCGTCGGCCCACCAATACCCACGTCCACCTCATCGAATACCAGCGTCGGTACGCGGGAGGTCTGTGCGGTAATCACCTGAATGGCCAGGCTGATGCGTGACAGTTCACCGCCTGAGGCAACTTTTGCCAGCGCCTTGAGCGGTTGCCCAGGGTTGGCACTGACCAACAGTTCTACCTGTTCAAGGCCGTGGGGTTGCAGCTCATTGCTGGCGTTGGTGCGCAGTTCGATCGTGAAACGCCCGCCCGGCATGCCGAGGCGCTGAATCTCCTGCTCGACCGCGCCGGCAAGGCTGGTCGCGGCTTTATGGCGCAGCTCGCTCAGTTCTTGAGCCTTCTCCTGGTAGTGGCGAGCATAAGAGGCAAGTTCGTCACCCAGGCGCTCAATGGATTCATCGTTCGCGTTCAGCGTTTCGATTTCATCCAGCAGTTTTTGCTGCATTGCTGCCACTTCGGTGGGCTGGATTCGATGCTTGCGCGCCAGTGTGTAGATAGTGTCCAGGCGTTCCTCTATCTCTTGCAGGCGCGCCGGGTCGGCATCGAAGTGATCCAGGAAACGGTTCAGCTCGCCCACCGCTTCTTCCACCTGGATTTGTGCACTGGTAAGTAACGTGGTGGCTTCGCTCAGGGAGCTGGAAGCGTTGTTCACACTGGACAGGCGATTGAGGCTGGCGGTGAGTGCGTTGAGCACATTGCCGGAATCGCTCTCGCTGCATTGCTCCACTACCTGGCGGCAGATGCCCAAAAGAGTTTCGGCATTGGTGAGGTTCTTGTGTTCCTGTTCCAGTTGCTCCAGCTCCGTTTCACCAAGGCCCAAGCTCTCCAATTCTTCAAGCTGGTAGCTGAGCAACTGATGGCGCGCACGTTGTTCGTCACCGGAGTTGGAGAGCCGCTCGAGTTCCTGGCGCGTCTGGCGCCAGCGTTGTGCGGCGAGTTGCACTTGCCTGGCAAGGTCGGTGGCGCCGGCGTATTCGTCGAGCAGGCGACGATGTGTATCGGTTTTCAGGAGTGACTGGTGCTCGTGCTGGCTGTGGATATCGATCAAAAGCTCGCCCAGGGCTTTCAGGTCGCCAAGCGGGCAGGGGGTTCCGTTGATATAGCCGCGCGAACGCCCTTCGGCGGTGATGACCCTGCGCAGGATGCACGGCCCTTCATGGTTGAGGTCGCGCTCAGCCAGCCAGGCTTCAGCTTCGGGAATGTCGGCCAGGTCGAACGTGGCGAGAATATCGGCCTTGTCCGCGCCGGGGCGTACTACGCCGCTGTCGGCGCGATCGCCCAGGGTCAGCCCCAGCGCGTCGAGCATGATCGACTTGCCGGCGCCGGTTTCGCCTGTGATTACGCTCATCCCGCGATCCAGTTCGAGATCCAGGTGTTCAACGATGGCGTAGTTATGTACGGACAGGTGCACGAGCATGATGACCGCTCCCAGGCTTTAGGTCTGGTTATTTATACAGTGTTTTGTTCAGCCCTGACAATCCTGATGCTTAGCTCGATTTGCTTGAATTTCGACATTTTTTAGCGCAAACGGGAATGTGTGGGCAGGAATCATCCGTGTCCGGGTGAGAGATTTTTGGTATCGCCTGAGCCCTTGAACCTGAAAATTGTGGCCCCATATACCGGAACAGAAGCGCGAGTTGTGTTCGCGCATGATTTTGAAAGGAGAGAATCTATGGCTGACGAACAGACGCAGGATACGCAAACTCCAGACGCCAATTCGGCTGTCGGTGATGAACTGGCAACTCGTGTGCAAGTGCTCGAAGAGCAATTGGCTGCTGCGCAGGATCAGTCGTTGCGTGTTGCCGCCGATCTGCAGAACGTCCGCCGCCGTGCCGAGCAGGATGTAGAAAAAGCGCATAAATTCGCACTGGAAAAATTTGCCAGTGACCTGCTGCCGATTATGGACAGCCTGGAGCGCGGCCTCGAGCTGTCCAATCCGGATGATGAAAACATTCGTGCGATGCGTGAAGGCATTGAGCTGACCCTGAAAATGTTCCAGGACACGCTCAAGCGTTATCAGCTCGAAGCCATCGATCCGCAGGGCGGCGAGCCCTTCAATGCTGAGCACCACCAGGCAATGGCCATGCAGGAAAGCCATGACCTGGAACCTAACAGTGTGCTGAAGGTGTTCCAGAAAGGTTATCTGCTCAACGGTCGTTTGCTGCGCCCGGCAATGGTGGTGGTTAGCAAGGCGCCAGCACCCGCTGCACCTTCTATTGATGAGCAGGCTTGAAATTCGCCGCAAGGCCCCCATTTATAAGTCAAGCGATTAAGTGCTACCGCAGTTAGCCACAACTGCTGCGGCAACCAAATTCAAGTTTCGGGAGAGTAAATCATGGGCAAAATTATCGGTATCGACCTGGGGACCACCAACTCGTGCGTCTCGGTCATGGAAAACGGCAAAGCCAAAGTCATTGAGAACGCAGAAGGCGCACGTACTACGCCTTCGATCATCGCTTACGCCAACGACGGCGAGATCCTTGTGGGTCAGTCGGCCAAGCGTCAGGCAGTGACTAACCCTCATAACACGCTGTACGCAGTAAAGCGTCTGATCGGTCGTAAATTCGACGAAGAAGTCGTACAGAAAGACATCAAGATGGTGCCTTACAAAATCGCCAAGGCTGATAACGGTGACGCCTGGGTTGAAGTGAACGGCAACAAAATGTCCGCGCCGCAGATCTCGGCTGAAGTCTTGAAAAAGATGAAGAAGACTGCCGAAGACTACCTGGGTGAAGCGGTCACCGAAGCGGTGATCACCGTTCCGGCTTACTTCAACGACAGCCAGCGCCAGGCAACCAAAGACGCCGGCCGCATCGCGGGCCTGGATGTAAAACGTATCATCAACGAACCGACTGCTGCGGCCCTGGCCTACGGTATGGACAAGGCCAAGGGCGATCACACTGTGATCGTTTATGACTTGGGCGGTGGTACTTTCGACGTTTCGGTGATCGAGATTGCTGAAGTCGACGGCGAACACCAGTTCGAAGTATTAGCTACCAACGGCGACACCTTCCTGGGTGGCGAGGACTTTGATATTCGTCTGATTGACTATCTCGTTGACGAATTCAAGAAAGAAACCAGCATGAACCTCAAGGGTGACCCGCTGGCCATGCAGCGTCTGAAGGAAGCGGCCGAGAAAGCCAAGATCGAGCTTTCGTCGAGCATGTCGACTGACGTCAACCTGCCGTACATCACTGCAGATGCCACCGGTCCTAAGCACTTGAACGTGAAGATTTCTCGCGCCAAGTTGGAAGCACTGGTTGAAGACCTGGTTCAGCGTACCATCGAGCCTTGCCGCATTGCACTGAAAGACGCCGGTATCGACGTTGGTTCCATCAACGACGTGATCCTGGTGGGCGGCCAGACCCGTATGCCGCTGGTTCAGCAGAAAGTTACTGAATTCTTCGGTAAAGAAGCGCGTAAAGATGTGAACCCGGACGAAGCAGTTGCCATGGGTGCTGCCATCCAGGGCGCGGTATTGGCCGGCGATGTAAAAGATGTGCTGCTGCTGGACGTCAGCCCGCTGACCCTGGGTATCGAAACCATGGGTGGCGTGATGACCGCGCTGATCGAGAAAAACACCACGATTCCTACCAAGAAATCCCAGGTGTTCTCGACTGCCGATGACAACCAGGGCGCTGTGACTATTCACGTGCTGCAAGGTGAGCGTAAGCAGGCTTCCCAGAACAAATCCCTGGGCAAGTTCGACCTGGCCGATATTCCACCAGCGCCACGTGGTGTGCCACAAATCGAAGTGACTTTCGACATCGACGCCAACGGCATCCTGCACGTAGGTGCGAAGGACAAAGCGACCGGCAAAGAGCAGAAGATCACCATCAAGGCCAACTCCGGTCTGTCTGATGAAGAAATTCAACAGATGATTCGTGATGCTGAAGCCAACGCTGATGCGGATGCCAAGTTCGCTGAACTGGCTGGCGCTCGTAACCAGGGCGATGCTTTGGTTCACTCGACCCGCAAAATGGTCGTGGACGCTGGTGAGAAGGTTACGGCTGAAGAGAAAGCTGCAATCGAGGCTGCCGTGGTTGCCCTGGAAGCCGCCGTCAAAGGCGACGACAAGGCCGCCATTGAAGCCAAGATTGAAGAGTTGTCGAAAGTCTCTGCGCCAGTGGCTCAGAAGATGTACGCAGAGCAGGCTCAGCCGGCGGACGGTGCTGCACAACAGGCAGAACCGGAAGCCAAGCATGACGACGTTGTCGATGCTGAGTTCGAAGAAGTCAAAGAAGACCAGAAGAAGTAACTTGGTCGCCCGGTTGACCGCTTTCAAGCGGTGACTGGTAGGATGTCGCCGCGCGGGAGCTTGCTCCCGCGTTGGCGTGTCTGGGGTATGCGAATTTTTACAGCATGCGACATCAGTCGGATGCTGGCGGTGTGATCGGGGATGCTCCTGCTTTCCGAGTATTGACCACCGCGTTTTTGGCCGGGTCCCTGGCTAAAAGCAGTAATGACCAGGATCGTTGAATTGACGTGAGTTGGGTCCGGGCCTGTATTGGGGCTCAACGAGTTTGGCAAGGCTCAGGAGGGTCTGGCTGGACGTCCTTAAGAGTGCAAAGACTTATGGCAAAGCGTGACTATTACGAAGTTTTGGGTGTGGAGCGTGGGGCCAGCGAGGCTGAGCTGAAAAAGGCTTACCGCCGCCTGGCGATGAAGCACCACCCGGACCGTAATCCGGATAACAAAGAATCCGAAGACATGTTCAAAGAGGCCAATGAGGCCTACGAATGCTTGTGTGATCCCAATAAGCGCGCGGCCTACGACCAGTACGGTCATGCCGGCGTCGACCCGAGCATGGGTGGCGGTGGTGCCGGTTTTGGTGGTCAGAATTTCTCTGATATTTTCGGTGACGTGTTCAGCGACTTCTTTGGTGGTGGTCGTGGTGGTCAGCGTGGCGGTGCCCAGCGTGGCAGTGATCTGCGTTACACGCTTGAGTTGAATCTGGAAGAGGCCGTGCGCGGCACCAGCGTCAACATTCGCGTGCCTACGCTGGTCAACTGCAAGCCGTGCGACGGCTCCGGTGCCAAGAAGGGGTCTTCGCCCATCACCTGCCCTACGTGTGGCGGTATTGGCCAGGTTCGGATGCAGCAAGGGTTCTTCTCGGTGCAGCAGACGTGCCCGCGTTGCCATGGACAGGGCAAGATCATTTCCGATCCGTGCGACGCCTGCCACGGCGAAGGCCGCGTCGAAGAGTACAAGACCTTGTCGGTCAAAGTGCCGGCCGGTGTGGATACCGGTGATCGCATTCGTCTGTCGGGCGAAGGTGAGGCAGGCGCGCAGGGTGGGCCTACTGGCGACTTGTACGTGGTGATCAGTGTGCGCGAGCACGCGATCTTCCAGCGTGACGGCAAGCATCTGTTCTGTGAGGTTCCAATCAGCTTTGTGGATGCGGCATTGGGTGGCGAGCTTGAGATTCCGACCCTTGATGGTCGCGTCAAGCTGAAGATTCCTGAAGGCACGCAGACCGGCAAGCAGTTCCGCATTCGTGGCAAGGGCGTGGCGCCGGTGCGCGGTGGTGGGGCGGGTGACTTGATGTGTCGCGTGGCGGTAGAAACACCGGTCAACCTGGGCCGCCGCCAGCGCGAGTTGCTCGAGGAATTCCGCAGCTCCCTGGAGGGCGATGACACCCATTCGCCGAAAACCACCGGTTTCTTCGAAGGCGTGAAGCGCTTCTTCGGCGACCTGTAAGGAAGTGAATATGCGACGTATAGCCGTAATGGGCGCTGCCGGGCGCATGGGCAAGACTTTGGTCGAAGCGGTGCAGTTGCGTTCACCGGCCTCCGGGCTGACGGCGGCGATCGTTCGCCCTGGCAGCACGTTGATCGGTGCGGATGCGGGAGAGCTGGCCTCCTTGGGGCGTATCGGCGTTTCGCTGTCGGGCAGCCTGGAGCAAGTGGCTGATGAGTTCGATGTGTTGATCGACTTCACGTTGCCTGAAGTGATGCTCAAGAACCTGGCGTTCTGCCGCAAGTCGGGCAAGGCCATGGTGATTGGTACCACGGGGCTGACTGCCGAGCAGAAGCAGTTGCTGGTGGAGGCGGGCAAGGATATTCCCGTGGTGTTTGCCGCCAACTTCAGCGTTGGCGTGAACCTGTCGCTCAAACTGTTGGACATGGCCGCGCGAGTGCTGGGCGATGAAGCGGATATCGAGATTATCGAGACCCACCATCGCCACAAGATCGATGCGCCTTCTGGTACGGCGCTGCGCATGGGGGAAGCCATTGCCGATGCGTTGGGTCGTGACCTGTCGAAGGTCGCGGTTTACGGTCGTGAGGGCCATACCGGTGCTCGGGCGCGCGACACCATTGGCTTTGCGACCGTGCGTGGTGGCGATGTGGTGGGTGACCATACGGTGTTATTCGCCACTGAGGGCGAGCGCCTTGAGATCACGCACAAGGCTTCCAGTCGCATGACATTCGCCAAGGGCGCCGTACGCGCTGCGCTTTGGCTGGAGGGGCGCGAGCCTGGCTTGTACGACATGCGTGACGTGCTGGATCTGCACTAATCAGTAGCTAAAACGGGTGCCCAGGATTATCCTGAGCCCCCGTTTTTAACCGCTAGGCGACGTCCTGTCGCATTCCCCTGCCTTTAAGGCTCTTTAGCGGTGGACCCAAAAAGCCTTTTTCTGTAAGCTACAGCTTTAGTGTGTCCACTAAAAGCGCGCAGAATAATTCAGTGAACAAGCGGGGTGACGTGTCCATACGTCACTCCGCTTTTTTACAACCTGCGATCGCCCCTTCAGGCTTTATCTACGGGAGGTCTTCTTGACTAAGCCAGCCATACTCGCCCTTGCTGATGGCAGCATTTTTCGCGGCGAAGCCATTGGAGCCGACGGTCAAACCGTTGGAGAGGTAGTGTTTAACACTGCCATGACCGGCTATCAGGAAATCCTTACCGATCCTTCCTACGCCCAACAGATCGTTACCCTGACTTATCCACACATCGGCAATACCGGTACTACCCCGGAAGATGTCGAGTCTGATCGTGTCTGGTCCGCGGGCCTGGTGATTCGTGATCTGCCGCTGGTCGCGAGCAACTGGCGTAACACGATGTCGCTGTCCGATTACTTGAAAGCCAACAATGTGGTGGCTATCGCCGGTATCGACACGCGTCGCCTGACACGCATCCTGCGTGAAAAAGGCTCGCAGAACGGCTGCATCCTCGCCGGTGAGAATATTTCTGAAGAGGCGGCGATTGCGGCCGCGCAAGGCTTTCCCGGCCTCAAAGGCATGGACCTGGCGAAGGTCGTCAGCACCAAGGACAAGTACGAGTGGCGCTCCACCGTCTGGGACCTGAAGACCGACAGCCACGAGACCATCGACGCCGCCGAGCTGCCTTACCACGTAGTGGCCTACGACTATGGCATCAAGTACAACATCCTGCGCATGCTGGTCGAGCGCGGCTGCCGGGTGACGGTTGTACCTGCACAAACGCCTGCCATCGATGTGCTGGCTCTGCAGCCGGACGGTGTGTTCCTGTCCAACGGCCCAGGTGATCCTGAGCCTTGCGACTACGCCATCCAGGCGATCAAGGACGTGCTGGAAACCGAGATCCCGGTATTCGGTATCTGCCTGGGCCACCAGCTGCTGGCTCTGGCCTCCGGTGCCAAAACCCTGAAAATGGGCCACGGCCACCACGGCGCCAACCACCCCGTGCAGGACCTGGACACCGGCGTGGTAATGATCACCAGCCAGAACCACGGTTTTGCGGTGGATGAAGCGACCTTGCCGGGCAACGTCCGTGCGATTCACAAGTCGCTGTTTGACGGTTCCCTGCAAGGCATCGAGCGCACCGACAAGAGCGCGTTCAGCTTCCAGGGCCACCCTGAAGCCAGCCCGGGCCCGAACGACGTAGCACCGCTGTTCGACCGTTTCATCAATGAGATGGCCAAGCGACGCTGACTGAGCGGCTTGCGGGTGGCCCCGAAAACCGGTGGCCCCCGCAGGCTCTCTAAAGATTGTCAAGACGGCTTGCCGACTGACCTGCGGATTTGAGTGACAAACCCATGCCAAAACGTACAGACATAAAAAGCATCCTGATTCTCGGCGCTGGCCCGATCGTGATCGGCCAGGCCTGCGAATTCGACTACTCCGGCGCCCAGGCGTGTAAAGCCCTGCGTGAGGAGGGTTACCGCGTCATCCTGGTGAACTCCAACCCGGCCACCATCATGACCGATCCGGCGATGGCCGACGCGACCTACATCGAGCCGATCAAATGGCAGACCGTTGCCAAGATCATCGAGAAAGAGCGTCCGGACGCGCTGCTGCCAACCATGGGCGGCCAGACCGCGCTGAACTGTGCTCTGGACCTGGAGCGCGAAGGCGTTCTGGAGAAGTTCGGCGTAGAAATGATCGGCGCCAATGCCGACACCATCGACAAGGCCGAAGACCGTTCGCGCTTCGACAAGGCTATGAAGTCCATCGGCCTGGCATGCCCGCGCTCCGGTATTGCCCACAGCATGGAAGAAGCCAGCGCGGTCCTCGAGACCCTGGGCTTCCCCTGCATCATCCGTCCGTCCTTCACCATGGGCGGCACCGGTGGCGGTATTGCCTACAACCGTGAAGAGTTCGAAGAGATCTGCGCCCGTGGGCTCGACCTGTCGCCGACCAAAGAGCTGCTGATCGACGAGTCCCTGATTGGCTGGAAAGAATACGAGATGGAGGTTGTCCGCGATAAAAAGGACAACTGCATCATCGTCTGCTCCATCGAAAACTTCGATCCGATGGGTGTGCACACCGGTGATTCGATCACCGTTGCTCCGGCGCAGACCCTGACCGACAAGGAATACCAGATCCTGCGTAACGCCTCCCTGGCGGTATTGCGTGAGATCGGTGTGGAAACCGGCGGTTCCAACGTTCAGTTCGGTATCTGCCCGAACACCGGCCGTATGGTCGTGATCGAAATGAACCCGCGTGTATCCCGTTCCTCGGCACTGGCGTCGAAGGCCACCGGCTTCCCTATCGCCAAGGTCGCGGCCAAGCTGGCGGTGGGCTACACCCTGGATGAACTGTCGAACGACATCACCGGCGGCAAAACCCCGGCGTCCTTCGAGCCTTCCATCGACTACGTCGTGACCAAGCTGCCGCGCTTTGCCTTTGAGAAGTTCGCCAAGGCGGATGCGCGCCTGACCACCCAGATGAAGTCGGTGGGTGAAGTGATGGCCATCGGCCGGACGTTCCAGGAATCTCTGCAGAAAGCCTTGCGAGGCCTGGAAGTCGGCGTTTGCGGTCTGGACGAGAAACTCGACCTGAGCAATCCGGAAAGCATGAGCGTGCTCAAGCGCGAACTGACCGTGCCGGGTGCCGAGCGTATCTGGTACGTGGCGGACGCGTTCCGTGCCGGCATGACTGTCGAAGACATCTTTGGCATGAACATGATCGATCCGTGGTTCCTGGTACAGATCGAAGATTTGATCAAGGAAGAAGAGAAGGTCAAGACCCTGGGCCTGGCCAGCATCGACCGCGACATGATGTTTCGCCTCAAGCGCAAGGGCTTCTCCGACCAGCGTCTGGCCAAGTTGCTGGGTGTGACCGAGAAGAACCTGCGTACTCATCGCCACAAGTTGGAAATCTTTCCGGTCTACAAGCGCGTCGACACCTGCGCGGCGGAGTTTTCCACCGACACCGCGTACCTGTACTCCACCTATGAGGAAGAGTGCGAAGCGGCGCCGTCGGGTCGCGACAAGATCATGATCCTGGGCGGCGGGCCAAACCGTATCGGCCAGGGTATCGAGTTTGACTACTGCTGCGTACACGCCGCCCTCGCTCTGCGCGAGGACGGGTACGAAACCATCATGGTCAACTGCAACCCGGAAACCGTTTCCACCGACTACGACACCTCCGATCGCCTGTATTTCGAGCCGGTGACCCTGGAAGACGTGCTGGAAATCGTGCGCGTCGAGAAGCCTAAAGGTGTGATCGTTCAGTACGGCGGCCAAACCCCGCTGAAACTGGCGCGCGCCCTCGAAGCGGCGGGTGTACCGATTATCGGCACCAGCCCGGACGCTATCGACCGTGCCGAAGACCGTGAGCGCTTCCAGCAAATGGTTGAGCGCCTGAACCTGCGTCAGCCGCCGAACGCCACTGTGCGCAGCGAAGATGAAGCGATTCGCGCAGCCAGCAAGATCGGCTACCCGCTGGTGGTGCGTCCGTCTTATGTGCTGGGCGGCCGTGCGATGGAAATCGTCTACGAAGAAGAAGAACTCAAGCGTTACCTGCGCGACGCGGTGAAAGTCTCCAATGACAGCCCGGTGCTGCTGGACCACTTCCTTAACTGCGCCATCGAGATGGACGTGGATGCGGTCTGCGACGGCACCGACGTGGTAATCGGCGCAATCATGCAGCATATCGAGCAGGCCGGCGTTCACTCCGGTGACTCCGCATGCTCGCTGCCGCCTTACTCGCTGCCGGCCCACATCCAGGACGAGATGCGCGAGCAGGTCAAGAAAATGGCCCTCGAACTGGGTGTGGTCGGCCTGATGAACGTGCAGTTGGCTTTGCAGGGCGAAGACATCTACGTCATCGAAGTCAACCCGCGCGCGTCGCGTACCGTGCCATTCGTTTCCAAGTGCATCGGCGTGTCGCTGGCCATGATCGCTGCGCGTGTGATGGCTGGTAAGACCCTGAAGGAAATCGGCTTCACCAAGGAAATCATCCCGAACTTCTACAGTGTGAAAGAGGCGGTGTTCCCGTTCGCCAAATTCCCTGGCGTGGACCCGATCCTGGGCCCGGAAATGAAGTCCACTGGTGAAGTGATGGGCGTGGGCGATACCTTCGGTGAGGCTTTTGCCAAGGCGCAGATGGGCGCCAGCGAAGTGCTGCCGACCGGCGGTACGGCGTTCATCAGCGTGCGCGATGACGACAAGCCACTGGTTGCAGGTGTGGCCCGTGATCTGATCAACTTGGGTTTCGAAGTCGTGGCCACCGCCGGGACCGCCAAGCTGATCGAGGCTGCCGGCCTGAAAGTGCGTCGCGTGAACAAGGTAACGGAAGGTCGTCCGCACGTGGTCGACATGATCAAGAATGACGAAGTCACTTTGATCATCAACACCACCGAAGGTCGTCAATCGATCGCGGATTCCTACTCCATTCGTCGTAACGCCTTGCAGCACAAGATTTACTGCACCACCACCATTGCTGCTGGCGAAGCTATCTGCGAAGCGCTCAAGTTCGGTCCGGAAAAGACCGTGCGTCGCTTGCAGGATCTACACGCAGGATTGAAGGCATGAGCATTACCAAATACCCAATGACCGTCCAGGGTGCCAAGGCCCTGGAAGAGGAGCACGCCCACCTGACCAAGGTCGTACGTCCAAAGCTGAGCCAGGACATCGGTACGGCCCGCGAGCTGGGTGACTTGAAGGAAAACGCCGAATACCATGCTGCTCGCGAGCAGCAAGGTATGGTCGAGGCGCGGATCCGCGATATCGAAGGCCGCATGCAGAATGCTGTGATCATCGATGTGACCACTATTGCGCACACCGGCAAGGTGATTTTCGGTACGACCGTTGAAATTGCCAACGTCGAGACTGATGAGAGCGTGACTTACCACATCGTGGGTGAGGATGAAGCTGACATCAAGCAAGGCAAGATCTCTGTCGGCTCGCCGATCGCACGCGCCTTGATCGCCAAGGAAGAAGGCGACGTGGTCGCCGTGAAAACACCAAGCGGTGTGATCGAGTACGAGATTGTTGAAGTTCGTCACGTCTGAAAGACGGCGCCCGCTCCAGGCGGGCGCAATGCTCTGGCAGCTCACCCAGATGCTCTGGGTGGGTGGCTTGTGGCTGTTGCACCTTGGCGTTTTGCCGGCGTTGGGCCTGATTGGGCTGGCGCCGTTGCTGATCGATGAGCTCGATGGATTACTGAGTGCGTTGCTGGTGGGTTTTGCGGCGGCGTGCGTGATACTTCAAGTGTTGGTGCTGGTAAGGACCGAGGGCTTGGAGAGTCTGTGGCGGGATATTCGTGGGCAATTACTGTTGATGGCGCTGTATGGCTGTTCGATGTATTTCGTCGTGCATGTCTGGCTGCCGCAAGCGTTGCGCTGGCAACTATTCAGCTATCTTGTGCTAGGGTTCTCAGGCCTCGTGCTGGTGATACAGCCGGCACCGGGTTGGAGTGGCAGGGCGCGCGAAGCACGCCCTTGACCCTTGCTATCATTTGAAGCGGTGAACATTCGACAGTTGCTTGTTGACGCTGAAGTTCTTGCGATACAGCAGCGCCATCTTGCCGATAACCTGAACCAGGTCCGCTTTGCCCACCTTGCACAGTTCTGCAATGGCGGCCAGGCGTGCTTCGCGGTCAAGGATATTAACCTTGATCTTAATCAGCTCGTGATCGTTGAGTGCGCGTTCGAATTCGGCTAACACACCCTCAGTCAAACCGTTGTCTGCCACAATCAGAACTGGTTTCAGATGGTGGCCAATGGATTTGTATTGTTTCTTCTGCTCTTGAGTGAGCGGCATAATCTGACCCCTGCGTCTGATCTTGTAAAAAGCGGCGGCCAGTTTACCCGAGCGAGTCCGGGACCGCCCAGTTAATCACGACCCGTTTTATTTTCGAGGTGCCCAGTGGCCCGTTCCAAAACCAGCCTTAAGTGGCTACAAGAGCATTTCAACGACCCTTACGTCAAAAAGGCGCAGAAGGACGGCTACCGCTCCCGGGCCAGCTACAAGCTGCTGGAGTTGCAGGACAAGGACAAACTATTCCGCCCCGGCATGAGTGTGATCGACCTCGGAGCGGCGCCTGGCGGCTGGTCACAGGTTGCCAGTCGTCTGATTGGTGGGCAGGGGCGGTTGATCGCTTCCGACATTCTGGAGATGGACAGCATTCCGGATGTAACCTTTGTACATGGGGATTTCACTCAGGATGCGGTACTGGCCGAGATTCTTGAAGCCGTGGGAAATTCGCAGGTAGACCTTGTGATTTCCGACATGGCCCCCAATATGAGTGGATTACCGGCTGTTGATATGCCGCGCGCCATGTTCCTGTGCGAATTGGCGCTGGATCTGGCGGGCCGGGTATTGCGTCCGGGGGGTGATTTCCTGGTCAAGGTCTTCCAGGGGGAAGGTTTCGACGAGTATCACAAGAACATCCGTAAGCTATTCGACAAGGTTCAGATGCGCAAACCGGACTCTTCCCGGGATCGGTCCCGCGAGCAATACCTGTTGGCGCGTGGGTTCCGTGGCATTGAAGGCGCTGCCAGCGATGAGCGTCTTTAAAGGTTTGAAGGGAGTCGATAGGTTTTTTTATATCGCTTTCGTCATGAAGCTTTACGAATATTGTGTAGTCAAAGTTTCACAAAGGGTTACAGACGGCGCCTGCCAGAGTTGTAGGTAATGTAGTAAGTTAGGCCGGTGAATATCATGCGAAGCGCGCGCCAGCAGCGGAGCTTGCTTCAGAGGGTAGTTAATTGAACGATATGGCAAAGAATCTGATCCTGTGGTTGATCATCGCGGCTGTCCTTGTGACGGTGATGAACAACTTCTCCAGCCCTAACGAGCCGCAGACCCTCAACTATTCCGACTTCATCCAGCAAGTCAAGGATGGCAAGGTTGAGCGCGTAGCGGTAGATGGCTATGTGATCACCGGCAAGCGTAACGATGGCGACAGCTTCAAGACCATTCGTCCGGCAATTCAGGATAACGGTCTGATCGGCGATCTGGTCGATAACCACGTGGTGGTTGAAGGCAAGCAGCCTGAACAGCAGAGCATCTGGACCCAGCTTCTGGTGGCCAGTTTCCCTATTCTTGTGATCATTGCAGTCTTCATGTTCTTCATGCGCCAGATGCAGGGCGGCGCGGGGGGCAAGGGCGGACCGATGAGTTTCGGTAAGAGCAAGGCACGCCTGCTGTCCGAGGATCAGGTGAAAACCACGCTGGCTGATGTTGCCGGCTGCGATGAGGCCAAAGAAGAAGTCGGTGAGCTGGTCGAATTCCTGCGCGATCCGGGCAAATTCCAGCGTCTTGGCGGTCGTATTCCGCGCGGCGTGCTGATGGTCGGCCCTCCGGGTACGGGTAAAACCTTGCTGGCCAAGGCAATTGCCGGTGAAGCCAAGGTGCCGTTTTTTACCATTTCCGGTTCTGACTTCGTCGAGATGTTCGTCGGTGTCGGTGCCAGCCGTGTTCGCGATATGTTCGAGCAGGCCAAGAAACATGCGCCGTGCATTATCTTCATCGATGAAATCGACGCTGTTGGTCGTCATCGTGGTGCTGGCATGGGCGGTGGTCATGATGAACGCGAACAGACGCTCAACCAGCTGCTGGTAGAGATGGACGGCTTCGAGATGAATGACGGCATCATCGTCATCGCCGCGACCAACCGTCCTGACGTGCTTGACCCGGCCTTGCTGCGTCCAGGCCGTTTTGACCGCCAGGTGGTGGTTGGCTTGCCTGATATTCGCGGGCGCGAACAGATTCTGAAAGTGCACATGCGTAAAGTGCCGATGGGTGACGATGTGGCTCCGGCCGTGATTGCCCGTGGTACTCCTGGTTTCTCCGGTGCTGACCTTGCCAACCTGGTGAACGAGGCATCGCTGTTTGCCGCGCGTACCGGCAAGCGCATTGTAGAAATGAAAGAGTTCGAGCTGGCTAAAGACAAGATCATGATGGGCGCCGAGCGCAAGTCCATGGTCATGTCTGAAAAAGAGAAGCAGAACACTGCCTATCACGAAGCCGGTCACGCGATCGTGGGGCGCGTCGTGCCTGAGCACGACCCGGTGTACAAGGTTTCGATCATTCCGCGAGGTCGCGCACTTGGCGTGACCATGTTCCTGCCAGAAGAGGATCGCTACAGCCTCTCCAAGCGTGCGCTGATCAGCCAGATCTGCTCGCTTTATGGTGGACGGATTGCCGAAGAAATGACCTTGGGCTTTGACGGTGTGACCACCGGCGCTTCCAACGACATTATGCGAGCCAGTCAGATAGCGCGAAACATGGTGACCAAGTGGGGCTTGTCTGAAAAACTCGGTCCTTTGATGTATGCCGAGGAAGATGGCGAGGTGTTCCTGGGTCGTGGTGGTGGCGGTCAAAGTGCCAGTTTTTCGGGTGAGACTGCCAAGCTGATCGATTCCGAGGTTCGCAGCATCATTGACCAGTGCTACGGTACGGCCAAGCAGATCCTGACCGATAACCGCGACAAGCTGGATGCCATGGCCGATGCGCTGATGAAATACGAAACCATTGATGCCGATCAGATCGACGACATCATGGCAGGTCGTCCGCCGCGCGAACCTCGCGACTGGGAAGGCGGTTCAGGCACCTCGGGCACTCCGCCCGTGGTTCAGAATGAACGCCCTGAAACCCCGATCGGCGGTCCTGCAGCCGAACACTAAGGTTTGAAATGACTTCTGTGTTGCCCTCCACCCGGTTGCCTTGCGGCAGCCGGGTTCTTGATTTGGCCCATACACACGTCATGGGTATCCTCAATGTAACCCCCGATTCCTTTTCTGATGGCGGCCGATTCAGTCAGCAGGACGCTGCGTTGCGTCATGCCGAGGCGATGGTGGCGGCTGGCGCGACGTTGATCGATGTCGGTGGTGAGTCGACTCGGCCTGGTGCCCGTGTGGTTTCTCCTCTTGAGGAGTTGGAGCGGGTCGCTCCGGTTGTCGAGCGTATTGCCCGGGAGTTGGACGTCATCATCTCCGTTGATACTTCGACCCCCGCAGTGATGCGCGAAACTGCTCGTTTGGGGGCTGGCTTGATCAATGATGTGCGGTCACTGCGGCGCGATGGCGCGTTGGACGCAGCTGCCGCTACCGGGTTGCCGGTGTGCCTCATGCACATGTTGGGCGAGCCCGGCACTATGCAGGACAACCCGCATTACGACGATTTGGTGGGAGAGGTGACAGGCTTTCTCGCTGAGCGGATTGCCCAATGTGCTGCCGTGGGTATTGCGCCGGAGCAGATCATCCTTGATCCGGGTTTTGGATTCGCCAAAACCCTGCAACATAATTTAAGCCTGTTCAAGCACCTGGAGTCCTTGCATGCCCTTGGTCGGCCCCTGTTGGTAGGGGTGTCGCGCAAGAGCATGATAGGGCTGGCGTTGAATCGTCCGGTGGGTGAGCGTCTGTATGGCGGACTTGCACTGGCGGCACTCGCCTTGACCAAAGGCGCGCGAATTCTGCGCGTGCACGATGTCGCCGAGACAGTGGACGTGGTGCGTATGATTGCCGCTGTAGAATCAGCCGAATAAGAATGATGGAGCACTTATGACTAAAAAATATTTTGGCACCGACGGAATCCGTGGTCGGGTCGGCGAGTTCCCGATTACCCCTGACTTTATGCTCAAGTTGGGATGGGCGGCGGGGATGGCGTTCCGCAGCATGGGCGCGTGTCGCATCCTGGTGGGCAAGGACACTCGAATTTCGGGGTATATGTTCGAGTCTGCGCTGGAGGCCGGGTTGTCCGCGGCTGGGGCCGATGTGATGCTGCTGGGGCCAATGCCCACGCCCGCCATCGCCTACCTGACGCGTACCTTCCATGCCGAGGCGGGCATTGTTATCAGTGCTTCGCATAACCCTCATGATGACAACGGTATCAAGTTTTTCTCGGGTCAAGGTACCAAGCTGCCCGATGAGATTGAGCTGATGATCGAGGAGTTGCTGGATGCGCCGATGACAGTGGTCGAATCCAGCAAGTTGGGCAAGGTCTCGCGTATTAACGACGCGTCCGGCCGTTACATTGAGTTCTGCAAGAGCAGCGTGCCAAGCAGCACCAATTTCGCCGGGTTGAAGATCGTTGTCGATTGCGCCCACGGTGCAACCTACAAGGTGGCGCCGAGCGTGTTCAAGGAGTTGGGTGCACAGGTTACTGTGTTGTCGGCCCAGCCTAACGGCTTGAACATCAACGACAACTGCGGCTCTACCCATATGGAGCAGTTGCAGGCCGCAGTATTGGCCGAGCATGCAGACCTGGGTATCGCTTTCGATGGCGACGGCGACCGTGTTCTGATGGTGGATCACACAGGTACCATCGTGGATGGCGATGACTTGTTGTTCATTATTGCTCGCGACCTGCATGAGCGTAACAAGTTGCAAGGGGGTGTGGTCGGCACCTTGATGAGCAATCTCGGGCTCGAGCTCGCCCTGGCAGATCTGGGCATTCCCTTTATTCGCGCCAATGTCGGTGATCGTTATGTCATCGCAGAGCTGCTCGAGCGTAATTGGCAGATAGGTGGTGAGAACTCGGGCCATATCGTGTGCTTCCAGCACACCACGACCGGTGATGCGATTATCGCCGCGCTGCAGGTGCTGCTTGCCTTGCGTCGTCGCGAGGAAAGCCTGGCTCAGGCGCGGCAGGCGTTGCGTAAGTGTCCGCAAGTGCTGCTGAACGTGCGGTTCGGTGGAGGCGAAAACCCGATTGAGCACCCTGCGGTCAAGGACGCTTGTGAGCGCGTAACCCTGGCGATGGAAGGGCGTGGGCGGGTATTGCTGCGCAAGTCGGGCACGGAGCCTCTGGTGCGTGTCATGGTCGAGGGTGAAGATGAAACACAGGTTCGCGGCCACGCTGAAGACCTGGCAAAACTGGTAACTGAAGTTTGCGCCTGAATTCGGCTTGCCAGTGATGAAAGGGTTGGGTAACATCTGCGCCCACTTTGACCGACGAGGTACAGCATGCGTCGCACTATGGTAGCTGGTAACTGGAAGATGCACGGTACCCGCGCCAGTGTCGCTGAGCTGATCAATGGCCTTCGTCACTTGGCCTTGCCTGGCGGTGTCGATGTTGCGGTTTTCCCGCCTTGCCTGCATATCGCCCAAGTGGTTGATGGCTTGAAGGGTAAGTCGATCCAGGTCGGCGCGCAGAATTCTGCGGTGGAAGCCATGCAAGGTGCGTTGACCGGCGAAATTGCGCCGAGTCAGCTGGTCGATGCGGGATGTTCCTTTGTGCTTGTCGGGCACTCCGAGCGCCGTCAGATGATGGGTGAGCGCGATGGGATGCTCAATCGCAAGTTCGCAGCGGCACAGGCATGCGGTCTGATCCCAGTGTTGTGCATAGGGGAAACCCTGGAGCAGCGCGAATCGGGCAAGACTCTTGAGGTTGTCTCGCGTCAGCTGGGCAGCATCATCGAAGAGTTGGGTGTTGGTGCGTTTGCAAAAGCGGTCATCGCATACGAGCCGGTCTGGGCCATTGGCACCGGGCTGACTGCTACACCGCAACAGGCGCAGGATGTGCACGCAGCCATCCGCGCGCAGTTGGCGGCAGAGAATTCTGAAGTCGCACAAGGTGTGCGTCTTCTATACGGCGGCAGCGTGAAGGCGGCCAATGCGGTCGAACTGTTCGGCATGCCGGATATCGATGGGGGGCTCATTGGTGGAGCTTCCCTGAATGCAGATGAGTTCGGTGCGATCTGTCGCGCCGCGGGAAACTGAAAAAATGCTGGAAACAGTCGTGGTCGTTTTTCATCTGTTGGCTGCACTGGGCGTAGTTGCCCTGGTTTTGCTGCAACAGGGTAAAGGTGCGGATGCTGGTGCGTCTTTCGGTGCAGGTGCTTCAAATACTGTATTCGGAAGCCAAGGTTCCTCTACCTTTCTTAGTAAGTTTACTGCTATACTTGCCGCCGGTTTCTTCATAACCAGCTTGGGGTTAGGTTACTTTGCTAAAGAGAAAGCTCATGTGCTGACTCAAGTAGGTTTGCCAGATCCAGCAGTGTTGGAAGTACCAAAAGCAAAACCGGCTTCTGATGATGTTCCGGTGCTTCAAGAGCAAAAGTCGGCTACTCCAGCGACTGACGTACCTCCAGCTCAAGAGCAGAAGTAAGAAGAGTTGTAAACGTTGTATTGCCGAGGTGGTGGAATTGGTAGACACGCAACCTTGAGGTGGTTGTGCCCATAGGGTGTAGGGGTTCGAGTCCCCTTCTCGGTACCAATTATCAGGAGAGCCCGCTGTTGCGGGCTTTCTTGTAGGTGGAAGGTTACATTGACCCTGCAAGGGATCGGTCGTATACTTCCGCCCCAGCTTTGTCGCGGGGTGGAGCAGTCTGGTAGCTCGTCGGGCTCATAACCCGAAGGTCGTCGGTTCAAATCCGGCCCCCGCAACCAGTTTTAGCGGAGCCCCTTTTAAGGGGCTTTTTGTTAGCTGGACACTTTCAACGCCGCTGTTCGACGGCGTTTCAAGGATGGGCGTTTCGCCCATTTTTTTATTTTGCACAGCATGCACATACATGCACGAGGGGGTTCAGGTGTCGAGCAAGCTAGAAGAGTTGCAGGCCTTGCTGGCCCCGGTGGTCGTGGCCCTAGGCTATGAATGCTGGGGTATTGAGTTTTCGGCTCAAGGTCGCCACTCAATGTTGCGCGTTTATATCGATAAAGAGGGCGGTGTGCTGGTGGACGATTGTGCCATTGTCAGCCGTCAGATCAGTGGTGTGTTGGATGTTGAAGATCCGATCTCCGTTGAATACACCCTCGAAGTTTCCTCGCCAGGCATGGAACGCCCACTGTTCACTCTTGAGCAGTTTGCTAAATATGCCGGTGAACAAGTGAAGATCAAGCTGCGATCTCCCTTTGAAGGGCGACGCAACTTTCAGGGCCTTCTGCGCGGTGTAGAAGAACAGGATGTCGTGGTGCAGGTAGAAGACCATGAATTCCTGTTGCCGATCGATATGGTCGACAAGGCCAACATTATTCCCAGTTTTGACTGAGACGCGGATCCCGCGGATCCAATGGCTTGCGAAAGGCGAGGCGTACGATGAGCAAAGAAGTACTGCTGGTTGTTGAGTCGGTATCCAATGAAAAGGGCGTACCGGCAAGCGTGATTTTTGAAGCGTTGGAGCTGGCCCTGGCCACTGCTACCAAAAAACGTTTTGAGGACGAAGTTGATCTGCGTGTGGAAATCAATCGCCACACCGGTGCCTATGAGACTTTCCGTCGCTGGACAGTCGTCGAAGAGGCCGATCTTGACGATCCGGCTATTGAAACCTGGCCGAGCAAGGTTGCTGAAACGCATCCTGGTGCCAAGGTTGGCGATGTGGTCGAAGAAAAAATCGAATCGATCGAATTCGGCCGTATTGCTGCACAGACCGCCAAGCAGGTCATCGTGCAGAAAGTCCGCGAAGCTGAGCGCGCTCAAGTCGTTGACGCCTATCGCGAACGCCTGGGTGAAATCATCTCCGGCACCGTTAAGAAAGTCACCCGCGACAACGTGATCGTCGATCTGGGCAATAACGCCGAAGCGTTGCTGGCTCGTGAAGACATCATCTCTCGCGAAACCTTCCGTGTGGGCGTGCGCTTGCGTGCGCTGCTCAAGGAAATCCGCACCGAGAACCGCGGCCCTCAGTTGATCCTGTCGCGTACCGCTCCGGAAATGCTGATTGAGCTGTTCCGTATCGAAGTGCCGGAAATTGCCGAAGGCCTGATCGAAGTCATGGCGGCGTCCCGCGACCCGGGTTCGCGCGCCAAGATTGCGGTCCGCTCCAAAGACAAACGCATCGACCCGCAAGGTGCCTGCATTGGTATGCGCGGTTCGCGCGTCCAGGCGGTGTCTGGCGAATTGGGCGGTGAGCGCGTGGACATTGTCCTGTGGGACGATAACCCGGCGCAGTTCGTGATCAACGCCATGTCGCCGGCTGAAGTGGCGGCAATTATCGTTGACGAAGATGCCCATGCGATGGACATCGCCGTTGGCGCAGACAATCTGGCTCAGGCCATTGGTCGTGGTGGTCAGAACGTGCGTCTGGCCAGCCAACTGACCGGTTGGACCCTGAACGTGATGACCGAATCGGACATCCAGGCTAAGCAGCAAGCTGAAACCGGTGACATCCTGCGCAACTTCATCGAAGAGTTGGAAGTCGATGAAGAGCTGGCACAGGTGCTGGTAGATGAAGGCTTCACCAGCCTGGAAGAGATTGCCTACGTACCGTTGGAAGAAATGCTCAACATCGACGGCTTTGACGAAGATATCGTCAACGAGCTTCGCGCTCGGGCCAAGGATCGCTTGTTGACTAAAGCCATCGCTACTGAGGAAAAGCTGGCAGACGCCCATCCGGCCGAAGACCTGCTCTCGCTTGAGGGTATGGACAAGGATTTGGCGATGGAACTGGCGGTGCGCGGCGTAATTACCCGCGAAGACCTGGCCGAGCAGTCTATTGACGATCTGCTCGACATCGACGGCATTGACGAAGATCGTGCCGGCAAGTTGATCATGGCCGCCCGAGCCCATTGGTTCGAGTAACTAGGCGCGGCCTGAGGAGAGAAGTGCATGACGCAAGTCACGGTGAAACAACTGGCCGATGAGGTCAAAACACCGGTAGAGCGCCTGTTGCAGCAGATGCGTGAGGCAGGTCTGCCGCACACCGCCGCCGATGAAGGTGTGAGCGATAGTGAGAAGCAGTCTTTGCTGACTCACTTGAAGAGCAGCCACAAGGCGAAAGTGGAAGAACCGCGCAAGATTACATTGCAGCGCAAAACCACCAGCACCCTGCGTGTTGCGGGTAGCAAGAGCATCAGCGTTGAAGTACGCAAGAAGAAAGTCTTCGTACAGCGCAGCCCGGAAGAAATCGAAGCCGAGCGTAAACGCGAACTGGAAGAACGTCGCGCAGTAGAAAATGCTGCTCGTCAGAAGGCTGAAGAAGAAGCCAAGCGTCGCGCCGAAGAAGAAGCGCGTCGCCAGCCTGCTGCTGCGCAACCTGCTAACACTGAAGCGGTTGCCGCTCCTGTTGAAGCTGTGCGTGAGGCCGCTCCGGTGGCTGCAGCACCTGCTCCGGCAGCAGATGCCCGCAAGCGCGACGAGCCTCGTCGTCCGGACAAACCACGTGCCGACGATAACAATCGTCGCGGTGGTGGCGGTGATGGCGAGCGCAAAAACGCTCCGCATCGTGCTTCGGTCAAAGAGAAAGCGCCTGCTCCACGCGTTGCCCCACGTACAACCGACGAAGAAAGCGATGGCTTCCGTCGTGGTGGTCGCGGCAAGGCCAAGCTGAAGAAACGCAACGCCCACGGTTTCCAGAGCCCAACCGGCCCTGTCGTGCGTGAAGTGAAGATCGGCGAGACCATCACTGTGGGCGATCTGGCCCAGCAGATGTCGGTCAAGGCTGCTGAAATCATCAAGTTCATGTTCAAGCTGGGCACTCCGGCTACCATCAACCAGGTACTGGACCAGGAAACTGCTCAACTGGTTGCTGAAGAGCTGGGCCACAAAGTGACCCTGGTCAGCGACACCGCCCTGGAAGATTCCCTGGCCGAGTCCCTGAAGTTTGAAGGTGAAGCGGTTTCCCGTGCACCGGTTGTGACCGTAATGGGCCACGTTGACCACGGTAAAACCTCCCTGCTCGACTACATCCGTCGTGCCAAGGTGGCTGCTGGCGAAGCCGGTGGTATTACCCAGCACATCGGCGCTTACCACGTTGAAACCGACCGTGGCATGGTGACGTTCCTCGACACCCCTGGTCACGCCGCGTTTACCGCGATGCGTGCCCGTGGTGCCAAGGCGACCGACATCGTGATCCTGGTGGTTGCAGCGGACGACGGCGTAATGCCACAAACCATCGAAGCCGTTCAGCATGCCAAGGCAGCTGGCGTTCCGCTGGTAGTCGCCGTGAACAAAATCGACAAGCCGGGCGCCGATCTCGATCGCATCCGTAGCGAACTGTCGGTTCACGGCGTGACGTCGGAAGAGTGGGGTGGCGACACTCCATTCGTACCGGTTTCCGCAAAAATGGGTACTGGCGTTGACGAACTGCTTGAAGCCGTTCTGCTGCAAGCCGAAGTCCTGGAACTGACCGCTACCCCATCGGCTCCTGGCCGTGGTGTTGTGGTTGAATCCCGCCTCGACAAAGGCCGTGGCCCGGTTGCGACCGTGCTGGTTCAAGACGGTACCCTGCGCCAAGGCGACATGGTACTGGTCGGTTCGAACTACGGCCGTGTACGTGCCATGCTCGACGAGAACGGTAAGCCAATCAAGGAAGCCGGTCCGGCCATCCCCGTCGAGATTCTCGGCCTGGACGGTACCCCGGACGCTGGCGACGAGATGAGCGTGGTTGCCGACGAGAAGAAAGCCCGTGAAGTGGCTCTGTTCCGTCAAGGCAAGTTCCGTGAGGTCAAGTTGGCCCGTGCTCACGCCGGCAAGCTTGAAAACATCTTCGAGAACATGGGCCAGGAAGAGAAGAAGACGCTTAACATCGTCCTCAAATCTGACGTACGTGGTTCCCTCGAAGCGTTGAACGGCGCCTTGAACGGCCTGGGTAACGACGAAGTGCAAGTGCGTGTTGTCGGTGGCGGTGTCGGTGGTATCACCGAATCCGACGCCAACCTGGCACTGGCTTCCAACGCTGTACTGTTTGGCTTCAACGTGCGTGCCGATGCCGGCGCTCGCAAGATTGTCGAGCAGGAAGGCCTGGACATGCGTTACTACAACGTCATCTACGACATCATCGAAGACGTCAAGAAAGCCCTTACCGGCATGCTTGGCAGTGACGTTCGGGAGAATATCCTGGGTATCGCCGAGGTGCGTGACGTGTTCCGCTCGCCGAAATTCGGTGCGGTTGCCGGCTGCATGGTTGTCGAAGGTACTGTGTACCGTAACCGTCCTATCCGTGTACTGCGTGAAGACATCGTTATTTTCGAAGGCGAGCTGGAATCCCTGCGCCGCTTCAAGGATGACGCGTCTGAAGTACGTGCCGGCATGGAGTGCGGTATCGCGGTCAAGAGCTACAACGACGTCAAGGTTGGCGACAAGATCGAAGTCTTCGAGAAGGTTCAGGTTGCTCGCAGCCTCTGACTCGCGCACTTCCGGAGCCACGCGGCGCGTGGGCATGCAAATGCCCCGCGCAGCGTACGGACTCTAAACGCAACGCCCGGTCTGGCTTTTGTCAGGCCGGGCGTTTGCCGCTTTCAGACCCCACGGGTTTCACCGTGTGGCAGTAACAGGTAACAAGACATGGCAAAAGAATACAGCCGTACCCAGCGTATCGGCGATCAGATGCAGCGCGAGCTGGCTCAACTGATCCGTCGCGAAGTCAAAGACCCGCGCGTTGGCCTGGTCACCATCACCGCTGTGGAAGTGAGTCGCGACGTGGGTCACGCGAAGATCTTCATCACCGTGATGGGGCAGGACAGCAGCGAAGAAATCGCGCAAAGCATCAAGGTGCTTAACGCTGCAGCAGGCTTCCTGCGCATGCAGTTGGCCCGTGAAATGAAGCTGCGCAGCGTTCCTCAGTTGCACTTCCACTACGACGAAAGCGTCGTACGCGGCGCGCACCTGTCGGCATTGATCGAGCGTGCCGTGGCTGAAGACAGCCAGCACCCGTCCACACCTGAAGACGCCAAGGAGTAAGCGGTGGCTCAGGTCAAACGTATCCGTCGCAATGTCAGCGGCATTATTCTGCTCGACAAGCCCATTGGCTTTACCTCCAATGCCGCGCTGCAGAAGGTCCGCTGGCTGCTCAACGCCGAAAAGGCCGGGCACACCGGGAGTCTCGATCCGCTGGCCACCGGTGTATTGCCGTTGTGCTTCGGCGAAGCCACCAAGTTTTCGCAGTACCTGCTCGATTCCGACAAGGGTTACGAAACCCTGATGCAGCTGGGCAAGACCACCACCACGGCCGATGCCGAAGGTGATGTTCTGCAGGTTCGCGATGTGACCGTTGGTCGTGCTGATATTGAGGCTGCTTTACCCGCTTTTCGCGGGGAAATCAGTCAGATACCGCCAATGTACTCGGCCCTCAAGCGTGATGGGCAGCCGCTTTACAAGTTGGCGCGTGCGGGTGAAGTAGTGGAGCGCGAACCGCGTTCTGTTACTATTGCGCGCTTGGAATTGCTCGCCTGTGAAGGCGACACCGCGCGCCTGGCGGTGGACTGCAGCAAAGGCACCTATATCCGTACCCTGGTGGAAGATATCGGTGAAAAGCTCGGTTGCGGCGCGTACGTTGCAGAGCTGCGGCGCACACAGGCCGGCCCTTTCAGCCTGGCACAGACCGTGACCCTGGAAGAGCTGGAAGCGGTGCATGCCGAAGGCGGCAATGAAGCGGTTGATCGCTTTTTGATGCCATCGGACAGTGGGCTGCTGGATTGGCCATTGCTGCACTTCTCGGAGCACAGCGCGTTCTACTGGCTCAACGGCCAGCCGGTACGCGCGCCGGATGCCCCGAAGTTCGGCATGGTGCGGGTACAGGATCATAACGGTCGCTTTATCGGTATCGGTGAAGTGAGCGAAGACGGGCGCATCGCGCCGCGTCGACTGATTCGGTCAGAATGACCGAACGAGTGTGGCTGTTAACAGGCATGGTCAACACTCATTTTTAGATACAGGGATTTGTCCCTGGCCTGTTGAAACCATCCTTTGGGTGGTTTCCTGAAAGAAGGATTGCCTCATGGCTCTCGACGTTCAAGAAAAAGCACAAATCGTAGCTGACTATCAGCAAGCTGTTGGTGACACTGGTTCGCCAGAAGTGCAAGTTGCACTGCTGACCCACAACATCAACAAGCTGCAAGGTCACTTCAAGGCCAACGGTAAAGACCACCACTCCCGTCGTGGTCTGATCCGCATGGTAAACCAGCGCCGTAAGCTGCTGGACTACCTGAAAGGCAAGGATCTGGGTCGTTATCAGGCTCTGATCGGTCGCCTGGGTCTGCGTCGCTAATAAGCGATTGCGCTAGAGGTTGGTTGTCTGCCGTGTGTCAGTGCGATTGCGCTGGCCCATGGCAGGCTCCCAGCCTCAAGTTTTATCTGGATACACGTTTTACCCTGGACGAGCGTCGGGCCGATTCCCGGCATTGCCCAAGAATTTCGCAAGAAGACAAGTTCCCCAAGAGCCACAAAGAAGGTAGGACACCGTGAACCCGGTTATCAAAAAATTTCAGTTCGGTCAGTCGACCGTTACCCTCGAGACAGGCCGTATCGCCCGTCAAGCCTCCGGCGCAGTGCTGGTTACCGTTGATGACGACGTCACCGTATTGGTGACCGTTGTGGGTGCCAAGACCGCTGACCCAAGCAAAGGCTTCTTTCCTCTTTCCGTTCACTACCAGGAAAAGACTTACGCTGCCGGTAAGATCCCTGGCGGTTTCTTCAAGCGTGAAGGCCGTCCTTCCGAGAAAGAAACCCTGACGTCCCGACTGATCGATCGCCCGATCCGTCCACTGTTCCCAGAAGGCTTCATGAACGAAGTGCAGGTTGTCTGCACCGTCGTTTCCACCAGCAAAAAGACCGATCCGGACATCGCTGCGATGATCGGTACCTCGGCTGCCCTGGCCATCTCCGGCATTCCTTTCGATGGCCCGATCGGTGCTGCCCGTGTTGCGTTCCACGAAAGCACCGGCTACCTGCTGAACCCGACTTACGAGCAACTGAAAGCATCGAGCCTGGACATGGTCGTTGCCGGTACCTCGGAAGCCGTACTGATGGTTGAATCGGAAGCCAAAGAGCTGACCGAAGACCAAATGCTGGGCGCTGTATTGTTTGCCCACGACGAGTTCCAGGCCGTTATCAAAGCGGTCACCGAGCTGGCTGCCGAAGCCGCCAAGCCAACCTGGACCTGGGCGCCACAGGCTGAAGCGACCGAGCTGCTGGCCGCGATCCGTTCCGAGTTCGGTGCTGCCATCTCCGACGCCTACACCATCACCGTCAAGGCCGACCGCTACGCTCGCCTGGGCGAGCTGAAGGATCAGGTTGTGGCCAAGCTGTCCGGCGAAGAAGGCCAGCCTTCCGCCAGCGACGTCAAGGCAGCTTTCGGCGAAATCGAATACCGCACCGTTCGCGAAAACATCGTTAACGGCAAGCCACGTATCGACGGTCGCGACACCCGCACCGTGCGTCCGCTGAACATTGAAGTCGGCGTCCTGCCGAAGACTCACGGTTCGGCTCTGTTCACCCGTGGTGAAACTCAGGCGCTGGTTGTTGCAACGCTGGGCACCGCCCGTGACGCGCAACTGCTGGACACGTTGGAAGGCGAGAAAAAAGACCCCTTCATGCTGCACTACAACTTCCCTCCTTTCTCGGTGGGCGAGTGTGGTCGCATGGGCGGTGCCGGTCGTCGCGAAATCGGTCACGGCCGTCTGGCTCGTCGTTCGGTTCAGGCCATGCTGCCGGCTGCTGACGTGTTCCCTTACACCATCCGCGTGGTATCGGAAATCACCGAATCCAACGGTTCCAGCTCCATGGCTTCCGTGTGCGGTGCTTCCCTGGCGCTGATGGACGCTGGCGTACCGATGAAGGCACCGGTTGCCGGTATCGCCATGGGCCTGGTTAAAGAAGGCGAGAAGTTCGCCGTCCTGACCGACATCCTGGGCGACGAAGACCACCTGGGCGACATGGACTTCAAAGTAGCCGGTACCGCCAAAGGTGTGACCGCGCTGCAGATGGACATCAAGATCAAGGGCATCACCGAAGAGATCATGGAAATCGCCCTGGGCCAAGCCCTGGAAGCGCGCCTGAACATCCTCGGCCAGATGAACCAGATCATTGGTCAGTCGCGTACCGAGCTGTCGGAAAATGCCCCGACCATGATCGCGATGAAGATCGACACCGACAAAATCCGTGACGTTATCGGTAAAGGCGGCGCGACCATTCGTGCAATCTGCGAAGAAACCAAGGCCTCGATCGATATCGAAGACGACGGTTCGATCAAGATCTTCGGTGAAACCAAGGAAGCTGCGGAAGCCGCGCGTCAGCGCGTGCTGGGTATCACTGCGGAAGCCGAGATCGGCAAGATCTACGTCGGTAAGGTTGAGCGCATCGTCGACTTCGGCGCATTCGTCAACATCCTGCCAGGCAAGGACGGTCTGGTTCACATCTCCATGCTGAGCGATGCTCGCGTTGAAAAAGTGACCGACATCCTCAAGGAAGGCCAGGAAGTGGAAGTGCTGGTACTGGACGTGGACAACCGCGGCCGTATCAAACTGTCCATCAAAGACGTGGCAGCGGCCAAAGCTTCGGGTGTTTAACCACCCTGGTTTTTGAGCTGAGAAAAGGACTCTACGGAGTCCTTTTTTTATGCGCGATGGAAAATGCCTGAAAATCAGACGGTTAATGCGTATTCAAAAGCCGCAACTTGCATGCAGGAGCAGGGGGCTTCATGCAATATGCACGATTCCGAAATTAGCCATGTTTTATAACCCATTGTTTTTTAAGGATTTAATCGTCCGAACAGAATTGGCACAGTGTCTGCAATATCCCTGTTAACGCTGCAGCATCAAGGTTTACACGCTGCAGACTTTTGATAAAACAGGAGTTACTCGTATGAAGAAGTTCGCTCTCGCTACCGCAACAGCTACCGCTCTGACCCTGGCCATGGCTAACGCCGCCTTCGCCCAACCTACCCAGGCGCCAATGACTCTGGCTGCTGGCGAGATGACCAAGGCTAAAGAGTCCACTTCGGATACCTGGATCACCACCAAAGTCAAAGCTGACTTGCTGACTGAAAAAGGCATTCCAGGTTCGGACATCAAGGTTGAAACCAACAAAGGCGTGGTTTCCCTGTCTTCCGACGTAGCTATCTCGGACTCGCAGAAAGCGACTGCCGTAGCCATCACCAAGAAAATCAAAGGCGTAACCGCTGTTTCCGCTGACGGCCTGTTGGCTGGCGGCGCTGTCAAAGCCGATAACATCGACAAATCCAAAGATGCCACTTCGGACACCTGGATCACTACCAAAGTGAAGGCTGATCTGGTTACCGAAAAAGGTATTCCTGGTACCGACATCAAGGTTGAAACCAACAAAGGCGTGGTTTCCCTGTCGTCCGCTACCCCAGTGACCGAATCGCAGAAAGCCACTGCTGTTGCGATCACCAAGAAAATCAAAGGCGTTAAAGCTGTATCGGCCGACGGCCTGAAAGCTGAGTAACGCTCGACAGTTCGTCTGAACTTAGCGGCGGCGGCGCGTGAGTTAGATATCCACTCAATGCACCTCTGAGGTTCATGCGACCGACCACACGGAAGTGGTCATTACAGGCCCCGGCACTTTGTGTCAGGGCCTGTTCTATTTCACGCAGCAATTAAACGTGGCGATCCAGCGTGCTGTGGTTAGCGAGCTTGCCCCAACCGGAGCCGGCTTCCCCCGCCGACCCTCACCGCACTCAAACCTGTCCTACAGAGGCTGAATGACGCCTTGCATCACTCAGCATCCAGATGCATCGGTGTCACCACCCGACCATCCTTTTCAGCCTGCCCCAGCTGCGCGTCAATGAAGTAAACCCGGTCGTCCTCCAATTGCCCCTTATCCACAAGGTAATCCTTGATGGTGCTGGCACGGTCTTGTCCCAACTGGCGCAGTAACACATCACTGCCACTCCAGAACTTGATCACGCCGTCCTTGAGTTTGGCCGAGCGTTCGTCTCGGCTCAGGTCTTTCCACTCCGCAGGCGGCTGCTGTTTCAAGCGGGTGCGGTAGATGCCTTCGAGCAACGGGGCTTTTTCGTTTTCCGGGACCTGCAGTAACGACGCCTGGGCCGGAACCTTGTCGCCCCGACGTTGCAGCATCTTGTAGTAGTTGTATTGGTATTCGCGCTCCAGGCGCTGTTCAGCCAGGAATGGCCCGTCGCTGCTGGCTGCGGCGGTGCCTTCGATTTCCAGGCGCAGGGCAGGGCGTTCTTTAAGCGCTGTGGCCAGTTTATTCAGCGCGCCCTCGGCGTCTTTGCTCAATTCACTGGAGCCGGGCGCGAACGATACGTTGCCCAAATCTTCTGAACCGCCGCCGGTGACCAGCCCACCAATGAATTTGAAAGGCGCCGTGGCGGCGCGAACCACCAGGTTACGCAAAGTCTGCCAAACGATCGGCATGACACTGAATTGGGGGTTATTGAGGTCGCCACTGACGGGCAGCTCGATGGAGATCTTGCCATCACTGTCCTTGAGCAGCGCGACCGCGAGACGGATCGGCAGATCCACGGCATCGGCGCTGTCGACTTTTTCGCCCAGTTGCAGCTGCTCTACCACGACTTTGTTTTCGGCCTTCAATTGTCCCTTGATGATTACGTAATGCAGGTCGAGGTTCAGGCGGCCCTTACGAATGCGGAAGCCCGCGAATTTGCCCGAATAAGGCGTGAGGGTAGTCAGCTCGACCCGTTTAAAGCTGGTGGCGATGTCCAGCGCCGCCATCGGGTCGAACGGGTTGACACTGCCTTTGATGGTCACTGGCGCATAGCGGTCCACCTTACCCTTGATATCGACGCTGGCAGGTTTGGCCTGGCGACTGTCGATGGTACCGATCTGGCCATTGAGCTGTTGAATCGCCGTGGCGAAGTTGGGCGTGAGACTGAAGTCGGCGAAATTGGCCGAGCCATCGTTGATCGCAATCTGCCCAATGCGAATGCCCAGCGGTTTGTCTTTACTCGCGGCCGGTTTGGCCGCCGACTTGGCGCCAGTGTCCGCCGGCTGCGGGATCAGCAGGTCATCGACATTGGTGGTGCGGTCATCGTTGATCATGAAACGGGCATACGGTTGCAGCAGGTTGACCTTGTCGATCGACAGGCTTTCGCCATGTTGGTAATTCACGCCTTCGAGCACCAGACGCTGCCATTTGAGAAAGTCGCGGGTCTTGAGGGTGTCGAGGGTATGCAGTTGATCGACCTGCGCTCGGCCGGTCACCTGCAGCGCCAGCGGATCGGTGCTTTTCAGATTGACGGCGAGATTACTGCCCAGCATGCCGCTGCGCAGTTCCAGACGAATGAAGGGGCTGATATAGGACTGGGCGACGCGCAGGTCGATGTCCTGGGTATTCACGTTGAGCCTGGCGCTGACCGGGTTGAGGTTAACCTCGCCGCTCGCCTGGAGCTTGCCTTGTTTACCCACGCCGCTATCGATCTTCAGGTTGAAGGGGCTGCCGTTGAGGCTGTCGAAGTTCTGCATGTCGACGTTCAGCGGGCCCAGCTCCAGTGCGACCGCAGGCTTGGCCTGACGATCGGCCAGATGCACTTGGTAGTTGCGCAGTTGCACATCCTTGAGCAGCACTTGCCAGGGTTTGCTTGGCGCACCGGGCTCAGCCTTGGGCGAGTCAGCGGTGGCAGGGGCGCTGGCCGGCTCCGCCGCCTTGGCCGGTTTGCTCGGTTGGCCGGCGAACAGTTTCTGCCAGTCGAGTTGCCCGTCGGCCTCACGCGCGGCCCAGGTTTCGAGTTTATTGCTGCGAATCTTGCCGACGACCACTTGTTGTTTGGCCAGGTCCACCGTGGTGTCGCTGACGTCCAGGCGCTCCAGGCGTACCAGTGGCCGCCCGTCCGGCGCCTTGATGGCAAACGGCGCGATACTGGCGGCGGTGTTGGTCAGGTTCAGTTCGGTTTCTTTGGCAAGACTGAATTTATAGTCGGTGCTCAGGTTGAGCACGCCATCCTCAAGCACCAGTGGCAAGGCGTCACGCACATACGGCCACCAGGCTTTCATCTTGCCGTCGGTGACTTTCAGGGTGCCCTGAGACGTAATCGGCACCAGGCTGAAATTACCTTTCCAGTCGATATGCCCACCCTCGGGGCCGGCGGCGACCAGGGTCATGTCGGCGTTGTCTTCGGGCAGGGTACTGAGGTTCTTCAGTTCGAAGTCGAGCTTGTCGTAGAGGAATTCGATGGGCTCGCTGGGGCGCAAGTCCTCAAAGTGCACATAGCCACCGGCCAGCTTGATGCTGTCGATACGCAGCGGAAAGGGCTTGGCGTCAGGATCAGTCGGCGTTGGCTCACTGGGTGGCAGTTTGAACAACTGCGCCAGGTTCAGTTGGCCGGATTTGTCGAACAGCAATTCGGTTTTAGGCTTGTCCAGTTGCACATCGGCCAGGTGCAGGGCGCGGGACCATAAGCTGTCGAGTTGAAGATTGGCGTACAGGCGCTCGAAACCCACATGCTCCTTGCCCGGTTCTCCGATTTTCAGGCCCCAGACCGTCAGCTCAAGGCTGAACGGGTTGAGTTCGATCCGCTCGATGCGTGCCGGCACCGTGGCGTACTCGGCCAATTGTTGGTTGGCAATGCGAAGACCAATGCCGGGGAGGATCAAAAAGCCCAGTAAGCTGTACAAGGCCAGGGCAGTCAACAAGGCGCCGGCGGCGCGGATCAATCCTTTGGGCATGGGTGACGCCATCTATGTCGAACAAGGAGTGCCTTGGAGTATGGCACGGGTTTTCGGTTCCGAAGAACCGGGCGTTTGAGACAAGTCTTACAGCTGCAGGATCAGCGTTTTCAGGGGCGGCTGGTGATCCTGGGAAGGGAAATCCGCGCCCGGAGCCATCACTTTCCAATCACGTACCGGGCGTCCGGCTTTTTCCGCGCAGCGCAGCACCTGTTCACGCCAGTCGTCCATGCTGACCTTTGCCAGGTTATTGCAGCAGATCAGCACGCCGTTGTCGGCCGTCGCAAGCAGAGCGGGCTTGAGTAGGCTCTGATAGTCGCGAAGCAGGTCGACGGTGCCGAAGGCGCTCTTGGCCCACGCGGGTGGGTCGAGCACGACCAGGTCGTACTGGCGCTGTTCCAGGCGTGGATAGCTCGGCAGTTTATGCCCGCGCCGCTGGGTGATCGGCAGGCCGGCCAATTGGCGGATCGCCGGGAAGTAATCCGACTGCACGAAATGCATGGGCGGTAGTTGAGGGTTGAGCTGGCCGTTTTCGCGTCCGACCGCCAGGTTGCCCTCGGCGAAGTCCAGGTTGCACACTTCGCTCGCGCCACCGGCGGCGGCGCTCAGGCCCACGCCGCAGGTATAGGCGAACAGGTTCAGCACGCGCTTGCCGGCAGCCTGTTCCTTGACCCAGCCGCGAGTGTTGCGCAGATCGAGAAACAGCAGCGGGTCCTGGCCGGCATGCCGACCACGCACGCGGTACTTGAGACCCCATTCATGGCCCACCAGATCTTCCAGCGCGGCGGGTTCGGCGCGGTATACCGTGTCTTCGCGATCGATCCGCGAGTTGCCGCGAGAGCGGTCGTTGTACACCAGCAGCAATTCCAGGCCCATGTGCTGATTAATCTGTCGATGCAGGTCCAGCAGCTCGGTGGTTGGCAGCGATTGATGAAAACTCTGCACCAGCAATTGCGGGCCGTAGCGATCAATGGTCAAGCCGCCCACGCCTTCTTGGCTACCGTGAAACAGTCGATAGCAGTCGGTGCCTTGAGCATGCAGTTCGTTGATCAGCGCCTGGCGGTGATCGAGGGCGGCGCGCAGCGCCTGATTCAATGAAGACATGGAGCGCGCCTTGCGTAGGGGATGTGGGCAGAAGGGCGCGCAGTTTAGCAGCTATGGCAGGCCGGCTACAGCAACCCCATCCGGCGATGGGCACGTTGCACCGAGCCGTTGCGCATCGCCCAGCGCAGCAACGGTGCACTGCGCTTGACCCCGGCGCGGATCATCCGCCGTTGCAGCGGGCTCTGATGCTGGTCGAGCAAGGCGCTGGCCCAGTCCGGCAGCAGGTCGATGCCGGCCTGCATCATCAAGGCGCCCAGCGGTCTGGCCAGTGGGCTTGGCGCAGGCGCATTGAGCAGAAGGTGCAGCACCTCCCGGCTGCGCTCGTCGCACAGCAGCTGTGGGCGGATTCGCTGCAGATACTCGGACATTTGCTGCCTGGAACGCGGTACGTCCTGCGCGCCCAGGCGTTCGGCAACCAGTGCGATTTCGCTGTAGTAACGGTCCTGATCGGCGCCCGAAAGATGCGGGTTGCGGTAGCGCAGATGGGCGGCGAGAAAGTTGCTCACTTCCGCCACATGCACCCAGGTCAGCAGTGCCGGATCGCTCGCCGCGTAAGGGCGCCCGTCCGGCGCATGGCCGACCACTTGCAGGTGGATGGTGCGCACTTTTTCGATCAGCCACTCGGCATCCTTGCGTGAGCCGAAGGTAGTGCCGGAAATGAACTGCGAAGTACGGCGCAGACGTCCGAGCATGTCCTGACGGAAGTTCGAATGGTCCCACACCCCGGCGAGAGCCAGTGGGTGCAAGGCTTGCAGCATCAACGCGCTGATCCCGCCGATCAGCATGCTGCTGAAGTCGCCATGCACTTGCCAGCTGACGGAGTCTGGCCCGAATAGGCCCGGATCGCCCTTGGGGTTTTCCAGGTCCAATTGGCCTAGAGACAGGCCCGTCAGACTCATCAACTGGGTTTCGATACGGCTGCGGATAAATTCCATGACGACTTGAGGCTTCCTATCGGTTCAGGCGTTTGTCGATCAGGCCATCCACTACGCTCGGATCGGCCAGGGTTGAGGTGTCGCCGAGGCTGTCCAGTTCGTTACAGGCGATTTTGCGCAGAATTCTGCGCATGATCTTGCCGGACCGGGTTTTCGGCAGGGCCGGTGCCCATTGAATCAGCTCCGGTTTGGCGAAACTGCCGATTTCCCGGCTGACCAATTCCAACAGGTGTTGTTTCAGCGCCTCGCTGGGCTCCACACCGTTCATGGGCGTGACAAACGCATAGATACCCTGGCCCTTCACATCATGGGGGTAGCCCACCACGGCGGCTTCGGCCACTTGATCGTGCAGGACCAGTGCGCTTTCCACCTCGGCAGTGCCGATACGGTGCCCGGAGACGTTGATCACATCATCGATGCGCCCGGTGATCCAGTAATCGCCGTCCTCATCGCGTCGTGCCCCGTCACCGGTGAAGTAGTAGCCGGGATAGGGTTTGAAATAGGTGTCGACCATGCGCTGCGGATCGCCGTATACGCTGCGGATCTGCCCCGGCCAGCTGGCTTTGATTGCCAGCACACCGCTGCCTGGGCCGGTAATGACGTTGCCTTGTTCGTCCAGCAGCACCGGCTGCACGCCAAACATCGGCTGGGCAGCGCAGCCGGGTTTGATGCGCTGGGCGCTGACCAACGGGCTGAGCATGATGCCGCCGGTTTCGGTCTGCCACCAGGTATCGACAATCGGGCAGCGTTGTTCGCCCACGGCGTTGAAGTACCAGTCCCAGGCTTCCGGGTTGATCGGCTCGCCTACGCTGCCCAGCAGCCGCAGGCTGGCGCGCGAGGTGCTTTCCAAGGGGCCGTGGCCTTCACGCATCAAGGCGCGCAACGCGGTGGGCGCGGTGTAGAAGATATTGACCTGATGCTTATCGATCACTTGCCAGAAGCGTGAGCTGTCGGGGTAACTGGGCACGCCTTCGAACATCAGCGAGGTGGCACCGTTGGCCAGCGGCCCATACACGATGTAACTGTGGCCGGTGACCCAGCCGACATCGGCGGTGCACCAGAAGACTTCGCCGTCGCGGTAGTCGAGCACGTACTTGAAGGTCATTGCCGCCTGCAGCAGGTAGCCACCAGTGGTGTGCAGCACGCCTTTGGGTTTGCCGGTGCTGCCGGAGGTATACAGGATGAACAGCGGGTCTTCGGCATCCATCGGCTCGGGTGGGCAATCATCGTTGGCGGCGGCCAGGGTTTGTTGATATTTCAGGTCGCGACCATCGCTCCAGTTCACGGCCGCCCCGGTGCGTTCCACCACCAGCACGGTGCTGACATCCGGGCAACTGGCCAGGGCTTTGTCGACATTGTTTTTCAGTGCCACCGGCTTGCCGCCGCGCACGCCCTCGTCGGCGGTGATCACGGTGCGGCAATCGGCATCCAGGATGCGGTCACGCAGGGCGTCCGGCGAGAATCCACCGAACACGACCGAGTGCACCGCACCGATGCGCGTGCAGGCGAGCATGGCGTAGGCGGCCTCGGGAATCATGGGCATGTAGATGCACACCCGGTCACCTTTTTTCACGCCACGGCTTTTCAGTACGTTGGCCAGGCGGCAAACGTTCTGGTGCAGTTGGCGGTAGGTGATTGTGCTGGAGTTTGTCGGATCGTCGCCCTCCCAGATAAAGGCCGGCTGATCGGCGCGTTTTGCCAGATGGCGATCAATGCAGTTATAGCTGACGTTCAACTGGCCGCCGGCAAACCATTGGGCGGCGCCGGTAGTGATGTCTGACTGTTGGACGGTATGCCATGGGGTTATCCAGTCGAGAAAAGCGCTGGCCTGTTCGGCCCAAAAGCTATCGGGTTGCTCGATGGATTGGCGGTACAGGCGCTGATAGTCCTTTTGACTGAGTTGCGCAGCCCCGCGGACGGCATCGGCGGCGGGAAACGTGCTGATATCGAACATGAGCGGTCCTTATTCTTGTTGTCGGGACAAGGCATAAAGATGCACCCAGTGCGGGGAGGGGGCAAGGCCAACGTCCAAACGACGTTGGCCCGGCAGGCACTGCTATCAGCCGCGGTGACGGCCGCGGAAGTAGTTGATCAAGCCCTGCGTCGAAGCATCCTCGGCCGAGGTTTCTTCGGCGCCGGTCAGGCGGTTGTACACGCCTTTGCCCAGTTCTTTGCCCAGTTCCACACCCCATTGGTCGAAGGCGTTGATCCCCCAGATCACGCTTTGTACGAACACCTTGTGTTCATACATGGCGACCAGAGCACCCAGGCGCCGCGGGCTGATACGCTCGACCACCAGGGTGTTGCTCGGACGGTTGCCGGGGATCACTTTGTGCGGCGCCAGCTTCTGCACGTCGTCTTCGGCGATGCCTTTGTCCCTCAACTCGGCTTCGGCTTCACTGCGGGTTTTACCCAACATCAGCGCCTGGCTCTGGGACAGGCAGTTGGCGTACAGCCACTGATGGTGGTCGGATACAGGATTGAAGCTGACGATCGGCACGATAAAGTCGGCCGGGATCAGTTGGGTCCCTTGATGCAGCAACTGGTGGTACGCATGCTGACCGTTGCAGCCCACGCCGCCCCAGATGACCGGGCCGGTGTCGGTAGCCACTGGCGTACCGTCCTGGCGCACGCTCTTGCCGTTGGATTCCATGTCCAACTGCTGCAAGTGCTTGGTGATGTTACGCAGGTAGTGGTCGTACGGCAGGATCGCATGGCTCTGCGCGCCCCAGAAGTTGCCGTACCACACGCCCAGCAGGCCCAGCAGCACCGGCATGTTGGCCTCGAACGGCGCATTCTGGAAGTGCTGGTCCATGGTGTAGGCACCGGACAGTAGTTCCTTGAAGTTGGACATGCCGATGGCCAGGGCGATTGGCAAGCCAATGGCCGACCACAGCGAGTAACGACCGCCGACCCAGTCCCACATCGGGAAGATGTTTTCTTCGCGGATGCCGAAGGCCACGGCCGCCGCGTTGTTGCTCGATACGGCAATGAAGTGGCGGTACAGCTCAGCTTCCGAACCACCCTGGGCCAGGTACCAGGCGCGGGCGGCCTGGGCGTTTTTCAAGGTTTCCAGGGTGTTGAAGGATTTCGACGAGACGATAAACAGCGTGGTCTCGGCGCGCAGCTTCATGGTCAGTTCGTGGAACTCACTGCCGTCGATGTTTGCCAGGTAGTGGCAACGTACGCCTTTGTGGGCGTAGGACAGCAGGGCTTCGGAGACCAGCTCCGGGCCTAGGAACGAGCCACCGATGCCGATGTTCACCACGTCGGTGATCGGCTTTTCGGTGTAGCCACGCCACAGGCCGTCGTGGATGCGGCCGACCAGGTCGGTGATCTGGTTCAGCACCTTGTGCACGTCCGGCATGATGTTCACGCCATTGACCGACAACTTGTCGCCTACCGGGCGGCGCAGCGCGGTGTGCAGGGCAGGGCGGCCTTCGGAGGAGTTGACCGGTTCGCCGGCGTACAGCGCGTCGATGGCGTCCTTGAGGTTGACTTCCTTGGCCAGGGCTACCAGCAGGTCGCGGGTTTCGCTGGTGATCAGGTTTTTCGAGTAATCGAGGAAAAGCCCGCAGCTGCTCAAGGTGAATTGGGAAAAACGCTGGGGATCGGCATTGAATGCTTCGCGCATGCTGAAATCCTGCATGGCTTGGCGGTGTTGAGTGAGCGCTTGCCAGGCGGGCAGAGCGGTAACGTCATGAGGGGTGCGGTAGTACGCCATCGCTGCGGGTTTCCTTTTATTACGGGGACTGCCTTTAGGACACTTCAAAGCCCGGAACGTCCAGTCTTTTATCAAGGGCTGGGTGCCAGACAGCGCTAACCATAGCGCAGGGCGATTACATTAAACCTCGCGTGTGCATATGTCTTGGCTTTGTCTGTGCTGTAGCCGGTACTTTTTTATACCGGCACAGCGGACGGGGCAATGGCGGGGCGTCGGGAGGGGTCAGTCGAGGGTCAGGTGCAGGTTATCGATCAGGCGCGTCGTGCCCAGGTAGGCCGCGACCAGAATTACCACGTCACGGTCTTCGGCCGTGGCCGGGCGCAGGTGTACGCCCTGGCGCACTTCCAGGTAATCCAGGCGCAGGCCGGCAGCTTCGATGTGCTGGATCTGCTCGGCGCGCAGCCTGGCGAAATCGCGGTCTCCGGCTCTGATCGCCGCGGCCATCTGGCTGAGGCTGCGGTACAGCACTGGTGCGATGGCACGTTGTTCGTCACTCAGGTAGCCGTTGCGCGACGACAGCGCCAAACCGTCGTCGGCGCGGACCGTCGGTTCACCGATGATCTGGATCGGCATATTCAGGTCGCGCACCATCGCGCGGATCACGGCCAATTGCTGGTAGTCCTTCTGACCGAACACGGCCATGTCCGGCTGGACCATGTTGAACAGCTTGCTGACCACCGTGGCCACGCCCTCGAAGTGCCCGGGGCGACTGGCGCCGCACAGGCCTTCGGACACTTGCGGGACGCTGACGCGGGTCTGGCCGGCCATGCCGTCGGGGTACATCTCTTCAACAGTGGGGGCGAACAGCAGGTTGCAACCGGCCTGCAGGAGTTTTTCCTGGTCGGCGGCCAGGGTGCGCGGGTATGTGTCCAGGTCTTCGCCGGCACCGAATTGCAGTGGGTTGACGAAGATACTGGCGACGACGAAGTCGGCCTGCTGCGCAGCCTTGGTCACCAACGTGGCGTGGCCGCTGTGCAGGTTGCCCATGGTGGGCACAAAGCCGATGCGCTTGCCGGCCTTGCGCGCATGGGCCACGGCGGCGCGCAGTTCTCTTACGGTTTTTACGGTGTTCATGCAGAAAATCCGTGTTCGGCGCCCGGGAAGGTCATGCCTTTGACTTCGGCGACGTAGGCGCTCAAGGCGGCGTGAATGCTGTCCTGGCCGACCATGAAGTTCTTCACGAACTTGGGTACGCGGCCGCTGATCGACAGCCCGAGCATGTCGTGCAATACCAGCACCTGGCCATCGGTGGCGGAGCCTGCGCCGATTCCAATCACAGGCACTTTGACCGCTTGGGTGATTTCCGCCGCCAGTTCGCTCGGCACGCATTCGAGCAGAATCATCGCGGCGCCGGCTTGCTCCAGCGCGATGGCATCGGCGCGCATCTGCCGCGCCTGGGCTTCCTGGCGGCCTTGCACTTTGTAACCGCCGAGCAGGTTGACCGACTGCGGGGTGAGGCCCATGTGCGCACACACTGGCACGCCGCGCTCAGCCAGCAGGCGGATCGAGTCGGCAAGCCACACGGCGCCTTCGACCTTGACCATGTGCGCACCGGCCTGCATCAGCTTGCCGGCATTCGCGAACGTTTGCTCCAGGGTGGCGTAACTCATGAACGGCAGGTCGGCGATGATGAACGCGCCGTCGTTCCCGCGCTTGACGCTGGCGGTGTGGTACGCCAGTTCATCCGTGGTGACTGGCAGTGTGCTGTCATTCCCTTGAAGAACCATGCCCAGGGAATCACCTACCAGCAACACCTCGACGCCGGCCTGGCAACTGGCGTGGGCGAAGGTGGCGTCGTAGCAGGTGAGCATGGTGATTTTTTCACCTTTGAGCTTGAGGCTCTGCAAGGTGGTCAGGGTAATGTCTGGCATGAAAAGGGTCCTCGTTCAGGCGCTTGGAAACAGCGAGTAACGCGCGTGAGTCTTCGTTTATACAGGCGCACCGTCTTGATAGCAGTGCTTATAAGGCCTGGATTGCGCCCTTTAGCGCCGGGTTGGCGGCAGCAGGACGCCTATAGTCGTGAGGAGGACACGGGAAGTCAATTGGATGTGTTACCGCATTGTTACGATGGCGGTGTTACCGCTGTTACTGACGCGATTCAGCAACGGGGAGCCGTTCCAGGCCGACAAACGGGCAGGCTTCCAGCAAGGCGCTGAGGCGTCTGCCATCCGGCAATTGCAGCTCGGCAGGCGCCAGTTCCGCCAATGGATACAACACGAACGGACGCAGGTGCAGCTGGTAATGGGGCACCTTCAGGCGCGGCTCGTCGATCAGGCGATCGCCAAATAACAGGATGTCCAGGTCGAGCGTGCGAGGGCCCCAGCGCTCGAGGCGTTCGCGACCCTGGTCATTCTCGATGGCTTGCAGTGCATCGAGCAGGTCCAGTGGCGCCAGATCGCTGTCCAAGGCCGCGACCGCGTTGGTATAGCGCGGTTGGCCGGGCAACAGGGAATCGCTTTGATAGAAAGCGGAAACGCCGGCGAGGGCAGTGCCGGGCAGGCCGGCCAGTGCTTGGACTGCCCTGTGCAGCTGCTGGTCCGGGGCAGCCAGGTTGCTGCCCATGCCGATGTAGATACGTTCCACGCTTATTCGCCTGCGGCGCCCGAAGCATCGGCGGCGCTGCGTTTGCGCTTGGCGCCGCTGCGACGCCGTTTTTTCGGTCCTTCGCCGGCGGCATCACCTTTGCTGCCCAGCTCACGGATCATCTCGCGTCGCCCGCTGTCGTTGGCGTCCTGATAGTCGGTCCACCATTCGCCCAGGCCGTCGGTCTGCTCCCCGGCACTTTCGCGCAGCAGGAGGAAGTCGTAGCCGGCGCGGAAGCGTGGGTTTTCCAGCAATAGATCGGCGCGTTTGCCGCTGCGACGCGGCAGGCGTTCCTGCATGTCCCAGATCTCGCGGATGGGCAGGGTAAAACGTTTAGGGATGGCGATGCGCTGGCACTGCTCGGTGATCAATTCGTGAGCGGCTTCCTGCATCGCCGGAATCGGTGGCATACCGCGTTCCTGCAGGCGCAGCACGCGTTTAGGCAGGGCGGGCCACAACAGCGCGGCAAACAGGAAGGCCGGGGTCACCGGTTTGTTTTGTTTGATGCGCAGGTCGGTGTTGATCAGCGCTTCACTGATCAGCGTGTGGGTGTAAGTCGGGTTGTATTCCAACGCTTCGGCACTGGCCGGGAACAGCGGATCGAACAGCTGCAGGTCGACAAGCATTTCGAACGTGTCGGCGGCGTAGCCTGAGAGGAACAGCTTGAGGACTTCCTCGAACAGGCGTGCCGAGGGGATTTCCCGCAGCATCGGCGCCAGGTCGCGGATCGGCGCGGCGGTGTGTTTTTCGATACCGAAGTTCAGCTTGGCGGCGAAGCGCACGGCGCGCAGCATGCGTACCGGGTCTTCCTGGTAGCGCTGGGTCGGGTCGCCGATCAGGCGGATCAGGTTGTTGCGAATGTCGTGCACGCCATTGGCGTAGTCGAGGATGCGCTCACTGACCGGGTCGTAATACAACGCGTTGATGGTGAAGTCGCGGCGCTGCGCGTCCTCTTCCAAAGTGCCATATACGTTGTCACGCAGGATGCGTCCGCTTTCGTTGCGGGAAGACTGGTTAGTGTCTTCCTCTTCATCGTTTTGCGGGTGGCCTGCGCGGAACGTGGCGACTTCGATGATTTCTCGGCCAAAGTGGATATGCACCAGCTTGAACCGGCGACCGATGATCCGCGCATTGCGAAACTCGGCACGCACTTGTTCGGGCGTGGCGCTGGTGGCCACGTCGAAATCTTTAGGCGTGATATTGAGCAGCATGTCGCGTACGCAACCGCCTACCAGGTAAGCCTGGTAGCCGGCGTTCTGCAAACGTTCGACGATATTCACCGCATAACGACTGAATTGAGCGCGCTGCAACGAATGCTGGCTGCTGTTGAGCACTTCAGGCGTGCTGCGTTTGTGTTGCGTACGACGCAAGGGAGAACGGAATGACTGGAACAACTTCTTCAGCATGGGATGCACTGTTTGAAGGAATGTTCGGCCATAACGAAGAATGACCGCATGATGGGCCGGGATTCTAGCATTTAGTCAGGGGATGGTGTAGGAACAAGCTACAGGCATTGCGCCATAGGCTCTGGAACGTCAAATCGCGGAAACTACAAGGGGAGCCGAAGCTCCCCCAGAAGTAGTTGCGTGCTCTATTTTTATTATTGGTCGGGCTTCTTGTTTTTGTTGATCGCCCTCGCCATGAAGCTTCACCTTCATGACACTCCCAATCGGGAGTCAAGAGCAAACGGATTGCTTTGGTCGCTGTGTTGCTGATCTACGATCCAACCAGTTCAGGCTCTGCCTTAAGGCAGTTTTTGTTGTTCTCGGCCTGGTTGCGGGGCAAGCCCCAAATGCAACGCCTCTCCAAAAGAATCAGTTAGCTGCGCCTCCGCCGTGTTGTTTTTGTTATGCGTGAGTCGATTCGTCTTATTTTTATTGTCTTGTACAAAGCTTGTTATTGTTTTTGTACTAAGCATATAGCAGGGTGCGTGCCAACTTTTTCAAAGCCCAGTAAAACCGGGGGTTTGAGGTGGTTTCGGCTTTTTGACGGACGAAAAAAAGCCGGGGCTTCGTTACCGTAAGCCCCGGCTTTTGTTACGCGAATTGTCTGCGGTAACAGTTTTTTCACATTCTTGGGTGTTACCTGCGTACGCGCCTCAGCTTTCGCTGGCCACGCCGGTCTTGCGCCGCGGAATGCCCAGGCGCTGACGTCGTTCCCACAGGCACTTGCGGCTTACGCCTAATTTGCGCGCCAGCTCGGTCTCGGTCATATGGTCCTGATGCTCCAGGACGAAATGCTGGAAGTAATCCTCCAGCGACAGATCTTCCGTCGGCTCATGGCTGGTGTTACTGGCCGCGCCCTGCTGTGGGGCAAGGCCGATAAACTCATCGTCTTCCAGGTCACTGAGTTCGATATCGATGCCCAGCAGCTCGGCGGAGATTTCCGGGCTTTCCGATAGGATCACCGCGCGCTCCACGGCGTTTTCCAGCTCGCGCACATTACCCGGCCATGAGTAATGCCGAATAGCCTGTTCGGCATCCGGAGCAAATTTCAGGTCGGTTCGGTTGATGCGCGCACTCTGGCGTTGCAGGAAGGCACTGGCGATTTCGTTGACGTCGGCGCCGCGCTCACGCAGCGCCGGGAGTTTGAGGGCGATCACGTGCAGGCGGTAGTACAAGTCTTCACGGAACTGGCCAATCTTGGCCAGGCTCTTGAGGTCGCGGTGGGTCGCGGCGATCAGACGCACATCGACCTTCTGCGATTGCACCGAACCGACCCGGCGAATTTCGCCTTCCTGCAGCACACGCAGCAAACGCGCCTGGGCTTCCAAAGGCAGTTCGCCGATTTCGTCGAGGAACAACGTGCCGCCGTCCGCCGCCTCCACCAGGCCGGCGCGTCCAGCGCTCGCACCCGTGAAGGCGCCTTTTTCGTGGCCGAACAGTTCGGATTCGATCAGCGATTCCGGGATCGCCGCGCAGTTCACCGAAATCATCGGTGCCTTGGCGCGCTTGGACAAGTTGTGCAGGGCGCGGGCTACCAGTTCCTTACCGGTCCCGGACTCACCCTGGATCAGTACATTGGAGTCAGTAGGCGCGACTTTGCGGATCTTGCTGTACAGGTCCTGCATCGGCGGGCATGAGCCGATAATGCCGATCTCGCCATTGCTGTTGTCCACACCGGGCTTTTCGGCACCGTTGGTGGCTTTGCCGGCGGGGCGTTGTTCGGCCTGCACGCTGCCGGCCGACTGCCGGTCGCGCAGGATGCGGGCCACTGCCTGAAGCATTTCGTCATGGTCGAAAGGCTTGGCGATGTAGTCCACCGCGCCCATCTTCATGGAGTCCACCGCCGAGCGCAGGCTGGCGTAGCTGGTCATGATCAGCACCGGCGTGCCCTGGCCGAGTTTTATCAACTCGGTCCCAGGCGCGCCCGGCAGGCGCAGGTCGCTGACGATCAGGTCGAACGTAGGAATGCTGAAGCGCTCCTGAGCTTCCTGTACCGAGCCGGCTTCGCTGACCTGGTACTGATTACGTTCAAGCAGGCGACGCAGGGCAGAGCGGATAATGGTTTCGTCTTCGACGATCAAAATGTGCGGCATTGATTCAATTCTCTCGACGGTCTCAGTTCACAGCGGACGTCGCTTCGACATGACGCGGCAAAGTCACCCGAATACGGGTGCCGCGTTGGCTTTCGGTGTCAGCCGGGCTGTCGATGGTGATTTGTCCATAATGCTCTTCAACGATGGAATAGACCAGTGCAAGGCCCAGACCGGTGCCTTCACCCGGATCCTTGGTGGTGAAAAAGGGTTCGAACAGTCGGTCCATGATGTTCTGTGGAATGCCGCTGCCTTCGTCTTCCACGATCAGGTCGATCGTGTGCTCGAAAGCCTCGCTCTTGACGCGTACCGCACTGTGGGGCGGTGAGGCGTCACGGGCGTTGGACAACAGGTTGATCAGTACCTGGGCCAGGCGTTGTGAGTCGCCGTCGACCCAATGATCCGGGTCGCACAGGTTGAAGAATTGGACTTCGAAATTGCGCCGGTTCAAGGCCAGCAGCCCGATGGCATCCTGTGCCACCGCGGCCAGGCACACCGCTTCGTCCTGATTCTGATGAGCGCCGGAGTGAGCAAAACTCATCAGCGACTGCACAATGCGTGAAACGCGCTTGGTCTGCTCAAGGATCTGCCCGCTGATCTCGGTGATTTCGCCGTCTTCCTCGCGTTCTTCGCGCAGGTTCTGCGCCAGGCAGGCAATGCCGGTGATCGGGTTGCCGATCTCGTGCGCGACGCCCGCTGCCAGGCGACCAATACTGGCCAGGCGCTCGGAGTGCACCAGTTTGTCTTCGAGCATCTGGGTTTCGGTCAAGTCTTCTACCAGCAATACCAGGCCGCTGTTGCCGGGGGCCAGGGGCTCATCGATGGCGGCTTTGTGCAGGTTGAGCCAGCGGGTCTGGCCGTCGAGGGCCAGGTGCTGTTTATGCAAATGCTCATCCGGCAGGTTGATAAAGCCCTGCAGCAGTTCTTTCCAGGGTTCGGCCAACGTATTCAGGCGCGAGCCCACCACGCGCTGCGCGGCGATGCCGGTCAGTTCTTCCATGGCTTTGTTCCACATCAGGATCTCCTGATCCTTGGCCAGGGAGCAGACGCCCATGGGCAATTCCTGCAGGGTCTGACGGTGGTAACGGCGCAGTGCATCGAGTTCGGCGGCCAGGCCGGTGAGGCGTGAGTGGTAATCCTCCAGGCGGCTCTCGATGAAATGGATGTCTTCGGTGACGTAGTTTTCGCCCCCGGCCTTGTAGGGCAGAAACGTTTCCACCATGTCCTGGGACACACTGGGGCCCATCAGGCCGGACAGGTTGGCCTCGATGCGGTCACGCAGGCGGCGCAGTGCGTAGGGCCGGCGCTCGTCGAAGGGCAGGTACAGATCGCGCAACGCTTGTTCGACTTCTTTTTGCGCGGCTTTGGCACCCAGGGGTTTGGCCAGTTGCGTAGCGAATTCCTGGGGCGAGGCAGCGTGCAATTCGCGGCGTTGCGGGCGGCGCACGTTGTCCACCGCACAGGCTTCGGCGGCGCTGGTTTCCTCGGGGCTGGCGTTAGTGAACAGCGAGATCAGCGTAAACATCAAGACGTTGGCGGCGAGCGAGGCAATTGCGGCCATGTGCCAGCTGGTGTCGTCGAGTACATAGATCATGTTCAGCAAGGGAATGTAGAAGCCCTGCAGGTTGCCGACCAACGGCAGCAGCATGGTCACGACCCACACCAGGATCCCCGCGAGCAGCCCGGCGATGAAGCCGCGCCGGTTGGCCGTCGGCCAGTACAGCACTGACAGCACTCCCGGCAGGAATTGTAAGGTGGCGACAAATGCCACGATGCCCAGGTTGGCCAGGTCTTGCCCGGCGCCGAGCATCAAATAGAAACCGTAGCCGGCCATGATGATGGCGACGATCAGTGCGCGACGCGTCCATTTCAGCCAGCGGTAGATATTGCCTTCCGCCGGCGGCTGGTACAGCGGCAGCACCAGGTGGTTGAGGGCCATGCCCGACAGCGCCAGGGTGGTGACGATGATCAAACCACTGGCCGCCGACAGACCGCCGACATAGGCCAGCAACGCCAGGGCCGGGCTGTTGGCGGCGATGCCGATGCCGAGGGTGAAGTATTCCGGGTTGGTGGTGGCGCCCAGTTTCAGACCGGCCCACAGGATCAGCGGCACCGCCAGGCTCATCAGCAGCAGGAACAGCGGCAGGCCCCAACTGGCACTGACCAGTGCGCGGGGGTTGAGGTTCTCGGTAAAGGTCATGTGGTACATGTGCGGCATCACAATCGCCGACGCGAAGAACACCAGCAGCAACGTACGCCACGGACCTTCCTGCAAGGGCGTGTGCAGGGCGGCGAGGGCGGTCTGGTTCTGCAGCAGCCACAGCTCCAATTGCTGCGGGCCATCGAACACGCCGTACAGCGCATACAGGCCGACACCGCCGATAGCGATCAGCTTGATCACCGATTCGAAGGCAATCGCAAACACCAGGCCTTCGTGTTTTTCGCGGGTGGCGATGTGACGGGAACCGAAGAAAATCGTGAACAGGGTGATCAGCGCGCAAAAGGCCAGGGCCACGCGATGCTGTACCGGCTCATGGGTGAGGATGCTGATGGAGTCGGCCACTGCCTGGATCTGCAGGGCCAGCAAGGGCAGCACACCGATCAGCATGAACACCGTGGTCAGCGCGCCGGCCCAGGTGCTGCGAAAGCGAAACGCAAACAGGTCGGCCAGGGACGACAGTTGATACGTGCGGGTGATTTTCAATATGGGGTACAGCAGCACCGGCGCCAGCAGGAACGCGCCGGACACGCCGAGGTAGCTGGACAGAAACCCGTAGCCGTACTGATACGCCAGCCCCACCGTGCCGTAGAAGGCCCAGGCACTGGCGTAGACCCCCAGGGACAAGGTGTAGGTCAACGGATGGCGAATGATCGCCCGCGGAATCATTCCGCGCTCACTGATCCAGGCGACGCCGAACAGCGCGGCCAGGTAGGCGGCGCTGATCAGCAACATCTGGGTGAGGCTAAAGCTCATCGGCATCTTTTTGGCTCTGCAGGATGAAAGTCACGACGATCAGGATCAGCCACAGCAGATAGGGGCGATACCAGGCGCCCGTGGCGTCGATCCACCAATCCATGATGGCGGGGGAAAACAGGTAGATCCCGACGACCAGCAGCAGGACCAATCGATAGATGTACATGTTGGCCTCTGAGTAAAAAACTGCCGCGATGGTAACGGATGGCTGGCAAGCTGCAAGCGCCTTCAGCTCAAGTGCGCTTCCGCCAACGTGAGTGTGCGCGGGATGCGCGTGGCATCCCAGTGCTGGATACCCCAATCGAGCAACTCGCGCGCGCTGGCGTAGAGCAGTTCGCTGCCCGGTTGCTGCCCGAGGGCGCGCAGGGCTCTTAACAGCAACGGCGTGGCCTGGTCGGGTGTCAACGGCGGCGAGCGGTAGGACTTGCCCAATTTGTTGCCATCGGGCTGCACGATCAGCGGTACGTGCAAGTAGCGCGGTTGGCGCAGGCCCAGCAGTTCCTGCAGGTACAGCTGGCGCGGTGTGGAGTCGAGCAGGTCGGCACCGCGCACGATGTCGGTCACGCCTTGCCAGGCGTCATCCAGCACCACGGCCAATTGGTAGGCGTAGAGGCCGTCGCGCCGACGAATAACAAAGTCGCCGACCTCGTGACCCAAGTGCTGTCGGAAGTTGCCCTGCACTCGGTCAGTAAAGTGGTATTCCAGCTCGGGAACGCGCAAACGGATGGCCGCGTCGTGCAGGTCGTGGCCGGCGTTACGGCACAAGCCGGGGTAGATGCCGTTATAAGGCTCCAGTTGTTTGCGCGAGCAGGTGCAGGCATAGGCCAGTCCATGGTTGAACAGGTCGTTCAGCACTTTGGCGTAGGCATCATGCCGCTCGCTTTGTCGGACCAGTTCACCGTCCCACTCAAAGCCATAGCTTTCCAGTGCATGAAGAATCGCGGTCTGGGCGCCGGGTTCTTCGCGCGGCGGGTCCAGGTCTTCCATGCGCATCAGCCAGCGGCCATGGTTGGCGCGGGCGTCGAGGTAGGAGGCGAGGGCGGCGACCAGGGAACCAAAATGCAGATGGCCGCTGGGCGTGGGGGCGAAACGCCCGATATAGGTAGAGGCAGTCATGGGCCGGATACTACTGGAAAATCGGCAAACGCCAGAAACAAAAATGGAGCGTTAGCACGCCCCATTCGTTCAGCCCGGCAGGATTATTTGCCGACCTGTTTTTCCTTGATTTCGGCCAAGGTTTTGCAATCTACGCACAGGTCCGCGGTTGGGCGGGCTTCCAGGCGACGAATGCCGATCTCGACGCCGCAGGATTCGCACCAGCCGTATTCTTCGTCTTCGATCAGTTGCAGTGTTTTATCGATCTTCTTGATCAGCTTACGTTCGCGATCACGGGCACGCAGCTCGAGGGCGAATTCCTCTTCCTGGCTGGCACGGTCGGCCGGGTCAGGGAAGTTGGCCGCTTCGTCCTTCATATGGTCAACCGTACGGTCGACTTCCTGCATCAAGTCCTGCTTCCACTTTTGCAGGATCTTGGTGAAGTGCTGGCGCATGGGCTTGCCCATGTACTCCTCACCCTTCGTTTCGACGTAAGGTGTGAAGCCGCTGAGGCTCTGCTGCTGTTGCTTTGCTTGGGTGGACATGAATAGACCGCCTCTCACTCTTCTAATCCATTGCGCAGGATTGCAACGTCACCGACACCTGCCGGCCCTGCGGCTGCAAGCGGGCGAACTTACCAGATAGATTCAGGGTGCGCCACTCCCGGTTGTCGAAGCCCTCCGCCCAGGGGTTGCAAACTGCAGCAGCCCGCTGTGGCTGGGTATGGATCGCCTCGAATGTTGATTTTAGTCGTTTTGCTGGCGCGTGCCGGGTTCATCTCGAACGACCGAGCAGGCAATAGAGCATGTTTTACCGTGAGGGTTCGGTAGAATCCTGATTTTGTCCTCACCGTTAAGGAAGGCTAATGGCCCAGCCCTACAGTGCGCGCAGTCGCGCCATCGAACCTTTTCATGTCATGGCGTTGCTGGCGCGCGCCAACGAGCTGCAGGCGGCGGGCCATGATGTGATCCACCTGGAAATCGGCGAGCCGGATTTCACCACGGCCGAGCCGATCATTCGGGCCGGCCAGGCTGCGTTGGCCAACGGCAAAACCCGCTACACCGCCGCCCGTGGCCTGCCGGAACTGCGCGAGGCCATCAGTGGGTTCTATCAGCAACGCTACGGTTTAAGTGTCGATCCCGAGCGGATCCTGATCACGCCCGGTGGCTCGGGTGCGTTGCTGCTGGCCAGCAGTTTGCTGGTGGACCCCGGCAAGCATTGGCTGCTGGCAGACCCGGGTTATCCGTGTAACCGGCATTTTCTGCGGTTGGTGGAAGGCGCGGCGCAACTGGTACCGGTGGGCCCGGACGTGCGCTATCAACTGACGGCGGACCTGGTGGCCAAGCACTGGGACCAGGACAGCGTGGGTGCCCTCGTGGCATCGCCGGCTAACCCGACCGGCACGATCCTGACCCGTGACGAACTGGCCGGGCTATCGAGTGCGATCAAGGCGCGCGATGGCCATTTGGTGGTGGACGAGATCTACCACGGCCTCACTTACGGCACCGACGCCGCCAGTGTGCTGGAGGTCGATGATGACGCCTTTGTCCTGAATAGTTTTTCGAAGTATTTCGGCATGACCGGTTGGCGCTTGGGGTGGCTGGTGGCGCCATCCGCTGCGGTGGGTGAACTGGAGAAGTTGGCGCAAAACCTCTACATCAGTGCGCCAAGCATGGCTCAGCATGCCGCGCTGGCGTGTTTTACCCCGCAGACGCTGAGTATCCTGGAAGAGCGCCGCGCCGAATTCGGGCGCCGTCGCGATTTCCTGCTGCCGGCATTGCGCGAGTTGGGCTTCGGTATTGCCGTCGAGCCCGAAGGCGCCTTCTATTTGTACGCTGATATCAGCGCATTCGGCGGCGATGCCTTCGCATTCTGCCGTCATTTCCTGGAAACCGAGCACGTCGCATTTACGCCCGGCCTGGATTTTGGTCGTTATCAGGCCAGCCACCACGTACGGTTTGCCTACACGCAGAACACCGAGCGCCTGCAGGAAGCAGTGCAACGCATCGCCCGTGGTCTGCGGAGTTGGCAAGGCTGATGCGTTTTTATCCTCCCCTCGAAGAAGGCCGCTTGATTCGTCGTTACAAGCGTTTTCTTACCGATATCGAAACCGTTACCGGCGAGTTACTCACGATTCACTGCCCGAACACCGGCTCGATGCTCAATTGCATGGTCGAAGGCGGGCAGGTCTGGTTCAGCCGCTCCGATGATCCCAAGCGCAAGCTGCCCGGCACCTGGGAAATCGCTGAAACGCCTCAGGGCCGCCTGGCTTGCGTGAACACGGCGCGCGCCAATCAGTTGGTGGAGGAGGCGTTGCGCGCCGGGGTCATCATCGAGCTGGATGGTTTTACCGCTCTGAAGCGCGAAGTCCCGTATGGTCAGGAGAAAAGCCGTATCGACTTCCGTTTGGACTATCCCCACGGCGCGGCCTACGTGGAAGTCAAAAGCGTCACCTTGGGGTTTGATGATTCCAGAGTGGCGGCTTTTCCCGACGCGGTGACGCAGCGCGGGGCCAAGCATCTGCGGGAGTTGGCGCACCTGGCGCGGGATGGCGTGCGGGCCGTGCAATTGTATTGCGTCAATCTGTCGGGGATCGACGCAGTGCGCCCGGCCGTGGAAATCGATGCGGCCTACGGTGCGGCATTACGCGAGGCCAAGGCCGCCGGGGTGGAAGTGCTGGCGTATGGCGTGCGCGTCACGGCGCAGGAGATTTGCGTGGAGCGCCGCCTGGACGTGTTGCTCGACTAGGCATCCACCCAAAGGCCATGGGCGTCTTCGCGGCCGGGCACGGCGACCAGGCTTCTACCGGCGCACGGCCCGGCGATGCATTCACCGGTTTCGATCAGAAACAACGCGCCGTGGGTGGCACACCGTATCAAGCTGGCGCTGTCGTCGAGAAACTGGTCCGGCTGCCACTCCAGCGCGACACCGCGATGGGGGCAGCGGTTGATATAGAAGTAAGCGATGCCATCGCGGCGCACGGCCAATAACGTGCAACCGTCGATATTGAAACCGAGGCTGGTGTTGGGCGCGAGCGCGGCGGAGGAGCAGAGAAACTTCATTTCAATCCTTAAGTGCCTTGACGTTCAAATGCAAACAATTATCAAATGCCGGCTTCGCCCGTTGGCTGACGGGGTGCTACGTTCGATGCCAGTCGGGACCCGTCTGTCACCTCGGACAAGCCTCAAAAGCCCTGCCCCTGGAAGGAAACCCTGTTATGCGCCTGAGTGCCAGCGCTATTGCGCTTGTTGTCGGACTGCTGGTCAACCACGGGGCGCTGGCCTCTGAACTGCCGCAACGCTGGGTGAGTGCCGGTGGCGCGTTGTCGGAGTGGGTGGTGGCGTTGGGCGGCGAGCCGAAACTGGTCGGTGTGGACACTACCAGCCAGCATCCCGCAACGCTCAAGGCATTGCCAAGCATCGGTTACCAGCGGCAATTGTCCGCCGAGGGAGTTCTGAGCCTGCGCCCGCACTTACTTGTAGGCACAGAGGAAATGGGGCCGCCGGCGGCGCTGGCACAGATGCGCAATGCAGGTGTGCAGGTGGAGCTGTTCTCGGCGCAGCCGGATTTGCAGACGTTGAAGAGCAACCTCGGTCACTTGGGTCAGTTGCTCGGCAACGAAGCCCAGGCTGACGCGGTGTTCAGTGAGTACGAACACGCGCTGGTTCGGCACGAAGCCCTCGTTGCGACGATGCAGGCCACTCACAAGGCGCCGGGCGTGTTGTTGCTGGTCGGCAATGCCGGTGGCAAGCCGCTTGTGGCCGGTCGGGGCACGGTCGCGGATTGGGTGTTGCGGCACGCGGGTGGGCGGAATCTGGCGACGCACACCGGTTACAAACCGTTTTCTGCGGAATCGCTGGCGGGGTTGAGCCCGGATGTCCTGGTGTTCGCGGATCGCGCGCTCGGCGGTGATGCGGCGCGTGCCGCGTTGTTCAAGGAAAACCCGATTCTGGCGGCCACACCGGCGGCCAAGCGTGGGCGAGTGCTTGAGCTGGACCCGACCCTGCTGGTCGGCGGGCTGGGGCCGCGTCTGCCGCACAGCCTGCAAGCCTTGTCGGCGGTGTTTTATCCAGACTCGACTGAATCCGCCCGATGAGCACTCTGGTAAAACCGCGCACCTTGTTTATCGGCTTGACGCTGCTGTGCGGCTTGGCGATCTGGCTGTCTTTGGCATTGGGGCCGGTGAGCCTGCCGTTGTGGGACACCCTGCGTGCGGCTTTGCGCTTGCTGGGCGTGCCGCTCGATGCCCAGGGGCTTGAGCAGGCTGAGCTGATTCTGGGGCAGATTCGTCTGCCGCGCACTCTGCTGGGCCTGGCGGTCGGAGGAGTGTTGGCGCTGTCTGGCGTGGCGATGCAAGGGCTGTTTCGCAACCCGTTGGCGGACCCCGGATTGGTCGGGGTGTCCAGCGGGGCGGCCCTGGGAGCGGCGGTCGCCATCGTCGGTGCTACGTTGCTGGGCGGTTTGCCGGAAGTGTTCGGCCCTTACCTGTTGTCGCTGTGTGCGTTTCTGGGTGGGCTGGGGGTGACTGCGCTGGTTTATCGCCTGGGGCGACGCAATGGTCAGACCCATGTAGCAACCATGCTGCTGGCGGGTATTGCTCTGACTGCGCTCGCCGGTTCGGCCGTCGGGTTGTTTACCTACCTGGCGGATGACGCGACGTTGCGTACGCTCACGTTCTGGAACCTGGGCAGCCTGAACGGCGCCAGTTATTCGCGGCTGTGGCCATTGCTGCTGGTGAGTGCCGGCGTGGCGCTATGGTTGCCGCGCCGGGCGAAGGCGTTGAATGCGCTGCTGCTTGGCGAATCCGAAGCGGGTCATTTGGGCATTGATGTTGAACGTCTCAAACGCGAGTTGGTGTTCTGCACTGCCTTGGGGGTGGGCGCGGCGGTGGCTGCGGCGGGCATGATTGGCTTTGTCGGGTTGCTGGTGCCGCACCTGGTTCGGCTGTTGGCCGGGCCCGATCATCGGGTGCTGTTACCTGCTTCGGTGTTGGCGGGCGCAAGCTTATTACTGTTTGCCGACCTGGTCGCACGGCTGGCCTTGGCACCTGCTGAGTTGCCGATTGGAATTGTGACTGCGTTTATCGGTGCGCCGTTTTTTCTCTACTTGCTGTTACGAGGACGCGCCTGATGTTGCGGGTTGAAGCCTTGCAGATCCGCCGTGATCGCAAAACCGTACTGGAGGGCGTCACCCTCGACCTGCTGCCGGGTGAAGTGCTCGGCGTACTGGGTCCCAATCGTGCTGGTAAAAGCACATTGCTGGGGGCGTTGTCGGGTGAATTGCAGGCGGATCAGGGCGCAGTGTGGCTGGATCAGAAAGCACTGGGCGCATGGAGTGGGGCGCAGCGTGCGCAACGCCTGGCGGTGTTGCCGCAGGTGTCCACGCTGGACTTCGCTTTCCGTGTCCAGGACGTGGTCGGCATGGGGCGCCTGCCTCATCAGACGGGCAAGGCGCGTGACGACGAGATTATCAAGGCGGCGTTGCAAGCCGCCGATATCGGGCATTTAAGCGCGCGCAGTTACCTCGCCTTGTCCGGCGGTGAGCGTCAGCGTGTGCACCTGGCGCGCGTATTGGCGCAGGTATGGCCAGGTGAAGCGGGGCAGACCCTGCTGCTGGATGAGCCCACATCGATGCTCGACCCTTTGCACCAACACACCATTTTGCAAGCGGTCCGCTCCTTTGCTGATCAAGGGGCGGCGGTGCTGGTGATCCTGCATGATCTGAACCTGGCCGCACGTTACTGCGACAGGATTCTACTGCTGGCGCAAGGGCGCCCTCATGCACTGGGCACGCCGGTGCAGGTGCTGCAGCCTGAGGCCCTTAAAGCGGTGTTTGGGCTTGAAGTGCTGGTTCAGCCGCATCCGGAACGCGGGCATCCGTTGATCATCGCGCGCTGATACGGGTTTGGCAGGCAAAAAAAGACCCGGCAAGAGCCGGGTCAAATAACCGTGATTAGCCTGATGAGGAGATAATCTGAGCGCCCGAACCAAGGGCCTTTCAGTTATCGGCTGATCTCGCGACCAGTTGTGATAATCATAACGATTCTCATTTGAGAGTCAACCGTTGTTTCGGCTCGCATCAGAGCTTTTCTCAAACGCTCGTTCGAAACATGGGGGTTGGAGGGTGAAAGGTTCAGCTTTTCTGTCGTGCCGCAATTGCATCTACCTGGCGATTCAGTGCTTCCTTGCGCTCGGCAGGTATGTCATTCCAGTGCACATCCAGCAATGCCCCTTCAATCGCATATAACAGCACTTTAGACGCCCGAAATCCGCGGGTCCTGACGGCTCTGTACGCGTCGACCGCGCCCAGGCGACGCAAGTCGGATGCACTGTGGATGCCCACCGCATGCAACCACTGTGCTGAAGTCTTGCCGAGGTTTTTCAGGTGTTGCAGCTCATCGTTCATCAAGCCTCCTTGCGACGGCCGAATGGTTCGGTGGGTATCGTGACCAGGCAAGCCTGAAAAGGAGTGTAGCGCTCAGTAGGAAAAGTGCAGTTCTTTGCTCCGAAGCGGCTTAAACGCTTATAAGAATGGAGTGGTAGCCATGACTGACGCAGCCGCAAGCTCCCGGTTACGCGCTTGCATGACCGGGGCTTAGGTCGTTGGGTTCACTTGGTGCGGTAGCGCAGGCGGGTGCCGAAATTGACCGACATGAGGATTTCATCCGCGGTCAGCTCAGGCGGAAAGTAGGCGCCTGAAATCTGCGCATGCGCCAGGCTGGCGCCTTCCAGCGAGCAACCGCGCAAATCCACGCCGCGCAAATCGGCGGAGCGGAAATACGCGTCGGTGAAATCCACGCCATTGGCGTTCAGCTCGCGCAGGTCCAGCCCACGGAAGTCGCCGCCCCGCATATCGACAATGCCCTCTGTCGGGCGCTCGTGGTTGAAGCCGCGGATATCATCTTTATGCAGGAGCGAGTAGAGCGGAGTATCGAGAAGCTTGGGCTGACTCATGAAGGCGACTCCTGTTGGAATTATGACGCCATTATAGTGCCACTATTTGCAGGTCGCGCGCCTCAAGCAGCGACACGACCAAGAAATATTTCTTACAAGCCTGGCAGACGTTGGCGAATGTGCGCGACCAACGCATCCAATGTCCCGCTCTGATTGGTCTCTACGCGCTTGCTCTGCAACAGTTCTTCGGCCGTCAGCGGATCGCGGTTGGCCTGTTGTTCCTCAATAACGGCGAGGGTCGCGTCGGAAGGGTCGTTTTGTTCCGCCTGACGTTGTGCCAGCCAGCTGGCGATTACCGCGGGTGGCGCATTGCAATCCAGAATCAGAAAAGGCGCACCGGTGGCTTCGGCGACTTTGGCGGCGGCATCGCGCTGTTCGCGTTTGAGGAATGTGGCATCCAGCACCACGGGGAAACCGGCGCGCAGCACGATGGTGGCGATTTCATTCAGGCGTGCGTAGGTCTTGATGCTGGCATCGGCGGCATAGATACCGGCCTGGGGCGTGTTTTCTATCTGCTGTTGGCCGAACAGGCGCTTGCGCTCCACGTCCGAACGCAGGCGTACGGCGCCCAAGGCTTCCACCAGGCGCATGGCAACGTGGCTCTTTCCAACCGCCGACACACCGTGGGTGATCGCCAGAAAGCGCGATGGAATGGTGCTGTAGCTTTCCGCCAGATTGGCGTAGTTGCGGTACTGGCGCAGGGTGGTGGCGCGTTGCACCGGGCTGGCCTCGCTCGGCATGCTGAACAGCGCAACTTTGGCACGGACCAGGGCGCGGTAGGCTTTGTAGAAGTTCAGCAACTCAAGGCCCTGATAGTCACCGGTCAGCTCCAGGTATTGGCTGATGAAGCGGCGCGCCAGGGACTTGAGCCCGCGATCTTCCAAGTCCATGGCCAGGAAGCCGGTGTCGGCGTAAACGTCGGTGAAGCGAAACGGCTCGTTGAATTCGATGCAGTCAAAAATGACCACCTGACCATCGATCAGCGTGGCGTTGCCGAGGTGGATATCACCATGGCATTCGCGGGTGAACCCATCGAGCTTGCGTTGCGCGAGCAGTGGCTTGAGGCGCTCGAAGCTGCTTTCGGCCCAGGCTTGCAGGGCGTCGAGTTGAATCAGGTCGGCCTTATCGCTGAGGAAAGGCCGAATTTGTTCGAAGTTCTGTCGCACCGGCGCCATCACCTCGTCCGGGGTGCCGGCGGGGTGAGCTTGCGGTACGTGTGGGGCGGTGAGATGAAAGTGCGCGATCTGCCGGGCCATCTCATCGATGTGCGCACTGGTCAGTTCGCCATTGGCCTGCAAGGTGCTCAGCAGCTGGCTTTGCGGAAACTGGCGCATTTTCAGCGCGTATTCGATCACCGGGCCATCACCGCCCAATTGCGGCGATTCGGTGGTGCCGGTAATCGGCAGTACGTCCAGATATAAATCTGTTGTCAGGCGTTGGTTGAGGCGCAGTTCCTCTATGCAAAAGTGCCCGCGATCGTCCAAGGCGGTGAAGTCCAGGAACCCGAAGTTCATCGGCTTCTTCAGTTTATAGGCATAAGGGCCGGTCAAAATGACCCAGGAGATATGGGTTTCGATGACTTGGAACGCTTCTACCGGATGCGGGTACAACGCTGGGTTTTGCAGGGCTGCGATCAGGGACTGGCTCACGGGCGATCCTTCAGAGTCTGGGGGAAATCATGGTGGGCATTATGGCCGCTGTGGGCGGTCGTGCAAACCGCTGTCCGGCTCATGTTGATCATCGATAAAGTGCGTATAATCCGCCGCCATGACTCGAACCCGATCTCCCCGTTCCCGTAAAAAAACACCCTCCCGCAGCCTGCGCCCCTGGTTGGGCTGGGCGCTCAAGCTCGGCCTTGTCGGTCTTGTCGTGCTCGCCGGCTTTGCGGTGTACCTCGACGCCGTGGTCCAGGAGAAATTCTCCGGTAAACGGTGGACCATTCCGGCCAAGGTCTACGCACGCCCGCTGGAGTTGTTTACCGGCCAGAAGCTGAGCAAGGACGACTTCCTCACCGAGCTCGACGCGCTCGGTTATCGTCGTGAACCCGTCAGCAATGGCCCCGGTGCCGCGGCCGTCAGCGGTAACACCGTCGATTTGAACACCCGTGGCTTCCAGTTCTATGAAGGTCTGGAAAAACCTCAGCCGGTACGTGTGCGCTTCTCCGGCGACTATGTAGCCGAACTGTCGTCGCTCAACGGCTCGAAGTTGCCGGTGGTTCGCCTGGAACCGCTGATGATTGGCGGAATTTACCCCAAGAATCTCGAAGATCGCATCCTGATCAAGCTGGACCAGGTGCCGCCGTACCTGCTCGAAACGCTGGTTGCGGTGGAGGATCGCGATTTTTACAGTCACTGGGGCGTCTCGCCCAAGTCGATTGCCCGCGCCATCTGGGTAAATACCTCCGGCGGCAAAATGACCCAGGGCGGCAGTACGCTTACCCAGCAATTGGTCAAGAACTTCTACCTGACCAACGAGCGCAGCCTGACCCGCAAGCTCACTGAAGCCATGATGGCGATGCTGCTTGAGCTGCACTACAGCAAGCAGGAAATTCTCGAGGCTTACCTTAATGAAGTCTTCGTCGGCCAGGACGGCCAGCGCGCGGTGCATGGTTTTGGCCTGGCCAGTCAGTTCTTTTTCGGTCAGCCGCTGTCCGAATTGAAGCTGCATCAGGTCGCACTGTTGGTCGGCATGGTCAAGGGCCCGTCCTATTACAACCCGCGTCGCAACCCGGAGCGTGCGCTGGAACGCCGTAACCTGGTGCTGGATGTGCTGGAGCAGCAGGGTGTCGCAACCGCCGAGCAGGTTGCCGCAGCCAAGAAAATGCCGCTGGGCGTGACCTCGCGTGGCAAGTTGGCGGACAGCTCCTTCCCCGGCTTTATCGACCTGGTCAAACGCCAGTTGCGTGAAGACTACCGCGACGAAGACTTGACCGAGGAAGGCCTGCGGATCTTCACCAGCTTCGATCCGATCCTGCAGATGAAGGCCGAAGCATCGGTCAACGACACCTTCAAGCGCCTGACCGGCCGCAAGGGTTCCGATGAAGTGGAAGCGGCAATGGTCGTGACCAATCCTGAGACGGGTGAAGTGCAGGCCATGATCGGCAGTCGTCAGGCCAGCTTCGCCGGATTCAATCGGGCCTTGGATGCTGTGCGTCCGATTGGCTCGCTGGTCAAGCCGGCGGTGTATTTGACGGCGTTGGAAAAACCGAACAAGTACACGCTCACCAGCTGGCTCTCGGACGATCCGCTGTCGGTCAAGGGCGCCGATGGCCAGGTCTGGACCCCCCAGAACTTTGATCGCCGTTCCCATGGCACGGTATTTCTGTACCAGGGGTTGGCGCACTCCTACAACATCTCCACGTCTCGGCTTGGCTTGGAAGTCGGGGTGCCGAGCGTGCTCAAGACGCTGGCGCGCCTGGGCATCGAGCGGGAATTCCCGGCGTTCCCGTCGATCCTGCTGGGCGCCGGCGCCATGACGCCAATGGAAGTTGCAACCATGTACCAGACCCTGGCCAACGGTGGCTTCAACACGCCGATGCGCGGTATTCGCAGCGTATTGACGGCCGAGGGTGAACCGCTCAAGCGCTATCCGTTCCAGATTCAGCAGCGTTTCGACGCGGGTTCCATCTACCTGATCCAGAACGCTATGCAGCGCGTGATGCGCGAAGGTACTGGCAGTTCGGTCTATAAAGTGCTGCCTTCGAATCTGACGTTGGCGGGCAAGACGGGTACCAGTAACGATTCGCGCGACAGCTGGTTCGCAGGTTTTGGACAGGATGTGCTGGCTGTCGTGTGGTTGGGCCGTGACGATAATGGCAAGACGCCGTTCACCGGTGCCACGGGGGCGTTGCAGGTCTGGACCAGTTTCATGCGCAAGGCCGACCCGCTTCCGTTGAACATGCCGCAGCCGGACAACATTGTGCAGGCCTGGATTGATCCACACACCGGCCAGGGCTCCGATGCGAACTGTCCGGGGGCGGTGCAGATGCCGTATATTCGCGGCAGCGAACCACCACCCGGTGCCGCGTGCGGTGGCGGTGCCCCTGCTGACGCGGAATCGGTGATGGACTGGGTCAAGGGCTGGATGAATTAAGCAAAGAGGGTTTCAAGTGAACAAGTGGTGGATTCCAGCTATTACAGCGCTGGCTTTGCTCAGCGGTTGCTCCAGCGTGCAGCGCGGTTCCATTCCCGTGGTGGACTCGAGCACAGCCGTTTCCAATAGCGACCGTATCTCGGCCAATGGCGGCTTCCGCCAGACCGTGACCAAGCGTCCTGTGCAGGCCGCGGCCCAAGCGGTGCCGCAGGATTCGGGCGTGGTAGTGATGGTTCCCGGCGGCGGTGCTGCCACAGCGGCGCCGATCAGCGCTGAGCCGTGGACGCCAGGGCCAAGCACTTCCGGGCCGATCGATGCCACGCCGATTCAGACGGCGCCAGTCAATCAGGGCACCTATAACATGCCATCGTCGCCGAGCGGCATTCCGTCGTCTTCCAATGCGGGTGGCCTGTCGGCTGATGAGCAGTTGGACGGGCCGGTGCTGGCCTTGCTGACTACCGCGCAACAGCAGCAGGCAGGCGGCGATTTGAATGGCGCATCGTCCAGCCTTGAACGTGCGCAACGTGTTGCGCCGCGTGAGCCTCAGGTTCTGTATCGCTTGGCGCAGGTGCGCATGGCCCAGGGCGACGCGCCGCAGGCTGAACAGTTCGCGCGTCGCGGTCTCAGCCTGGCCAATGGTCGGCCTGACCTGCAAGCCAGCCTATGGGCTTTGATCGGTGATGCGCGCGCGGCGCAGGGTGATGCCGCCGGTGCGGCCCAGGCTCGGCAGAAAGCCAAGGTCAACCTCTGATGGATGGGCGTTTTCATGCGATTGCCGAACAGTTATTGCTGATCGAGCGGGAATTGCGTGTGCAGGGCTGGTGGGACGAGACGCCTCCCAGCCCTGAGGCGCTCAGGAGTGTCGAGCCGTTTTCGGTGGACACGCTGGACTTTCATCAATGGCTGCAGTGGGTTTTCCTGGCGCGCATGAAGCACATCCTTGAGCAGGATCTGCCTCTGCCCGGCGCATCGGGAATTCTGGAAATGGCCGAGATGGTCTACGCCGACCGGCCTGTGGAAAGCCTCGGGCTGCGCAATGCGCTGAAAAAGTTCGATCAATTGATCGTCGGCGCTCGTTAATTGCCTGACTGCCGGCTTTTTCGGCAGTCTTGCGCATATTTCTACCGCTTGACGACATTCAGGCGAGTTTTATCCCTCCTCACAGCCCTTTCTTATGCGTTCTCATGCGCTTAGTTGGAAAAAAGCGCAATTATTGCTTGACTTGAACGGCCTGAAACAGAAGAATCCAAAGTCCGCTGTATCGGGACTGCCAGAAGCAGGCCCGCTCAGCAGATCATGAGGCGCACATCCGCGCCGACCTGTTACACCCGCAACGCGTTACCTCGCGCTGGGTGGGAAAAGCCCGCAACACTTGGGACGATCCCAATACTTGCTCAGTCAGTGCTGACGTAGTCGGCGACCACCGTCGCTCATGCTCTGTTGAGAAGTAAACCTATTAAGACCCGTCGGTTTTCAACGGACGGTATTCTGGCGTTTTAGAGGTGAACAACGTGGAGCTTTTATCTGGTGGTGAGATGCTCGTCCGCTTTTTGCGTGACGAAGGCGTCGACTATATCTACGGGTACCCAGGTGGTGCTCTTCTGCATGTTTACGACGCGCTGTTCAAGGAACCGGCTGTTACCCACATCCTGGTTCGCCACGAACAAGCCGCGACCCATATGGCTGACGGCTATGCCCGTGCCACCGGTAAAGCCGGTGTGGTGCTGGTAACGTCAGGCCCAGGCGCAACCAATGCCATTACCGGCATCGCGACTGCTTATATGGACTCCATCCCAATGGTGATCATTTCCGGCCAGGTTGCCAGCACCATGGTCGGTACCGACGCATTCCAGGAAACCGACATGATCGGTATCTCCCGGCCGATCGTGAAACACAGCTTCATGATCAAGCATGCCTCGGAAATTCCGGAAGTCATGAAAAAGGCGTTCTACCTCGCGCAGTCCGGTCGTCCGGGCCCTGTGGTGGTCGATATTCCGAAAGACATGACCAACCCGGCGGAGAAATTCGAATACATTTTTCCGAAGAAAGCCAAATTGCGCTCCTACAGCCCGGCCGTCCGTGGGCACTCGGGTCAAATTCGCAAGGCAGCGGAAATGCTCCTGGCGGCCAAGCGTCCCGTGCTGTACTCGGGTGGTGGCGTGATCCTGGGCGGTGGCTCCGCGCCGCTGACCGAACTGGCCAAGCTGCTCAACCTGCCGGTAACCAATACCTTGATGGGCCTCGGTGCATTCCCGGGTTCGGATCGTCAGTTCGTCGGCATGCTCGGTATGCACGGCAGCTACACCGCCAACCTGACCATGCACCACGCGGATGTCATTCTGGCGGTTGGCGCGCGGTTCGACGACCGTGTGATCAATGGCGCGAGCAAGTTTTGCCCGAATGCCAAGATCATCCACATCGACATTGACCCTGCATCCATCTCCAAGACCATCAAGGCCGATGTGCCGATCGTGGGGCCGGTGGAAAGCGTATTGACTGAAATGGTGGCAGCGCTCAAGGACATCGGTGAAGCGCCGAACAAGGAGTTTGTCGCCAGTTGGTGGAAGCAGATCGACGAATGGCGCGGTGATCGCGGCCTGTTCCCGTACGACAAGGGCGACGGCAGCATCATCAAGCCCCAAACCGTGATCGAAACCCTCTGCGAAGTGACCAAGGGCGACGCCTTTGTGACCTCCGACGTGGGGCAGCACCAGATGTTCGCTGCGCAGTACTACAAGTTCGACAAGCCGAACCGCTGGATCAACTCCGGTGGCCTGGGCACGATGGGCTTTGGTTTCCCAGCGGCCATGGGGGTGAAGCTGAGCTTCCCGGAGGCGGACGTTGCGTGCGTCACCGGCGAAGGCAGCATCCAGATGAACATCCAGGAGCTGTCGACGTGCCTGCAGTACGGCCTTCCCGTGAAGATCGTCTGCTTGAACAACGGCGTGCTGGGCATGGTTCGTCAGTGGCAGGACATGAGCTACGGTAGCCGTCACTCCCACTCCTACATGGAATCGTTGCCGGACTTCGTCAAGTTGGTTGAAGCCTATGGCCACGTCGGCATTCGCATCACCGATCTGAAAGATCTGAAGCCTAAGATGGAAGAGGCGTTCGCCATGAAGGATCGCCTGGTGTTCATCGATATTCAGGTGGATACCAGCGAGCACGTCTACCCGATGCAGATCAAAGACGGCTCTATGCGCGACATGTGGCTGAACAAGACGGAGCGTACTTAATCATGCGGCATATTATCTCCCTGCTTCTGGAGAACGAACCCGGCGCCCTGTCGCGTGTTGTCGGCCTGTTTTCACAACGTAACTACAACATCGAAAGCCTGACCGTGGCCCCAACCGAAGATCCGACCCTGTCGCGTCTGACGTTGACCACCGTCGGCCACGATGAGGTGATCGAGCAGATCACCAAAAACCTCAACAAGCTGATCGAAGTGGTCAAGTTGGTCGACCTGTCGGAAAGCGCCCATATCGAGCGCGAGCTGATGCTGGTTAAAGTCAAGGCCACGGGCGCCCAGCGTGCCGAGATCAAGCGCACTACCGATATTTATCGCGGGCAGATCGTCGATGTGAGCGCCAGTGTTTATACCGTTCAACTGACCGGTACCAGCGACAAGCTGGACAGCTTCATCCAGTCGATCGGGACGGCCTCGATTTTGGAAACCGTCCGCAGTGGTGTCACCGGGATTGCCCGTGGCGACAAAGTACTCAGCATCTAAACCAAATTAGCGAATGGCCTTACGGCCTGGATATATAGAGGAACCTCATGAAAGTTTATTACGATAAAGATTGTGACCTGTCGATCATCCAGGGCAAGAAAGTCGCCATCATCGGCTACGGCTCCCAAGGTCACGCGCAAGCCTGCAACCTGAAAGACTCCGGCGTTGACGTGACTGTCGGCCTGCGCAAAGGCTCGGCCACCGTGGCCAAGGCTGAAGCCCACGGCCTGAAAGTGACGGACGTCGCTTCCGCCGTTGCTGCTGCCGACCTGGTCATGATCCTGACCCCGGACGAGTTCCAGTCTTCGCTGTACAAGAACGAAATCGAGCCGAACATCAAAAAAGGCGCCACCCTGGCGTTCTCCCACGGCTTCGCGATCCACTACAACCAGGTTGTGCCGCGCGCCGACCTCGACGTAATCATGATCGCGCCGAAAGCACCGGGCCATACCGTGCGTTCCGAGTTCGTCAAAGGCGGTGGTATCCCTGACTTGATCGCGATCTACCAGGACGCGTCGGGCAACGCCAAGAACGTTGCGCTGTCCTACGCCGCCGGCGTGGGTGGCGGTCGTACCGGCATCATCGAAACCACCTTCAAGGACGAGACCGAAACCGACCTGTTCGGCGAGCAAGCCGTTCTGTGCGGCGGTACCGTTGAGCTGGTTAAAGCCGGTTTCGAAACTCTGGTTGAAGCTGGCTACGCGCCGGAAATGGCCTACTTCGAATGCCTGCACGAACTGAAGCTGATCGTTGACCTCATGTACGAAGGCGGTATCGCCAACATGAACTAC